>JAKFFA010000031.1:0-36915 GCA_036675455.1 Gemmatimonadaceae bacterium | reverse complement strand
TCGCTCGTGCCGTCGACGGCGCTGGTCCACCTGTGCACTTGCAGCAGCTCCAACCCGAGCCGTGTCCAGATCACTATCTCGCGGCCGAGCACGGAGTCTTCGCCTGAGACGAGAAGCGTATCGTACCGCTCGGGCAGCCTTGGCAACGGGGTCGGTGAATCCTGCGCCCACGACGCATCCCCATGAGCCGACAGTGCCAGCACGAACGTCGCCGCAATGAATCGTGCTGGCACCACTGCGCGCTACGCCTGGCCCGGGTAGTGGCGACGCCGACGCCTGAAGAGTCGCAGCGCGGCCCAGATGACCAACACGAGCGGAATGATGACGCCGAGTGACTCGATCAGGAACGCGACGAGACCAACGAAGTTGCGCCACGCGCCGACGAACGCCTGGCCGATGACGCTGCGGCCGGGCGATGACCCCACCACCGGCCCACGCTCGCTGACGGTGACGTCGATGGTGCTGAGTGCGACGCGGGAATCGAGGAACCGCAGCCGCGCCTCGCGCCGCTCGATGTCCTCGCGCACCCGTGCGAGTTCGCGCTCCACCGCGAGCACGTCCTCGAGGCTGCCCGTTCGCGAGGCGAGCAACTGGACGAGCCGCGCCTCGAGCCGCTTGGCGTTCGCGATGCGCGTCGTGATGTCCACGTGCTCCTCGCCCACATCGAGGACCGTGGTCGAGCTGTGCTCCACCTTGCCCAGCGGCGCCATGCCGCCCATCGCGTCGTCGAACCGATTGGAGGGGACGCGCAGTTGCAGCGTCGCGCTGCGGACTTCGTAGTCGCCGGTGCTCACCGACACATTGCCGACGAATCCGCCGAGGTCGGTGGCGAGTCGGCGCACGGCGTCCATGGCGGGCTCGAGGGAGTCCACGCGGATGGAGACGTTCCCATTGCGGATGAGCATCGAACCGGGCTGCGCGTTGTCCTGCGGGGGCGGCGGGGCGGGGATGCCCGGCGCGGTCACCGCTGCGAGCGCGTCGCTCGTCCGTACGCCACGACCGGAGAAGTCCTGGTCGGGTGCATTCAGCTGGGCGCTCGGAGCGGGTGCGCGCTCGGCCATGGCGTCAGCGGAGCTGGTTGACTCGGCCTCACCGCCCGAACCGCCGCCGCAGCCGCCGAGCCCAACCGCGAGCGCCGTTGCGGCCATTGCGCCTACCAGGAACAAGCGGGACTTGTCGCGAAGCACGGGATCTCCTGAGCGTGAAAGGAATGCGCTGCCCCAAACGTACGGGCGGGCGCGCTGTCACGCAGGAGACGCTTGCCGGGCGCCGGCTTGCACACGTGCCGTTGCACCCGAGCGTGCGGGGTGCCGCCCTCAACTCACCTTGCGCGTCTTCTTCCGCAGGAAATCCATGAGGATGAACTGGCCCAACGTCATCGTGTTCGTGAAATAGGCCCGCCCGCGCGTGATCGAACTCATCACCTTCACGAACTCGACCAACGCGCGCTCGCGCGCGAGCATGAACGTGTTCACCGGGATCGCGCTCTTGCGGCACGCGGCCACCTCGGTGAGCGTCTCCTGCAACACGAACGCGTCGAGGCCCATGGAGTTCTTGTAGATGCGTCCGTCCGGCATCGTCAGTGCGCTCGGCTTGCCGTCGGTGATCATCACGATCTGGCGCATGTCCTTCTTCTGCGCCATCAGCAGCCGCCGCGCGAGCTTGAGCCCCTCGGCCGTGTTCGTGTGATACGGCCCCACCTGCGCCTTGGCCAGCGCGCCGATCGGGATCTCCTCGGCCGAGTCGTGGAAGAGCACGACCTTGATGGAGTCGCCCGGGAACTGCGTGCGGATGAGGTGCGTCAGTGCGAGCGCGACTTTCTTGGCGGGCGTGAACCGGTCCTCGCCATACAGGATCATCGAGTGTGAGCAGTCGAGCATCAGCACGGTCGCGCAGCTCGACCGGTACTCGCTCTGCCGCACCATCAAGTCCGAGTAATCGAGGTCGATCGGGATATCGAGCGAGCCCGTGCGCGCGAGCGCGTTGCGCAGCGTCTCGTTGACGTCGAGGTTGAGCGCGTCGCCGAACTCGTACGGCTTGCTGCCGGCGTCGGCCTCGATGCCGGTGGCGAGGAAGGGTGTGTCGTGCGAGCCGAAGTTGCTCTTGCCGAATCCGCCCAGGATGCCACGCAGCGCTTTGTAGCCCAGGAAGTCGATGCCCTTGCTGGTCAGGTCGAACTGCACGTCCTGTGCGGCCGCCCGCGCGAGACCGCCCGGGCCGAACATGGGCTGATGCCCCGATGGCGCCTGCGGCGCCTGGTCCGCCTTGAGGAATCCTTCGGCCATGAGTCGCTGGACGATGTCGTCGAGCAGCTTGGAGAGCTTGGCCTCCGACAGCTCGTCGCCATCTCCGCGCAGCGCCTCGAGCATCTCCGGCGTGAACTGCCCGCTCTGGATGAGCGCGTCGAGGATCGCCTGCCGCAGCGCGTCGAGCGAGCGGTCGCCCTCGGGCTCGTCGGGCTCGCCCCACGGGTTTGAGGGGCCGCCGCCGGCGAAACCCGACTGCAACAGGAAATCCGCGAGCTTGTCGAGGATCGCCTGCAGGTCCACCGCGTCGGCGGAGTCGGGACTGAACTTGGAATAGGTGTGCGATCGCATGCGCGGGCTCCTTCGGGAATGTAACCCGTGCGGGCCGAGGGGCGTTCCGCCGAACACGCACTGCCGCGCGCGCGGGCGTTCCGCGAACTTACGCGTCGCCCCATGGCCTCACCTCTCCCCGCTTCTGCAAACTCGCTCAATCCGTTCCGGACGCTGATCCAGTACCGGAACTTTCGATTGTTCTGGACCGGCCAGACCATCTCGCTCATCGGTACATGGATGCAGCAGGTGGCCATCGGCTGGACGGCGCTCGAGCTCTCCAACGACCCGTTCATGGTGGGACTCGCGGCCGCCGCCGGCACGTTTCCCGTGCTGCTGTTCTCGCTGCCCGGCGGCGTCGTCGCCGACCGCAACGAGAAGCTGCGCGTCGTGCGCATCGCGCAGTCGCTGATGCTCGTGGAGGCGAGCGCGCTCTCTGTGCTCGCGTTCACGGGCCATCTCACGATTCACTGGCTCATCACGCTGGCGCTCTTCGGCGGCACGCTGGCGGCGTTCGAGATCCCCGCGCGCCAGTCCCTTATCGTGGAACTCGTCGGCAAGCCGGACCTGCCGCGCGCGATTGCGCTCAACTCGACGGGTTTCAACCTGGCGCGCATCCTCGGGCCGTCGCTCGCGGCCGTGGTGATCGCGCAGGGCGGCGTCGCGTGGGCGTTCGGCGTCAACGCGCTGAGTTACCTCGTCGTGCTGGCGGGACTCGGCATGATCCGGCTACCCGAGCGGCGCGCCGTCGTGCGCGGTGCGGGCAGTTCGCTGGCCGGCATGCGCGAGGCGCTCATCCACGTGCGCGATACGCCGCCGCTGCCGATGCTCATGGTCATGGCGACGGTGTTCTCGTTGCTGGGTGTGCCGATCCTCACGCTGCTGCCCGTGGTCGCGCGCGACGTGCTGGGCATGGGTGCCGAAGGCTACGGCGCGCTCATGGCGTGCATCGGCATCGGCGCCGTGGTCGGGGCGCTGGCCATTGCGGCGACCGGGGGCGGCGCCAAACGCGGCAACACGTTGCGCATCGCGTCGGTCGTGTACCCGGCACTGCTCGTTACGGTCTCGCTCATGCGTTCCCCCACGTTCGTCGGGCTCGCGCTCGTGGGTGTGGGCGCCGCCATGATCGTGAACAACGCCCTTGTGAATGCGCTGCTGCAGGACATCGCGCCGGACGCAATGCGCGGGCGCGTGATGGCGCTGTACGTCATGCTCTACATCGGCGCGTCGCCGGCCGGGAGTTTCCTCTCGGGAGCGGTCGCCAGCGCCACGAGTGCCGCGTGGGCCGTAGGTGGGTCCGCGGCGCTGATGCTACTCTTCGCGCTCTGGATATTCCGGCGGCATCCCGGACTTGCGACGCGCTGAGCGCCCGTACTCGCCGCTCTCGGAGCGCGAGAGCTTGCGGCGTGCGACAAGCGCTTCCAATACGAGTTCGCAGGCAGCCACGGCGTCCGCGTCCGTATCGGTGGGCAGGTCCGAGGCCACGACCCGTTCGATGAGCCCCGGCACCGCGGCGAATCCCGCGCGCGCGATCGTCGTGCCCGCGTCGTCGCTGACCTGCAGCGCGGAACCGGTGTCGAACCACATCACGATGTCATCGAGGTCGAGTCCGTCGGTATGGTCATCCAGCGTCGCGTCCGCCGCGCGACGGATCAGCTCGCGCGCGATCACCGCGCCGCCGATGAGTTCGCCCTCGTACTCGAGTTCGATCTTGCCCGTGATGGCCGGGAGCGCCGCGTAGATGTCCGCGAGCCGCGGCTCCACCGTCTTCTCGCCGGCATGCACGGCGCGCCGCTCGGCGTTGGAGATCACGTTCTCGAGCAACGTGATGGCGAGCCGCTGCGAGACCCCGCTCCGCTGGTCGATGCGCTTCTCCTGGCGCGCCTCGAACGCGACGCGCTCGGCGACCTCCGCGACGATGGCCGGCACGCGCACGGGAAGCCCGTCGCGGTCGGCCCACGCCTCCTGCGCCGTGATCTGCATGGCCAGGGCGACCGTCGCGGGATAATGCGTCTGGATCTCACTGCCGATGCGGTCCTTGAGCGGCGTGATGATCTTGCCTCGCGCGGTGTAGTCCTCGGGGTTTGCCGTGAATGCGAGCACCACATCCAGCGCGAGGCGCACGGGGTAGCCCTTGATCTGCACGTCGCCTTCCTGCATCACGTTGAAGAGCCCCACCTGCACCTTGCCGGCCAGGTCGGGCAGCTCGTTCAGCGCGAAGATGCCGCGATTGGCGCGCGGCAGCATCCCGTAGTGAATCGAGAGTTCATCGGCCAGCATGTGCCCGCCGCGCGCGGCCTTGATGGGGTCGAGGTCGCCGATGAGGTCGGCCATCGTCACATCGGGCGTGGCGAGCTTCTCCACATAGCGCTGGTCGGGCGCGAGCCAAGCGATCGGTGTGTCGTCGCCGGCCTCGGCCAGTCGGTCCCGACCGAAGCGTGAGATCGGCTTGAATGGGTCGTCGTTCGTCTCACTGCCGTCAATCACCGGCAGCGCGGGATCCAGCAGCGTGGTGAGCGCGCGCAGGATGCGCGACTTGGCCTGGCCGCGCAGGCCGAGCAGGATGAAGTGGTGCCGCGAGAGCAACGCGTTCACGATCTGCGGCATCACCGTGTCCTCGTAGCCCAACACGCCCGGGAACAGCGGCTTGCCGTCAGCGAGGCGCTTCAGGAGGTTGGCGCGCAACTCGTCCTTCACGGAGCGGCCGCGCAGCTTGGGTCCGCCAAACGGCGAGGCCGCCAGCGCGCCGAGCGTCTGGGGAAGTGTCTTGCTCAAGTGACCCGGATCTCCACCAGATTGTCGTAAAAGGTCGGTCCGCCACCCATGTCGGTCAGGTTCTGGCTCGTCGTGGAGTTCACGTGCGAGCCATCACGCGAGAGCTTCGCCCACCACACGCCCGGCGCCCATGCCACGCCTTCGCGGATGCCCTCGCGCAGACGCGCCGTGGCCCGGAAGTGCCCGCGGTCGTTCTCGACCATCACCGTCATGCCGTCGACGATGCCGCGCCGCTCCGCATCATGCGGATGCAGGCTGATCTCCGGTTCACGCGCGGCGCGCTGCAAGGGCCCCACGTTGACGAACGTGGAGTTGAGGAACTGGTGCGCGGGCGACGAGACCAGCGCGATGGGATAGCGTGCGGCAAGCTCGGGCACGGACTCGGGGAACTCATGCGGCGGCGTGAACGCCGGGAGCGGATCGAGCCCCATGGCGGCCATGCGCTCAGACCGGAACTCGCACTTGCCGCTCGGCGTGCGAAACTGCCCCTCGGCGAAGGGCGCATAGGGCTTCGGCAGGTTGAGCCGCACCCAGCCGTGCTCGTCGAGGGCCTCCCACGTGACGGTCGCCATGCGCGAGTCGGTGGAACCCAGCGCCTGCTTCACGAGGGTGACGTCGTCGTCATGCAGGCATTCGTGCTCGAGTCCCATGCGCGCAGCGAGCCGCCGGAAGATCTCGGTGTTCGGCAGGGCTTCGCCCAGAGGTGCGATGGCCGGCTTGTTGAGCGATGCGTAAAGATGACCATAGGAGAAATGCACGTCCCAATGCTCGAGCTGCGTGGTGGCAGGCAGGATCCAGTCGGCGTAATCGCAGGTGTCGGTCCGGAAATGCTCGAGGACCACGGTGAAGAGGTCGTCGCGCATGAGCCCGCGCACCACGGCGTCATGGTCCGGGGCGATGGCGCCCGGATTGGAGTTGTACACCACGAGCGCGCGAACCGGCGGACCGCCCACGCCGGCGTCCGGTTGCGTGAGCGCGTTGCCGAGCAGCGACATGTTGATCGTGCGCGTGCCGGCGGGCGAGAGATCCGCGCGCTGCAGCGTCGCCTTGTCGAAGGCGAAGTTACCGCTCGACGAGAGCTGTACGCCGCCACCGGGATGGCGCCAATGTCCCGTGACGGCCGGCAGGCACGCGATCGTGCGTACGGCCATCGCGCCGCCACCGTGGCGCTGCAGGCCGTAGTTGATGCGCACAAAGGCGGCCCGCGCCTTGCCGTACTGCCGTGCGAGCGTCGTGATGCGTTCTTCAGGAATGCCGGTGATCCCTGCGACGCGCGACGGCGGATAGTCACGCACGCGCTCACGCAGGTCGTCGGCGCCGAGCGTGTAGCGCGCCAGATAGTCGTCGTCCTGCAGGCCTTCCGCGAACAGCACATGCATCATGCCGAGGGCGAGCGCGGCGTCCGTGCCCGGCCGGATGCTGATCCACTCGTCGCACTGCTCGGCCGTGCGTGTGCGGATGGGGTCGATGCAGATCACGGGCGCGCCAGCGGCGCGCGCCTTGAGGACCAGCGGCCAGAGGTGTGGGTTGGACGTGAGCGTGTTCGTGCCCCACAGCAGCACGAGGTCGCTCTCCGGCACGCACTCGGCGTCGGCGCCGATGCTGGAGCCGACGGTCATGCGCATACCCATCATGCCGGCGGTGGCGCAGATGGTGCGGTCCAAGTGCGAGGCGCCCAGCAGATGAAAGAAGCGGCGGTCCATGGACTCGCCTTGCAAATAGCCCATGGTGCCGGCGTAGGAATACGGCAAGATCGCCTGCGGGCCGTCGGTGGAGCGCGCTATCTCATTGAGGCGTAATGCGATGGCGTCGAGTGCGTCGTCCCATGAGGCCGCCACGAACTCGCTGGATCCCTTCGGCCCGACGCGCCTGAGCGGCGTCAGGACACGTTCCGCGTGGTAGGTACGTTCCAGATATCTGTTCACTTTGGTGCAGAGGAAGCCCTGTGTGAACGGATGGTTCGGATCGCCCTGGATGCGTGTCGCGCGGCCTGCCTCGACGGTGACGAGTGTTGCGCAAGTATCGGGACAATCGTGTGGACACGCGCCCCGGACGACGGTGGTCGAGGCGTTCGGCGCATGTGCGGGAGCAGACCATGTCATCGTAATGTTCCCTTAATGTGCTGAACGTTGTTGGTGGTGAGGCCCCGCGCGATCTCGTTTGACGCCTCGTCCGGGCGACCGTACGTTCAACGCGCGTGCTCAACAAGCGAATTCCTCGCGACGGAGCACGTCCCCTACATGATGGAGTCTTTCACAATGAAGCGTTTCGTTCTTGCTGCATCGATCTTCGTATTCGCTGCCTGCGCGCCCGGCGACGATATGGACGCGACCGACACGGCCGCGCCGTCCACGCCGCCAGCCGCGGTGGATACGACGGCTGACACCACGATGCGGACCGACACCACCGACACGACCGCTACGAAGATGTAGCGTAGCCGATCGCTTCGCAGCGCGCGGAGATATCGCGCGCTGCAAAGCGAACGGTAACGGTGCTCCCCGGCTCGACCTCGCGTCGCACCATGGCGATCGCGAGCGGCCCCTGCGTGGGTGAGACGACGCTCGCGCGCACGGCGCCGACGTCCTTCCCCTCTGCATCCAACACGGTAGAGCCCACTGGCATCGGCTCCGACGCGACCAGTCGGCGTAGGTGTTTATTGACGTGCCCGCGATGCTGGATGCGCACGACGACTTCTTGCCCCGTGTAGCAGCCCTTGTTGAACGAGATGGCGCCCAGCGTGTCGAGGTTCGCCTCCTGCGGAATCGTGTCGGCGTCGATCTCGGCGCCCCACTCCGGGATGCCCGCCTCCACCCGAGCCACGGTGACGACCTCCCGGCTCGCGAGAGGCACGTTCGCGGCAGCGAGCGCGGCTTCCAGTGCATCGATGCGCGCCGCGCTGCCGATGCAGTCGAAGCCGACGCCGCCAAGGTCCGCCGAACGGACTACGAGCACGGCGGCGTCGCCGGTGCCGATGCGCAGTGAGGCATGTGTGCCGAGCGATTCTATCGCATGAAGCGCGTCGCGCGCGCCTTGTGCGTCCGTAGACGCGGCGAGCGCGACGGCCAGGACGTGTGCACTCTGCGGTCCGTACACGCCGACGCAGCGCGTCGATGCGGTGACGTCGGCGTACTTGGCGAGCCGCGGATTCACGTACTTACGAATCATCGCGACGAAGCCCTCGGCGGCCGCGGCATCGGCGTCGACCAGCACATCGTCGCCGCGATCCATCACGCGCACCAGCGCGATGACGCGGCCCTTGGGCGTCAGCGCCGCGGCGCGCTGGCCGTGACCCGTCGCGAGTGACACGACGTCATTCGTGAGCAGGCCGCCAAGCGCCTCCTTGGCCTTGTCGCCGGCAAACGTCATGCGCATGCGGGCGGACCGATCCACACTCGCCGCCTTTGTGCGCAGCGCGTCGTAGGTGGCCATTGCGGCATCTTCGACGATTGTGGTGCTCATCGCCGTCCACTCGTGGAGACGCCCGTGAGTTCGCGCACGCGCGCCGGTGTGAGGTCGGTGAGCGATTCGACCCACGCATCGGCCTCGAGCGCCTCGTGCGCGGCGAGGGGGCCGACCGCCACGCAGGCGATGCCCGCTTCACGCGCGGCCCGCACGCCGACTACCGAGTCCTCGACGGCCAGGGCCCGCAGCTGCTGGCCCGGGAAGAGCTGTTCGATACGGGCGAGCGCGGTGAAGTACGGCTCCGGCGCGGGCTTCGGTGGCGCGGCATCCTCGAGGGCGATCACCGGACGGAAGATCCCGTCGAGATTCATGAGGCTGAGCACGAAGTCCACCTCGCGATGCGACGCGCGCGTGACGATCGCACAACGCGCGCAGGCGGCGAGGCGCTCGAGCGCTTTGCGCAGGCCCGGTCGCACATTGAGTCCCTTGCTGGCGCGCGCCGCAAACGCTTTCTCGACGCGAAGCCGACCGAGCTCGACCGCTGTTTCGTCGTCGGCCAGGCCCGCGCCCCGGCGCAAGCGCCGCACGGCCTCCTCGGTGCTATAGCCGCGCCCCAGCGCGAGCAGTGCGGGGGAGTGCGTGACGCCCTCCGCTTCCAGCCATCCGGCAAGCGCCGATTCACGCATGACTGCGGTATCGGCGATCACGCCCTCGAACTCCACCAGCAGGACTGGAACCTCCATACACGAATCCTAACCGGCGGTCCCGTCCGGCGCGTAGCCCTCGTCCAGCAATTCGATTGGATGCCGCACGAGCACGCGCCTGCCCGGACCATCGCGCAACGCGAGGCCGCCGCCGATCTGCATGAGACAGCCGGGATTCGACGTCGCGATCACATCGGCGCCCGATTCCTCGATGCGCCGCAGCTTGGGCTCGAGGACACGCGCCGACACATCGGGTTGCGTCAGCGTGAAGATGCCGGCGCTGCCGCAGCACAGGTCGCTGTCGACGAGCGGCACGATCTCCACGTCGCCCAGCGCGGCCAGCACCTTGAGCGGCGGCGCGAGAATACGTTGCGCGTGCTGCAGGTGGCACGGTGCGTCCCATGCCACGCGGGTGCGCGCGCGCCCCGGCGTCGGCGCTGCCGGCAGCGGGCCCGCCTCGGCCAAGAGTTCGAGCGCGTCCACGACGCGCGCGGAGAACGCTGTGGCGCGCGCGGCCCAGGCGGAATCGTCGGCCAGAAGATGTCCGTACTCCCGGCACATGGAGCCGCAGCCCGCAGAGTTGAGCACGACGACATCCGCCCCGGATGCCTGGAACGCGGCGATGTTGGCCTTGGCGAGCCGACGCGCAGTGGACGCATCGCCGGCGTGCGCATGCAGCGCGCCGCAACAGCGCTGGCCTGCCGCAGGCACCATCGACCAGCCGTTCACGCTGAGCACGCGTTCGGTGGCGCGATTGATTCCGGTGAACAGGCCTTCCATCACGCAGCCGGTGAGCAGGGCGGCGGTGCCACGCGCCGGGGCGGCAGCCGTCCCCTTCGCAGGAACGCTCGGCGGAGCACCAGGTCCACCAGGTGGTGTGTGCTGCCGAGCGCCCGGAACCGCCTCTCGTCGCGTCGCGACGAGCATCGCCGCCGGCATTCCGAGCGACGCCGGCAACACGGCGGCGGCGAGCCGCGCCAATCCAAGCCCGCGCGCCGCCCGCGCGAGCGCCAACGTCGGCCGCAGCAGCCACTCGCGCGCGAACACCGCCAGCACAAGGCGCGCCTTCCACGACAGACTTCGCCTCGGCGTCCCCTGCACGAGCGTCTCGCGCGCCGCCTCGAGCAGGCGACCATACGGCACGCCGCTGGGGCAGGCCGTCTCGCAGCCGCGGCAGCCCAGGCACTGGTCGAGGTGCGCGAGCGCGTGCGCATCGTTCGGCGCGATGCGCCCGTCGAGCAGCGCGCCCATGAGCACGATGCGCCCGCGCGGCGAGTCGTTCTCGTCCTCGAGCACGAGGTACGTGGGACACGCCGGCAGGCAGAAGCCGCAGTGCACGCAGGCGTCGAGGCCCGCGCGCTCGCGCCCGAGCGGGGAATCGTGCAAGGCGCCGCCGGATTCGGCATTGCCACTCTCCGGTGCACGCGACTCCCTCACGACGCCTCCCCAAGCAGGCCACGATTCAACACCTGCGCCGGATCGAACCGCTTCTTGAGCCGCTGCGACAGCGCGTCCCATTTCCAAACATTGGCGCGTGGCGGAGGGGCGCTGTCTCTCCGGACGGCATTCCACACACCGTCGTCCACCTGCACAACCTCACCACAGCGCCGCAGTGCGGCTACCGCCGCATCCACGGACGCGCGATTACCCCCAAGGCGCACGAGCCACCCACCTGGCCACGGCATGCAGGCCATCGGCGCATGTGGCCCGGCCGCGAAGGCGCGCATGGCGGAGTCATCCTCCGCTCCACCCGAGACGGTGAAGCTCTCGTCCACCGCGGGGCGCGCGCGCAGGCGCAGGTGCACCGCGGTGATGACGCCCAACGTCCCCCACTGACCCGTCATCAAGCGCGTGAGGTCGAAGCCGGCGACGTTCTTCACGACGCGGCCGCCTGCGCGAATCACGCGGCCGAGTCCATCCACACACTCCAGCCCGATCACCAGGTCGCGCGGGCGGCCCAGCGACCCGGCGAATGGGCCGCTGGTGGCAGTTGCGATCGTCGCGCCGACGCTGCCGGCGTCATCGCCCCATGGCAGCAGTGGACACCATTGATTGTGTGCGCGCGTGACCTCGTCGAGTTCGGCAAGGGTGACCGCGGCTCCGGCGCTGATGGTGAGGTCGTCCGGCGTGTAGCGGTCGATGCCGCCGAGCGCACTCAGGTCGAGCGTTTCACCGGCGCGCACGGGCAGGCCGGCGTCCATCCACGTACCCGCGCCGCGAATGCGCAGCGCGCGATCGGCCGCGGCCGCCGACCTGACCACGTCTGCGACGCCGGCGGTGTCACTCGGTCGGTGGATAACCGCGGCACCGATCATGTGCGCACCACCCCATGCCATTCGCGGCAGGCGCGTACCGGCACTGCCTTGCCGGGATTGGCCCGCAGCAGCGGGTCGAACACCGCGCGCAGCGAGCACATCGCGTCGAGCGTGTCGGGCGTGAACAGCTCGTCCATGTACGGGAGCTTGTCGAGTCCCACGCCATGCTCGCCCGTGATCGTGCCGCCGGACGCGATGCACAGTCGCATGATCTCCGTCATCGCGGCGTGCACGCGCGCCGCCTCGTCGGCGTCATCGGCGTCGTAGGGAATGTTCGGATGGAGATTGCCGTCGCCGGCGTGGAAGACATTGCAGACGCGCACGCCGTGCCGCGCGCCGATGTCATGGATGCGCTCCAGCAGCGACGCGAGCTGTGTGCGCGGCACGACGGCATCCTGCACCACGAGATGCGGCGCCACGCGGCCCATCGCGCCGAACGCCTTCTTGCGCCCTTGCCACAGCTTGAGTCGCTCCGCTTCGCCCGTCGCCACGCGGACCTCGCGCGCTCGTGCGGCGCGGCAGAGCCGCTCGACTGCGCGCGCGTCGTCGTCCAGGCCTGCCTCGGCACCGTCGACTTCGATCAGCAACACCGCCGCGGCATCCACCGGATAGCCAGCAGCATAGATGCTCTGCTCGACCGCCTGGATCGTCGCCTGGTCCATGAGCTCGAGTGCGGCCGGCACGATCCCCGCCGCGATGATCGCCGACGTCGCTTCAGCCGCGTCGCGCACGCTCGTGAAGTCCGCCAGCAGTGTGATGATGCGCTCGGGAATCGGCGTGAGCCGCACCGTCGCGTCGAGCACGACGCCGAAGCATCCCTCGCTGCCTGTGAAGGCGCCGAGAAGGTCGAACCCTCCCTCATCCCCGCGGTCGAGCTTCACGACTTCGCCGTCGGGCAACACCACGCTGGCCTTCAACACGTGGTTCAGCGTGACGCCATACTTGAGGCAATGCGGGCCGCCCGCATTCTCGGCGATGTTGCCGCCGATGGTGCATGCGGTTTGCGACGATGGATCGGGCGCGTAGTGCAACCCGTGGCGTGCCGCCTCGCGCGAGAGCACGGCGTTCACGACGCCCGGCTCGACCGTCGCCGTGCGCGCGTCCGGATCCAGCGCGATGATGCGCTTGAGCCGGTGCAGCCCGAGCAGCACGATGCCATCGGCGAGCGCGCCGCCGGAGAGTCCCGTGCCTGCGCCGCGCGCCACAAACGGCGCCGCCGCGGCGTACAGCGCGCGCACGACGTCCACGAGCTCGTCGCGCGTGCCGGGAAACACGGCCAGCGACGGACGCCGGCGGTAGCCGGGCAAGCCGTCGGACTCGTACACCAGCAGCGTCGAGTCCCGCGTGGTGACATGCGGGCCGACGATGCGCCGGAGGTCGGCAGCGAGATCGCTCACCCCGCAAATCTATGAAGGGGGCCCGGACATTGTCCGAGCCCCCTTCACATTGTCGCCACGAAACTCCGGGCGCGGCGACAGTCGATGACGGGTCCGCAGCGCCGTGCGCCGCCGGACCACGTGCGCTCAACTCAGGTGATCGCCCAGAAGCCCGCCAGAGCACGGCCCTCGGGTGACGTCCGCAGCTTGTCGAATGCGCGCTCGCGAATCTGCCGGATGCGCTCGCGCGTGACGCCCATGAGCGCGCCGATCTTCTCAAGCGTCATCGCCTCGGCGCCTTCGTCGAGGCCGTAATACAGGTTGAGGATCTTCCGCTCGCGTGGCGTGAGGTACTGCTTGAAGACCTTGTTGATGGTCTCCTGCATGAGCTTGAAGTCCGTGCGTTCCTCGATCTCGATGCCGTCGCCGCCGGCGAAGCGCTCACCGAGCGTGCAGGCCTCGCGATCCGACCGGTCGACCGGCGCATCGAGCGAGAGTTCGGTGGACGACATCTGCTTGGAGGAGCGGACCTGCTCGGGGGTCTCGTCGAGGAGGCGACCGATTTCGCTGTCGGTCGGGTCACGCTTGAGGACCTGTGCCAGCACCGTCTCGGCGCGCGACAGGCGAATGAGCTGTGAGTTCTGGTTGAGCGGGATGCGCACCGACCGGGTCTGCTCGGCCAAGGCCTTCAGCACTGCCTGGCGCACCCACCACACGGCGTACGAGATGAACTTGACGCCCTGGTCGGGATCGAACTTCCGGACCGCCTTCAGGAGCCCTTCGTTGCCGATGGCGACGAGTTCGGACAAGTCGAGTCCGTGGCCCTGGTACTTCTTCACATATGAGATGACGAACCGGAGGTTCGCGGTCACGAGCCGCTCTGCGGCAGCTTCATCGCCCTTTTGGGCGAGTCGTGCAAGACGCCGCTCTTCGGCGGGGTCGGTGATCAGCGGGAGTTTCTGGATGTCCTGCAAATACTGGTCGAACGCGGAGGAGGGTGAGGAGCGGAAGTAGCCTTTCGATCTCGTCTCGGTCGCGTGCTGCATACACACCCCGTTACCGCGTGTGAAGTGAAGCGGGCCGGTGGGTTGACCCGTCGTGAACGCATTCGGGAAGAACTCAGATGCAGGACCAGCCGCTGCAACACCGAGACGCGTGCCGCGTGGGCGCCTCGGTTTGGAACGCTATAAGCGGGAGCGAAGAATGGTCAACAGCCAAGAACTGTGCCAAGGCGACACCACCCCGCCGTCAAGGCGCCATCCTTTTGCCGCACAATCACTTGTCCGCGTTCACAATCGTTCCAACGCACGCAGCACATCTGCGTCGGTCGGCCGCACCGCGTAGCCGCTTTCAGAGCCGGCCATCTCACCGAGTGCGCGCGGCAGGGCGTACTCGACGTGGCCACCGCGCGCCTTTTTGTCCGTGCGCGTCGCTCCCACGATCTCGGCGGGGCTCGCACCCTCGGGAAGGCGTACGGGCAGGCCTGCCGCGTCGCACACCGTAGCGATCGCGTCGCTCAGCCCGCGCTCGGCCAGGCGCAAACGTTCGGCAAGGATCGCCTCGGCCACCATGCCGATCGCCACGGCTTCACCGTGCGACACGCCGTATGCCGTTACGTGCTCCACCGCGTGTGCGATGGTGTGGCCGAAGTTGAGGATCTTGCGCATGCCGAGTTCGCGCTCGTCCTGGCGCACGACGCCGACCTTTATCTCCACCGATCGCCGCACGAGATGCTGGGCCGTCTCCTCGTCGAGCGCGTCCACATCGAGGATCTCTCGCAGGGATGCGGCAATCCAGCCGAAGTACGCGCCATCCGCGATCACGCCGTGCTTGATCGCCTCGGCCAGCCCCTCGCGCATGACGGCTGGCGGTAGCGTCGTGAGCAGGCGCGGATCGATGAGCACGTGCGCTGGCTGATGGAACGCGCCGACGAGGTTCTTGCCCGCTTGGGTATCGACGCCGGTCTTGCCACCGATCGATGCGTCGATCATGGCGAGCAACGTGGTCGGCACCTGCACGAACGGCACGCCGCGCAGGTAAGTCGCGGCCACGAAGCCAGCGAGGTCGCCGGTGACACCGCCGCCTAAGGCGACGACGATCGTATCGCGGCCGAAGCCGTGGGAAATCAGCCGGTCGGTCAGCGAGGCCCATGTGGCGCGTGTCTTGTTGCGCTCGCCGGCGGTGAACGTGAGCAACACGGGCTCGGTCTCGAACGACTCGCGCGCCGCCTCGCCGTACAGGGCGGCCACCTGTTCGTCCGCGATGATCACGACGCGATGGTCCGGCCGCAGCGCATGTACGGTCGGGCCGAGCGACGACAATGCGCCGGGCGCGACGTCGATGGTGGCGCCGTGGAGGACGAGCGGGCCGTTCACGCTACCACGTCACTTCGCCGGCGCCGGCGCGGCGATTCGCCACGCGCGCGAGCACGAACAGCAGGTCCGAGAGGCGGTTCAGGTAGACGATCACGATCTGCGGAATCTCCGTGTCCTTCTGCAGGCTGATCACCGCGCGCTCGGCGCGGCGGCAGACCGTGCGCGCCACGTGCAGTGCGGCGGCCTTGGGCGTGCCGCCGGGCAGGATGAACGCCTTGAGCGGCTCGAGTTCTTCCTCACCGTCGTCGATGGCCTGCTCGAGCTGCGCGATGCGCGCATCCGAGATGCGCGCCTTGCCGAGCTGCTCCTTCATCTTCGCGAGGTCGGGCGTGGCGAGCAGCGCGCCGAGCGAGAACAGGTCGCGTTGCACCGGTGCCAACACCTCATCGATGCGCGGCATCATGTCCACCGAACGCGCCATGCCGATCACGGCATTGAGTTCATCGATGTCGCCATACGCGGCGACGCGCGGATGGTCCTTGGGCACGCGGCCGCCGCCGAAGAGTCCGGTCTTTCCGCCGTCGCCGGTCTTGGTGTAGATCCTGGTCGTCATGCTCGCAATCTAGCCGCCGTTTTTTGGCGCCGTGCAGGCGGTCAGCCCGACTGCGGGCCGCGAAAGTCGACACCCGGCAGGATTTCGATCGCCGGCGGCTCGTTCGTCGATGCGTCGGCGGCGGTCGCCTCGTCCGTCGCCCGCGTGGGAGGCCGGTACGATTCCGGATACAGGTCGGCGAGGTGCGCCTGCAACCGCTCGGGCGACCCCGGCGTACGCTGCGCATTGCACCAGTCGTCGAGCGAACGGCCGAGCGTCGCGGCGTTGGGCCGTGCGTCTGCCTGTTTGGAGATGGCCTCCGCGATGATGGCGCGGATCGCCGGGTCGGCCGCCGGCAACCGTGGCGCCAGGTCCGGTGTCGGACCGATGACGACCTCGTCGATTGCGGCCAGCGTCGCGTCCTCCGTGAACAACGATTTGAGCGCGAACAACTCGAACAGCACCACGCCCATCGAGAAGATATCCGCCCGCCAGTCCACCGAGACGCCCATGAGCTGCTCCGGGCTCATGTAGTGCTTCTTGCCCAGCAGCAGCTTGCGCGTGGCAGCGGGGTCGGCGGATGTGCGCGCCTTGGCGATGCCGAAGTCGGCGAGTTTCACGTGGCCGTCCCACGTGAGCATGACGTTGCCGGGCGAGACGTCGCGGTGGACGATGTCGAGGCGCCGCCCGTCCTCGCCCATGAAGTGGTGGGCGAAGTCGAGCGCGCGGCAGACGCGGCTGGCGCAATAGGCCGCGATGTCGGCGGGCAGCGGCGCGCGACGGGCCCGGTGCGTGTTGATCAGGGTGCGCAGCGTGACGCCCTTGATGTACTCCATCGCGATGAAGTGCCCGCGGTCGGACTCACCCAGCTGGTAGATCTGCACGATGTTGCCGTGCACGAGGTTGGCCGAGAGCTTGGCTTCGTCGATGAAGAGCTGCAGCCACTCGGGATGCCGGGCGAAGCGCTCGTGGATGATCTTGACCGCCATGCGCTTCGTGAAGCCGGCGGCGCCGACTTGTTCGGCTTCGTAGACCGTGGCCATGCCACCGCGGGCGATCTCGCGCAGGAGTCGGAAACGGCTCGGGGAAACGAGGTCGTTCAGGTCTGTCACGTCGGGCGGGAGAGAGGGGGTGTGCCGTTGCTCGAAGGGGCACTGTGCGGCGATCTTAAGAGGATGGCAACTCACGACATACGCGACATCACGATCATCGGCGCAGGGCCTGCCGGGCTCTTCGCCTTGTTCTACGCTGGCATGCGCGGCGCGACGGCGCAAATCGTCGACGCCTTGGCGCAGCCCGGCGGCCAGCTCTCGGCGCTGTACCCCGAAAAATACATCTTTGACGTCGCCGGCTTCCCCAAGATACTCGCCAAGGACCTCGTGAGCTCGCTGATGCAGCAAGCGGGCCAGTTCGGGCAGCCGGTGCACTGCGGGCAGAACGTGGTCGCACTCGAGGAATCCGACGGCGTGTTCACGCTCGTGACGGAGACCGACCGGTTCCCGTCGCGGGCCGTGATCATTGCCGCGGGAATCGGCGCGTTCTCGCCGCGTCGGCTGCCGCAGGCGTGCGCGGAGCCGTGGTACGGCAAGGGCATTTTCGACAAGGTGCTGGAGCCGCGCGAGTTTGAGGACCGGCGCGTGGTCATCATCGGTGGCGGCGACACGGCGTTCGACTGGGCGCACCAGCTGCAGGGCGTGGCCAAGACGATCACGCTGGTCCACCGCAGCGACCGGTTCCGCGCCCATCAGGCGACGGTCGACGCAGTGATGCAATCGGCGGCGCTGGGGCAGACCGCCCTGCACACGTTCCATGAGATCGCCGACGTGCTGGCCGAGGACGGCCGGCTCACGGGGCTCGAACTCAAGGACATCAAGGCGAAGTCCACGCGCCGGGTGGAGTGCGATGTGGTACTTCCGATGCTCGGATTCGTCAGTGACATGGGAGCGCTCACGCAGTGGGGACTCACCGTGGAGAACGACGAGATCGTGGTCAACCAGCTCATGGAGACAGGTCGTCCGGGCATCTGGGCCGCCGGCGATGTGAACACGTACCCCGGCAAGCTCAAGCTCATCGCGACGGGCTTCGGCGAGGCGACCATCGCCGTCAACCAGGCGTTCCACTGGGTGCATCCGGAAAAGAAGGTGAACCCGGGGCACTCATCGAACCTCGCGGTCTTCGGCCAGAAGGACGATTGAACCGGTGACGTGGCTCCGGTCGGCGCTGCTGGCGCTCCTGCTTCTCTGCGCTGCGCCCGCCGCCGTACTCTCCCAGGAGACGCGCTGTGAACGTGGCGATGTCGAAGTGCGCTCGCTGACGTTCACGGGGAACCGCGCGTTCGACGATGCCACGCTCGCCGAGGGCATCGTGACCACGGCGTCGAGCTGGGCGCGGCGCGTGCTGCGCATCATCGGCGCGCGTCACTGCCTGAACCGCGAGGAATTCCCACGCGACGTCCTGCGCCTGCTGGTCTGGTACCGCAATCACGGCTTCACGGCGGCGACGGTGGACACCGCGGTGACGCCGCTGGGCCCGTCGCGCGTCGCAGTGCGGTTCGTGATCAACGAAGGCCAGCCGGTCCGGGTCGACACGCTGCGCGTGCTGGGTATGGACGGCGTGCCGGAGCGCGCCGCGATCCTCACTGACCTACCCGTGCGCGTGGGTGGCCTGTTCGACCGCTACGCGATCGCTGCCTCGCGCGACACGATCACGCGCCGTCTGCGCGACAACGGGTATCCCGACGCCGAGACGTTCCTCGGATACGACACGCGTACGGCGGATCGTCGTGCCACGGTGCAGTTCACGGTGGAGGCGGGCGCGCGGCGTCGGGTCGGGCGGGTGCTGATCGACCAGCGCGGCCGGGCCGGTGACGAACCCCAGGTGGACGAGGGCGCGGTGCGCCGTCTCGTCGGCATCCGCGAGGGCGACCTGTATCGTGAGCGGCTGCTGGAGCGCGCCAAGCGTACGCTGTACCAGACCGAGGCGTTTTCGCAGGTCGTCGTGGAGCCGGGGCTCCCGCGCGGCGACTCGCTCATCGACATCGAAGTCGGCGTCACTGAGGGTTTCTTGCGGTCCGCGCGCGTGGGCGGCGGCTGGGGCTCACTGGATTGCTTTCGCGCGACGGGCGAACTCACGGAGTACAACCTGCTGGGCTCGGCCACGCGACTCGAACTGCGCGGGCGGCTCTCCAAGATCGGCATCGGCGAGCCCCTCGACGGTGCGGCCGCGCTGTGCCCGCAGGCGCGCGGCGACCTCTACAGCGCCAACCTGAACTACTACGCGGGCGCGACCGTCAGCCAGCCGTCCCTGCTGCGCGCCAGCTTCGTGCCGACGTTGTCCGTATACTCGGAGCGCCGCAGCGAGTACAACGCCTTCCTGCGCACGACGCCAGTGGGCATGAGCCTGGCGGTCAACCGCACGCTGCCGCGGCGCACGCACAGCATCGCGTATTCGCTCGAATACGGGCGCACCGAGGCACAGCCGGCGCTGTTCTGCGCGGTCTTCAACGCGTGCGAGCGCGCCGACCGCCAGTCGCTGCAGGCGCTGCAGCGTCTGGCGGTGCTGAGCGTCTCGTCGTCGTACAACCGCACGGACAATCCGCTGGACCCGACGCGCGGCGTCGTGGGGCGCGTCGAGGCGCGCCACGCATCTGACGTGGTCGGCGCGGACGCGTCGCTTGAGTTCAGCCGGCTCACCGCGGACGGCTCCGTGTACGTGCCGCTCGGGCAGGACGTCGTGTTCGCGGCGCGCTTGCGCGTCGGGGTCGTGCTGGGCCCGACGTTCGCGCTGGGCGATGCGGCGCGCTTCGTGCCGCCGCAGGAGCGCCTGTTCGGCGGCGGCCCGACCACCGTGCGCGGCTTCCGTCAAAACGAGCTCGGGCCGTCCGTGTACATCCCGACGGCGTACGACACCGTGCACGCAGACGGGTCGCCGGCATCGCTGCCCGCGGCGCCCGGCGAGCTCGTGTACTTCCGCGCCGACCCCACAAGCGTGGGCCAGCGCGCCGTGCCCACGGGCGGCAACACGCTGGTCATCGGCAACGCGGAACTGCGGCTCGCGAGTCCGTTCCTCCCGTCGCGGCTGCAGTGGACGGTGTTCGCGGACGTCGGCGAGGTCTGGAATCGCGGCGGCACGTCGTCGGCCCTCGGCTTCCGGTCGCTCAAACTGACGCCCGGCATGGGCGTGCGTGTCCGGACGCCGATCGGCTACCTGCGCGCTGACCTCGCGTACAATCCGTACCGCCGTGTCGGCGGCGCGGCGTATTTCGACGCGCCCATCGCCGCGGGCGGCGCGCTCTACTGCGTGAGCCCCGGCAACCTGCTGGCGGTCACGTCGTCGGGCGGGGTCGCCGTCCAGGCGGACGGACCGTGCCCCGCGCGTTATCGCCCGCCGCAGCCCGCAAACTTCTTCAGTCGGCTCACGCCGTCGATCGCGATCGGGCAGGCGTTCTGACGATGATGGGACGCCGCCGCCTCGTCGCGCTCGTGAGCGCGCTTGCGATGCTGGCCATTGGCGCAGGTGTCGTCGTGGGCTTTGCGGCCGCGACGCAGAGCGAAGGCGGCCGCAATCTCATTCGCCGCGTGCTGGAGGCGCAGCTTGAGCGCTCGCTCGAAGGTACGGTCGAGCTGGGCACCTTGAGTGGGTCATTCCTCACGGACCTGCGCACCGATTCGCTCGTGATCCGCGACCGCAACGACTCCGTGTTCGTCGCGACGGGACCGATCCGCGTCACGTTCGACCCGCGCGACCTCGTGGACGGCCGCATCATCCTGCGGTCGGCGGAGATCACGCGTCCGTTCCTCGCGATGCGCCGCGGGTTCGACACCAAGTGGTCGCACAACCGGCTCTGGCCCGAGCGCCCCGGCACGCGGTTGCGTGCGCCGCGCTCGGCGTTTGGCAGCGTCATTATCATCGAGGACGCGCAGGTCACCGACGGCCGCTTCACGCTCATGATGCCGTGGGAGCCCGCCGACTCGCTGCGCGGCGCGCGGCGCGACAGCGCGATCGCCGTGGCCCTCGAGAATCCCGAGCAGATCACGCGCCGCGCGGACGACGGGTTCATCCGCACATGGAACTGGACGGACATCCAGCTTGCACTGCCGCGCGTGCGCCTCGCGTACCCGGATTCGGCCGGCCGGCATTTCGAGATCGCGCGGATGGATGTGGACGAGTCGAACCCGCCGTTCACGTTCCACGACATCACGGGGGACGTGCGCTGGCTCGGCGACTCGGTGTGGTTCGACGTGTCCCATTTCGACCTCCGCGCCTCGACGGGCCGTGGGCGCGGCAAGATCGTATGGGGCAGTGACCTTCCGGTGCGCTACGACGCGCAGGTCGTGGGCGATTCCGTCTCGATGGCCGACATCGCGTGGATCGACGACGCGTTGCCGACCACCGGCGGCGGCAGCGTCGTCCTGCGCATTGCCAACTCCGTCGAGGATCTCGAAATCCTCGAGTACGAGCTGACCTCGCTCGACGTGCGCACGCACGGCTCGCGTCTGCGCGGTCGCATGACCTGGGGCATTGGCGGGCCCGTGACACTCCTCAAGGACGTCGATCTGGAGGCGTCTCCGCTGGACTTTGCGCTGCTCGAGCGCTTCCACCAAGGCCCGTTCCCGGTCGCGTGGAAGGGCCGGTTCACGGGCCGCGTGCGCGCGCGCGGCGGTCCGCTGAACCGCTTCATGGTGGACGACGTCACCACCGTGTTCCGCGACGCCAACGTGCCGGGCGCGGTCACGCGCGGCAGCGCGTCCGGCCAGCTCGATATCCTGCGCCCGTCGGAGGCGGTGTTCCGGGGCTTCACTGTGCGCCTGCAGCAACTTGACCTGCGCACACTGCAGTTCCTCGATTCGGATTTCCCTCGCCTGGACGGCACCCTCGCGGGCACGGCGCGCGTCGATTCCTCGTGGTTGGACGCGCGCTTCAGCGAGGCCGACGTGACGCACCGCGACGGTGACGCGCCGCCGAGCCGGCTGCGCGGCACGGGTCGCCTCACGTGGGGCGCGGACCGCGTCTCGTACGAACTGGACGCCGCCGCGCTGCCGCTCTCGTTCACGGCGCTGGCGCAGTCGTTCCCCGAGATCCCGTGGCGGGGCGAGGCCAGCGGGCCGCTGCGCGTGCGCGGGTCGCTCGCGGACCTGTTCGTCACGGCGGACCTTGTGGGCGAGGCCGGGCGCGTCGAGACCGATTTGCGCCTCGACGCCGAGCGGCCCGTGTATCGCGTCACGGGCCGCGCGAACCTGAGCGCCGTCGACCCGCGCCGCGCGCTCGACAACGAGCGCGCACCCGACGGCGAACTCACGGCACGCGTCGCGATGGATGTGATGGGCGATTCCCTCGCCGACCTGCAGGGCGACGCGACGGTGATCGTCGACCGGTCACTCTTGGACGGTGTGCGCGTGTTCGCCGGCAACGCGCGCATGCGGTTCGGCGAGGGACGCGCAATGCTCGACACCCTGCACCTCGAGACGTCGGCGCTTGAGCTCTCGGCCGGCGGCGCCCTCGGACTGCACGCAGGCCGCCCGGACACGCTGCGCGTGCGCGCGTCTGTAGACTCGCTCGGTGGCTTGCGTCGCTGGCTCGCGCGCGCGACCAACGATTCGCTGGCCGGCCGCATCGGCCTCGAGGCGCTCGCGCACGGATGGCTGCGTGACTTCGCCGTCGGAGCCACGGCCAACGGGAGCGGTCTCCTGTGGCGTGGCACGACGATCGAGGGCGTGCGCGGCACGGCGCAGCTCGAGGACCTGCCCGGCACGCCCGTGGGCGTCATGGCGCTGGTTGCCGACACGGTCCAGAGCGGCGGCTTCGGCCTCAGCACCATCAACGCGCGCGCCACGCTCGACGGCAGCGGCGGCGCCGAAGTGTCCGTCGCCGGCACGGGCGCGCGCGGCACGTTGCTGCGTTCGGGCGCGCGCGTCGCACGCGTGGACGATTCGCTACTCGTGCGCATGGACTCGCTGTCGGTGAACACCGCGCTGAGCCGGTGGCGTCTTTCGTCGCCCACCAGGCTCGCGCTGGGCGCGTTCGGCTTCGCGCTCGATTCACTCGTCATGCTCGCCGACGCGGACGCGTCGGTGCGCCTCTCGGGGGCCGCACCCCGCACGGGTCCGATGGGCCTGCGGTTCGCGGCGCGCGCGCTGCCGCTGGCCGACGTGTCGGAACTGCTGCAGCTCGACGGCGCGTCGGCCGGCCACGCGGATGTCGACCTCGTGCTCGAGGGCACACGACACGCGCCGGAAGTCGGCGGTCGCGCTGAGCTGCGCAATGCGCTCGTGAGCGGGATTCGGCTCGACACGCTGCGCCTCACCGGCCGCGCCGTGGCCGACCAGCTGCAGCTCAGCGCGATCCTCGGCCCGTCCGATGCGCCGAGCCTGCGCGCGGAAGGCACTCTGCCGCTGCGCGTCGGCTTCAACGGCACCCGCACGACGTGGCTGGATGGCGGGCCGGTGCGCGGCAGCGTGCATGCCGATTCGCTCAGCCTCGGGATCTTCGAGGCGCTCACGGATGATGTCACGGGTTACCCTGGTCGTCTCGCGCTCGACGTGCGGCTCGGCGGCACGTGGGGGCGCCCCACACTCGACGGCGAACTCAACGTGCGCGACGGCGTGCTCGCCCTGGGGCCGCTGGGTGACGTGCGCTGGCATGACGTCGGCGCCGACGTCGCGTTTATCGGCGACAGCGTCGCGGTGCGCGAAGTGTCCGCCATGTCGAGCGTCGACGGCCGTACCGGCCGCGCGCGCGTCTCCGGCTGGATGAGCATCGCCGATCGCGAGAACCCGCTGCTCGACCTGCGCTGGAACAGCCGCGAGTTCCACGCGTTCGCGCGGCCCGGCGTGGCCGACGTGGATATCTCCGGCGAGCTACGGCTCGCTGGCGAGTGGCGCGACGCTACGCTGAGCGGCATGCTGACGGCGGATCGCGCCGTCGTCAGCATCCCGGAGCTTGCCGGCAAGGATGTCATCTCGCTCGAGGAGTTCGACCGCTTCGGCGTCGTGGATACGTTGGTGTCGCTCGCCAACCGTCGGCTGCCCACCGGGCCGTCGACGCTCGTCGAGAACCTCACGATCGCCAACGTGCCGATCACGATGGGGCGCGACGTCTGGTTGCGGTCGACCGAGGCGAATATCAACCTGGGCGGGTTCGTGTCGATCACGCGCGGCCGCGTCACGCGTGGCCGCGACGCCGGGCAGCTCCAGCTGGCGCTCGACGGGCCGCTGCAGACCGTGCGCGGCACGTACCGGCTGAACCTCGGGCCGGTGCAGCGCACGTTCGAGGTGCAGGACGGGGAGATCCGGTTCTTCGGCGACCCGGATCTCAACCCGACGCTCGATATCAATGCGGTGCACACGGTGCGGCAGTACAGCCAGCAGGGCGCGCGTCCTGACGTGCGTGTGCGGGTGCACCTGGGCGGTACGTTGACCAACCCGACGGCGGAGCTCTCGACGCCGGATTCGGCGCGCGTCACCAACGCCGACCTCATCAGCTACCTGGTGACCGGCGGGCCGAGTTACGAGATCGCCGGCCGCGAGGGGGACTATACGTCCACGGCGGCGCGCGTGCTGCTGTCGTCGTTCGGCAGCGTGCTTGGCGGCAAGGCCGCCGGCGGGCTGTGCGACGATGCGCAAGTGTCCACGGCCGGCCTGGAGGGCTACGGCGGCGGCATCCGCGATGTGGGCGGGAGCATCCTGTCGGGTACGCGCTTCAGCTGCGCCAAGCAGGTGGGCGACCGTGCTTTCCTGCGCCTGGACGCGGGGTTGTGCCAGGTCGGCCAGTTGATGTCCGCGGGCGGCAGCACGACGGCGCTCAACCTGACCGACGCCATCGGCGTGAAGCTTGATTACCTTCTCGCGCCCGGGTTGACGGCCTCCATGGGCGTGGAGCCGCCAACCAATGCTGTGCTGTGTGCTCTCAACGGAAGTGCACGGGGCTTCGTGCCGACACCGCAACAGATCGGATTCGACCTGTTCCGCGCGTGGCGGTTTTGACCGGCGGCATTGCGCGTAAGCTTCCCGCCCACATCTTCACTGTCTGACCATGGCGAGCATCCTCATCATCGATGACGAAGTGGCGATCGCAACCGCGTTCGCGATGTTCTTCCGCCACGACGGCGCCCACACGGTGGTGGAGGCGCACAACGGGGAGGATGGCATCGCGGCGTACCGGCGGCTGCGGCCCGACCTCGTCCTGCTGGATGTGCGTCTGCCGGACATGACGGGCTTTGACGTGCTCTCCGCGATCCGCGACGACAACCCGGTGGTCATCATGGTGACCGCGTACGGTGACGTCCCGACGGCGGTGGATGCGCTGCACAAGGGCGCCGAGAACTTCCTCACCAAGCCGGTCGACCTGAGCCATCTGGCCGCCGCGGCGGAACGCGCACTCGAGAAGGCGCAGTTGCGGCGCATGAGCCACTGGCTCGCGGACAGGCGCGGCATCGGCAAGGACCTCGTGTTCGGGTCGTCGTCATCGATGCGTGAACTGCAGGCGCAGCTGTCGCTGCTGGCCGGCAGCGACCGCACGACGGCGCTCGTGCTGGGCGAGAGCGGTTCGGGCAAGGGGCGCGTCGCCGAGTTGCTGCACGCGCAGAGCCCGCGCGCGGCGGGGCCGTTCGTCGAGGTCAACTGCGCATCATTGCGTCCGGAGTCGCTCGACTCGGAGCTGTTCGGCGTCGAGGCCGGCAACGGCGAAGGCGAGTCCACGAAACTCGGCGCGTTCGAGATCGCCGACCGCGGCACGATCTTCCTCGACGAGATCAGCGACCTCGACCCGCAACTGCAGCCCAAGCTCGTGCGCGTGCTGGAGGGCAAGGGATTCCGCCGCGTGGGCGGCACGAACGAGATCACGCCCAACGTGCGCGTGATCGCGGCGTCGTCGCGGGACCTCGTCGCCGAAGTCGCCGAGGGCCGGTTCCGCGAGGACCTGTACTATCGCCTCGCCGTGATGCCCATCCAGTTGCCGCCGCTGCGCGCGCGCCTGCGCGAGGACCTCATGGAGCTCATCGTGAGCGTGCAGAACGCGCTGCTGCCGTCGCTGCCCGGCGCGCCGACGCGGCTCTCGGACGAGGCCCTCAACGCGCTGCTGCGCTACGGCTGGCCCGGCAACATCCGCGAACTGCGCAACGTGCTCGAGCGCGCCATGCTGATGTCGCGCGGCCAAGCGGTGGTCGAGGCGCTGCACCTGCCGCGCGAGGTGCAGAGCGCGTCGGGCGCGCTCGTGTCGCATCATGAGCCGCGGTCGTTGAACGAGGTGGAGCGCGCGCACATCGACCGCACGTTGCGCGCGCATCATCACAACCGCACGCACGCGGCGCGCGAACTCGGCATCTCGCGCGCCACGCTCATCAAGAAGATCCGCGAATACGACCTCTCGGAGAAGACACGATGACGGAGCGCGACTCGATGATCTGCCGCGCCTGCGGCCGTGAGGAACGGGCGTCCGAGGGCTACCCGTGCAACCACTGCGGGACGTTCATCTGCCAGATCTGCGCGCTGCGCGGCGTGACGCTGTGCTCCAAGTGTGCGGCGGACGCGGGTGAGGGCGCCGACAGCGGCGCAGCCGCACCGCCGCCGGCGTGACGCTCGAACGGTTCGGCCTCGCGGTCGGCCATGCGTCGGACCATGCCGGTGCCACAGGCTGCACCGTGGTGCGCGGCATCAACGAAGCCCTGCGCGCGTCCTGCGCCGTAATCGGCCGCGCAACCGGTTCGCGTGAGCTCGCGCTGCTCGAGCCCGGCCACTTGGTCGAGCGTGTGGACGCGATCCTGCTTGCCGGCGGCTCGGCATTCGGCCTCGACGCCGCCGCGGGCGTGATGCGCTGGATGGAGGCGCGCGGCCGCGGCTTTCCGACAGCGGCCGGCGTGGTGCCGATCGTGCCCGCGGCCGTGCTGTTCGATCTGGGTCCGCTCGGCAGCCCGCGCGCACGGCCGACGGCGGAGATGGCTGAGGCCGCCTGCGACGCGGCGGCCAGCGACGGCATCGCGGAGGGGTCGGTTGGCGCCGGGACCGGGCTCACGGTCGGCAAGATCCTCGGACGCGAGCACGCGATGAAGGGCGGCTTTGGCTTGGCGATCAAGGAAGGGCACGGCTGCGCCGCGGCTGCGATGGTCGCCGTGAACGCCTTCGGCGACGTGCGCGACGGCGCGGGCCGCGTGATCGCTGGCGCACGGGCTCCTGATGGCACGTTCGCGAGCACCGAGCGGTTGCTGGCGTCGGGCGGTCCGCCGGGCGGACCCGCCAAGACGACCGCGCCGGTCTTTGCGGCATCGGACCCGGACTCGCTGCCCCCGACTCCCAACACCACGCTCGCGGTCGTGGCGCTCGACGCGGCCTTCTCGCGTCTCGACCTGCAGCGCATCGCCCGCGCCGCGACCGCCGCCTACCACCGCCGCCTCGCGCCCGCGGGCTCGAGCTTTGACGGCGACATTGTGTTTAGCCTGTCGCCGATGGAAGGCCGCACGGCGCCACTGGCGCAGGCAGAGATGCTGGCGGTTGCCGCCCTCGAAGACGCGCTAGAGCGCGCCGTGCGACTAGCGGAGGGCCGCGACGGAATCCCGGGACTCGCCGACTAGCTGACGAGGCCGCCAGCCATCGGCAGCACCGGCGCCCCCGATCGCACGTGCAGCAGCAGCTCCGCGTGCACCTCATCATCCAGCGACACGCGCATGGTGTGCGTGCCGGCCTCCTGGATCGGCAGGTCAATCGCGGCGATGACCGGCACGTCGAGTTCTATTGCTCCCGGCGGCGGCGCGCCCACGTCCAGCTCGCCCGATGACGACCACATCTCATCGTCGTTCGGCCCCGACCAGCGGAACTCGAGCGTGTGACGACCCGCGTCGTCCCTGATGGCCTTGAGCCGCACGATCAAGGTCGCCCGGGGATGGACGGTGGGCAACGAGCCCACCTGCAGCGCGTCGAATACGCCCAGGATATTGAGCTTGCCTTCCTGGGAGATGTTCGCGGCGTCCGCGAAGAGGGCGAAGGAGAGATGCATTGCCAAAGTTGCCGTTATCTTTCCCCGATGTCCACCGCCAGCATCGCCGCCACACCACGGCTCGCCACGCGCGCCACAGAACTCGCGCTCATCGGCATGGCGGCGATCTGGGGCATCAACTTCTCGGTGGTCAAGTACGGCACGCAGGTCATGGAGCCGCTGGCCTACAACGCGCTGCGCATGTCGCTGGCCGCGGTCGTGCTGCTTGTGGTCGCGTACGTGCGGACGGGCCGACGCGCCGACGCCGCGGACCGGCGCCGCCTGCTCATGCTCGGCGTGCTCGGGCACTGCGTCTATCAGGTGATGTTCATCCAAGGGATCACGCTCACGCGCGCCGGCACCGCCTCGCTCGTCGTGGCCGCCGCGCCGGCGCTCGTGGCGCTGGTGGCGCGCGCGTACGGGCACGAGAAGCTGCCGCTGCGCGCCATGGCCGGCATCGCGCTCTCGATCGCGGGCGTGCTGCTCGTGCTCAGCGGCACCATCTCGGCGGACGGCACGGCGCACCTCGCGGGCGACCTCATGATTCTCGCTGCCGTGGTCGCGTGGGCGTTCTACACGGTGCTGTTGCTGCCCATCACGCGGCGCGCGGATGCGGTGCAGATCGCCGCATGGTCGCTCGTGGGCGGCGTGATCCCGTTGATCCTCGTCGCGATGCCGTCACTCTGGCGCACCGAGTGGGCAGCGATCGCGCCCCTCACATGGGGCGCGATCATGTACTCGGGGCTCTTCGCGATGGTGATCGCCTACCTGATCTGGTATCGCGGTGTCGAGCAGCTCGGGCCCACGCGCACAGCAATGTTCGGCAACCTGCAGCCGATCGTGGCGGTGCTCGTCGCGTGGTTCATGCTTGGCGAGGTGCCGACGCTGTTCCAGGGCGCGGGCGCGGCGACGGTGATCGGTGGCCTCTACCTGGCGCGGCGATGAGCGGCGCGAAGCGCGCGAAGAAGGTCGTCCTGTTCGATATCGACGGCACGCTGCTGCGCTCCGATGGCGCGGGCCGTCGTGCGATGGAGGCCGCGCTGCTCGCCGTCTTCGGCGTGACGGGGTCCGCGAGCTACCGCTATGACGGAAAGACGGACCGGCTCATCGTCCGGGAGTCCATGCGCGCCGAAGGGTTCAGCAACGACGCGATCGACGAGCGCATGGATGCCGTGCTCGAGGCATACGTCGAGGGGCTGCATGCGAATCTCGCGGGCACACGCGGTGACGCGCCGCGTGCCTATTCGTTGCCGGGCATCCCCCCCTTGCTCGACGCGATCGAATCGCAGGATGATCTCGTACTCGGCCTGCTGACCGGGAACATCGTCGTGGGCGCCGCGGCCAAGCTGCGTGCGGTCTCCATCGCGCCGGATCGCTTCCGCGTGGGCGCCTTCGGCTCCGATCATGAGGACCGACCCATGCTGCCCGCGGTGGCGCGGGCGCGCGCGAGCGCGCTGCTCGGCTACGAGGTGCCCGGCGACCGTCTCGTCATCATCGGCGACACGCCCGCCGACGTGCAGTGCGGACTCGGCATCGGCGCGCGTGCCATCGCCGTCGCCACGGGCACGT
Source organism: Gemmatimonadaceae bacterium (assembly GCA_036675455.1). GTDB lineage: Bacteria > Gemmatimonadota > Gemmatimonadetes > Gemmatimonadales > Gemmatimonadaceae > Pseudogemmatithrix. The sequence continues at coordinate 7,327 of JAKFFA010000031.1, read as the reverse complement.
ATGGGCTGGATGAACTGCGCTCGCACGAGCCGTGCGCGGCCTTCGACGATCTGACGGACACCGAACGCGTGATGCAGGCGATCCGCGATGCGTGAGGTGGAGCTCAAGGGCGTGGTGGCAGACGCCGCGGGCGCCGCGCGTGCGGCGCGTGCGGCCGGCGCCCAGCTCGAGTTCGCCGGCCGGCTCGAGGACCGTCGGTATGACACCGCGGAGCGCACGCTCGCGGCGAAGGATCATGTGCTGCGATTGCGGATCTATCGGCCTGCCGCGCGCCAAGGCGGCCCGCCCGGCACGGGCACCGACGTGTCATCCGACGCCGTCCGCGCGCGGATTGAGTTCAAGGGCCCCACGGGCTTCGCCGACGGGTACAAGGTGCGCGAGGAGCACGCTACCGACGCGAGCGATCCCGATGAACTCGCGCGCATCCTTGATCTGCTGGGCTACGAGGTCACGAGAGAGATCGACCGGGAGATCGAGCAGTATGTGCTCGCTGGCGCCACCGTGCGCTTTGAGCGATATCCCCACATGGACGTGCTTGCCGAGGTGGAAGGGGAGCCCGACGCGATCGAGCGCGCGATTGCGGCAATGGGGCTCGAGCGCGCGGGATTCACGACCGCGCGACTGCCCGACTTCGTGCGCGAGTTCGAGGCGCGCACGGGCGAGCGTGCGGCGATCTGCGACCGCGAGCTCGCTGGCGACTATCGCTACTCAGCCGACGATGCCTGACGCGTTCGTGCTGCCCGAGTTCACGCGTTCACTGCGTGCGCTAGCGGTCCCGTCTGAGCCGGGCACGGGACACGACCGCATTCTCGCACCATTGATCGACGCGCGCGCGGCGGCCAGCCGTGTGCAGACGCCCGAGGCGCAGGTCGCCGCGTTTGACGCGGGCCGTCTCGAACGCGCGTGGCGCGACGCGATCGCCGCGCTGGCGGCGGAGCGACACCGGCGATCGGCTCCGGACCGGCGCGCGCTGCAGGCGCACGTGGAGGAACTGGGGGCGCCGGTGTGGGCAGCGCTGCGAAGTGTACGCGACGCCGGCGCCGCGGTCCGCACGGCGCCCGTCGCATCGCGCCGTGAAGCATGGGACTCGTGGGTCGGTGCGTTGCGCGGACTATTCGCCGCGGCGGATGACTGGTGGCGCGCCGCGCAGCCCGTGCTGGGTGACGCACCGCGCAAGCGACGCTGGTGGCGGCGCGGGTGATCGTCGGCATCGGGTTCGACCTCGTTGACATCGCGCGCGTGGAGGCGATGCTGGCGCGCAAGGAGCAGCGCGCGCTCGACCGTCTCTTCACGCCGCACGAGCAGGAGTATGCGATGTCGCGCGCGCGCCCCGCGATGCATCTCTCGGCGCGTCTGGCGGCGAAGGAGGCGACGTTCAAGGCGCTCACCGGATCCGATGAGGCCAAGTTGATTGGCTGGAAGGAAGCTGAAGTGCGCCGTGGCGAGGAAGGGCCTCCGGTGCTGCACTTCAGCGGGCGTGCCGAGGCACGCGCGAAGGAACTCGGGGTGCAGGAAGTGTGGCTGACATTGAGCCATACCGACGACACGGCGGGCGCGGTGGTGATCCTGGAGGCCTGAACCCTAGCGTTCTGGTCGGGATTTCCATTAGCTTGCGTGTGTATGCATTTGAGAACGATTCTCAACGCGCTCTTCGCGCTGATCATTGCAGGCGCCACATCGGCCGCCGCACAGGACTCTCCCGCCAAGCGTCTCGCGTCCATCGCGGGCGTGGCGGTCGAGGAGTACACCAAAGGCGTCGATGAGAACGGCCAGATCTTCGCCCAGCTCGAATACGACGAGGCGACGACGTTTCTCGCCGACGCGCGCGCTCTCACGGCGCGCATCAGCGATGGGCGCGAGGATTCGCTCGCGACGATCCTCGACACGATGCGCGTCGCCGTCGCGGAGCGCGTGCCGCCGTCCGAACTGAGTGCGCTGCACGCGCAGTTGGTCGCGCTGCTGGGTCCGGATGCCGCGCTCGACTACCCGACCGAATCGATCGACCTGGCCCAAGGTGCGTCGATCTACGCGGCGCGCTGCGCGTCCTGCCACGGCGCCACCGGTCAGGGTGACGGATTCGCCGCTGCGGGCATGAACCCGGCGCCCCCGGCCTTCGCGGACGCGGACCTCATGGCCGACGTGACGCCGGCCCTGATGTATCGAATCGTCTCCGTGGGCATCCAAGGGACGGCGATGGCGAACTTCGCCGATCTGTCGCCCGCCGAACGCTGGGCCGTGGTCACCTATGTGAACACGCTGCGGTCTGACGCCGCCGAAGCGCAGCGCGGGCTCGCGCTGCTCGAGTCACGCTGCCGCCGTTGCGACGATGGCGCGATCCCCGAGGGCCACACGTTCCCGTGGCTCGCCGAGCGACACGACAAGCAGGTGCTGGCGGCGCTGCACGCCGGTGATGCCCTGCTTGGTATGGACTCCCAGCCCCCGCTCGGCGCCGCCGACGCGCAGGCGATTCTCGCGGGCCTGCGCATGCAGCCCGCGGTGGTGCCGCCGGCCGTTCGCACGCCGACCATGGTGGCTTCCGATGTCCTGAAGCTGCTCGATACGTCGCTGGAGCGCGCGCGCGCGGGCGACATCACGGCCGCCGGTGACCTCGCATTCGACTCGTACGTCGCGTTCGAACCGCTCGAGTCGAATGTGCGCACGCGTGACCCGGGCTTGGTCGGGCTGCTCGAACGCCACTTCGCCGACTTCAAGGGCGCGGTGCAGTCGAATGACATCACGGCCGCGACCACCGCGCGTGCACGTATTGCCGCGTCGCTCCCGCAGGTCGTGAACCTCGCCCAGTCGCCGTCGACGGGTTGGGGCGTGTTCTTCGAGTCGCTGCTGATCATCCTGCGTGAGGGCTTCGAGGCGATCCTCGTGATCGGCGCCGTCGTGGCGTTCCTGATCAAGACGGGCAATCGCCATCGTCTGCGCGAGATCTGGTACGGTGTTGGCGCGGGCCTCGTCGCCAGCGGCGTACTGGCGTATGTGCTGCAGACGATGCTGTCCAACGCGCCGGCGAGCCGCGAGGTCATCGAAGGCGCCACGATGCTGCTCGCGGTGGCGGTGCTGTTCTCCGTGAGCTACTGGCTGCTCTCCAAGGTCGAGTCCGCCAAGTGGCAGAAGTTCATCCGCGCGAAGGTCGGCAGCGCGGTGTCGTCGGGCAACACGATGGCGCTCGCGCTCGTCGCGTTCCTCGCCGTGTTTCGCGAGGGCGCCGAGACCGCGCTCTTCTATCAGGCGCTGTTGCTGCGCGGGCCTGACGTGCTCTCGCCGGTGCTCGGCGGCATGGCTGCGGGCGCAGCGCTGCTGGGCGTGATCTGGTTCGGTTTCCACCGCTTCGGTCTGCGCATCCCGCTGCGCGCGTTCTTCGCGACGACGAGCGCGCTGCTGTACTACCTGGCGTTCGTGTTCATGGGCAAGGGTCTGCGCGAGCTGCAGGAGGGCAACGTGCTCTCGATCACGGCGCTCGAGCATGGGCCGTACGCCGAGTGGCTGGGCATCTTCCCGAGCGTGGAGACGCTCGCGGGGCAGGCGGTGCTGATCGTGCTGGCGCTGTACGCGGTGTGGCGTTCGCTCGGCATCTCTGGCGGGGACGCTTCGCCCGCGCCCGTGCATGCAGAGCCACCCACGATGTCATCGGCCTCCGTGAAGCCCATCGAGGCAGAGGCCGAAGGCACCCGTTAGATTCGTGGCATGGACGCCGTGTTCGCCTCCCCGTGGGGAGCGCTGCTGATCTTCGTTGCCCGAATCGTAGACGTCTCGCTCGACACGATGCGCGTGTTGTTCACCGTGCGCGGCAAGCGCGGCATCGCGGGTGTGCTCGGGTTCTTCCAGGCCCTGATCTGGATCTTCGCCGTGGGCACGGCGATCTCGCACCTCGACAGCTTCCTGCACGTGATCGCGTACGCCGGCGGGTATTCGGCCGGCACGATGACGGGCATCACATTCGAGCGGTTCGTCGCCTACGGCGTCGCGCAGGTGCGCATCGTCACGCGCATCAGCGGTGACGCGCTCGCGAATGCGCTGCGCGACCTGGGCTTCGGCGTGACCTCGAGCGTGGGCGAGGGCCGCGCGGGCGCGGTGCAGGTGCTGCACACCATCATCCAGCGCTCGCAGGTGGACGACGTGATGGAAGTCGTCGACCGGTTCGATCCCGTGGCCATGGTCACGGTCGAGGAGCCGCGCGCGGTGCGCGGGGGGTTCGTGGACACGCGCGAGTGGCGGGTGCCGCTTCCCTGGGAAAAGTCTCGGCAGAGGGTGTGATAGGGGCAGACGGCGGACGGTAGACGGCGGACGGCGGACGGCGGATAACCACGATGCGGGGCGCCTGTTGTCTTCTGCCTGAGGTCCCATCCTCCGCTGGGGGTTCCGCGAGCTCCTCATCATCCTCGGTTTTCCAACCTTTTTTTGTGTCGCGTTGTCTGACCATCGGCCCTTACCTCGACAATGCCGATGCGACGAATTCTTGTGCTGTTCACGATGATGGTTGTTGCCGGTTCCCTGCAGGCGCAGCAGGTGGCGCGCGGGGGACGTTCCTTGCCAACGGCGGGTGCGACGCCACGCGATCCGGCGCGCGAGGCGCTGGCGGCGCGCGCGACGGATGCGCCGTCGATCGATGGCCGGGCGGACGATGCGGTCTGGCGCGAGGCGGAAGTCATCGACCAGTTCCTCGAGTATGAGCCGACCACGGGGGCGGTGCCGCGCTTTCGCACCGAGATCCGGGTGCTCTACGATGATCACTACCTCTACATCCTCGGGCGCATGTTCGACCCGGCGCCGGACTCCATCATCTCGCTGCTGAGCCGGCGCGATGTGCGCACCGAGTCGGAGCAGCTCAAGGTCGTCATCGACTCGTACCACGACCGGCGCACGGCGTACCAGTTCATCCTGAACCCCGCGGGCGTCAAGCGCGACTACTTCGTCTACAACGACAACGTCGAGGACGGCACGTGGGACGCGGTGTGGGACGGCGCGGCGTCGGTGGACTCGCTCGGGTGGGTGGCTGAGTTCCGGATCCCGTTCAGCCAGATGCGGTTCGCGGACCTCGATGCGCACACGTTCGGCCTCATGATCGTGCGCGATGTGGCGCGCACGGGCCAGCGTATCTCGTGGCCGCTCTACCGGCGTGACGTGCAGGGCTACGTGTCGCAGTCCGGTGAGATCTCCGGCATCACGCGGCTGCCGCAGCCACGGCGGCTCGAGGTCTCGCCTTACCTCGTGAGCAAGAACATCACGCGTCCCGACGGTGCCGGCGGATTCACGCATCCGCAGGAACAGGCGGTGGGTGCCGACGTGAAGTGGGGGCTCACGTCGAACGTCACACTCGACGCGACGATCAACCCGGACTTCGGCCAGGTCGAGGCGGACCCGGCGGTGCTCAACCTGTCTGCCTTCGAGCAGTTCTTCGAGGAGCGGCGCCCGTTCTTCCTCGAAGGGGCGGGCATCTTCAACTTCCGCACGGCGTGCGGAGACATCGACACGGGTTGCACGGGACTCTTCTACTCGCGGCGCATCGGGCGCTCGCCGCACTTGAGCGACCTGTACGCCGACGAGGCGAACGCGACGTCGTCGCGCATCGTCGGCGCGGCCAAGGTGTCGGGGCGGCTGGCCGGCGGGCTCAACATCGGCGTCCTCAATGCCGTGACGGCGCGCGAGACGGGTTCGCTCGACCGCACGATCGAGCCGCAGACGAACTACGCCGTGGTGCGGCTTCAGCAGGATCTGCGTCAGGGACAGTCTGGTCTTGGCGCCATGGTCACGGCGGTGAACCGGTCGCTCGACCCCGACACGCGGGAGTTCCTGCGCTCCGACGCTTATACGGGTGGCATTGACTTCCGGCACCGGTTCCTCGACGGCGACTATGAGCTGCACACCTACGTGGCCGGCAGTGTCGTGCGTGGCAGCGCGGAGGCGATTGCCGCGACGCAGCGCGACGGCGTGCACCGGTATCAGCGGCGCGACGACGGCCTCGAGTACGATCCGACGCGCACGTCGCTGACGGGTGATGCCCAGCGCATCACGGTCTCGAAGTTCGGCGGCGGCAAGACGCGCTTCCAGACGGTGTATGAGCGCTTCTCGCCGGGGTTCGAGAGCAATGACGTGGGCTTCCAGGCGCGCGCTGACCAGCAGATGTTCCGCAACTGGTTCGCGCTGCAGTTCATGGAACCGACGAAGTACTACCGGCGCGTGCAGTCGAACTTCAACACGTTCAACACCTGGTCGGCCGAGGGGTTGCTCACAGGCGCGAGTGTGAATACGAACCATCACGTCGAGCTCCCGAACCAGCACTGGGTGCACACGAGCTGGAACTACTCGTTCGCCGGCACGTTCGACGACCGCGGCGCGCGTGGCGGGCCGGCGTACCGGCGCGGCTCGCGGCTCAACTACATGTTCGGTTGGGAAGGCGACTCCAGGAAATGGTACACGCCGAACCTCTTCGTCGGCGGATGGCGCGGCGACGGCGGACGCACGTTCGGCACATGGGTCGAGCCCGGCTTCCAGTTCCGCGTGACCTCGCGGTTCAACGCGAGCGTGCAAGCGTCGGCCGAGCATGGCGTCAACGATGTGCAGTGGGTCGGCAACCAGGGCGATGTCACCGTCGACACCGCGCACATCACGTTCGCGCGGCTCGACCAGTGGACGGTGAGCCTGAGCACGCGCCTCAACTTCACGGCGACGCCGGACTTGTCATTCCAGTTGTATGCGCAGCCGTTCACGTCGGTCGGCGATTATACGGCGTGGAAGGAGCTCGCCAACGCGCGCTCGCGCGACCATGACGAGCGGTTCGTGCCGTTTGGCGGTGGGGCGGATCCGGGTGGGTTCAACGTCAAGCAGCTGAACCTCAATGCGGTCATGCGGTGGGAATATCGGCCGGGCTCGGTGCTGTTCCTGGTCTGGCAGCAGGGCCGCGCCGGCGCGCGCGCGACGCCCACCGACTTCTCGTTCGGCCGCGATCTCGGCGACGTGTTCGATCTGCATCCCAACAACACGTTCTTGCTCAAGCTTTCGTATTGGTTCAATCCCTGAACCCGTTGGGCTTCGGGGTGCTCGGTCTGTTTCCGGGCCGGTGCGGCGGCCGCGGGAGTGGTCTTCGCGACGCAGCGGCTTACACGCTGCGAACCTCGCGCGCTCTGCGCGCGAGTTTCTTGCTACGCCGCGAGCGTCGCTGCGACCACTCCCGCGACCGCCGCACGGTCTAGCTCGGCTCAGGCCAGCTTGGCCGAGCCCGGCCAGCTAGGCTGAGCTACGGCGAACTCGGGTTCGGCTCGCGTACGCGCCTGGGTTCGGCGCCGAGCGCCGCGTGCGCGCGCCGGGCGGGGCTGCG
>JAKFFA010000043.1:0-37125 GCA_036675455.1 Gemmatimonadaceae bacterium | reverse complement strand
GGCCGCGGCGGTGCCGCTGCGGGTTCGCGTGGTCGACGCGTTCGGCAATCCGGTGGCTGGCGCGGCGGTGGCGTGGAGCGTGGCGGCGGGTGGCGGGACGATCGCCGGCGCGAGTTCGACCACGGACGCCGAAGGCATCGCGACGGCGCCGTCCTGGACGCTCGGTGCCGACGATGGCGGCGAGGAGGCGGTTGTCGCGACGGTGGGGTCGCTCACGGCGCGTTTTGTGGCGCTGATCGGCGCAGTGCCGGCGAGCATCGTCATCGAGACGCCGCCGCCGGAACGAGCGCCCGTGGGTGAGCCGATCGCCACAGTACCGACCTTCAGCGTGCGCACGGCCGACGATGTGCCAATCAGCGGCTTCCCGGTGGAGGTAACCGTGAGCGCGGGCGGCGGCGCGATCGCCGGCGCGCCGACGACCACGGCCACGGGTGCGACGCCCATCGGCGAGTGGACGCTCGGCACCACCATCGTCGAGCAGCGTGTGAGCATCACCGTGCCGGGTCTGGCGCCGACGGAGGTCGTCGTGCAGGCCGTGGCGGGCCCCGTGGACACGCTGGCGATCGTGTCCGGGGACGGACAATCGGCGGTGGCCGGCGCGCAGTTGCCCGCGCAGCCGCGCGTGCGGGTGGCCGACCGTTTTGGCAACCCGGTGGAGGGCGCGACGATCAACTGGCACGTGACCGAGGGGGGCGGCTCGCTGAGCGCGACCACGAGCTTTTCGTTCGCGGACGGCCAGGCGAGCGCGCCAGTGTGGCGGTTGGGGCGCATCATCTCGCCGCAGACGCTGCGCGCCTTTGTGAATTTCAAGACGGTGTTCATCTCGGCTGAGATCGCGACGAATTATTCCGTCGACCTGCGTTACGTGGGGGAGCCGCCGACCACGACGATCCAGCAGGCGTTCTCCAACGCGGCGCGGCGGATCGAGGCGGCAGTGGTGGGGGACGAGTCGGACGTCGCGATCAACAACGACATCTCGGCTTGCGGGATCGGCGGCGTGGGCACTGTGCAGGAGACGGTGGACGACGTGCTTATTTTCGCGAACATCGATAGCATCGACGGGCCGGGCGGCACGCTCGGCGGCGCGGGACCCTGTCTTGTCCGGGGTTCATTCCTCACAGCGGTCGGTGGAATGGTCTTCGACGAGTCGGACCTCATGCAAATGGCGGCGGACGGCCGCCTTGAAGAAGTCATCTTGCATGAAATGCTGCACGTGGTCGGTATTGGAACACTGTGGTCCAGTGTCGGCCTGCTCGCCGACGCCGGAACAAGCAACGTGCGGTTCACGGGGTCGGGCGCGCGCCAAGCATGCGTGAACGACCATGCGGGCGGCAGCGTGTGCTCGACCGCCGTCCCCGTCGAGAACTGCCGTGACCTGCCCGACAACGCGACCTGCGGGCAAGGCACCGAAGGCTCGCATTGGAAAGAATCGATCTTCGTCACGGAACTCATGACCGGCTTCATCAACTCGGGCTTCAACCCGTTCTCCAAGATGAGCATCGAGTCGCTTGGCGACGTCGGGTATAACGTCAACCCATTGGCGGCGGATCCGTACACCGTTCCTCCGACCTCGCCGGGGCTCCGGGCCCCTGGTGCCGCCGCCATTCGTCTCCCGGAGCCGACGCGACCCCGCTACGCGGTGGACGCCGCCGGCAACGTCACCCCTATTCCGGATCGTTGACCATGCGCGCGCTCGCCATCTGTTCGATCATCATGGTCGCCGTCGCCTGCGCTCCCGGAAACGAGGCGACAGAATCCGACGCCGACGCGGTGACGGACTCGGTATCCCAGCGCGCGGATAGCGCCGCCGCGCGAGCGGACGCGGATTCGGTCGCTGACATGACCGGGTCTGCCGGTCGCCCAGGTGCGTCGGAGTCAGTGACCAGACCGACGCCACGCCCGGCGACCGGCGCAGCCGCCACGGACGTCAGTGTGTCGAGTATTTCAGCCGCAATCCGCGGCGACTCCGTCCCGCGCCGCGATTCAATCATCGGCCGCGACTCGGCGTTCGGGCCGCGATACCGGATCGACTCCGCCGGGAAACTTGTGCCCATCCGGCGGCCGTAGGGCGCCAGAGCCGCCCCGCAGTCGGTTGAGGCGAGCCAAGCGCTCCAATCGCTTCACGACCGTCTCGCTTGCCCCCTGCGAGAGCAAGCAACAAGTTTGGCCTATCCGGCTTTCCCCTGACCGCCGGTCCGTCCTTCCCGTTCGAGGTTTCCCATCGAGTCGTCGACCTGTGCGAATTGCGGCGCCGCGAAAGACGCGGACGCCGTGTTCTGCAGTCGCTGCGGCCTCAACTTCACCGTCGAGTTCAAGGGCACACCGCTCGCCGACGTGAAGGAGGTCTCGCCGACGCTCATGCGGCTGCGCGAGAACCTCGCCGATCGCTACGTCATCGAGGGGGAACTCGGCAGCGGCGGCATGGCCACGGTGTTCCTCGCGCGCGACATCAAGCACGATCGCGAGGTCGCCATCAAGGTCCTGCATCCGGACCTCTCCGCCTCCATTGGCGCCGAGCGCTTCGAACGCGAGATCAAGCTCGCGGCGCGGCTGCACCACCCCCACATCCTCGGACTCTACGACTCGGGCGTCGCCGACGACCTGCTCTATTACGTGATGCCGTACGTGCGCGGCGAGTCGCTGCGCGACCGGATCACGCGCGAGGGCATGCTGCCGATCGACGACGCGGTGCGCATCACGCTCGAGGTTTGCGACGCGCTGGGCTATGCGCACGCGCAGGGCATCGTGCACCGCGACATCAAGCCGGAGAACATCCTGCTCTCCGGCGACCACGCGCTGATCGCCGACTTCGGCATCGCGCGCGCGGCCACCGAGGCCGGCAAGGACAAGCTCACGCAAACAGGCATGGCGGTCGGCACGCCGACGTACATGGCGCCCGAGCAGTCGACGGGCGACAACGTGGGCCCGACCGCCGACCTGTACAGTCTTGGCTGCATGCTCTACGAGATGCTCAGCGGCGAGCCGCCGTTCACGGGCCCCAACGCCATGGCGATCATGGCGCGGCATCTCATGGAGCAGGTGCCGAGCATCCGCGTGGTGCGCAACGCGGTGCCCGAGGAACTCGAGAACACGATCTTCATCGCGCTCAACAAACAGGCGGTGGACCGGCCGCAGACCTCGGGCGAGTTCGCGGCGCTCATGGGCATGCCCGTCGGTGCCACGGGCACGATGCGCGTCATGCGCGGCACGGCGGCGCGGGCGCGCATGACATCCGCGGAGTACAACGCGCCGGTCGCACCACCGCGTGCGCCGCTGTGGCGACGACCGGCGGTCCTGGCGGGCGTGATGGCACTCGTGTTCGCGAGCGTCGGCGCCGTCTGGGCATTCAAGTCCAAGGGTGGTCAGCCCACGGCAGTAGACCCGAACGCACGGCGCGTGGCGGTGCTCTACTTCGCGGATGCGAGCCGCGACGCGTCGCTCGGTCCTGTCGCGGACGGTCTCACGGAGAGCCTGATCCGTGCGCTGGGCCGCAGTTCGAGCATCAGCGTGATCTCGCGCGGCGGCTCGGACGCGTTCCGTGGGTCTTCGGCAGCGACGACCGAGATCGCCGATTCGCTGCGCGCGGGCTATCTCGTGCGTGGCGAAGTGGAGCCGATCGCGCGCGGCGAGCGCGTGCAGGTGAGCGTGCGGCTGCTGCACAGCTCCGGCGTGACGGTTGAACGCCAGTCGTTCGACGTGGCCCGGGACAGCCTGCTGCTCATGCAGGACTCGCTCGGCGCCGTGGCCGCGAACCTCATCGGCCGCGCGCTCAAGACGGACCTGTTGCTGCAGCGCCAGCGCGCGGCGACGAGCGATGCGGCGTGGCTGGCCGTGCAGGAGGGCGCAATGCGTGAGCGCGAGGCCGAGAGCGCGCGGCTGGCCGGCGACGGTGAACGCGCGGCCCGGGCGTTCGCCGCCGCGGACTCGTCGTATGCGCGCGCGGAGGCGCTCGACGCGGGCTGGGTGGAACCGGCGACGCATCGCGCGGCGCTGGCGTACCGCCGTTCACGAGCGGCCCAGCCCGAGGGGTCGGCGGCGATCCGGCGGTGGGTCGACATCGGCATCGCGCATGCGGACCGTGCCTTGGCGATCGCGCCAGGCGACGCCGACGCGCTCGAGATGCGTGGGACGCTGCGCTACTGGGGCGTGCTCGCGGCCGGCGGCGCCGACGACGCGAAGATCGACGCGGACATGAAGCTGGCGCAGGCCGATCTCGAACTGGCGACCGCCCAGAATCCCGACCAAGCCGGTGCGTGGAACACCCTCTCGCACATGTACAACCTCGTAGCCGGCAAGGGCGCGGCCGACGTGCTCATCGCCGCCAAGGAGGCGCTGCGCGCCGACGAGTTCCAGGCCAACGCCAACGTCGTGCGCCAGCGGCTCTTCACCGCCGCGTACGACCTCGGTCAGTTCGACCTCGCGGGTGAGTACTGCGACGACCTCAACGCGCGCTATCCCGCCGATGCGCGTGCGGTGCGATGCCGGCTGTACATGATGTCCGTGCCCGGTCGCGAGGACTGGCCGCTGGACCGCGCCTGGCAACTGGCGGATTCGCTCGTTGCGATCAGCGCACCGCGCGACACTGCTCGTGCGCGCCTCATCGCCGAGGTCTTGGTGGCGGCGACCATCGCGCGCGCGGCCACGTCGGGCGTATCCCGGGATGCCGTCCTCGCCGACAGTGCTCGGCACGTCGCCACGCGGGCCGAGGGCGACGCGTCGGTGGACCCCCAGCGCGAGTCGGTGATGTATGCGGCCTACGTGTCTACGATCCTCGGAGACACCGACGAGGCCCTGCGCCGGCTGACGGTTTACATATCCGTCAACACGAGCCGGGCGGACGGACTGCGCGAGAATCCCGGCTGGTTCTTCCGACCGATTGCGGACGAGCCCGGTTTCCGCCGGTTGGTCGGAAGCCAGCGGTAACGGGAGTAGCCGCCGGGGCCGATGCGGTCCCACAACGCCGACGCCCGGACATTCGGCCGCCCTTCGGTTTTCCTCTGTTGCGGCCGCGCGGCACCCGATTTGCAATGCGTGGTCTGATCGGTCCCTGTGGGCCGCATCCTTATCAGGTCAGGAGCCGCTTACTCATGTATCGTCAGGCAAGGTTCGCTCTCACTCTCGTCGCTATCGCGTTTATCGCCTCCTGCGGCGAGGCGCCCTCGTCGCCCGAGCGCTACCAGCGCACGAACGCCGCCAACGCCATGGTTCCAGGCACTTGCGCGACCTTGACTGACCTGCAGGATCTTGCGGGCGCGGTCTTCCTGACCGCGTCGCCCAACGTCAACTCGGTGCGCGGCAAGATCAACGTGCTCGGCAAGGCCGTCGAGGAAGGCCGGTTCGCGGATGCGATCGCACAAGCGCACCTGATCGTTGACTTCACGCTCGGCCACTACGAGGCGGGCCGACTGCCCGGCACCGAAGAGCAGCTCACCGCCTTCGTCAACTCGATCTATTGCTTCGCCGGCATCGACATCGGCATCAACGAGCCGTCCAACTCGCACCTGATCCTGCCCTCCGACGGAGAGCAGATCGTCTACAGCATCGACCAGCAGGCCGCCATCAAGTTCCAGGCAAACCCGGTGTCGGAGCCGACGCTGATCGAGTTCCAGCAGATCGAGGATACATATGAGCCGGGCGCAGGCCCGCTCGACACGAAGCTCGACCAGTATCCGGGCTTCATCACGATCACCAAGTCGTCCGAGACCAATGCGCCGCTCACGAAGTCGGCGGTGGTCGGCATCTGCGCGTCGGGGGTGATTCCGCAGGAGGTGCGCGACGACCTGCGACTCGGCCACGGCGCCGCGTCAGGCTTCGAGATCGCCGAACAGGCCGATGCGAGTTTCCTCGACTGTGAGAACCTCGTCGACGAGCAGGTCTCAAGGTCGGGCATGCGTCGCGCGTTCGACGCGGTGCTCGATTTCGTCCAGCCGACCAAATTGCATGCGCGCAACGCGATGTTCTTCCGCGGTGGTGGCATCGGCGGCACGGTGACGGAGTTCAGCCCGTTCGCGCCGGTCGACATCAACCTGCGCTCGGGCGGCGGCATCGGTGGGACCGTCACGGAGTTCATCCGCGCCCCGATGTCGAACCTGCTGCTCTCCGAGAGCGTCCTGCCGGTGGAGACCTGCACGACAATCACCGGCTTGCCTGGCGCTCCGGTATCCGAGGCCTGCCGTCCGTTCGTGCGGATCACGACGCGCCTCGGGACTCACTTGGCCGATGTTCCGGTCGATTGGGCCGTCACGCTGGGCGGTGGCCTAGTCGCTGCAAAGAGCACGGAAGGGTGTGGCGCCTACGCCGCAATGGTGTTGAGCCCCACCGACCTGTTCGGCCGCAGTACGATCTGCTGGAAGCTCGGCGAGCCGGGTGCCAACCAGGTCACGGCGACCCCGCGCGCCGGTGGAGACGCGCCGGCTGGCGTGACGTTCGAGCCCGCGACGGTGACGTTCGACGCCGAGGCGGTGCCGGCGGACGCCGGGGTGCCGAAGGTGCTTACCATCATAGAAGGCGCTGGCCAAACCGCGCCGGCGGGCCATTCGACCCCCGTGGCACCCCAAGTCCGGGTGACCGACCCCTACGGGAACCCGGTCGCCGGCATCCCCGTGAAGTGGGAGGTGCGCGAGGGCACGGGCAGCGTGACGCCGGTCTCATTGCTCAGCGATGCCGATGGCCGGGCGAGCGCGACGTGGATCCTTGGCGCCGGCTACAACAAGCTCAAGGCGTACATCGACCACACGGTGTTCGTGTACGTGTACTTCGAAGGGACGGGCACGGTCGCGCCGTAGTCGGCGCGACCGTCGTGCGGCCTACTTCCGGCTGCCCGTCCAGAGCACCACGAGGCCGCAGCCGCCGGAGTTGCCGGCCGCCCGCTGGAACTCGACCGGTGCCGACGCCATGCTGCCATAGATCTCGATGGCAGCCACCGATTGGATGTTGACGAGTTCGTCCACCGACATCAGGATGCTGGCGGGCGGCTTGTTCGGGCGGAAGCCGATTGACTCCTCGAGCGTGCCGACGGCGCGCTGGCCGTCGAGGATGATGGTCATCGCGCAGCCGGGATTCCGGCTCAGGAGCACGTTCTTGCGGTACCCGGAAGGTGAGACCTTCACCAGACTCTCGCCCGAGAGCATTTGGGTCACGCTCATGGGGTTCCGGAAGTCGAGTTCTTCCGGCGTGATCAGCCGCGCCGAGTAGGCGCCCTTCTGCACGCGCTCCATGCGGTCGTAGAAGCCCGTGCGGGCGAGCGGCGTGTCACGCCGGCCAGCGACGGTGACCGCGTCCAGCGCGCGTGGAAGCGGGATCAGGTCCGCGATGTACTCGCCCGTCGTCGAGTCGCGCTTGGCGGGTCCGATGAACGGGCTGAATCCCATGCGGCGCACCTGCAGGCGCAGTCCGTCGCGCGGCGGCGAGTTGAACACGGCCCGCCCGGAGTCGTCGGCAACGCGCGCGACGCCGTTCTCGATGCGCACGTGCGCGAACGGGATGATGCGGCCCTGCACATCCGTGACCCTCACGACGATGCGTTCATCGTCGTCCTGGGCGGACAGCGGCGCGGCCACCACGGTCGCAGTAAGCAGCAGGTAAAAGAGCAAACGATTCATCAGCGGCGTCCTCAACGTCGTGCTCCGCGCATGGTGTCGCGGGGTAGTTGTCCGAACGACATTACCCTCGCAAGATGGCCCCGCGTCAAGCGAAGGTCCACATATCACTGTCTGGTGCCCGTCCAAAGTGCGATAAGACCGCATCCGGAGGCGGGACCCACATTGCGCTGCAGCTCGGCCGGCGCCGCGGCGATGCTCGAATAGATCTCGATGGCCGCGACCGAGTGCGCGCTGACGAGGTCGTCGATGCTCGACCGTTGGCCAAGGAACAAGGCGATCGCCTGCTGAGGGTCCATGCCGCTCCTGATGTTGCGGTCAAGTTCGCGCCGCTCGTAACTGTTGAGGATGTCCTCGTACATCATCGTCATCTTGTGGCCATCGAGCAGGACCGTCATGCCGCAGTTGCCGTTTCGGCCCCCAAGGATCGGGCGACCCCCCTGATACAGAATCTTGACCGACGCGCGTCCGTTGATCATCTGCGAGAGTTTGGACGGATTGCGCATGTCGAGTTCTTCCGGCGTGATGAACACGGCGGAGACCGCGCCGCGCTGCACCCGCTGCAGCCGGTCGTAGAAGCCGGTGCGCGCCAGCGGCGTATTCAAGCGGTCGCGCACGGTCACGCGCTCGATCGTGCTCGGAAGCACCGCCAGCGTGGCCGGATACGCCCCGGTCACGGCATCGCGCAGGGACCAGCCATAGAACGGCTCGTATCCCATGCGCCGCACCGCGAGGCGCAGGGAGTCATCGCGCGAGACGCTGAAGAATGTGCGACCCGAGTCGTCCGCGACGCGAGAGACGCCGCCATCCACCTGGACCGTCGCGAACGGGATCGGCCGGTTGAGGGAATCCGTGACCACGACCACGACGCTCTGGGCTCGCTCGTCCTTATCGTCCTGCGCCTGGGCGGCGGTAACAGCGATCGTGGAGAGCGACAGCATCGGCAGGAGCGCCAGTGGCCGAACGATAGTGGCGAGCGGACGCATCATCTGTGGCGACTCCTGCACGATTAGGGGGTGATTACGCCACCCCCGCCGCAATCAAAGGTTCCCCATCCGGAGATTCGGACGGTTCGGGCAGCAGCGCAAGCTTGAGCACCTCGTCCAGCGACTCTACGAAGTGGAACCGGAGCTGCTTGCGCGCCTCTTCCGGCACGTCCTCGACGTCGGCCTCATTGTCCTTGGGCAGCACGATGTCCGTGATGCCGGCGCGCAGCGCGCCGAGCACCTTTTCCTTGACGCCGCCGATGGGCAGCACCCGACCGCGCAACGTGATCTCGCCGGTCATCGCGATGTCCTTTCGCACGGGCCGTCCGCTCATCTCGCTGGCCAACGCCGTCGAGATTGCCACGCCCGCCGACGGGCCGTCCTTCGGGATGGCGCCCGCCGGCACGTGGATGTGCGTCTCCACCGAGCCCAGCCGCGAACCGGGGATACCGAGGCGCTCGGCGTTCTTGGTCACGTACGTGAACGCCGCGCGCGCCGACTCCTTCATGACATCGCCGAGCTGGCCCGTCAGGATCAGCGCGACCGGCGCTCCGCCGCCGCCGTTGCCGTCGGATTTTGCCGTCGACGTCAGCGCGCGCACGGACGCCTCGACGAACATGATATCGCCGCCCATCGGCGTGTAATACATGCCCGTGGCCGTGCCGACCTCGTGCGCCGCATTGGCCTTCTCCGGGTGCACCTTCGGGCGCCCAAGCAGCTCGCGCACCTCGTCCTCCGAGATCACGCCGTCGGCGGCCGGGTTCGCGACGCCCTCATGCTCGGTGGCGATGCGGCGCGCGACCTTGCGCGCCACCTTGCCCACCTCGCGCTCGAGCTGACGCACGCCGCTCTCGCGCGTGTACTTGCTCACGAGCGACATGATGGCATCGTCGTCGAACACGATGTCCTTGCCCGCCAGGCCATTCTCCTCGAGTTGGCGCGGAATCAGGTACTTCTTGGCGATCTCCGCCTTCTCGCGTTCGGTGTAGCCGGCAAACTCCACGACCTCCATGCGGTCCAGCAGCGGACCCGGGATGTTCTGGATGAAGTTCGCCGTCGCGATGAACAGCACCTCGGACAAGTCGAACGGCACGCCGAGGTAGTGATCGGTGAACGAGTCGTTCTGGGCGGGGTCGAGCACCTCGAGCAGCGCGCTCGACGGGTCGCCCTGGAACGACACCCCGAGCTTGTCGATCTCGTCGAGCAGGAACACAGGGTTGCGCGTGCCCGCCTGCTTCATGCCCTGCACGATGCGGCCCGGCATGGCGCCCACGTACGTGCGGCGGTGTCCGCGGATATCGGCCTCGTCGCGCGCGCCGCCCAGCGCCACGCGGACGTACTCGCGGCCGAGCGCGCGCGCGATCGACTTCGCGATCGACGTCTTGCCCACGCCCGGCGGGCCCGAGAACAGCAGGATCGGCCCCTTCGCCATGGCGCGCGACTTGGCTTCCTTCTTGTCCGTGATCGTGCGCGAGTCGTCGCCGTTGCGCTTAGGTGTCGGGCTCGGCTCCTCCGCACGGCTCTTGAGCCGCGCGGCAGGGAACTCGCCCGTGCGGTCCATCTCGTCCGCGAGCTGCTTGGCGCGCAACTGTCGCACGGCCAGGAACTCGATGACGCGGTCCTTCACGTCGCCGAGGCCGTAGTGGTCCTCGTCGAGCACCGTGATGGCGTGGTTCAGGTCGAGCTGGTCGTCCGAGCGTGTGTTCCACGGTAGCTCGGCGATCCACTCGAGGTACGTGCGGATGACCTGCGCCTCCATGGACTCGCGCCCAGAGCGCTCGAGGCGCCCCAGCTCGCGCTCCACCTCGGCGCGAGCCTCCTTGGGCAGCTCGAGCTTAAGCAGCTTCTCGCGCAGCTCCTCGATCTCCTTGGACTGATCGTCGTCGCCGAGCTCCTTCTGGATCGCCTTCATCTGCTCGCGCAGGAACATCTCGCGCTGGCGCTCGCCAAGCTCCTCCTGCACCTGCGACTTGATCTCCTCCTGCGCCTCGAGCAGGGAGATCTGGCGCTGCACGTGGACGAGCACCTTGCGTAGGCGCTCCTCCACGGAAAGCGTCTCGAGCAGCCCCTGCTTCTCGGGCACGGAGAGCTCGATGTAGCCGGCGACCAGGTCCGAGAAACGGCCCGGCTCGGTCACGGAGTCGAGCACCTGGTGCACAACCTCCTCAGGCAGGCCGCGCCGCTCGCCGAGTTCGCCGGCGCGCTCGCGGATCTCCTTGTGCAGCGCCTCGAAGGCGGCGTCGCGGTCGTCGATCGGCGACATCTCCTCGGACGGCGCGACCACGGCCGAGAGGAACCCTTCGGTCGTGGTGTATTGCAGCGAGGTGGCACGCTGTTCGCCGTGCAGCAGGAGTTGCACGCCCCCCAGTCCGCGCTGGATCTGGCCGATACGCGCGATCACGCCCATCGAATAGAGGATCTCGGGCGCGGGCTCCTCGGCATTGTCGCGTTGAGCGACGGCGAACACGAGGCGATCGCCCTTGAGCGCTGACTCAATGGCACGCAGCGTCCCTGGACGCCCTGCCGCTATGGGTGCCGTGAGACCGGGGAAAATGACGGTCCCGCGGAGTGGCAGGACGGGAAGGGTCTGGCGAGTGGCCATGATTGAACCTTTCTGCGAGAAACGGGCGGAAAATGAATTACCCCCCGTCTCGCAAGGAGTGTTCCGGCGTGACTTACGACATGTTGGCGGGGATTGCAACTTTCAGCCGCCGTCCTGACGTAAGGCCTGCCATGGCGGCGACTCGATTTGATTCACCCACGCGCATCGCCCCGCGCTCGCAAACGAGCACTCTTGGTGCGAGCGATGGCGGCGTGGTATCCTTGTGCGTTCCGCCTTCCTTCCGCTCCCCCGCCGTGACCGAACCCCGCATCAGCCAGTCGGACGCCGAGTTGCGCTCGCATGTGATGCGCGTGCTCGAGGCCCAATACGAAGTCGAGAAGGAAGTGGGGCGCGGCGGCATGGGCATCGTCTACAAGGGCCGCGACAAGCGCCTCAAGCGCCCGGTGGCCATCAAGCTGTTGCCGCCCGAACTCGCCTTCCGTTCGGAGATCCGCTCGCGCTTCCTGCGCGAGGCGGAGATGGCCGCGCAGCTGAGCCACCCGCACATCGTGCCCATCTACAGCGTCGATGAGCGCGAAGGCCTCGTGTACTTCGTCATGGCGCTTGTCGAAGGCGAGAACCTCGGCACGCGCATCGCCACGCGCGGGCCCATGGCGCCCGAAGAGGCACGGCGCATCCTGCGCGAGGTGGGCGACGCGCTCGCCTACGCGCACGAGCAAAACACCGTGCACCGCGACATCAAGCCGGACAACATCCTCATCGACGCGGCCACGGGCCGCACGATGGTGACGGATTTTGGCATCGCGCGCGCGGTGTCCGAAGGAGCGGAAGCGAAACTCACGGCCACGGGCATCGCGATCGGCACGCCGGCGTTCATGTCGCCCGAGCAGTCGGCGGGCGACCGCGACATTGATGGACGGACGGATCTGTATTCGCTTGGCGTCGTCGCATACCAGATGCTGTGCGGCGACCTGCCGTTCAACGCGACGAGCACCCCGGCGCTGCTCGTGAAGCATCTCTCGGAGCGGCCCGTGCCCATCGAGCAACGCGCGAACGTGCCGGCAGACCTGGCGCGCGCCGTGATGCTGTGCCTCGAGAAGAATCCGGACGACCGCTTTCCCGACGCGCGCGCCTTCGTGCGGGCGCTCGAAGGCGGCGGCATGCCCAATCTCCCCGTGCGCGCAGGCAACGCCTACCCGCAGACGCAGCCGCAGTGGGCGCCGGCATCATACGACAGTGACGTGCCGACGCCCGAAGAACAGCGGCGCTGGATGAACCCGAAGGTCGTGACCTTCCGCAAGGCGCTCGCGCCGTTCCTGTTCGTGACGGCGGCGCTCTTCTTCGTGGATGTCATCGGCGGGCCGAGCATGCTGTTCATCTCGGCGTTCTGGGCCATCGGCGTGGCGTACAAGTACGCCCGCCTGTGGAGCGACGGGTATGACTGGCGCGACGTGTTCAAGCAGCCGCGCGACAAGATGATCGTGGACGTCGCCGCCGAGACGCTGGACGAAGCCAAGGCGATCTTCAGCAGCGAGAAGCGCGCCGAGGTGCGCGAGCGCACACGGCGCCGTCGCCTGAGCGCGGCGCGCACGCCCGTCGAGGGGCTGCCCAGCGCCACAGCGGCCGACGCCGCTGCGCTCGGCTCCGGCCCACATGCAAGTATCGCGCGACAGGCCGTCATTGACCGCGACGAGGTGCTGCGCCTCGTCGGCGAGTTGCCCAAGTCCGAGCGCGCGCGGCTCCCGCAGGTGAGCGAGTCCGCGCGCAACCTCTCTGATTCGATCATCGGCCTCGCGACGTCGCTGACCGCGCTCGAGCGCGACGGCGGCACACTCTCGGCGGACGCGATCGACAAGGAGATCGGCGTGCTTGAGGCGCAGGCCAACCCGCTCGACCACAAGGCGAGCGAGGCGCGCGTGCATCGGCTGGCGATGCTCAAGCGCAATCGCCGCTCCGTCGCCGAGATGAAGAAGCGGCACGATGAGATGTCGGCCAAGCTGGAGACGTGCGCGCTGGCGCTGCAGAACCTGAAGTTCGACGTGCTGCGGCTGAAGTCGGGCAACCAGAGTTGGCAGAACCTCACGACGATCGCGGGCCAGGCGCTGGCGCTGGCGCGCGAGGTCGACATCGCCGTGTACTCCGGCGACGAGATGAAACGGCTGGGCCGATCGGGCGCACGTGAGTGACGACCCGCTTCTCGCGCGGTGCGCTGCCGCCGTGGCGGGGCTGTACGAGATTGAAGCCGAGATAGGCCGCGGCGGCATGGCCGTCGTGTACTGCGCGCGCGACGTGCGCCTGCGACGCCGCGTGGCCCTCAAGGTGCTGCCGCCGGAACTCGCGTTCCGTGAGGAAGTGAAGTCGCGCTTCCTGCGTGAGGCGGAGATGTCGGCGCGGCTCTCGCACCCGCACATCGTCCCGATCTACTCGGTCGACGAGGCCGATGGGCTCGTGTATTTCGCGATGGGACTCGTCGAGGGCGAATCGCTGGCGGCGCGCCTCGGGCGTGACCCACGTCCGCCGATCGATGAGGTGCGTCGCGTGCTGCGCGAGGTGGCCGACGCACTCCACTACGCCCATGCCAACGGCGTCGTGCACCGCGACATCAAGCCCGACAACATCCTCATCGAGCGAGGCACCGGCCGTGCCGTCGTCACCGACTTCGGCATCGCGCGCGCGGCGGAGGGCGACCAGCGCCTGACCGTCACCGGGATCGCGGTCGGCACGCCGGCGTATATGAGTCCCGAGCAGGCCATGGGCGAGCGCGAGGTGGATGGACGCGCGGACATCTACGCGCTGGGCATCGTCGGCTACCAGATGCTCGCGGGCGAACTGCCGTTCCGCGCGACGAACACGCCGGCCATGCTCATGAAGCACCTGAGCGAGCGGCCCCGACCGCTGTCGCAGGTGCGCGATGACCTGCCCGCGAACCTGGTGTACGCCATCGAGCGCGCGCTGGCCAAGGGGCGCGACGAGCGGTGGGCGAGCGCCGAGGCGTTCCGCGTCGCGCTGGGGGACGACGCGCCGTTGCTGGGAAGCCCGCGATCGCACCCGACGACGGTCGGAACGATCGCGGGGCATGTGTCGGAGGAACTCGATCCGATCGAGGAGTTGCGGCAGAACACGCCGCAGCCGGCGCCCCCGTTCCCGCCACTGCCGCGCGACTGGATGTTCAACCCGGACACGCGCGAGCACGGCAAGGAGGCGTTGCGGCAGTGGCGTGAGGAGCAGCGGCGCTGGCGCGAGGAGCGTGGACGGCCGCGCCACGTGCGCCAAGAACTCCGCAACGCGGCGATCGAGCTCAAGCAGCATGAACTCACGCACCAGCGCTCCGCCGAGGAGCGCGTCGCGCGCGTGCGGCGCAAGCTCGCGGGCGGCGTGGCGACCATCGGCATGCTCGGTGTGATCAATGCGATCACGAGTCCATTCTTCCCGTGGTTCATCTTCCCGGCGCTGGGCATCGGATACGGGATCGTGCACAGCATGAGCAACCTGTGGGCCGACGGTATACCCGTGCGTGACGTGTTCCGCCGGCCCGAGCGCCCGCGGCACCGTGGCGACGAGCAGCCGCTGCGTCGGCTCGAGGCGCAGTTGCCCGCGCCGGCGGCGCCCTCGCTCGCGGAGGCGGTGCTGGAGAGCGTGCCGCGCGATGTGCTCGAGGGGCCGCATGGCCGCGCAGTGCGTGACGCATTCTCGCGGCGCTCGCAGATTCGCGGCGTGCTCGCGCGATTGCCCAAGACCGAGAAGGCGCTCCTGCCGGAGATCCTGCCGACCGTGGAATCGCTCGTGGAACGCGTGCGTACGCTGGCCGTCGCGCTGCATGCGCTCGACGCGGACGCGTCGCCTGAGGCGCTCGAGCGGCTACGCAGGCGCCTGACGGAGACCGAGGCGCTGCCCAAGGATGCGCCCGAGCGTGAACGGCGCATCGAGCTGCTCGAACGCCAATTCAAGACGCTGAGCGACCTGGGCGAGCGTCGCGTGACGTTGGCCCAGCAACTGGATCACGCGCTGCTCGTCTTGGAGACGATGAGTCTCGACTTGGCACGGCTGCGCAGTTCGGGCGTCGAATCGCGACTGGCCGAGCAGGGTGAGCTCACGCAGGAGATGCGCGCGCTCGCGAAGGACGTGAACCGCGTGGCCGAGGCGATCGACGAGGTCAACGAGAAGTAGGCGGCGAGAGTGGGGTCGTACTGGTCAGCGGCCTCACTCAGCAGGGGCCGCACCGAGTAACCTGGTCAGCACTGCCAGCAGCTCCGGCGCCGCGTCCTCCGGCACATAGTGCCGTGCGCCGTTGATCACCTCGAATGTCGCGCCGGGAATCGCCGCAGCGAGCCGGGCGCCCAACGACGTGGGGAAGAACGGATCCTGACTGCCCCAGACGACGGCCGCCGGTATGCGCAGCTCGCCGAGGCGCGCGGACCAATCGGCGGTGTCCGCGGGCGCCAGTGCCCGCAGGTGGCGCGCGAGGACGTCGCGCCCGCTCGGCGTCGTGAAGGTATGCAGGCAGGCGTCGAGCGCGAGTCGGCTGCGCTCGGGCCGCGCGAATCCATGCACGACGGACGCACTCACAAGCCCGGCCAGCAGCCCGGCGGGCGACGCGCGGGCCAACGGCGCGGCCAATCTGGCGAGACGCGCCATGCGGCGCGGCGTGTGATCGAATGCGACGCTGCTCACGAGCGCCAGGTGCGAGACACGCTGCGGCGCGTCGACCGCAATGGCCTGCGCCACGCCGCCGCCGAGTCCGTGTCCTACGACGCAGGCGCGCGCGATGCCGAGCTGGTCCATGGCGCCGAGGACCGCGTTCGCGTGTGAGGCGCACGTGGGACGTCGCACGGATGCACCTCGTTGGTTCGCCGCAGGAGGACGGCCGTTGCCGGGCGCATCACTGCGGCCGTAACCGGGCAAGTCGAGGACGACCAGGCGATGCCCGTCCGGAAAGTCGCGCGCCACGGCGTGCCAGAGCCGCGACGATGTCGGGAATCCGTGGATGAGCACGACGGGCACGCCCGCCGAGCGATTTTTCGAGCCTGCTGCGTAGTAGTAGAGCCGCAGGCCACCGACATCGACGAACTCACCTCGCATGGCCGTCAATCTGGCGCTTTCTGAACAAAATGGTATCCTTTACGGCTTCCGCGGGGTACACACCTCCCGCGGAGTCATCGACATATCGTTGCTCTGTAAGGTGTTAGCCCCGGGACAAACCGCTTGACTACACCCATCGTATCACCCGCCTCGATTTTCGCGCCGCCTCCGCCTCCGCAGCCAGGCATCGACTTTCCGCTTGGTTGGCTGCTGGACAACGCGTCACCAGCCATTCAGTATCGCGCCATCATCGATGTAGCCCAACTCGGGCAGGATGTGCGCGCGGACATCAACGACCTGCCGTATTCCTACCGGCCGGCGCTCGAGCTGGCCGTGCAGGCAGATATCGATGGCGTCTGGAACAACTCGATGCTTCGGCTGCCGGCGCAGCGCGCGGAGCATTTCGAAGGGGTCGGGACGATTCCCGCGTTCCGCCGGCTTACCGAGTACGGCTGGAACAAGGAGGCGCCTCCACTGTTCCATTCGCGGCGCGTGCTGTTCCGGCTGCTGGCCGAAGACTCCGACGATCGATCACAGCTCTACGAGCTGGCGCCGACCAAGGCGAAGGTCGAGGAGGAGTTTCTCATCGCGCAGCGGCAGGTACTGCGCGAGGCGGCCGGCGCGGCGCTGGCCGGCGCGGGCTTCGAGGGTGACCCGCGCCTGCGCGGGCTCGCACGTCGCACGATCGACCGCATCGGCGACTTCCTGCGCTCGCCGCTGGCCGAGAAACCATGGATCCGCGTCGGCAACAAGCAGGTGTTGCATCCGGAAGCGTTCCCGCCAACGATGAACGCGCTGCACCTCATCGCGCATATGCCGCTCTTCCAGAGCGAGCACTACCAGACGATGGAGCTGCTGTACGAATACCTCACGCGGCCGCTGCCGAGGCAGGAGCCCGTGCAGCAGGTCGGCACGCAGCTGTGCCCCGTGCCGCATGTCGTGCTCGGTGACCTGCTGCCGCACCGCAATGCGGTTGAGAATGACATCCCGGCGGCGCTGGGCTGGCTGGAACTCATGGCGCGCCTTGGATTCCTCCGCCGCAACGACAACTGGACGAAGATGTATGAGCGCTTCATCGAGGACTCGGACCGCACGGGCGTCTGGCACCCGCGCAAGGGCATGGCCATGCCGAAGAGCACGAATCCGTACGTGTGGCCCATGTTCCCGCTCGAGGAGGTGCACGGTGGCGATGAACGCTGGACCGACGTGACGTTCCGTGTGGGGCTCATCGCACGGCTCTCGGGGCGCCCCGTCGAGTTGATCTAGGGAGGCGGCGCGTGGGCCGGCCACGCCGGTTACCCCCTGACGAATGGTTTCCGGCGGGCGTGGATGGGATCCGCGTCCGCCGGCTCGTGCTTCCGTCAGGATACGATCTCCGCATGCTGGAGGCGGGAACCAACTCCAGCGCGCCACCGCTGTTGCTCATGCACGGCTGGGCGGTCTCGTCGTACCTCTGGCGCCACAACATCCTGCCGCTCGCGGCCGCGGGCCATCGCGTCATCTGCGTCGACATCCCCGGCCACGGCCAATCATCGGCGCCGGCGGCGCGCGGCAGTTACACGTTGGCGAACCTCGCGCGCATGGTTGGGCAGCTGCTCGACACGCTCGGCATCGAGCGCGTGTCGATCCTCGCGCAGTCCATGGCCGGCAAGTTCGCGGTGCGCTTTGCGCTCGACGCGCCGGAACGCGTGGACCAACTGCTGTTGTTCGGGCCCGTGGGGTTCGGCGACACACCGCCGTGGCGCGTGCTGGCGCCGATGTTGCCGCCGCTGCCGGGCGCGCTGCCCTCGTTGTTGATTTCGCGCCGCCTCGTTGGCTTCGTGCAGAACCGCGTCCAGGGGAAGCTCGGCTGGTTTACCCAGCGCGACATCGACGAGTATTGGGCGCCCTCGCAGTTCCCCGATGTCGTGCGCGCCCAGCTGCGCATGGCCAAGGAGTTCGACTGGAAGCCGTGGGATGAGGAGACGCTGCGGCGCCTCAGGACGCCGACGCTCGTCGTGTTCGGCACGCGCGACCGCACGGTGCGCCCAGTGCATGCCGAGCGGCTCGTGAGCGCGCTGGCCAACGGGCGCCTCGAGTGGATTCGCGACGGCGGGCATGTCGTGATGGAGGAAGTGCCGGACCGCGTGAACGCGCTGATCATCAAAACCCTGCGCGAGAGCCGCGCAGCGGACTAAGTTCCATCGAATGACTAAGGCGAAAGAAGCGAAGCAGATGGGGAAACCGGCGAAGAAGCGCGCGACGACGAAATCGACGAGCCGATCCGGGACGAAAGCCGCGGCGAGGTCCGACGCGAGGTCCGACGCGAGGTCCGACGCGAGGTCCGACGCGAAGTCCGACGCGAAGTCCGACGCGACGTCTGCGACGAACGAGATAAGGGGCGCGACGAACAGCGTGCTGCCTGCGCCGGCCGAGCTGGACGCCAACGCCGCCGCGCAGCCGGCGATGAGCCTGGCCGAGGCCGAGGCGAGCACGAGCGAGATCGGCTTCGGCGACCTGGGGCTCAGCGACGTGATGCTCGCGTCGCTCGCGGCCGCCGGCTACACGCGGCCGACGCCGATCCAGGCGCAGGCGGTCCCACTCGCGCTCAAGGGGCGCGACCTCATGGGACTCGCGCAGACGGGCACGGGCAAGACGGCCGCATTCACGATTCCGATCATCGAGCGCCTCATGGGAGGCGCCAAGCGCACGCGCGCGCTGGTCCTCACGCCGACGCGCGAGCTCTGCCAGCAGGTCGAGCTCAGCATCCTCAAGTACGGCCAGGGCACGGGCATCTCAGTCGTGTCCGTGTACGGGGGCGTCGGATACGACGTGCAGGTCACCGCGCTGCGCGAGGGCGTCGACGTCATCGTCGCAACACCGGGCCGGCTCATCGACCATCTCGAGAAGCAGAACGTCATCTTCGACGACCTCGAGGTGCTCGTGCTCGACGAGGCCGACCGCATGCTCGACATGGGCTTCGCGCCGCAGCTCAACAAGATCGTCGCGGCCATCCATCCGTACCGGCAGACGCTGCTCTTCTCGGCGACGATGCCGCCCGAGGTCGAGGCGCTGGCGCGCAAGTACCTGCGCAAGCCGGTCGTCGTGCAGGTGGGACGCCGGTCCGCCGCGGCAACCACGGTGCGGCACTTCGTGTACCCGGTGCCGAAGCACAAGAAGACGGAACTGCTCACGCACCTGCTCAAGGAACTGTCCAGCGAGGACTCGATCCTCGTCTTCACGCGCACGAAGCACGGCGCGGACCGCGTGGTGCAGCACCTGCAGGACGCGGGTTTCGCCGCCGACGCGCTGCATGCCGACAAGTCCCAGGGCCAGCGCGAGCAGGCGCTCGCGAAGTTCAAGGACGGGAAGGTCCAGGTGCTCGTGGCGACCGACATCGCGCAGCGCGGGCTCGACATCTCAGGCATCTCCCATGTGGTGAACTACGATGTACCGACGCAGGCCGAGGATTACGTGCACCGCATCGGCCGCACGGGGCGCGCGGCGAAGGAAGGGGACGCGTTCACGTTCATGGCGACGGATGAGATTGGGATGGTACGTACGATTGAGCGGGTGATTGGGCAGGCTATTCCTCGGATTTCGATATCCGGGTATGACTTCGGCTCCTGACTGGAACTGCGATGCGCGGGGGGATGCGGGGCGCCCTACGGTACGGGTTGCGGGGGGATGATGCGGGATGCGGGGTGGATGCGGGATGCGGGGTGTTCGCCTCCCTCACTTCTCGAACTTCCTCTGGTCGGCTGCGCTGCTGAGTCGGGATGTGCGGATCATCGTTAAAAGCAGACGGCGGATTGAGGTGAGGCGGGCTTCGCGCTCTTCGAGCGCGGGATGGTCGGCCGCTTCGTACCACACGAGGGACTCGCGCGCGGAGCCGAGGGCGTACTCCAGAAATTTCCGGCGATCGGCCGTCGTGCCGCGCGAATAACCTTCCGCGATGTTCGCAGCGATCGAGGCCGTCGCCTGCAGCAGTTGCCCCGCGAGCCGCTGGGTGAGCGGGTCGGCAGCAAGCCGCCTCGCATCATCCCTCCCAACGCGCATCGCGTCCTTGGCCAACTGGAACGCCTGCACCCGCTCAATCGGATCCCGCATCGCCGGAATCGTTGGAGGTGAGCTGGATCCGGGATTGCATTCGACGCCGCGAGGCGCCTCGCATCCCACACCCCACCCCGCACCCCGTACCGTAGGGCGCCCCGCATCCCCCCTCGCATCGCCGTTGTCTACCATGAGCGACGCATCCTCCCAAGCCGAGAAACCGTGACGGTTTCCGCGCGTGCCCCCCTCGCAATCACGATCGTCGAGTTCGCCACGCCGTACCCGAGCCCATTCGGCGCATAGGTGATCGTGTCGCGCGACGCGCGTAGCGTCACGCGGTGCATTGCACCGACGGACCGGCGGTGCAGGGTGTCCGGGCCGGCTTCGATGCGCACTTCGCCGCGCGCCGAGTCGACGATGAGCCGCGCGTAGGCACCGCGGCGGATTGCGGCGGCCCGGGCGAGGGTGACCGCGGCCGCGACCTCGTGTGAGGCTTGCGACAAGCGCAGTGCGTCGAGCATCGTGCCCGCGCGCGGCACCGCGATGCCGGCCACGAGGCCGATCAGTGTGCAGACCATCATGAGTTCCACAAGCGTGAGACCGCGGCGGTCCCCGATGTTGAATCGTTGCATGGCGGAGAGGTCCTCGGGACAAGAGGCCCACAGCATGCATAGATTCGGGTCAGGGACCGGCATCTGCGCATTGCGGACGCCATCATCCCATCCCACCCTTCATCCGGATATCGACCGATGTCGCGCACGCGACCCAATGGACGCACGAGCATATTGGCGGCGCTGGTCATCGCCGTCACGGCGCTCGTGTCGCTCGCCTGCTACGAAGATCCTCAGGAGCGCATGGACGAGATGCAGCTCATGGTTGACATGGAGGACGCCGTCAACGCGCTGAACGCGCAGACGGCCGAGCTGCTCTTCACGGTGGATTCACTGCGCCGCGTGGTCGCGAAGCAGGATACCGCGATCGCGCGACTCGCGAACCTCGCCGGTGTACCGTACTAATCCGCCTTCGGCCGTCGCCACCGTCAGTCATCCGCACGATCGTCCGCTCCCCATTCGCACACTCTCGCCTTTCTCCTGATGCGCCTCGCGATCTCCACGGGCGGCGGTGACGCCCCCGGCCTCAACGCGGTCATCCGCGCCGCCACGCTTTCCGCCATCGACCTCGGCTGGTCCGTGCTCGGCATCAAGCGCGGCTACGCCGGACTGCTCGGCGAGGATGAGATCATCCCGCTGACCGCCGACACCGTGCGCGGCATCGCGCATCTGGGCGGCACGATCCTCCGCACGACGAACCGCGGCAACCCGTTCGCGTTCCCGATCCGGCAGAAAGACGGCTCATATAAGGAAATCGACCGCTCCGACGAACTCATCGAGAACGCGCGCAACCTGGGCATTCAGGCGATGATCTCCATCGGCGGCGACGGGTCGCTCGCCATCGCGCAGAAGTTCGTCGACAAGGGCATGCGCATCGTGGGCGTCCCGAAGACCATCGACAACGACGTGGCCGGCACGGTGACGACGTTCGGATTCGACACCGCCGTGCAGACGGCGATCGAGGCCATCGACAAGTTGCATACGACGGCCGAGAGCCACGACCGCGTGCTCGTGCTCGAGGTGATGGGGCGCGACGCGGGCTTCATCGCGCTGCACTCAGGCGTAGCGGGCACGGCCGACGTGGTGCTGATCCCGGAGATCCCCTGGAAGATCGAGAACGTCTGCAACGCGGTGATGGATCGCGACCGCGCCGGGCACAAGTTCGCGATCGTCGTGGTCGCCGAAGGCGTGAAGGACGCCAGCGGCCACCAGTCGGTGATCGGCGAATCGATGCCGGGGCAGGACCGGCGCGTGGGCGGCATCGCGCAGCGCATCGCGAAGCAGATCCAGGACCTCACGGGCAAGGAATGCCGCTCGATGGTGCTCGGCCACCTGCAGCGCGGCGGCATGCCGACGGGCTACGACCGCCTGCTTGCGACGCGCTTCGGCGGCGCCGCGACGCGCGCGGTGCGCGACGGCAAGTGGGGTCACATGGTGGCACTGCGCACGCCGGACATTGTGACGGTGCCGATCCGCGAGGCGCTCGTGGAGTCCAAGCGCGTGGACCCCGAGCATGATGTGGTGCGCACCGCGCGCTCGATCGGCATAAGCTTCGGGGATTGACCCGGGACGCCTGAACCTGCGGGTGCCCTAGGGGTATCTTTCGTCGTCTTTCATTCGGTGCCCAGCTTGCGACTCTCCCCCATCACCGCCGTGCTCTCCCTGGTGCTGTCCCTGCCGGTATTTCCGGCAGTGGCGCAGGATCGTCGTGCGCCAGCGCCAGCGCGCGATTCGGTGGTGGAAATTCCCGAAGCCATGATGCCGCCGGCTGGGAAGTGCCGCATCTGGATGCTGAACGTGCCTGCCAAGCAGCAGCCGGCGGCCACGGACTGCACAACGGCCATGCGGCAGAAGCCCGCCAACGCCGTGCTCGTGTTCGGGCCGGCGGTGCGCGACCTGTCGCCGTTCGAGGCGCGGGAGTCGTGGCGGCGCGCTGCAGAGACGGACGACGACAGCGAGCCCCCGCGCGGCCGGACCGACCGCGACTCGGCGAGCCGTAGCGACGAGCGCGATCGCGAAGAATCTGCGGCGAGCGTGCCCGCCCGGCGCGCCGAAGGCCGCGAGGCGGAGGGCCGCCGCACCGAGCCGTCGAAGGCCGAGCCGCAGAAGGCCGATCAGAAAAGGGCCGAGCCCAAGCGCCCCGAGCCCCGCAAGCCGGAGGCGCAAAAGGTCGAGCGCCGCCCGAGCACATCACCGAAGGTCGAGCGACGCCCGTCGCCGCCGCGGACGCGCACGCCACCCACGCCGACCAAGAAGCCGGAGCGGCCGTAACCCAACCCGCGTTGCGCCCCGTCCGTGATCCGTACCTTCCTCCCGATCACGAGGCGTTCGTTCGGACGCCGGGGGAGCGCGGCCGCATCATCGTCATCGCGCCCACGCGCGCGGCCTGCGAGACCATCGAACTCGGCTTCGGCCTCGACATCGAGACACTCCTCTGGAGCACGCGGGGCCCCGAGCTGACGGCGCTCGCCGAGCGCCTCGCAGTCTCCAAGGACCTGCCGCGCCGCGGATTCGGCATTGTCGCGGGCACGGGCACCGGCAAGACGCTCGCCGTGAAGCCGATCGCAAAAGCGTTGCTCGCCACGGACGAACTGCGCGTGGGCGTGGTGAACCGCGAACGCGAGGCGACGCCCGAGACGCCGTCATGGAACGTCGTCATCGTGACCACGGGCATCGCGCGGCGTTGGTTCCAGGAAGGCGACATCCGGCCGCATGACACGCTTGTCGTCGACGAGATCCACCAGACGTCGGCCGAACTCGAACTGTGCCTCGCGCTCGGCAAGCGCACGGGCTGCCGCTTCATCTGGCTCTCGGCGACAGTCGATCCGACGTTCTACGCGCACTATCTGCATGCGGCGGACGTGATCGAGTCGAGCGCCTTCGACCCCACGCGTGCGGCGCGCGTGGAAGTGGAGCGTCGCAAGCCCGTGAACTTCCTCGACGATCGGTTCCTGCAACGCTCGGTGCGTGAAGGGCGCGGCATCGGCGTGTTTCTGCCGACACGCGCGGGCGTCGAGGAGGTCGCCGCCGATGTGGGTGCGCGTTACCCGCGCATGAACGTCGCGTTCTATCACGGCGGCGAACCCATCCGCGTGATCCGGCCGTTCCTCGAGGACGAGGTGCCGAAGCCGTTCCTGCTCGCGATGACGGCCGCCGGACAGAGCGCACTCAACGTGCGCGGGCTCGACACGGTCGTGATCGACGACACGCGCTTCGCGAACGTCGTCGAGCACGGCCGCAACGTGCTCACGCGGCTGCACCTCGGGGCGAATGAAATCCTGCAGATGGCGGGCCGCGTGCACGGGCGCGTCGAGGGCGGGCGCGTGTTCATCCTCTCCGACCGCGACATCCACTTCGACCAGCTGCGCCCGACCGCACCCGAGTTCCAGCTCGCGGGCGACTCCGAACGCGTGGCGCTCACGTGCGCGGCGCTCGGCGTGCGCGCCGACGAGCTCGACCTGCCCGTCGCGCTCGACAAGCTGTCGTACCGCAAGGCGCTCGCCTTCCTCGAGTCCCGCGGCATCATCGAGAACGGCCGGCTCACGGCGTACGGCCGTTCGGTCGAGGCGATGCCGGTCGACCGCATGTGGGCCGAGCTGCTCGTGCACTGCGACGATGAGTTGCTGCCGTACGTCGCGGTGATGGCCAGCATCGACTCGCTGCACCGCATGACGCGCGACGACCGTGACCTCTCGGGCCTCGTGGTGCAGGGGAGCGACCACCTGACCACGTACAATGTGTACGCCGAGGCGTACGGGAAGTGTGGCTACCTTGGCGAGGTGTACGGGCTGCCGAGGCAGATGTTCGACGAGAGCATCGAGACGTGGGCCGAGTCGCGCGGCGTGCTCGTGAAATCGGTGGAGGACGCCGCACTCGCGATGGCGAGCATCTACCGGTCGGTTGGGTTGCCGCTGCCCACCAGCATGCCGCGCACCAACCGCGCGGTGGAGCGCCGTTTCATCTCGCTGCTCGCGCGGATCATGCCGTTCTCGTTGGTGATCGACGAGGAGACCGCCACGGGCGACGAGGCGCGCGTCTCGCGCACGAGCGTGGCCGGCAGCTGGGGCGCCGTGGCGGGCACGCTGCGCTATTTCGCGGACAAGTTCGGCATCCCGCGCGCGGCGATCGAGGGCACGCAGATCCCGCGCGACCTCGTGCGCGCCAACGCGACGCTGCACGACGCAACGGTCGTGTATGACGCGGGCCGTCGTGACGCGCCGCTCGCGCTTGAGCGCCGTCTCTCGTACTTCGGGTTCGAACTCGAGCGTGAGCTCGAATCCATCGACGCATTCCCCGAGGGGATGGAGGAGCAGGCGCGACGCGTGCTCGCGGAGGCGCTCGCGCGTGGCGAAGCGCGACACCAGGCGGTACAGCGCAACAGGCAGTGGATCGAAGAGGTGCGCGAAGTGTGGCGGCGCTCGGGTGGCGCCACGCCGCGGCTCGGCCTTGCGGAGCTCACCGAGTGGTACGCCTCGCGGCTCGATGGCGTGCACGACCTCGACGGCTTCCGTCGCGCGCCGCTGCGCTTCGACGCCGATGCGTTCGTGTCGAGGGAGGAGCGCGAGCGCTATCTCGCCTTGCCGGATGCGGTCGAGATTCGGGATCGTCCCGTCAACCTGCGCTACGATGTCGAGCAGGATGAGTCAGGTGCGCCGCACGGCGTCGTCTGGTTGCAGCTGCCCGAGAAGATGGCGCGCAATCTCGTTGTGGAGGAGTTGCCGCAATTCGACCGGCCCGTGCGGTTCGCCGTGAGTCGCGGGCAGCGCGGCAGCGTGAAGGCGTCCGATCTCGATGAGCTGCAGCAACTTTTGGACCGCCCGTGGATCGATGACCGGCCGCGACGGTCAGGGGAACGTCGCTCCTCGGATGCACGTCGGCACGCACGCGAACCCCGTGCCAAACGGGGCGGAACGCGCGGACCCGCGCCGGACCCGCGCCCCAGAAAAAAGGGCCGAAGGCGCCGCAAGGACTAGCGGACAATCCGTTCTGCTCCGGGGTATACCCACGTGATCCTAATGTGGGAACCCGGAGGTTCTGATGGCATCATTGGCAGCGGCAAGCCCGGGCGTAGGCGCTTTCGGCGCGATTCATTTGGACGATGAGCGTGGTGAGCGCAGGGCCCTGTTCGATGTGGAGGCGATGGCTCAGCTCGACGCACTGTATTCTTTCGCGCTCAAGCTCACGCGTGCGCGTGAGGATGCGGAGGACCTGGTCTCCGATACGATGTTGCGCGCGTTCCA
This sequence comes from Gemmatimonadaceae bacterium, assembly GCA_036675455.1. Lineage (GTDB taxonomy): Bacteria > Gemmatimonadota > Gemmatimonadetes > Gemmatimonadales > Gemmatimonadaceae > Pseudogemmatithrix. Next base: position 11,016 of record JAKFFA010000043.1, on the reverse strand, counting down.
GCGGTGGGAGCAGTACCGGCTCGGCACGAACATCCGCGCATGGCTCTTCACGATCCTCTATCACGCGTTCGTGAGCCGCAAGCGGCGCGTCGACGCGCGCGAGGTGCAGCCGTTCGAGGACGCAGATGGACGAGAGGTGTTCGAACCCGTTGGCGAGGCCGACCCCGAGGGTGCGTTCTACGACTCGTTTCTCGATGAGGACATCGTCGAGGCCATCCGACGCTTGCCGGTCGAGTATCGCTCAGCCGTCGTGATGAGCGACCTGCATGGACTCAAGTACGCGGAGATTGCGCAGGTGCTCGACGTGCCGGAGGGCACGGTGAAGTCGCGGCTGTTTCGCGGGCGACGGCTCTTGCAATCCGAGCTGCGCCGTTACGCCGAGGAGATGGGATACATCAGGAACGACGTCGTGGGCGCGGTGCCCTAGGCACGGTGTCGTGAGCGGCGGGCTTTGGCGCGGTTGCCGCAGCCGCTCATCTCGCACCACCGGCGCGTGCGGGAGCGGCTGACGTCGATGAACACGCGCGGGCAACGCCGGTCCGCGCAAGTGCGGATGCGCATCAACTCGCCGTGCACGAGCGTGTCGACGGCCGATTCCACGACGGGAATCACGAGGCCGCCGAATGCGTCGCCGACCGGGACGAAGCTGCGCGCGTAACCGCCGTCAGGCAGCGCTTCCGCGCGGCGCGTGCCGACCGAGCGGCCGAGGACGCGGTTGATCTCCGCGAGCGCGACCTCGCGTGCGCGTTCGCCTTGGTCCGTGCGTCCGCGCTCGGCCAGGGACCGCAGCGCGGCGCGGACGCGCCGCGCCTCGACGAGCGCCGCCGCCGCGCCCGAGGGCTGCTCGCGCGCGCGCCGATGGAGCGCCGCCGCGCGCTCGGCGTCCACGACACGCGCCGCCTCGAGCCAATCGACGAAGTGCCCGAACGACCCGATCGTGTCGACGCGTACGCCGAGGCGCGCATCGTCGGTGTTCACGAAGTCGAGCCAGAGGCGCCCGCCGACGAACACGAATGTCGTCGCCAGTCAGGCCTCCGTCGGCGGCCGCAGCACGAGCACCGGCCGCCCGGCGCCGCGAATCAATTTGTCAGCGACGGAGCCGAGGAACAGACGCGAGAGGCCGCGGCCCTGCGTCGCGACGGCCACGCAGTCGGGGTCACTCTCCTTCACGTGGTCGAGCAAGGCGCGTGTCGGCGACATCTCCACACGCACCGTCGCCGTCGCCTTCACGCCGTGCTTGCCGATCGCGGCAACCATGTCGCCGAGCTGCTGCTTGGCGTAGGCCGCCTCGGCATCGATGCCGTAGGCGTCGGGTGACGGCGAACTCATCGCGGACAGGACGTCGTTCGGCACGAACGGCGCGACGATGCGCACGAACTCCACGTCGGCGCCGAATACGACCGCGAGGTCTTGCGCCGCCGGTACGATCGCCGCGGCGTTCGGGCTTCCATCGAGCGTGACCATGATGCGGCGCGGCGTGAACGTGCCGCCGGTGTGCTCGTCGTTCTCGGGCAGCGCGAGCACGGGCCGGTAGGAATGCCGGATCACCGCGTCGGCGACCGAGCCGAGCCACCCCGGTGCGAAGCCGCCCGCGCCATGCGTGGTCATCACCACCAGGTCCGCAAGCACATCGTCCGCGACCTGCGTGATGTAGCCAGCCGCGCCGCCGTCATCGACGTGCGCGACCGCGCGCACACCCCACTCGGCAGAGAGGCGCGTCGCGGTCGCCTCCACGTACTGCTTGGCACGATCGCGCATCGCGTCGTCGGCCGCGAGCAGATCCTGCGTCATGATGCCCTCACCACCCGCGCCGACGACGGCGAGGGGCACATGCGCGCGCGCGAGGTGGACCTCTCCACCGGCGCGGCGGGCGATGTCGAATGCGATGGGCAACGCGCGCTCGGCCAACGCCGAGCCGTCGAGCGGAACCAGCAGGGTGCGCAACATCTCCGGCCTCCCGTTTCGAATGCCTGGTCAGGAATCTACCATTAGTTACGTTGGTACACCCTTAACCGCAGTCGGAGCATCCCCGAGCATGCGTCAGGTGACTCACCCATGACACAGCCCGTCGAACGGTTGCCCTTCGCCGTCACGGAGCGCGTGCGCTGGAGCGACTGCGATCCGCTCGGCATCATCTTCTATGGCTCGTTCGTGCGGATGTTCGAGGCGGCGGAACACGAGATGTTCCGCGCGGCCGGCCTGCCGTACGAGGTGATGCGGGTGCAGCGACACGTGCAACTGCCGCGCAAGGCGTTCGCGGTCGAGTTCCATTCGCCGGCGCAGATGGATGAGCTACTCGAGATCCAGGTGGGCGTTGCGAAGGTCGGCACGACTTCGCTGACGTTCCGGTTCGAGGTCTACCGCTCGGGCGATGGCGAGCCGCTGCATCGCGCGTCCGCGACGCTCACGGTGGTCTGCGTGGACAAGGAGAGCATCACCAAGCGGCCGCTGCCGGATTTCGTGAGGGAGGCGCTGGCGCCGTTCGTCATCGGCGCGTGATGGCTCCGGTGCGTCAGGCCAGTGGCGTTTCCGGCGTCGACACGCGGCTCCTGGCCATGCTCTCCATGGCTTTACTCACGCGCCGCTGCAACCGCTGCAAGCCGTCGTAGGCCGCGTACTTGAACGCGTCACCGATGCTCGGATAGTCGAACACGCCGTCGATGAAGTAGTCGATCGTCCCGCCGAAGTGCAGCACGGCCGCGGGCACATGGATCAGCTCGCATGCGCCCTCGCCCATGACGCTCGCGCCGATGAGACTGCGATCGTCGGTGCGGAAGACGAGCTTGGCGAAGCCCTCGGTGTCACCGATGATCTGCGCGCGCGGATTCGTGCGGAATGTCGCGCGGCCGACCTCGACCGGAATGCCGCGCGCGTGCGCCTCGTCCTCGCCGATGCCGACGCTGGCGACTTCGGGCACGGTCCACACGCCGTACGGGAGCACCGGCGACACGCCCGTCTTATAGCGCAGGTCGAACGCGCGACACATCGCGACGCGCGCCTGTTCCATCGACGTGCTTGCGAGGGCGGGGAACCCGATCACGTCGCCGGCCGCGTACACCTGCGGGTTGCTCGTGCGGAATGCGTCGTCGACGCTGATGAATCCGCGAGTGTTCACACGCACCCCCGCCGCGTCGAGTCCGAGGTTCTGTGTGTTGCCTTCGCGGCCGGCGCAGTAGAGCACGCAGTCGGCCACGACCTCGCGGCCGTCGCCCAGCGTGACGGCCGCCGTGTCGCCATCGACGCGCACGTCGCGCACGATGGTGTCGAGCAGCACCTGCACGCCGAGCCGCCGCGTCATCTCGGCGCGCAACGCGTCGGAGACGTCGGCGTCGAGTTGCATGAGCAGCCGCTCGCGCGCGTTCACCAGCGTGACACGCACGCCGAGCGCGGCGAAGATGCCCGCGTATTCGCAGCCGATTACGCCGCCGCCAATGACGACGAGCCGCTGTGGGATGGCGGTCAGCGTGAGGACGTCGTCGCTGTCGACGACCACGCGGCCGTCGAAGGGTACGTCGGCCGGATGTCGCGGTCGCGAGCCGGTCGCGACCAAGAACACATCGGCGGTGATGCGCCGCGGCGGCTCCTTGTAGCGCGAGACTTCGATGGCGGTGCCAGTTACGAATCGCGCCTGCCCCTGCATCTGCACCACATGGTGATGGTCGAGGTTCTGCGTGATCGTGCGCCAGGCGGTTTCGACCACCGCGCGCTCGCGGTGCATGAAATCGGCGATCGTGATGTCGGGCTTGAGGCGGTACTCGACGCCGTAGAGCCCGCGCTGGCGCAGGCCGCTCAGGTAGAGCGCCGTCTCGCGCAGGGTCTTGGAGGGGATGGTGCCGGTGTTGACGGCCGCGCCGCCGGGCTTGGGCGACCGCTCGACCAGGCAGACCGACTTCCCGAAGTACGCGGCCTGGGCCGCGCCCTTCTCGCCTGCGGGGCCGCTGCCGATTACGCAGAGATCGAAGTGGTCTGTCATCGATCGCGAACTTACGGCGGCTTGGGGTCCCGCGCGAGCGGTCGGATTCCATTTGGCGGGTCGGTCGGCTGGCAGGGAGCGTCCGTCAGCGCGCCCGTTGGCGCGTAGCGAGAAACGGCGGCGCAGCCGCCGGTTCGAAGCGTGTAAGCGCCGTAGGGCGCGCGGAGGACGCTCCCTGCCGGCCGACCGATCGGCACGATGCACGCGTATGTGGGACCCCAGGTGCGGCCGCCGGAGCGCGCTCGCTGGCGCCACTCGACGGGGAATTCCCTTATCTTCAAGGCAATGACTGCGGACCCCACGTACTTCCGGAAGGGATTCGGCCTCAAGGCGGAGGTCGAGGCTACGCTGACGGCCGATTATGACGGCCAGTTGGTGGACCTGTTGCTCGCGCGCGACCATACGCTGGTTGCGGGTGATGTCACGATCCGGCTCGCCAAGGAATTTGGTTTCTGCTACGGCGTCGAGCGGGCCGTGGAGTACGCGTATCAGGCGCGGGCCAAATTCCCGGACCGGCGCATTTTCCTCGCGGGCGAGATCATCCACAACCCGCACGTGAACGCGAAGCTGCAGGAGATGGGCATCGAGTTCCTGCTGCCCAGCGACAAGGGGTTCGACTACTCGCGCGTGGAGCCGACCGACGTGGTGATCCTGCCCGCGTTCGGCGTGACGATCCACGACTTCGAGACGCTGCGCGGCAAGGGCTGCGTGATGGTGGACACGACCTGCGGCTCGGTGCTCAACGTGTGGAAGCGCGTGGAGGCCTACGCGCGCGACGGCTTCATGGCGCTGATCCACGGCAAATACTACCACGAAGAGACGCGCGCAACCGCGTCGCAGGTGGAGAAGTACCCGGGCGGCACATACCTCGTGGTGCGCAACATGGGCGAGGCCGAGGACGTGATCGCGCAGCTCGAGGGGCGGTTCGCGGGCGGCCGCGAGGCGTTCATGGCGAAGTACGCGCACGCTGCGAGCCCGCACTTCGATCCCGATGTGCACCTGCAACGCGTGGGCGTCGCCAACCAGACGACGATGCTCGCGCGCGAGTCGCTCGCCATCGGCGAGGCCGTGGGTCAGGCGATGGAGCGCGTGTACGGCGCCGCGCACCGCGCCGAGCACTTCCGCACGTTCGACACCATCTGCAGCGCGACGCAGGACCGGCAGGACGCGGTCAACGCGCTGCTCGTGGAGCCGCTCGACGTGATGCTCGTGATCGGCGGCTACAACTCGAGCAACACGATCTCGCTCGCGGCGCTCTGCGCGGAGAAGGTGCGCACGTACCACGTGGAGGACGCGGCGGGCATCGACCCCGTGCGCCGCACGGTGCGCTTCCGCGACCCGGTGACGACGAAGGAAGTGGAGCTCGAGGGATGGCTCAACCCGACAGGTCCCGTGCGCGTGGGACTCACGGCCGGCGCGAGCACGCCGAACAACAAGATTGGCGAGACGGTGTCACGGGTGCTGGCGACGCGCGGTGTCGACATCGCCGCGCTTGTCTGAGGGCGCCGGCTTCATCGGGCTGAGGCTCGGTGAAACAAGCGTCGACGTAGTCCCCGCGGAAGGCGCGCGCGTGAGTTCGATGCGATTCGGCGGGCGCGAGTGGTTGGGCGGCGGCTGGCTCGAGTGGGTGCCTGACGCACGGCGGCAACGCGATCCCTCGGACTTGTTCGCCGAGACGGGCTTGCTCGCACGGACGTCGCTCGCTGCGGACGAGGAAGGTCAGCGCGTCACGAGCACATGGCGCGGCAGCGACAAGCCGTGGGAGCTCACGCGCACGATCTTGATCCGCGCGGACGGAGCGGTTGAGGCGCGCTACGAGGCCGTCACGACCGGCACCGACCGGTTGCCGTTGCTGTGGAGCGCGCCGCTGCGATTCCCGCTGACGGCGCGCACGCGCATCGGCATCCCCGACGGCGGCAAGCTGCGCGTGGCCTCGGTGACGGGCGCGGTGCATGCCAGTGCCGCGCGACCGGGCGACCTCACGACCGCTGTCGCGTGGCCGCGGCTCTCGCTGGACCAGAAGCCGCGCGACCTGAGCGATCCGTGGTCCGTGCCGCGTCGCACCTTGCTCAACGCCTGGCTGGAGCTGGGTGGCCTGCGCGCGTCGTTGCAGCTCAAGCAAGGCGATGAGTCGCTGACGCTCACCTTCGACGGCGCCGGTGTACCGTATTGTGGGCTGGTGATCGACCGCCGCCGACCGGCGGTCACGCTGCAGCCTTCGCTGGGTGCGCCGGACAATTACACGGATGCCTGTGGCGACTGGCAATCCATCACATGGCTCACGCCGGGACAACCCCGGCGTTGGTCGATGACCCTTCGCTCGGGAGCGGGCAAATAATGTCGGAGATCGTGGTTGGCCTGCTCACGCTGACGGCGCTTGAGCTCGTACTCGGCATCGACAACATCATCTTCATCGCGATCCTCGCGGCCAAGGCGCCGGAGGGGCAGCAGGCCAAGGCGCGGCAGCTCGGGCTCATGGGCGCGCTCGTCACGCGCATCCTGTTCCTATTCTCGATCGTGTGGATCATGCGGCTCGAGGCCGGGCTGTTCACGGTGCTCGGCAACGAGTTCAGCGGGCGCGACCTGATCCTGATCATCGGTGGGCTGTTCCTCATCGGCAAGGCGACGTTCGAGATCCACGGCAAGCTCGAGGGCGAGGATCACTCGAAGACGGCGAACGTCAAGCGCGCGACGTTGATGGGCATCGTCACGCAGATCATGCTGGTGGACATCGTGTTCTCGATCGACTCGGTGATCACGGCGGTGGGCATGGTGAACGAGCTCTGGGTGATGATCGCGGCGAATGTCATCGCGCTGGGTGTGATGCTGGCGGCGTCGGGGCAGATCGCGGCGTACGTGGACAAGCATCCGACGATCAAGATCCTGGCGCTGGCGTTCCTGGTGATGATCGGTGGGAATCTGTTTGTGGAAGGGTTTGGGTATCACATCCCGAAGGGGTATACGTACTTCGCGATGGCGTTCGCGATTGGGGTGGAGATGCTGAATTTGAAGCTGCGGGCTGCGCAGAAGCCTGTGCATTTGCATGGGCCTGGGGAGGTGTAGGATGCGGGATGCGGGGAACGGCGTTTCACGCGGAGGCGCGGAGGGAACTGAGAGCGCTGGGAGTGCTCGGAGCGCTGGGCGTGCTGGGAATGCCGCGAGCGCTGGGAATGCCGCGAGCGCTGGGAATGCCAAGACTGCTTTGGGGGCGCTGCTCTCTGGGCTGGTGGATTACGCTGGGCTTTTTCCGCCGGCGGCGCTGGAGATGGAGGATGCCGTTGCGCGGTATGCGCGCTATGTCGGCAGTGATGAGCGGTGGATGCTGGGGCGGTTCATTTTGCCGATGGCGCGGCTTGACGAGTTTGTGGCGGCGGCGGATGCGAGGGTGGCGGATCTGACGGCGCGTGAACCGGCGCAGCCGTGGCGACTCTCGGTGCTTGCCGGGCCTGATGACGCGGCGGCGATCGAGAAGTTCAATCGAGATGCATCGCCGGCGGGGCGGTGGGTCATTGATACCGTCGAGACGAAAGCCGCGGATATCGAGACCATTTGGCGGCTGGCGACGGCGTTTGATGCACACCACACGGTGTTCGTCGAGGTGCCTGTCGTAGAGGACCCAACCCCACTGATCGGTGAGCTCGCTCTGCGCGGGCTGCGCGCGAAGATTCGCACGGGCGGCGTGACGCCCGACGTGTTTCCATCGCCGGAGCAGGTGATGCGCTTCCTCACGGCCTGTGCGCGGCTGAGCGTGCCGTTCAAGGCGACGGCGGGACTGCATCATCCGCTGCGCGGGCAGTATGGACTCACGTACGAGTCCAACACGGCGCGCGGAACGATGTATGGGTTCCTCAACGTGTTTCTCGCGGCCGTGCTGCTCTTCGATGGCACCGATGAATCGGAACTGTTGCCGTTGCTGGAGGAGGGCGACGCGGCGGCGATCGAGGTGCACGCGGACTCGCTGTCGTGGCGCGGGCATTCCGTGAGCACCGAGGAGATCGCGCGCGCGCGCGCGTCGTTCGCCGTGTCCTTCGGCTCGTGCTCGTTCGAGGAGCCCGTCGCAGATCTGGCGGCGCTCGGATTGCTTGCCTCTGCGTCCGCATCGGACGCAACCAAACTTCAGGATTCGAAGAGTTGACCCACGACACGCCACCGCTCGACATCACGCACGACCCAGCGCAACGCTCGTGGGTCGAGTCGGCACACGCCGCAGGCACCGACTTCACGTTGCAGAACCTGCCGTTCGGTGTGTTCCGCCCGGCGCTCGGAAGCAGCGCGGCGCGGCTCGGCGTCGCCATCGGCGACCGCATTCTCGATCTTGCCCATGCGCGCGATGAAGGCTACCTGGATGGCCTGCGCGCCGAGCTCGTGGAAGAGTGCGGTGGCTCGACGCTCAACGCGGTGTTCGGACTCGGTCGTCCGACGCTCGGTGCGCTGCGCGCGCGTGTGAGCGCGATGCTGCGCGACGGCACGCCCGAAAGTGAGCGCGCGCGCAAGGATCTCGCACTGCTCGTGCCGATGAATGCCGTCGAGATGATGCTGCCTGCCGATGTGGGCGACTACACCGATTTCTACGCGTCGATCGACCACGCGACGAACGTCGGCTCGCTATTCCGCCCGGACAATCCGCTGCTGCCCAACTACCGGCACGTGCCGATCGGGTACCACGGGCGCTCGTCGTCGTTGGTGGTGAGCGGCACGCCGGTGAAGCGGCCGAATGGGCAGACCGTCGCGACGCCGGCCGGCCCGCCGGAGTTCGGCCCGAGCAAGCGGCTCGACTACGAGCTCGAGGTCGGCGCGATGATCGCCGCGGGCAATCCGCACGGCATGCCGATCGCACTTGGAGACGCCGAGGCGCATGTGGCTGGCCTCGTGCTCGTGAACGATTGGTCCGCGCGCGACATGCAGGCGTGGGAGTATCAGCCGCTCGGTCCCTTCCTCGCGAAGAACTTCGCGACGACCGTGTCGCCGTGGGTCGTGACGCTCGATGCGCTGGCGCCGTTCCGGGTGCCGGCGCGCGTGCGCGGCGACGACGATCCGCCGATGCTGCCGTATCTCACGCATGAACGCGATCGCGCGCTCGGCGGCATTGCGCTCACGCTCGAGGTGTGGCTGCGCACGGCGCGCATGCGCGAGGAGCGCAAGGACGCCGAGCGTATCAGTCATGGCACGTTCGAGCGTATGTATTGGACGCTGGGGCAGATGTTGACGCATCACGCAAGCAACGGCTGCAACCTGCGGCCGGGCGACCTGCTCGCGAGCGGAACCGTGTCGGGCGCGGACAAGGATTCGCGCGGGTGCCTGCTCGAGATGACGCGTGGCGGCAAGGAGCCGATCAAGCTGTCGAGCGGGGAAGAGCGTACGTTCCTGCTCGATGGGGATGAGGTGATCCTCAAGGGCTGGTGCGAGCGCGCGGGCGCGGCGCGGGTTGGGCTCGGCGAGTGTCGTGGGGTGTTGCAGGGGTAGAACTTTTCGGCGCGAACGAACCACTGACGAGGCGACGTATGACGCGATTGATGCAGCAGCTTTCTGCCCGGCACGTCACACCACACGTCGGCCTACGTCTCACGGTTGGACTCGCATGCGTCCTGGCAGCGTCTGAGCCGTGGTCCGCGCTCGCGCAGGGCGGCACTGACGTCTGGGTCGCGTCATTCAACGAAGGCGTCTCGCGAATCGAAGTCGGGGCGCCGGTCAACCTGACTCGACGAGCCGGCTACGACAACCAGCCGTCGTTCATGCCGGATGGACGCGCGATCCTGTTCACGTCGATTCGCGAGGACGCGCAGGCCGACATCTGGCGCGTGTCGGTCACCGGCGGCACACCGGAGAGGCTCACGGGCGGTCCCGAGAGCGAGTACTCGGCCACGCCGATTCCGGATGGCAGCGGTTACTCCGTGATCCGCGTCGAAGCCGATTCCACGCAGCGACTCTGGAAGTTCCCGTTCGGTGACGGCGCGCCGACGCTCGTGCTGCGCGCGCTGCGGCCCGTCGGCTACCACGTGTGGGTGGGCGACAGTGTACTGGGCACGTTCGTGCTTGGCGACCCCAACGCGCTCGTGATCGTCGATGCGCGCACGGAGAAGGCCGATACGCTCGCGCGCGACATCGGCCGCGCGCTCGTGCGTGTGCCGGGCCGCGACGCGTTCACGTTCGTGCAGGCCGGCGCCGACACGAGTTGGATCATCGAAGTCGATGTGCGGACTCGTGCCCTGCGACACGTCGCACCCGCCCCGCCGCGCGCCGACTACCATGTGTGGACTGCGGCGGGAACGCTGATCAGCGCGACCGGTTCTCGTTTGTTGCGGTGGGAGGATGGACGGTGGGTCGACATTGTGGACTTCGCCGACCTGGGAATCGAAGGGATTTCGCGCCTCGCGCTGAGTCCGACGGGCGATCGCATCGCATTCGTGACAGAGGATGCGAGCGCGAGATGAGAAGGAAGTCGCGGTGAGCACGGGGTCGAGGTGAGCACGGGGTCGCGGTGAACGCGGAGACGCGGTGAACGCCGGATCGCGAGGGGTCTTCGCCGATCACTTCTCGGCGCACGCCGCAGAGTATGCGGCCTACCGGCCGCATTATCCGCAGGCGCTGTTCCACTGGTTATCGGACACCGCACCGGGCACGCAGTTGGCGTGGGACGCGGGAACAGGCAACGGGCAGGTCGCGCATGGCCTCGTGACGCGCTTCGCGCGCGTGGTGGCGACGGATGCGAGCGCCGAGCAGGTCGCCAACGCGCCGCCGCACGCGCGGATCACGTACAAGGTGACGAGCTACGACAGCGGCATCGCCGACGGCGCGGCGCAGCTGGTGGCGGTGGGGCAGGCGCTGCACTGGTTCGACCTCGAGGCCTTCGTCGCAGAGTCGCGCCGCGTCTTGCAGCCGGGAGGTGTGTTGGCGGCGTTTGCGTACGCGCGCAATCGTATCACGCCGGAGATCGATAAGCTCGTGCGGCATCATCATGACATCACGCTAGGCGAGTTCTGGCCGCACGAGCATCGGCTGATCCACGAGGACTACCGGTCGCCCGAGCTACCGATCATCGAGCT
>JAKFFA010000113.1:0-38023 GCA_036675455.1 Gemmatimonadaceae bacterium | reverse complement strand
CACGACCTCGTAGCGATTCCCATCTTCGGGCATCGCACGCACCATCTCGGCCGTGTAGTACGGAAGTGCCATGGGCATGGCCACAGGATACGCTCGGCGGAAGAAGAAATTCAAGAGTGCGAACCCGCGAAGCGGCTAGGGCCGTAGGTTACACCATGCCCGCGCCGAGCCCGTCCCCATCCCCTGAGTTCCTGGCCCTGCAGGCCGCCGTCGCCGGCCGCTTCTCACTCGTCCGCGAACTCGGCCGCGGCGGCATGGGTGTCGTTTTCCTCGCGCGCGACGTGGCGCTCGAACGCATGGTGGCCATCAAACTGCTGCCGCCGATGCACATGCAGGACGACGGCGCGCGCGACCGGTTCCTGCGTGAGGCGCGCACGGCGGCCTCGCTGGCGCATCCGCACGTCGTGCCCATCCATCTCGTCGAGGCGCACGGCCAGCTCGCCTTCTTCGTCATGGGCTACGTCGAGGGCGAGACCCTCGGCGAACGCGTCAGGCGCGCGGGGCCGCTGCCGCCCGGCGAGGCCATGCGCGTCGTGCTCGAAGTCGCGTGGGCGCTGTCGCATGCGCATGCCAACGGCATCGTCCACCGCGACGTCAAGCCGGACAACATCCTGCTCGAGGCCGGCTCGGGCCGCGCACTCGTCACCGATTTCGGCATCGCGCGGGCGCTGCACGAGGGCACGCCGGCGGATGGCAACGTGCTCGGCACGCCGCAGTACGTGAGCCCGGAGGTCGCACAGGGCGCCGGTGGCGATGCGCGCAGCGACATCTACTCGCTCGGCGTCACCGCGTGGTTTGCATCGACGGGCCGGCTGCCATTTGAGGCCGCGAGCGCGTCAGCGTATCTCCTCGCGCACGTGAACGACGCCGCACCATCGCTCGCGACCGCGGCCCCACGGCTCCCGGCGCGATTCGCGCGCGCGGTCGACCGGTGCCTGCGCAAGGATCCCGCGCAACGGTGGGAGCACGCGGAGGACTTCGCCAACGCGGTCGATGCGGCGCGTGCGTCGATGCCAGCGCTTCCCTCGCCCGTCCGGCGGTTTCTCGCCGAATGGGAGTCGGGAAGCCGGGAGGCGTTGACGGCGCTCACAGCGACAGCCGTCGCCGTGGGTGAGTCCGCTGGTCTTTATGCGCTCAACAACTGGTACTTCAGCGGCCCGACCGGCTTCGACGCAGCGATCCTCACATGGGTGTTCGTCATCCTTGCGTTCCTGACAGGCGGTCTTTCGCTGGCACGCATGATTGAGATGGTCGCGGCCGCGCGGTCATTGCGCCGCGCCGGATACGGACACGCCCAACTCGCCGCGGCGCGGTCACTGGAGTCATCCGAAGCGCTTGATCAGGCGGACTACGAGCGCCGGCCGGACGTTGCGTCCGACGCCATGGACGGCGTGCGCACGGGCCGCGGTCGACGCATGCTTGGCCCGCTTGCCCTCGGCATCGCCGGCACGGCGGGATCAATCGCACTCGCGTTCTCCAATTGGGGTGACGTGTTGAATCTCATCGGCGTGGCCGGTGCGGTCGTGTTTCCCACATTCACCGTCCGCTCTATCGCATCGATGCTACCGCGGCACCGGACGCCGTGGTGGACGCGCATGTTGAAAGGCCGCGTGGGTGCCGCGGTATTCCGCCTCGCTGGCATTCGACTCGATGCCCCGCTTGCCGAACGCCCGATTGACGGCGCCGAGCCAACGGTACTCGCCCTCGGCACCTCGGCGCGCGAACTATTTCTCGCCCTGCCAGAGTCAGCCCAGCGCATGCTCGGCGCGGGCGTGCCCGACCTCATTGGCGAACTCGAGCGGCGTGCGATGGAGTTACGTGAGCGGCTCGACGATCCCGTTGTCGCGGCGCGCTTCGCCGCGAGCGTGACCGCGCTCGAGAATGTGCGCCTCGACCTACTGCGCATGGGCACCGGCCAGCCCGCGAGCGCCGAACTCACCGAAGAACTCACGCGCGTCCGGGACCTGGCGTCGGCAGTCGACCGTGGATTGGAGGCGAGAGAGGCCGTGGAGCGGTTACTCAGCCCGAGAATGGCGGAATGAGCCTGCATGCACGCCGATCACCCCAGCTCCAGTGACCGAAGCAGCCCGATCTGGAACGTGTTCGACACCGAAAACACTTCCTCCGCCCGATTGTCCGGGAAGTAGAGAAATCGGAAGCGAATCCGATATGTCCCCTCTTCATCGGGCAGGGGAACCTGCCACGTGAACGACTCGCCGGGCTCAACGCTGTAGCCGACGGCATCACACAACGATGGCTGTAGGGCCACCTGCCAGCCGGTCGGCTCCAGACGATCGACGCGATATGAGCAAGCGCCGTAGTCCCAGCTCACGGCCGACTGGTTGCTGACTGTCACCGGCATCGTCGCGCTGCCCGATGGCAGCCGTGCGAACTCCGTGGCGATGACGGGCGGCTGCTCCAAAGGCCCCAAGGCGCTGTCGCTATTACACGCGATCGCAAATGGGAGAATCGCGGTCACCACAATCGCCATCATTGTCTGCCGAGCGTTCGCTGAATCCACTTATTCTCTCGTGGTTGCTGTCACCCGCCCTACCCGCGATGCAACGGATGCGTCACCGCCGCGGAGAATCTGAAAAACAAACGATTGGTTCTCAACACCCTGGAGCGGCACCGTCGCCTCCGCGCCTCAGCTACGCAAATGCGTTGCACCTCTCCACGCCTCCGCGTCTCCGCGTGAGATAACCCCCTCCCCCCGCATCGCACGCAAAGAGCGCCCCGGCAACCAACATTGCCGGGGCGCTCTCACATCCGAATCGTACTGCCGAGAAAACCTTACTCTTCGACCGCAGCGTCCAGATCCGCCGGAATCTCCGGCACCTCATCCTCCGTGTGCACCTTGGACGGCTCGGCCGGCCGCTCCTGGCCCTCGGGGATGTTCTCCACGCCGAGCACGATGCGGCGGTGGATCGGGTCCACCTCGAGGATGCGCACGTTCATCACCATGCCTTCCCACGCCACGTCCGCGGGGCTCGCGACCTCCGCGCCCCCCTCGCTCAGGTGCGAGATCGGCACGAAGCCCTCGATGTCGTTGCCCATGTCGACCACGACGCCCTTGTCCATCAGCCGCGCGACCTTGCCCTCGAGCTCGGTGCCGACCGGATAGTTCTCGCCGATGCGCAGCCACGGATCCTCGCTCGCCTGCTTGAGGCCGAGTGAGATGCGCTTGTTGTCGGAATCGATGTTGAGGATGACCACGTCCACCGAGTCGCCCTTCTTCACCACTTCCGACGGATGCTGCACGCGCTTGGTCCAGCTCATGTCGCTGATGTGGATCAGGCCGTCGATGCCCGGCTCGATCTCGACGAACGCGCCGAACGAGGTCAGGTTGCGGACCTTGCCGTTGAGGCGCGTGCCGACCGGATACTTGAGCGGCAGCACCATCCACGGATCCTGCTCGGTCTGCTTCATGCCCAGCGAGATCTTCTCCTCGCCCGGATCGACCTTGAGCACCACGGCTTCGATCGACTCGCCGATGCTCACGAGCTTCGACGGGTGACGCACGTTGCGCGTCCAGCTCATCTCGCTGATGTGCACGAGGCCTTCGATGCCGGGCTGCAGCTCGATGAACGCACCGTAGTTCGTGATCGAGACGACCTTGCCCGAGACGCGCGTGCCGACCGGGAACTTGTCGGCCACGTCCTTCCACGGGTACGCCTGCAGCTGCTTCAAGCCGAGCGAGATGCGCTCGCGCTCCCAATCGATGTCGAGCACCTTGACTTCGAGCTCGCCGCCGATGGTGACCATCTCGCTGGGGTGCGAGATGCGGCCCCAGGACATGTCGGTGATGTGCAGCAGGCCGTCGACGCCACCCAGGTCGATGAACGCGCCGAAGTCCGTGATGTTCTTGACCACGCCCTTCCGCACCTGGTCCTTGGCGAGCTCCTTCATGAGCTTCTCGCGCTTGCCGGCGCGCTCGGTCTCCAGGATCACGCGGCGCGAGACGACGATGTTGCGGCGGCGCTTGTTGAGCTTGATGATCTTGAACTCGTACTTCTGGCCGAGCAGCTCGTCGATGTTCGGGACGCGACGCAGCGCGATCTGCGAACCCGGGAGGAACGCGTCGACGCCCATGAGGTCGACGACCACGCCACCCTTGATCTTCTTGACGAGCGTGCCTTCCACCGGCGTGTCGGACTCGTAGGCGACGCGGATGCGCTCCCACACGCGCATGAAGTCGGCCTTCTTCTTCGACAGGACGACCGAGCCTTCGTTGTCCTCGAGGTGCTCGAGCAGGACCTCGACCTCGTCGCCCGCCTTGAGGTCGGGCATGTCCTTGAATTCCTCGAGCGGGATCGTCCCTTCGGACTTGAACCCGATGTCGAGGACGACGAGGTTCTCGCGGATCTCGAGGACGGTCGACTTGACGATCTCCCCTTCCTCGATCGAGGCCAGGGTGCCGTTGTACATATCCATCATCGCCTCGAACTCGTCCGAGGACAGTTCGTCCTCGTCGTACAGTTCGGGGCGGCGGTTGGCCAGCGGGCGGAGCTGCGCCTTCTGCGCGTCGCGCTTCTGGCGCGCGATCACTTCCGGTGACAGCGCTTCGTCCGCAGTCGTCTCGGTGATGTCGGCCTTTTCGGTCGCTTCGGTGGTGGTGGTCATCAACTGCTCCAAATCGCGGAGGGTTCGGCTCGCCGCGTCGAGGCGTCGGGTACAGGGGCCTCACCCCCGGATGGGGTGTGGCACGAACAGCCTTTAAGGGTAGCCGCCCAGGTCAGGATGGTCAATGGCAACGTTAATGATGACACGCAGTTGGATGCTGGCGCCCTGACGGCCAATAGTCTGCGAAATCCGGGCCGCGGTTGGCGGCGCCAGACCCTGCACCTCGTGCGCGAGTTGCGCGACTTGGGCGTCCGCCGGTTCCTCGCCCTGGGACTGGGCACCGAGGCCACGCTCATCGCCTTCGCGGTGCCGATCGGCGTCGTCACGGCGCTGGGTGTGCTCGCCTTTTACCGCGGCATTGCGTACTCGAATACGCTGCTGATCGTCTGGCCCGCGCTGTTGCTCCCCGAGTTGGGACTGCTCGCATTCCGCCCCATCGTGACCGGGGCGGCATTTGCATTGGCATCGGTGGTCATGCGGGTGATCGGGCGAGACCACGAGGGCATGAACGTGCCCGACATCCAAGCCGCGGTCGCGCAGCGTGGCGGGCGAATTACGCCACGGCCGGCGCTTGGGCGCACACTGGCGAGCGCCGTGACGATCGGCGGCGGCGGTTCGGCCGGCAGCGAAGGGCCCGTCGTCGTCATTGGCTCCATGCTGGGCTCGTGGCTCGGCCGCATGTTCCGCTTCAAGGCCAACCGGCTGCGCGTGCTCGTCGCCTGTGGCGCCGCCGCCGGCATCTCCGCGGCATTCAACGCGCCGCTGGCGGGCGCGTTCTTCGCCCTCGAAGAAATCCTCGGCACGTTCTCGGGCGGCTATTTCTCGCCGGTCGTCGTCGCCTCGGTCGTCTCGGCCGTGGTGGCGCGCGGCATCTTCGGCGCGGGGCCGGCCTTCCCCGTGCCGGGCGAGCTCGGCGCGCTTGGGCCCTGGGAAATCGCGCTGCTGCTGCCCGCCCTCGGCGTGGTGTGCGCCTTGGTTAGCGTGATGTTCGTGCGTTCGTATTTTCGCCTGGAGTCGTTCGCGCAGTCGGGTCGCGTCTCTCCGCGCTGGCTGCCGTGGCTGGGGGGCGCGCTCGTGGGCATCCTCGTGTACGCCACCAATGGAGCGGTGGCCGGTGACGCCCACCTCTCCGCGCCACTCGACCTGTTCGGCCGCCTACCCTGGTGGACGCTCTTTGGGTTCGCGCTGGCCAAGATCCTCGCGACCGGCCTGACGCTGAACACGGGCGGCTCAGGCGGCGTGTTCACGCCGGCGTTGTTTGTCGGCGCCACCACCGGCGGCGCGTTTGGCGCGCTCGCGGCGTCGGCGCTGCCCGAGTTGGGAATCGACCCTGCCCTCTACGCACTGGCCGGCATGGGCGCGGTCGTGGCCGGCGCCACCGGTGCGCCGATCACGGGCATCCTGCTCGTGTTCGAGATGACGCACGACTTCGCCCTCGTGATGCCGCTCATGCTGGCGGTCGTCTCGTGCAAGACGGTAATGCGACGCTACGAGCGCGACTCGCTGTACTCGGGCTGGTTGCGGCGGCGGGACGTCAGTCTCGCGCGCGACGAGGACGACGCGGCGATCGACTGAGCGCGCGGGCGGTGAGCACCGCGCGGCTCGTCCCCAACCAACAGCGACGCAGGTTAGCGCCGCGCGGCCCGCGCGAGCGCGACGATGCGCTCCACCTGTTCCGGCTGCGTCAAATACGTCGTGTCGATGAGCACGGCATCCGGCGCGCGTTGCGTCTGCGCCTCGTCGCTCGCGTCGCGGCGCACGAGCGTATCCGTCTCGGCGGCGATCTCGTCGTCGTTAGGCAGGCGGCCAAGCCGCTGCAGCAACCGGCGCTTCGCGCGCTCCCACGGGTCGGCGATCAGGAAGATCTTGACCTGCGCCTCGGGGAACACGACGGACCCCATATCGCGGCCATCGACCACGACGTCGTGCGACGCCGCCGCCTCGCGCACCCGCGCATTCACCCACTCGCGCACCGGACCCATGCGCGCCACGAGTGAGACGGCCGCGGTCACGTCCGCGCTGCGCAGTTCTTCCTCGACGAGCTTACCGTCAACCAGCGGCGTGAACGTGGTCTCGGCCGGCGCCAGCGTCACCGAGTCGGCCGCTGCCAGGACTTCCTGCGGCGTCCACGTCGCGGTCGCGCCGCCACGCCTCAGGCGCGCCGCCGTCGCCGCGCGATACAGCGAGCCGGAGTCCACGTGCCGCACGCCGAGTTCGCGCGCGACCCACTTGGCGGTCGAGGACTTGCCCGACGCCGCAGGGCCGTCGATCGCGACGATCAACGGGGGGGACGGATTCTGCTCACCCGGCGGAATATTCACTTGGCGCGCGCCCCGCCAACCCGCGCGAGGTCGTCCCAGAAGGAAGGATACGACACGCCGGCGCACGACGGGTCGTCGATCTCGATCGCATTGCCCGGCAGCGCGCCGAGCACGCCGAACGCCATCGCGATGCGGTGATCACCGTGCGTGACGACGCGACCGCGCAGCGGCTGGTCCGAGCCCCGGACCACGAACCCGTCCGGCAGTTCCTCCGCGTCGGCGCCGACCGCGCGCAGGTTGCTGACGATCGCGTGGATGCGGTCGCTCTCCTTCACGCGCAGCTCGTGTGCGCCGGTGACGCGTGTCTCGCCCGTCGCGCGCGCGGCGACGCACGCGAGCAACGGCAGCTCGTCAATGAGGCTTGGCACATCATCGGGGTCGATTGCGATGCCGCGAAGTCCGGCTGTGGTCACCGCGTCACCGCGCGCGACGCTGTCACTGGCCACGCCGCTGCGGATGACCACCGTCGCGACCGGCTCCCCGCCCTGGTCCGCCGTGTCCTCGTACTTGAGCGCCGCGCCCATGCGCAGCAGCGCGCGGAACGCGCCCACCCGACCCGGATTTACACAGACGTTCGCGATTGCGAGCTCCGCCACGCCGCCCATCGCTGCGAAACCCGCGAAGAACGCGGCGCTCGACGGATCACCCGGCACGTCCACGTCAGCGGCATCGAGACGCGCATTCGGCACGAGCGTGACGACGAGTCCGTCCGTGCGTACGTCCACGCCGCGCGCGCGCAGCATGCGCTCCGTGTGATCACGCGTCGGCGCCGGCTCGTTGATCTCGACCGGCACGTTGCCCACGAGGCCGGCGAGCAGGATCGCGCTCTTGATCTGCGCGCTGGCGGCCTCTGGCGTCCACGTGCCGCCGCGTAACGCCGCACCGTGCACGGTCATCGGCAGGCCGCCATGCGGCGGAAGGTCCACACGCGCGCCGAGCGATTCGAGCGGCGCGGCCACACGACGCATGGGGCGTGCAGAGAGGCTCGCATCGCCAACGAACCGCGCGGTGATGCCGGCGCCCGCGACGACGCCGGCCATGAGGCGCGTTGTGGTGCCGCTGTTGCCGCAGTCGAGGTCGCCCTGGGGCGCGCGCAGCCCGCGCAGCCCCACGCCCTCGATCACGAGCTCGTCGTTGGAGAGCGACGGCATGTTCACGCCCAGCGCGCGCAGCGCCGCGGCCGTGGACTCGATATCCGCCGACCGCAGCACACCGCGCACACGCGATGTCCCGCGGCCCAGCGCGGCGAGCATCAGCGAGCGGTGCGAGATCGACTTATCGCCGGGAAGGATGAGTCTCAACGCAGCCACGCCTCGAGCGCCGTGGACACATCCGTGCGCTCGTCGCGGTACTTCACGATCACCGGCGTCTGCAGCGACAGGCCCTCGGAGGCCGCGAAGCCGCCCTTCACCGCCCGCGCGCCCGGCACCACCACGGCGCCGGCCGGAATCTCCAGCGGCCGCTCGGCCGTCCCACGCAACACCGTCTCGTTGACGAGGTCGAACACCGGCGTGCCGCGCGTCAGCACGACGCCCGCCGCGAGCACGGCGCGCTCACGCACCACCGTGCCCTCGTACACACCACAGTTGCCCCCGATGACCACATCGTCCTCGACGATCACGGGCGACGCATTCACGGGCTCGAGCACGCCGCCCAGTTGCGCCGCCGCGCTCAGGTGCACGCGCGCGCCGACCTGCGCGCAGGAGCCGACGAGCGCATGCGAGTCGATCATCGTCGCCTCGCCCACCCAACTGCCGACGTTCGCATACATCGGCGGCATGCAAACCACGCCGGCCGCGATGTAGGCGCCGCGGCGCACGGTGGATCCGCCCGGCACGACGCGCACGTTATCCGCGAGCGTCAGCGCCCGCGTCGGGAACGTGTGCTTGTCGAAGAAATGGAACGGCGTTCCGGCGGCGGGTTGCTCGACGGTGCGTCCTACGCGGAAGCCGAGCAGGATGCCGCGCTTCACCCATGGCACCGCGCGCCACGTGCCGTCGTCGCCGCGCTCGGCCGCGCGCACGGCGCCGGCTTCGAGCGCGTCGAGCAACTCATTGACGGTGTGCTCGGCGTCGGCCGGCATCGCGGCGGCGTCGAACGCAAAGAGTGACTCGACTCGCTCTTGTAGGCGCGCGAGGTCCGCGCGCGACGCGGACGCAGCGCCGCCGCCCTGCTGGCTCCTGTCCGCTGCCATCACGCGCTGATCCCCACGGACTGCAACGCCGTCTTGAGCTGCGGCATGTGCCTCGCGTCGAGCGGCACGAGCGGCAGCCGCAGCACGTTCTGCATGCGGCCCATCAGCGCAAGCATGGCCTTCGCGGGAATCGGATTGGACTCGACGAACGCCGCTTCCACGAGCGGCGCGAGCCGTTGGTGCAACGCGCGCGCCCCCGCGAAGTCTCCCGAAGCGGCCAGCCGCGTGAGGTCCGCGCACAGCCGCGGCACGATGTTCGAGATCACGGACACCACGCCTTCACCACCGGCCGCCATCACCGCGAGCGTCATGCCGTCGTCGCCCGAGAGCACGGTGAAACCAGACCTCCGGTTACGTAGAATCTGCTCGATCTGCGCCAGGTTGCCCGACGCCTCCTTCACGGCGACGATGTTGCGGTGCTCGGCCAGCGCGAGCGTCGTCTCGGGCAGCATGTTGCTCGCCGTGCGCCCCGGCACGTTGTACAGCACGATCGGCACGGGCGACGCGTCCGCGATGGCGCGGAAGTGCGCAAGCAGCCCGCGCTGCGGCGGCTTGTTGTACATGGGCGAGACATGCAACAGATGCGTCGCGCCCGCCTTGGCGAGCACCCGCGAGGCGTCGATGGCCGCGGCCGTGTCGTTGGAGCCCGCGCCTGCGATCACCGGCACACGCCCGCCGGCGCGCTCCACCGTGATGCGCACCACGCGTTCGCGCTCCTCCAGCGACATCGTCGCCGCTTCGCCAGTGGAGCCGATCGGCACGAGCCCGTTGATCCCCTCGGCCACCTGCCACTCCACGAACCGGCCGAGCGCGTCGTCGTCGATCTTGCCGTCGACCGTGAATGGCGTGACGATCGCGGTGATGGCGCCGCGCAGTGAAGCTGTCATCGGTTCACATCTCCCAGGAAGTCATCGAGCGTGAAGACACCGCGCCGCGGCTCTTGCACGAGCCATCGCGCAGCCGCGAGGGCGCCCGCCGCGAACACGCGCCGGTCGCGCGCCTCATGCACGAGCCGGACCTGTTCGAACGGTGCGTCGAACACCAACTCATGTGTGCCGGGCACGTGGCCCGTGCGGACGCTCGTGATCGGGATCTCGTCGCCCGCAGGCGCAGATCGGCCTTCAACCGCGTCGCCCGACGGTGCGGCGCCGGTCGGCGCACTCCGCGCGCGCGCCGCGACGTCCGCCAGCATGCGCGCCGTCCCGCTCGGCGCGTCGACCTTGCGCACGTGGTGCGTCTCGACCAGATGCGTGTCGAACCCGGCGGCTTCCGCCGACAGCAGCCGCGCCGCCGCGGCTACTACCTTCGCAAACAGATGCACGCCAAGCGCGAAGTTTGGCGCCCACAGCAATGCACCGCCCGACTGCATGACGTACGCGCCCGTCTCGGCCAGTTGATCATCCCAACCAGTCGTGCCGCTGACGACGGGAACGCCTGCCAGCGCGGCCTCGCGCACCAGTCGCGCGGCGGAAGCGGGCGCCGTGAACTCCACCGCCACGTCGGCGTCACCGAGGATCGCGCGCGTGAGGCCGGCGGCCGTGCGCTCACGATTCAGCACCGCGACCACTTCACAGCCCGACTCCGGCGCGAGCGCGGCCAGCAGCCGCCCCATGCGCCCATCGCCAATGATCGCGAGGCGCGTCATGAGAAGAACTCCGCGTGCAACCGCCGCATGGCCTCGTTCACCGCGTCACCATCCACGATCAGCGTGAGGTTGATGCCCGTCGCGCTGAGCGAGAGCATGTGCAGGCGCAGTTCACGCAACGCGACGAGTGCGCGCGCCATCGCCGTCGTCGTCTCGCCGAGCCCGGCGCCCACGAGCGCGACAATACCGCGCCCACGCTCGACCGTCACGTCACCGAACGCCGAGAGCTGCGCGACGACCGCGTCGAGGTGCTGGTCGTCATCCACCGTGACCGAGACGGACACTTCCGACGTCGCGACGACATCGACCGATGTGCGGTTGCGCTCGAACACCTCGAAGATCGCGCGCAGCGCGCCGGGGGTGGCCAGCATGCGCGGCGAACGCACCTTCACGACAACCGTGCGCCCTTTGCCCGCGATCGCGCGCACGGGCAGCCGCGGCGCGTCGAACGTGATGCGCGTGCCCTTCCCGTCCGGCTTGCGCGAGTTGAATACGAACACGGGAATGCCGCGCCGCACCGCCGGCGCGATCGTGCTCGGATGCAGCACCTTGGCGCCGAAGCTCGCGAGTTCCGCGGCCTCATCAAACCGGATGTGCTCGATGAGCCGCGCGTCTGGCACCACACGCGGGTCCGCGGTGAGCATGCCGTCCACGTCGGTCCAGATCTCGATCGCCTCGGCGTCCATCGCTGCGCCGAACAAGGCAGCCGAGTAGTCCGAGCCGCCGCGGCCGATCGTCGTGGTGATGCCGGCCGTGGTCGCGCCGAAGTAACCGCCGAGCACCGGCACGCTGCCCGCGCCGAGCAGCGGCAGGAGATGCTCACGGCACTTCATGCCGATGTCGTCGGGCCGTGGCGTCGCGCGGCCGAACTCATCTGACGTGATCAGCACGTTGCGCGCGTCGACGTACACGGCCGGGAGGCCGGCCTTGAGGAACGCCGCCGTGACGACGGGTGCTGACAGCCGCTCACCCATCGAGGCGACGGCGTCGAGCGAGCGCGGCGTCATGTGCCCGAGGACCGACAGCGCCTCGGCCAGGTGGGCAAGCTCGTCGAACAGCATCGCCGTCTCGGCGGCGACGTCGTCATGCGACGCGTGCCCATCGAGCAGGGATGCGATGGCGGCGGCGTGTCGCGCGCGCAGCTCCTCGACAATCGACAATGCGACAATGAGCTGGCCGTCGGCGGCGTGTCCTGCGAGTTCGATCAGGCGGTTCGTCGTGCCGGCGAGCGCGGAGACCACCACCACGGGGTGACGATCAAGCCGGCTGCGCACGATCGACGCCGTGCGCGCGATCGCTTCGGCGTCACCGACAGACGTGCCGCCGAACTTGACGACGATCATCGGCGCGCGGCGCCGGTTGCCTGTGGCGGCGTCCAGCCGAGCTTGCCGAGCGTCGCAAGCACTTCTGCATTGAGGATCGAGCCGCCGGCGGCGCCGCGGATGGTGTTGT
The DNA here is from genome assembly GCA_036675455.1 of Gemmatimonadaceae bacterium. Classification (GTDB taxonomy): domain Bacteria; phylum Gemmatimonadota; class Gemmatimonadetes; order Gemmatimonadales; family Gemmatimonadaceae; genus Pseudogemmatithrix. The sequence goes on along the minus strand of JAKFFA010000113.1, from coordinate 25,788 downwards.
GTCCCGTGGCAACAAATCGCAGGTCGAAAATCTTGTCCTCACGCACGCGCCCAACGGTCACCGTCATGCCGCGGCCGGCCATGACGTCACGTCGCGGCTGCGGGCCATCGGCGGCCTCGGTGACCACGACGGCGCGTTCGGGCGCCGAGGGCAGCCCGCGCACTTCGGCGGCTCCGCGCCAGGAGCGCAGCGCGTCGAGTGCCGCATCCACCGTCGGTCGCTTCTCGAAGCGCACCGAGCACGCGACCGTGTGGCCATGCTCGACGGCCACGCGGTTGGCGTGCGCGCTCACGACGAACGGCGCGTGCTCGATCGACTTCCCGTCCTTGGCGAGGTGGCCAAGCATCTTCTGCATCTCGCGCTCGAGCTTGGGCTCCTCGTCGCCGATGTACGGAATCACGTTGCCAAGGATGTCGAGCGACGGCACGCCCGGATAACCCGCGCCCGAGACCGCCTGCATCGTCGAAAGGAACACCTCGCGCACGCCGAACTTTTCATGCAGCGGCGCGAGTGCCATCGCCGTGACTGTGGCCGCGCAGTTGGCGTTCGTGATGACACCGCCTTCCCAGCCGCGCGCGCGCTGTGCGTCGAGCAAGGCGAGGTGCGAGGCGTTGACCTCGGGGATCACGAGCGGCACATCCGATTCCATACGGAAGTGCTTGGCGTTGCTGAGCACGAACCGGCCCGCCTTGGCGAACACCGGCTCGAGTTCCGCGGCCGCCGCGGCGTCGAGCGCGGAGAACACGAGTTTCGACTTGACCGTCGCGACGGCGCATGTGGTCACCGTAAGCGCGGCGACGTCGGCCGGCATCTCGCCCTCGATCCAGCGCGTGGCGTCGGCGTAGCGCTTGCCGGCCGAGCGTTCGGAGGCGGCGACTTCGGCGACGCGGAACCACGGGTGACCGGCGAGCAGTCGGATGAACGTCTGGCCGACGGCGCCGGTGGCGCCGAGGACGGCGACTGGCAGGCGTGTGTCGGTCATCGAGCGAGACCGAGGCGCGGATTCGACGTCAGTCGCGTGATCGTGGGAATCATGCGAGCAGTGTCCTGACGAGGCGCATGTAGCCGTCTACGCTTGAGCGTAGCTCTTCCTCCTCGACGAACTCCTCCGAGGTGTGCGCCACGTGGATCGACCCCGGCCCGAACAGCAGCGGTTTACCCCAGTTCGTGAGCAGCGGGATGTCGGAGGTATACGCGACAGGCGCGGCATCGAACCCCGGCACCGTATGGAAGAGCTGCGCCGGGATGAACGAGCCGTACTCAAGTTCGGCACGCCCCTTGGCCCACGCCTCGAGGCGCTGCTTGACGGGCGCCGTATCGCCGACGAGCCGCACCATCATCTCGGCTTCGCAGAGGCCGGGCACGATGTTGGCCTCCGTGCCGCCGCGAATCAGGCCGAGGTTCACGGTGGTGGGACCGAGCGTGTTGTCGACGGGCCAGTCGAGCGTCTCGAGCTCCTGCAGCATGCGTAGCATCGGCGTGATGGCCGACGCGCCCAGGTGCGGATACGCCGAATGCGCCTCGCGGCCGCGCGTGCGCACCGTGACGCGCAGCGCGCCCTTGCATCCGCTGGCGAGCTTGCTCTCGGTGGGCTCGCCGTTGATGAGCCAGCGGCTCGTGGCAGGCAGCTGGTTGGCGGCGCGCGCGCCGTCGGAGCCGCGTTCCTCGCCGACGACGAGCAGCAGGTCCACGCGCTCCTCGCCTTCTTTCGCCAGGCGGTCGGCGGCGACCATCATGGCGGCGGCGATGCCCTTGGCGTCGCAGGCGCCGCGGCCGTAGAGACGGCCATCCGCGCGCGAGGGCGGCACGTAGGGCGGCACCGTGTCGAGGTGCGTAGAGAGCGTGACGCCGCCGCCCTTACGCGAGGCCCAGACGTTGCCGCGCCCCTGTGTGACCTCCTGCACCGTCACGTTCCAGTCGCGCGCGACGAGCCAGCGCGAGACGACTTCCACGACCGCGCCTTCATCGCGCGTGGTGGACGGGATGGCGAGGAGCTCGGCGGCGAGGGCGACGACGTCGGTCATGCCCACAAAACTAATCTCGCGTCCTAGTCGGCGTTAATCGTGTTGGCGATCTCCGTCGCTCGCTTAAGGCCAGTTCAGGAGCGCCCCACCGACGAGTAGGATGAACCGATCGTCCCTCACCGCTGGCAGAGCGCCTTCCACGTTGACCGTGAAGGTGCCCGTGGCGCCGTCGGTGTCGACCAGCCGGATGTAGATGCCTTCTTCAGGTAGCGGGCCGAAGTCGATCCCACGCAGGGTGACGTTGTCCGACGACCGCTCCATGTTGAGTCTCGTCGCCGCGCTGTCTGGTGCGAAAAACGAGATATTGTCCATCCGGAGAACCGGTGCGCCGTCCAGGATCGACCAAATGACGTTACTGAAGCGGATCTGGTCCACGTCCGCACCGTGTGACTGGAACAGGACCGACCCGTTGCGCGGCTCGGTGACGGGGACGAACAGCTCCTGGAGCGGGGCCCCTACACCGGTGCGCAGCGCGCCCAGCGCGAACGCGCGCGAGTCCAGTTGCACGTGCGTCCCCGGTTCTCCCTTCGACATCTCCACGTTCGCGAAATGCGACGTGCCCGGGCCCTCACCGGGATTCGTGAAGAACGCCTGCTGGTTGTTGCCCAGCCCGGCGAACACGGTGGTATGGTTGCCGCCCGCCGCGAATGACTCGGGGGTCCCGTTCTGCGTGAAGTTCGCGTTCACGACGAGCACGCCGTCGGTGAGGAGGCCATTGGTCGAGCCGCCGCCGAACGAGCCGGCCTGGACGATCAACGAGTCGCGGGGCTCCGTCATGCGCACCTGCGCATTGCCCAACGTCGAGAACAGCGGTGCGACAAGCGTGCTGCGATTCAACACGAGCAGCGCGTTGTCCTCGACTTGCAGGTCACTGCCCACGGTGGTACGGCCATCGACGACGGCCGTACCCGACGTGATGCGCACAAGTCCGCACGAGATGTCACCGGAGAACAGCACCGGGTTCACGCCGCCAGCGAGGACGATCGTTCCGCCGTCGCAGGTCACCACGGACGGGAGCGCAAGACGCTCCGTGATCGTCACGGTGCCGGTCAGGTTGAGTGGCGACGTCACGTCGCTCACCAGCGCGCGCAACGTCATGCTGGCCGGAAACTGCGGTGGGTTGAAATAACCGTCGGTGAGATACACGCTATCCGCGCTGCCAGGTACGATGCTGTCCGCCCAGTTGCCCGGATCCGTCCAGGTCGAACTTGCGTCTCCCGTCCACCGGAAGTTTGGCGCCGGACCCCAACCCGTCATGATCGCTGGCGCGACGGCCTCCGCCCAGCCCCCATGGAACAGCGGTGTCGGAGTCTCGACCACGAGCGTCGGCGATCCGTCCCCGCCCGTCGGCGTCGCGTCGACGATGCGCACGTAGCGGCCGGCGCCGGTCGGCACGGTCGAGAATGTCGCGTTCCGCAGTGTGCTGTTCTGCAGGCCGCCCTCCAGCAGGTCGAGCTGCACCACGGACGGGTCGAAGTTGTTGAAGTTGATCGACCCGTTGAGACCCGACTCGAACGATCGCGCCGACAGGCCGACGTTGAACATCGACACGCCGGGTGCGGGCGCATCGACCCGGTCGGCGAAGATGCGGCGCGTGTTGCCGGCGCCTGCACCCGCCCCCGAGGCCAGGGTGAACGACGAGGCGAGGAGCGACACCACGCCGGTCGCGCGAATGTCCGTGCTGAGCGTCCGCGAGAAGCCGGAGTTGGTGAACTCCACGCTCCCGAACGTGGACTGCGCCGGATCCGAGACGCTGATCGTACCGGTCCCGGTGAACTCCACCACGTACGCCGGATCCGCCACGAAGCTCAGCGGCGACACCGTGGCTTGGGCGGAGAAGTTGCTGCCGACGCGAAGCCGGCCCGTGACGAGGTTACCGGTGCTGTTCGGGCCCGCGAAGGTCGCGTTGCCGGTCACGTCGATCACGTGCGGCTGGCCCGAACTGATGAGCGCACTCGCGGGGCCGCGTACGGTCAGGCTGCCGCTGATCGTCAGCAGCGCCGGCGCGTCGACCGCCGACAGGGCGACGGTGCCGTCGACCACGAGGTCGCCGCTGATCGGCACGTTGTTCGCAATCGCAAGCGTGCCGTCGACCTCGAGCGGTGCCGGATATGCGACGTTGTCCAAGGTGTACGAGCCCGTGACCACGGTGCGCACGCCAGGGATGCCCGAAAGTGGGCCGCCCACGCCCCAGGCCACGAGCGAATCGACGGCGAGCGTCGAAGCGTTCTGGGTGAGCGCGCCCTGGAAGCCGAGGCCGCCCGCGCGCAGGACCGGCGTGTCGAACGTCGGCGCGCCAGCCGCGATGATCTGGAAACCCGCCGCCGACACGCTATCCGCCTGCAGCTGGAGCGCGCCGAGGATCTTGGCGTCGGACTGGAAGCGAAGTCCGCCCTGCCCCGGCGCCTTCACCGCCCGAAGCGTCGCGAAGCAGGAGGCCGTGCAGCCGGCGTTCGCCGACGCGTCCGGCGAGCTGAAGAAGATCCGCGGCTGCGGCGAGGCGCCGGCAAACTCCACCACGTGCGCGCCTGAGGCCTGGAACGAGTTCGGGCTGTCCGTGCCGTCCTGGTAGAACTCGGTGCCGACCCGCAGCGTCCCGTTGGTGAGTTTCCCGGCCGTGCTATTGCCGAAGAAGTTCACGTAGGTCGCGAAGTCCGCGACGCCGGTGCCCATCATCGTGAACGTGCCTTGGGCGCCGACGAACATGCCGCCAGTGGACGTCAACGTGAAGTTCCCGATCGAGACGTCGCCCTCGACCGGCACGCCCGGCGTGAACTCGTTGCCGTAGATCTCGAGGTTGCCGTTGATGCTGACGTCGCCGTCGAGCGTGAAGAGCCCGCCCGTCACGATCACCTGCGGCAGCGCGCCACTGATGGTGCCGCCCGTCACGCTCGAGAGGTCGAGCCGACCGCCGCTCGACGTGATCGCCGCCGTCGGTGCGACGTCCACCGAGCCATGCACCGTGAGCTGGCTGCCGAGGATGAGTGACGCCGCAGGCGCGAGCGTCAGCGTGCGGATCTCGGAGGCGACGTCGACGAGCGGCGCATTCGGCGTCCCGGCCGGGATGTGGACGGAATCCGTCGTCGTCGGCACGATCGCGCCCGACCAGTTCGCGGCGTTCGTCCATACGGCGTCCGTCGTGCCGGTCCAGAGGCGCACACCCGCGCCGGGCGGCCAGTTGATCACGGCGCCGTTGGTTGCCGCGATGAATCCGTCCGGTGTGGCGGGACTCGCACCGACCACATTGACCACGAGCGGATTCGGCGTCGCGCCGTCGGTGTCGTTCGCCGTGAGATACCGCGCGCCGAGACCCGCCGGCACAGTCTCAAAGATGAGGCCGGTCATCGTGAAGGGCGTCGCGCTGCCCACATTGAAGATCGAGAGCGGATTGCTCGCCGCGGCGAAGCCGGTGAACCGGACGTTATCGAACTGTTCCAGCACACCCTCGCCGACGATTAGCGTGACGTCGTTCACGACAAGGCCATCGACCGCGACGCCGCCGATGTTCAATTGCCCGTCGACACTCGAGGCAACAGTCGGAGCCGGACCCGTGGGCCTGGAGATCAACTGTCCGAGGATATACGTCGCATTGGCGCGCGCGACGTTCATCGTGCCGGTGAACAGCGAGAGATCGAGGTTCGCAAAGTGCGAGTTGAAGAGGCCGATGCCCGGGTTGGCGATATCGACGTCGATCGTCCCCGAGCCGATCAGTTGCGTCACGTGTGCAAACGACGCTGCGAAGCTGTTCGGCGGCAGCCCAGCGCCGCTCGCGTCAGCGTAGATGCGGCCGCCGACCTGAAGGGTGCCGGCGATCAGCAGGTTCGCCGTCGACCCGCCCGTGAACAACGCGTCACCCGACACCGTCACGAGGTCGGCGGCGTTCTGCATCACCAGCACGCCGGCCGAGAGCAGGGTGAGGTCCGTCGTGCTGATCTGGAGACCGCCCGGGTTGAGCGAGCCACGGATGATGATGTCGTTCGCGACGCTCAGATTCCCCGCGAGCGTATAGCTGCCGTTCACTTCGAGCCGCTGCATGGTGCCGCGGACCGTTCGGTCGGTGCCTGCCGCGACCAGTGCAGCAAGCCCGTCCACGAGCACGGTACCGTCCGACGCGAGGTCGCCGGTCACGGTAAGGGACGCGCCCGCGGGCAGCGTCAGCGTCGCGCCGGACGAGATCGTCAGGCTGCCGATCGTGCTCGCGCTGGAGAGCGTCGGCTGGTTGAATCCGCTCGGGAAGATCGTGACCGCATCGAGTGCACCGGGCACGATGCCCGGTGACCAGTTGCCGGCATCGTTCCAGTCGGCGGAGAGGCTCCCGATCCACGCGCGACTGGCAACCGCCGGCCAGTTGATCACGGCGCCGCCGGCGACCGCCGTGAAACCACCCGGTGTCGTCGGCGTGGCATTGGCAACTTCCACGACCAGCGGATCGCCGTCGGCGCCATCGATGTCGGTCGCGGCGATGTATAGGCCCGTAGTCGGCGTGGACTGGAAGTCGACATTGTCCAGGTTGATCACGCCGCCGGGGGCGTTGACCGTGACCTGCGTCGCACTGCCAGGTAGGTTGCGGAACGTGACGTTGTTCAGCTGGACCGTCTGCGATGCATCTGTCTGGGCGACTGCCACGCGCACGTTGTCGAACGTCAGCGCGCCCGTCGAGACGAATGACGCGAACTCGAGGTTGCGGCCCTGCGCACCACCGACCCCGAGTTGTGTCGCCGTCGTCGAGGTCGAGATGATGTACGCGCCACTGATGGTGACGTCGGACTGCTGCGTGAGCGTGCCGCCGCCCGACCAGCCGAGGTTGCCGAAGCGGGAGTCGTTGGCGCCCGCGCCCGGATTCTGGAACGAGACAGTGGGCGAGTTGGAGCTGAGCGTGACGGCGAAGTCGGGTCCCGCCTGGAAACTGGCGGTGGAGTTGGCACCGGTCTGCGTGAAGTTCCCCAGCACGCCGAGACCACCCAACGTGAGCAGTCCAGACTCGTTGCCGCCGGCGAAGAGCGCGTCCCCGACCACGGAGAGTCCGGAGCCTTCCTCTTGCATGACGAGCACGCCGGGGCCCGTGGTCGCGAAGTTGCGCATCACGGCGAGCCCGTGGCCGTTGAGCCAGAGCGTACCGGCGCTCACGTTCACGGCGCCCACGGTCGTCTCCGCCGTCAACCGCGGCTGCGTTGCGACCGCCGGGATCACCACGCTGTCCGAGGCCGAGGGGACGACGCCGGTTGACCAATTGCCGGCCACGCTCCAGTCGAAGTCGACCGCGCCGGTCCAGAACACGAGGCCACCGACGGTGCCCGGGTTAGCCACCGCCGTCAGCGTCAGCGGCGTCGCGAGGCCCGCGAAGGACGCGGTCGCCGTCTGCACGCCGTCGGCCGCGCCGAGCGTCCAGGCAAACGAGACCAAGCCGTCCACGTCGGAGATCGCGGTCGCCGGCGTCACGCTGCCGCCGCCCGTCGGGACTGCGAAAGTCACCGTCACACCTTCGACCGGTACGGCGTCAGCGGCGGTCACGCGCAACACCACCGGTGAGGCGAGCGCCGCGCCCGCCAGCCCGCCCTGGCCATTCCCCCGCACCACCTCGAGTTGGGCCGGCGGCAGCGTCACGGTGAAGGTCGTCGTGTCCGCGATCGCACCCGTCGGCAGCGTCGCGATCACGCGCGCCGCGCCGCGCACCGGCAGCCACGTCGCCACGCCTTGGGGAGTGACGGTCACGCGCGTCAAGTCCGGACTCGAGAAGATGAACGGCGTGCCCGCGATCACACTTTCATTCACGTCGAACGCCATCGCCGAGAAGGTCGTGGTCGTACCCGCCATCACCGTGGCGCCTTCCGGCGAGATCGTCACGAACGCCGCGTTCGAGCCGGTGCCCACATACGCGACATCGAGCGGGACGATGGGCACGGGCGCGCGCCCCTCGTCCGGCACCACCCTCACCACCTGCGGTCCGGCCCGGAAGACGGTGTCACCCGCGGCGTTGATGTACTGCATGTTGAGCGTGAGGTCGATGCCCGCCGATGTCGTGCCGGCCGGCAAGGCGATCCGAAGGCTCAGCTCGAGCGCTGGCTGGTCGACTGGGAAATCGCGGACCACCGTCGCGAGGTTCTCCGAGCCGAAATCGGCGGTGACCCGCACCCGCGTGAAGGGGACCACACTGCCGGATCCATCGACCGCGAACGCAGACGGGAAGTTCGGCGCGAGCGCGAAGGCCGCCTGGCGGATGCCTCCGTCAGGACCGGTGATCTCGCCGAGGCAGGAGAGCAGGGTCAACCCGACCAACAGGACCGGCGCGAAGGAGAGCGAACGACGGGTTACGACGAACGCCGGGCCGGGACGGGACACGCGATATTCTCGGGGTGGTAGGCGCTTGATATTACAAGTCGGCATGATGCCGCAACAGGAGGCCCGTCCCCAAAGGGCTTGGCCGCCTTGCCCGCGTGCGCCGACTCGCCTAACGTTCGCGGTGTGCGGGAATAGCTCAGTTGGTAGAGCACAACCTTGCCAAGGTTGGGGTCGCGGGTTCGAGTCCCGTTTCCCGCTCTGGATATCGTTTTCGGTTCGATGGCCGGCTGGATCGGCCGAGCGACCCTCGAAAGTCCCGATCGGGAGCGGCGCCGTTCTTTGCGACCGCTCCCGTTCGTGTTTTCGCTCCAACTGGATTGTGCCGATGTTCCGCCGGGGTGGCGAAAGTGGCGAGACGCGACGGACTTAAAATCCGTTGGGGAGCAATCCCCATGTGGGTTCGATTCCCACCCCCGGCATTCGCATGATTTCCTCTCCCACCGTCGCCCTCCCCGCCACGACGATCCTCTGGGTCGCACTCGGTGGCGCCATCGGATCAGCGCTGCGCTTCGCGGTATCCGACATCATGCGTCGGTTGCCGGCGCTGGCGTCCCTGCCGTGGGCCACGCTCTTCGTGAACGTGACCGGGTCGTTCGTCATCGGCTGGTATCTGCGCTCGGTGGTTTCCGCCGACGCCTCGCCGCAGCTGCGCGCGTTCATCGCCATCGGCATTTGCGGTGGATACACAACATTTTCGACGTTTGCGCTGGAGAATGCGCAGCTGCTCGAGAACGGGCTGATCGCGCGCGCGGCGGTCTATGCGATCGCCAGTGTCACGCTCTCCATCGGGGCAACGTTTCTAGGGTACGCGGTCGCGCGGTAACTCGAGCGTGGCGAGCAACTCCTCCGCCGCAGCCCGCCCCGCCCGATTCGCCCCGATCGTCGACGCGCTCGGCCCATATCCCACAAGGTGCACGCGCGGCTCCTTGGCCACCTGCGTCGCCAGGCGCCCCGTCATGACAATGCCGCCGTCTGCGCCGCGCAGTTGAAGCGGCGCCAGATGGTCGAGCGAGCTTCGGAATCCCGTGCACCAGAGGATCACATCCGCGTCCTGCGCGCGGCCGTCGCCCCAGCGAACGCCGGTCTCCGTGATCTCGGTGAACATCGGCTCGTGGACCAGCACACCACGCGCGCGCATGGCCTGGATCCGCGGCGTGACGGGGAGCCCCGTGACCGAGACCACCGACTGTGGCGGCAACCCCGCCCGCACGCGTTCCTCGACGAGCCCCACCGCGCGTCGCCCCGCGTCCTCGTCGAACGGCCCCTCGCGGAACTCGGGCGGCCGGCGCGTGCACCACGTCGTCGTCGTGACCTGCGAGATCTCGTCGAGCAGTTGGATCGCCGAGATGCCCGCACCGACGATCACGACATGCTGCCCGGCGAACTCGGCGGCCGTCCGGAAATCACGCGTGTGCAGCGTCCGACCCTTGAACCGTCCGGCGCCGGGATACTCGGGGATGTAGGGCGACTCCCACGTGCCCGTGCAGTTGATGATCCCGCGCACGGCGAGTTCGCCACGGTCGGTCTCCACCACGAACCGCTCACCGCGGTCGCAGACGACGTTCACTTTGACAGGCCGATGCACGGGCAGTTCGAACCGCCGTTCATACTCGGCGAAGTAGCGCGGCACGGCCACGGCGGCCTCGACCTCCGACTCGGTCTGCGGCACGTCGGTCAGTGCCTCCTCAAACCGCATGCCGGGCAGGTCATGAATGCGATTCACCGTGCTCAGCGTCAGCGACGGCCATCGGAACTGCCACGCGCCGCCTGGCAGCGGTGATTGATCGAGCACGAGGTAGCCGCGCGTGGGCGGCACGTTGAGTCGTTTGAGGTGGTACGCCGCCGACAAACCGGCCTGCCCCGCGCCGATCACCAGGATGTCGGTGCGGAGCCGGCTCATCGAACCCTAAGCGTTCGAGCGGCGCTGACTGCCCTCAGGGCCGCACCCCATGCGCATGCACCGTGTACCACGCCGCGTACGCGAGCAGCCCGCTCAGCGACGCATCGCCGCCGTGCGACACGGCCTTCCCGTCCTCGTCAACGACCTCGGAAGCGAGCCCGTGGTCGAGCGGCGCGCGCCGCAACCACTCGAGCATCTCGGACGCATCGGGCCCGAAGAGCCGCGCCACCTGCACCACGAGCCGGTCGGACGCCCCGATGCGCTTGGCCGTGCGGCGGAACACCGAATCCGTTCGGTCGACCGATTCCCACAACGGCAGCCACAGCGCCGAGCCCACGGGATCGTCCTCGAGGTCGAGTCCGCCCGAGAGGTCCGCCGCCGCAGCAAACGTGGTCTTGCCCTCCGTGCCCGTCGCGAAATGCCGGCGCAGCGCCGCGCGCACCGCCGCGGGGTCCTGCACCTCGCGCGAAGCCTCCTCATCGAGCGTCTTCTTGAGCGCGTCGAGCGCGTACGCCACCACCGCGTTGCCGTGCAGCGTGTAGCCCTTGTCGGCCGGCCGGCGGTCGAGCGTCACCTCGGTGTGGTACAGCGGATGCTTCTCGTCGCGGCGCGTGGAGATGTCGTCGTGCGACACGTACAGCGTGTCGGCCAGCACAACCTCCTCGACGATCTGGTCGTCGCCGGTCTCGCGAATGTACCGCTCGGTCGCGATGGCGTACGACGCCGCGCCCTCGAGCGTGAAGCCGGGCTCGAACAACGTGCCGTCGAGATAGTGCACGCCCCGCCCCGGCGCGTAGCCGTGCACCTCGCACGCGCGCAGGATCAGCTCACGCGCGAGCGGCGGGTCCGCGAGCTGAATCGCCGGCACGGTCCAGGCCAACGCTTCCCAATCGCGCACGGTCACGCCCCACGCACACCACGGCGCACGGCTGCGCACGAGATAGAAATGCGCATCATCCAGCGCGCGGCCCACGCCGTAGAAATACGCGAACAGCAGGTTGCGATTGATCAGCGCGTCGAGCGACTCCATGCCCGTGGACTGCCCGAGCAGCCGCAGCGCATCTCGCGTGGCAGTCAGCAGCGTACGCCACCCCCGACGGCGCATCACGCCCACGGTCGCCTCGGCGCCATCGCGCTCGGGACCAGCCGCGATGTAGAACGCCGTCTCCACGCGCTCGCCGGCGCCGAGCAACAGCTCGCGCGTAAGCGAATAACCCGGCGAGATGCCCTGATGCGTGTCGACCGTCGCATCGCCGTCGGCGGCCACGGCGAGGGCGCACAGTCCCGGCGCCGCGACACCATCCATGATCACGACGTCGCTCGCTGCGAGCTGCACGCGGTGCGCATCCTCGGCGGGGCGCGGCGTGCGCACGCGCAGCTGACGGTGGCCCAGCGTGCCCTCGAGTCCGACCGTCACCTTCTTGGGTCGCTTGCCCCGGTTCTCGAAGGCGATCGCGTACACCGCGCCCGCGATGTCCGCATCGCGTCCGAACGGCGCGAAGACGGTCCCGCGGATCACGAGATCCTTGGCATGCGTCGTGAACGTCGGCAGCCACTGCAGCGCGCGTTCCCACGCGATGCCTTCAGCGGCGAGCGCGACGGGTTCACCATCGACGTGGACGACGGGCCGCGCGAGCGCTGGCCCCTCGCCTTCCATGAATCGCGCGTCGCCGGCAAACTCGACGGCCGAGCGCGCGCCGCGGTGCAGCAGGCTCACGGCATGGATGGCGCCGTCCGCCGGATGGATGCACGGCAGCGCGAACCAGTGGTTTCCGGTGATCTGCCAAGGGACACCGGGCAGGGCGCCGGCGGCTGGGTCCCGGTCGGGAGGTGGTGTGGTCACGTTACCTTGTTCGGGGTACAGTGCTAAACTAGCCGACCGAATGAACAAACGCCTGTCCAACCATTCCGGCACGACGACTGTGCTGCTCGCCCTCGCCGTGTCCGGCCTTTTTGTGGCCGTGCCCGGCGCGTCGATTGCCGCCCAGCGCGTGCTTGGCCCCGGGCCCGACGCCGTGACGCTCGAAGCCGGCCGACTCCGCATCGGCATCGGCGGCGAGCATACGACGTTCCACGACCGCTGGCGCGACGGCGAGCAAGAGCCGCTCGGGCAGGGATTCCGCTTTGCCGCGTTTGGCCCATCGCAGCTCGCCGTGCTCGGCCCGCTCCAGCAGGCGGTGCGCGACTTGGGCGTGCCGGACTTTTCGGCATCGTTGGGTTCCACGCGCCTCGCTCTGCGCCAACGCGTGTTCGCGACGCCGTTCTCGCTCGACTTCGGCGTGACGGACTGGCTCACGGTTGGCGCGTCGGCGCCGCTGGTGCGCGTGCGCGCGGAGGCGCTGTTTCGGTTGGATGGCTCGACGGCCACCCTTGGGCCAAATCCGTATTTCCTAGGCAGCGCGGTGCCGGGTGCGAATCAGACGACGATCGATGCGTTCACGTCCGCGGCGGCCTCGCTGGCGGCGCGACGTGACGGTTGCATCGCGAACCCCGCCTCAGCGCCCGAGTGCGCGACGATTCTCGCCGAGTCGGCGCAAGTGGACGCGCTGATCGCGAGCACGAACGCGTTCGCGGGCGGGCTCGGCGCGACGTACGGCGGCGACGGCGCCGGTACGCCGGCGGCATATGTCCCGCTGGCCGGATCGCCCGCCGAGACGGCTCTGCTCGCTCGTGTGGACGCGCTGCGGACTGACTTCACGCGGTATGGCGTCACGGACATCTCGCCGACCACCGGGCTGCCGCTCGGTGCGCAGACACCGCTCTCAGCCGCCGACTTGGAACAACTGCTACGCGATCCCGTCAACGGCTACGGCGCGCGGCCGCTTGAGAGCAGCGCGCAACTCGGCATCGGCGATATCGATCTACACGCGAAACTCAAGTTGTTCGACTCGTTCGGTCGCGCGGCCGGCGGCCCGACCGCAGGTCGACTCGGCGCGGACGGTTTCGGCATCCGTCAGTCGGTCGGCGTGACGTATCGCCTCGGCACCGGTACGCCGGGTGCGCCGGGCGACTTCCTCGACCTCGGCACGGGCAGCGGCGAGAACGCGATCGGCGCGCGCTCGTACACGGACATCGTCTTCAATGACCGTTTCTGGACCTCGGCCGTGGTGGGCTGGGCGCAGGCGCAAGGCGAGGACGCGCTGATTCGTGTGCCGACGGTGGCGGGCGACCAACTGCTGGAGGCCTGGCGTGAGATGGTCGTGCCGGTGGAACGCGGCGCGGTGCTGCAGGCCGAAGTCGCGCCGCGATTCCTGTTGGGCGACTACGTGTCGATCGGCGGATACTGGGGTTGGCGCCGGCACGAGGCTGACAACTACACCGTGCCCGCCACGGCCACGGGCGCGCCGACGGCTGCGGGCACGGTGACGTTCGATGTCGCCGGGATGGCCGCGGCGAACGCGCGCGATGAACAGCGCGCCGGGTTCAGTGTGACGTTCTCGACGCTGGCCGCGAATGCGCGCGGCGGTACGAACCTCGGGTTCGAGCTGAGTTACTCGCATCGGCAGTCGATCGCGAGTGGCGAGGGGATCGTACCGAAGGCGTACGAGCACCGGCTGCAGCTGCGGTATTACACGCGGTTGTTCGGGCGGTAAATCGGCAGGCGCCAATTCAGCAGGCGCTAATTTGGCGGGGGCGCCAAATCGGCGGTCACACGACAGCGAAACCAGCGAAACCGTTCCGGCGTACGGTCTGTCCAACCTAAGAACCTTAGGTTAGACACCACAGCCCGGAACCCATGCCCGACTCTGACCTCGACCTCGTCCGCGGCACGTTCGACCTCATCCTCCTCAAGACCCTCGCCTGGGGTCCCATGCACGGCCTCGGTGTCGTGCGCTGGATCGAGTCCGTCACGCACAGCCAACTGCAGGTCGAGGAGGGCGCGCTCTACCCCGCCCTGCATCGCCTCGAGCAGAAGCGCTGGCTGTCGTCCGAGTGGGGCCTCACCGACAAGAACCGGCGCGCCAAGTACTATCGCATCACCGCGCGCGGACGGAAGCAGCTCGCCGTCGAAACGTCGCGCTGGTCGCGCTACACGGAGGCCGTCGGCCGCATCCTGGCCGCCGAGCCGGCGCCGTGAGCGCGAACTGGTGGCGCCGCGGCGACGGCGATCCCAAACGCGACTTCTCGTTGCCGCTATCGCGCGCGCGGCTCGACCAAGAGCTGCTTGAGGAGTTCCGCTTTCATATCGAGGAACGCCGCGACCAGCTCATCGCGGAAGGCATGACGCCCGCCGCGGCGGAGGCCGAGGCGCGCCGCCGCTTCGGCGACGACGAGACCTACAGACGACTCACCAAACGCATCGACGAGGACACCATGCGTCAGCAGCGCCGGTCGGAGTTCTTCAGCACCCTGATTCGCGAGACGCGCCACGCGGCGGGCGTGCTGCTGCGCCAGCCCGGGTTCTCGCTGATCGCGTTCATCACGCTGGCCTTGGGCATCGGCGCGACGACGGCGATGTACGCGGTGCTGGATGCCGTGGTGTTGCGGCCGCTGCCGTATAGCGACGCCGACCAGCTGGTGTCCGTGCTGCATCCGGCGACGGTACCGGGCAGCGGCGAGCGCCGCTGGGGCATCTCGCCGGGCGGCTACGTCCATTTCGGCGAGGGGACCAAGACGCTCTCGTCGTTCGGCATCTATCGCACGTACGGCATGACCGTCACCGCGAGGGACGAAGCCGAGGTCGCGCGCGTGGCCGCTGCCACTCATGATGTCTTCGAGGCGTTGCGCGCCCGCGCCTCGCTGGGCCGCCTGTTCGGCGCGGACGATGATCAGCCGAGCGCCGCCCCAGTCGTCGTCCTCAGCCATGAGTATCACCAGCAGCGCTACGGCGGCGATCCGTCGGTCGTCGGCACGGTCCTGCGCACGGAAGGCGGACCGCTCGAAATCATTGGCGTGACGATGCCCGGCCTCACGTTGCCCATGCCCGGGCCATTCGCGGACGCGTCCAATCTCGCTGGGTTCGGCGTCGACATCTGGGTGCCGGCGCGCGTCAACCGCGCGGGACCGTTCTGGAACACGCATCCGAACGTCGGCATCGGGCGTCTGCGGGACGGCGCGACGATCGAGGCGGCGAACACCGAGTTCCGCGCCATGCTCGCGCGTTTCCCGGAACAGATGTCCAACGCGTACAGCCCCGGCTTCATCAAGCAGTACGACTTCCGCGTCGAGGTCAGCCCACTGCGCGACGCGGTGCTCGGGCGCAACGTGCCGCGCGCTATCTGGATGTTGTTCGGCGCGCAGTTGCTGGTGCTCGTGATCGCCGCCGCCAACGTGGGCAACTTGTTCCTCGTGCGCATGGAGGCGCGCCGGCGCGAGGCCGCGGTGCGCACGGCGCTGGGCGCGGAGCCGGTGCACATGGCCGCCCACTACCTCGCTGAGTCGTTGTTGCTGTGCGGCGCCGCGGCCGTGGCGGCGGTGGCGATTGCGGCCGGTGGCATCAAGTTGCTGCTCGCGATCGCGCCCACGGATGTGCCGCGATTGTCTCAAGTCGCGCTGACGCCGGCGACCATCGCCGTGGCGCTGGGCATCGGACTGTTGATCGGCGTCGTGCTGGGCGTCGTGCCGCTCTTCCGGCGCGGGCTCGATGTGCAATCGCTGCGCGACGGTAGCCGCGGTCTCTCGGCGTCGCCACGCCAGCGGTTTGCCCGCAGCACATTGGTTGTGGGGCAGATCGCGCTCACGCTCATGCTGCTGGCGGGCGCGACGCTGATGCTGCGCAGCTTCGACCGGCTACGACACGTGCAGCCTGGCTTCGATCCGGCCAACACGCTGACGTTCCAGTTGGCGCTTCCATTCAGCACCTATGACACGCGTGAGAAGGCCGCGCTGTTCCATCGCGCGCTGCAGGATCGTGTGCGCGCGCTGCCCGGTGTCACGGCGATGGGTGGCGGCAGCGTGCCGCTCGAGGATTTCGGTACCGGATGTTCGGTGGTCTTCCGCGAGAACATGCCGTACGGCTCGGGTGAGCAGACGCCGTGCGTGTCGACGCCTGTAGCGCTGCCCGGATACTTCGACGCGCTCGACATCGACGTGAGCGGCCGCACGCCGACGTGGACGGACGTCGACGCGCGCTCGCAGGCCGTCGTGGTGACGCGCGTGCTTGCCGACCGGCTCTGGCCCGGTGAGGATCCGATCGGCAAGGGCATCCGCACCAGCGGCGAGGGCACGGACGAATGGTACCGCGTGGTGGGGATCGTGCCGGAACTGCGGCTCGAGGCGCTGGACGCGCCGCCGACCGAGGCGGTGTTCTATGCCGCCACCGGCCTGACCAAGGACGCACGGTCGAGCAATCTCAACGGTCTCACGATGCTGGTGCGCACCGACGGCATCGACCCGATGTCGCTCGTGCCGTCACTGCGCGCCATCACACGCGAGCTCGACCCCAGCGTGCCGTTCATCTCGCCGCGCACAATGGATGCGGTCGTAGGACGATCCATGGCACGCGTGTCGTTCAACCTCGTCCTGCTCGGCATCGCCGGCGCGATGGGCCTCGTGCTGAGCGCCGTCGGTCTCTACGGCGTGGTCTCATACGTCGTCGCGCAACGGCGCACGGAGATCGGCATCCGCATGGCGCTGGGCGCGAGCGCGCGCGCGGTCTCGCGCATGGTGGTGATGCAGTCGGTGCGGCTGGCCGCGCTCGGCGTCGCCATCGGCCTTGCGGGTGCGCTGGCGACTGGTGGCGCGTTGCAGGCGATGCTGTTTGAGGTGAGCGCGAATGATCCGGTCGTGCTTGCCGCGGTCGCGCTGCTGCTCATGACGATCGTGACGCTGGCGAGTTGGGCGCCGGCGCGGCGCGCGGCGGGGATCGAGCCGGTAGAGGCGATGCGGGAGGGCTAGTCTTAGCTCTTCTTCTTCCGCCCCGTCGCCGCCGCGATCAACTCGCGCGCATGCTCGCGGCTCGTCGCGCTCTCCGCGTCCCCGCCCAGCATGCGCGCGATCTCGTCCACGCGCGCGTCGCCATCCACGAGCGCCACATCGGACGTCGTCACGCCGCCCTTCGCGCCCTTGCGCACGACGATGTGGTGGTGCGCGCGAGCCGCGATCTGCGGGAGGTGCGTGATCGCAAACACCTGATGATGACCGGCGACGTCGCGCATGGCGTCGCCCACCATGAGGCCCGTGCGACCGCCGATGCCGGCGTCCACTTCGTCGAAGATCAGCGTCGGCACGCCATCCAGGCGCGCGAGGATGGTCTTGAGCGCGAGCATCACACGCGCGAGCTCACCGCCCGACGCCACGCGCGCCAGCGACCGCGCCTCGTGCCCCACGTTGAGCGCCACGAGAAACTCCACATCTTCGGCGCCCGTGGGACCCGGCTCCGCGCGTGGCGTGAGCTGCACGATCACGCGTCCGTCCGGCATGCCGAGATCGGGCAGGCGCTTCTCGACCGCCTTCGCTAGCGCCGCGGCAGCAGTCTTCCGCTTGGCGGTGAGTCGCGCGGCCGCACCTGCCAACGCCGACTCGGCTTCCGCCACGCGCGCATCGAGCGTGCGCAAGTCGAGTCCCGCCGTGTCGATGAGGTCCAGCTCCGCCCGAGCCTCGCGACCGGCCGCAATCACCGACGCGATGCTGCCGCCGTACTTCTTCGACAACCGGAAGATCAAGTCGCGGCGGCGCTCGACCTCGTCCAGCCGCGTGGGGTCGATCTCGATGCCCTCCTCGTACGCCCGCGCCTCACGCACGAGCTCCTCGAACGCATACCACGCGGCGTCGTACAGCGATTGCAGCCGTGCCGTAGACGGATCGATGCGCTGCAACGCCGCCAGCGGCTTCTGCAGATGCCCGAGCGCGCTGAGCGCGGACTCGTTGCCACTGCCGAGCGCAGAATCGCTGCCGCCGCCAAGCGCGGTCGTGTCGCCGTCGAGCGCGCTTGTCACCTCGCCGATGAGCGCCTGCAACTCGCCCGCATGCGTCAGCCGGCGCGCTTCCTCGTCGAGGCGCTCATCCTCGCCCTCGCGCAGCGCGGCCTCGCTGATTTCTTTCTCCACGTGCGTGAGCCAGTCGGCGCGCTTGGTCGCCTCGTCGCGACGCGCGGCCAGTGAACTGACCGCCGCGCGCGCCTCGGCCACCTGCGCGTGCGCCTGCTCCACCGCCGCGACCTCGGCTGCTGCCTCCCCGAACGCATCCAGAATACGCCGCTGCGCCTCGGGCTCGAGCAGCGCCTGCGCCTCATGCTGCCCGTGCACGTTGACCAGCGCGCGGCCCACCGTCGCGAGCACGCCGGCCGTGACGGGCGAGCCGTTCATCCACGCGCGCGCGCGGCCGCCCGTCGCGGCCGGCACTTCACGCTTGAGCACGAGCGTGCCATCGCACTCGATGCCACGCTCGTCGAGCATCGCGAGCACCTCGGCGTTGCCATCGAGGTCGAAGATGCCCTCGACCGTCGCCTTGTCAGCGCCCGTGCGCACGAGGTCGCTCGACGCGCGCTCGCCGATCAGCAGGCCCAGCGCGCCGACGATGATCGACTTGCCCGCGCCGGTCTCGCCCGTCAGCACGTTGAAGCCCGGGGCGAGCGGCAGCGTGACGGTGTCGATGATGGCGAGGTTACGGATGCGGAGCTCAGTCAGCACGCGAGACGGCCATCGGTATCGTGATGCGCGCCACCGAGCGCGCGGCGCGCATGGTCGCGCTCACCGGTCGCGTTCCCGCAGCCCGCCCCAGCCGAGCTTCCGACGCAAGCGGGAGAAGAACGTGTTTCCCGGGAACGTCACGAGGTGTACCGGCCGTTCGCTGCGCCGCACGGTGAGCACCTGCCCGTCGCCGATCGACATGCCACCCTGCCCGTCCGCAGTCACGAGCACCTCGTCGGGTGCCTCATCCAGCTCGATGCGCAGCACCGCCTCGGGCGGCAGGATCGTCGGCCGGATGGCCAGCGTGTGCGGGGCGACGGGGGTCACGATAAGGCAGTCGAACGTCGGCACGACCACGGGTCCGGCGGCCGAGAGCGAGTACGCGGTCGAGCCCGTCGGCGTAGAGACGACCACGCCGTCGGCCGCGAACTTGGCGATCAGGTCGTCATCGGAGTACAGCCGCAGGCGCAGCACGCGCGCAAAGCCGCCCTTGTGCACCACCACATCGTTGAGTGCGCGCAGGTGCTCGCCCATGATGCCGTCCACGCTGCTCGTGTCCGCCTCGAGCGCCATGCGCGGCTCCACCATGTACTCGCCGCGCGCGAACGCGTCGAACGCCACGGCGAACTCCTCGTGCCCGCACGACGTCATGAAGCCGAGCTTGCCGAGGTTCACCCCGAGCACCGGCACGGGCGCGCCGTCCAGATAGCGCGCGCCGCGCAGCAGCGTGCCGTCACCCCCCAGCGTGATCAGGGCGTTGAGCTGCGCGGGGTCGTCCAGCGGCTCGCGCGTGACACCGTCATCGAGGTCGAGCAGTTCATCCTCATAGACGAGCTCGTAGCCGTGTGCCGGCGCCTCACGCTCCAGGAACGTGAGGATGTCCATGAGCCCGTCGTAGCCTCGGTGCCCGATGACGCCGAGCCGCATGCGTTCACTCACCCGGTGAGGGCCTCACTCTCGTGCAGCGCGCGCACCTTGGCGGCGATGCCCTCGGCGTCGAGCCCGCACTCGTGCAACTGCCGCGCGCGGCTCGCCGCGTACACAATGCGATCCGGCGCGCCCAGCGACGTGACGCGCACGCCGGGGTCCATCGCGCCGACGACTGACGCCATGAAGGCGCCGAAGCCGTTGACCGACGTGCCTTCCTCGACGACCACGAGCTGCCGGTGCGTGGCCAGCAGCGCCGTCAGCGTCGTCTCGTCGTACGGCTTGAGGTACCGGCAGTTCACCACGGTCACGGGCAGGCCTTCGGCGGCCAGCGTCTCGGCGGCCTTCATCGATTCGGAGACCATCGTGCCCACTGCTAGGATGGCGACCTCCTCACCCTTGCGCAGCACTTCCCACGTGGCGTACGGCACTGGCTTCACCTCGGACGCGTGCGGCACCAGGTCGGGCGCGACGTCGCGCGGGTAGCGCATGGCGAACGGACCGCTCGTGTGGTCGAGAGCCGTGCGCATGAGGCCCACCAGCTCCGTGCCATCCTTTGGCGCCGTGACGGTCATGCGCGGCACGGCGAGCATGTAAGCGATGTCGTAGAGGCCGGCATGCGTCTCTCCGTCCTCGCCCACGAGACCCGCGCGGTCCATCGCGAAGATCACGGGCAGGTTCTGAATCGCGACGTCGTGCACGATGCTGTCGAACGCGCGCTGCAGAAACGTCGAGTAGATCGCCACCACCGGGCGAATGCCCTGCGTCGCCATGCCGGCCGCGAACGTGACGCCATGTCCCTCGGCGATGCCCACGTCAAAGAAACGGTCTGGATGCTTCTTGGCGGCGATGCCCGTGCCGGTGCCGCTCGGCATCGCGGCCGTGATGACCACCGATTTAGAATACTCGTCCATGAGCTCGGCGAGCGCCTTGCCGAACACGGCCGTGTAATTGGGATTGGCCGTCGACACCTTGCGCACCTTGCCCGTCGCGGGGTCGTGGCCCGGTGGCAGCGCGTGCCACTTCTCGCCATGCTCGCCCGCGGGGAATCCCTTGCCCTTCGTCGTGATCACGTGCACGAGGCGCGGACCCTTGAAGGCGCGCATCGCCTTGAACGTCTCCATCATCTGCGGGATGTCGTGGCCGTTGATCGGGCCGAAATAGCGGAAGCCGAGTTCCTCGAACAGCACGCCGGGCGTGAGGAACGCCTTCACGGCCTCCTCCCAGCGGCGCACGAGCGTGCCCGCGTCCTTGAACACGCCGCCCGCGCTGTCCGCCCAGCCGCCGATCGCCGAGCGCAGGCGATTGTAGATGGGATTCCGCTGCACCGACGTCAGGTACTTGTGCATGGCCCCCACGTTGGGCGCGATGCTCATCTCGTTGTCGTTGAGCACGACGATGAAGTCGCGCTCTGTGGCGCCGGCGTTGTTGAGCGCCTCGTACGCGAGGCCCGAACCCAGCGAGCCGTCGCCGATGATGGCCGCGACCTTGAAGTCCTCGCCGTTGATGTCGCGCGCCGCGGCGATGCCGAGCGCGGCCGAAATCGACGTGCCGGCATGGCCGGCGCCGAACGTGTCGTACTCGCTCTCCGTGCGCTTGAGGAAGCCCGAGAGGCCGCCCTCCTGTCGCAGCGTGTTCATGCGGTCGCGACGGCCCGTGAGCACCTTGTGCGGGTAGCCCTGGTGCCCCACGTCCCACACGAGCTGGTCGCGCGGCGTGTCGAACGCCGCGTGCAGCGCGATGGTCAACTCGACCACGCCGAGGCCGGCGCCGATGTGTCCACCGGTGACGGAGCACGTCTGGATCAGGAAATCACGCACCTCCTGCGCCAGTTCGCGCAGTTCGTCCGGGCTCATACGCCTGATGTCGGCGGGGCTCTGGACGCGATCGAGGAGTTTCATGGCAGCGAGAATGGTGTGAAAGGGAGCTGAAGTAGGTTGTACCGAACGCACGGCGGGCGCCAGTCTGGCGCCCGGTCCACTGTCACTACGGCCATCAGGAACTGCGGGTGACGGTGAAGCGGGCGACGGCGGCGAGTTCCGGCGTGAGGACATCGCAGAGCCGTAGGCCCTCGCATGCCTCGGCGACGAGGGCTTCGGCGCGCGTCCGCGCACCGTCCACGCCCAGCAGCGCCGGGTACGTGCTTTTGCGGAAGCGGGCGTCCTTTCCCGCCGTCTTGCCCAGCTGGTCAGTGGTGCCGGTGACGTCGAGGACGTCGTCGGCGATCTGGAACGCCAGGCCGACCGCGGCGCCATAGCGCGCAAAGGCCTCGAGCCGCGCCGCATCGGCGCCGGCGGCGATGCCGCCGATAGCCATGGCGGCTTCGATCAGCGCGCCCGTCTTGCGGCGGTGGATGCGCTCGAGGTCCTCAAGCGAAAGCGACAGCCCTTCGCCCTCGAGGTCGAGCAACTGGCCGCCGACCATGCCGCCGGCCCCCGATGCGCGCATGAGCACGCGCACGATCTCTCCGACCTGCGACGGCGCGAGGCCGAGTTCGCGCGCGGCGTCGGCGGCGGCACGTGCGGCCAAGGGGACCATCGCCATGCCGGCGGCCGTGGCCACGGCGACCCCATGGACCATGTGCACCGTCGGACGCCCGCGGCGCATGGCGTCGTTGTCCATGCACGGCAGGTCGTCGTGCACCAGTGAGTAGGCGTGGACGATCTCGATCGCGGCGGCGAGGGCGCGGGCGTCGGCGGGGGAACCGGTGCCCTCGTCTGACGCCACGCCGCCGCCGTGCGCGCCGTCCCGTGCGGCGCGATACGCCGCCATCACCAGGATGCCGCGCAACCGCTTGCCCTCGCCCTGCACCGCGTACCGGATCGCGTCGGCAACCGGCCCTTGCTGGTCGCCTAGATAGCGCATGACGAGCTCGTCAAGCGCGCGCGCGATCAACGCGCGTTCACCCGCGAAGAAGGCCGCCTCATCGACAGGCGGCGCGAGCTCGGCAAGGCGTGACACCGTCACCCGTTCACCTCGAACACGCCCTCGGCCTGTTCGATCAGCGTCTGCACCTTGCCCTCGGCCTCGCCCAGCGCAGCCGAGGCCTCGCGCAGCTTGGCGATGCCTTCCTCGAACAGCAGCAGCGCCTGCTCCAACGGCAGGTCGTCGCGGTCGAGCGCCGCGGCGATTTCCTCCAGCCGCACCAGCGTGGTCTCGAAGCTCATGGCTTGGTGTCCTCCTTCGTGAGGTGCGGGCCATCCGTGTGCACAGACTCGGTTGTCGCGCGCACGCGGCCGTCATGCAGCAGCAAGTCAAATGGCGCGCCCGGCGCGAACGCTGCCGTGCGGCCCATGGCGTGGCCATCCAGGCTGCGGGCGACGGTAAACCCGCGCGCGAGCACGGCCAGCGGCGAGAGCGCTTCGATGCGTCCTGCAAGTTGCTGCACGCGCGCGCGGCGACGCTCCGTGACGCGCCGCGCCCGCAGGGAGAGACCCTCACCGCGGCGACGCAGTTCCCTCGCGCCATGCTGGATGCGATTGCGCAGCCCGCCGCTCATCGCGTCGGCGAGCCCGCGCAGCGCCTGGCGCACCTCGGCCAGCACCGGCACCGCCGCCTCGGCGGCCACGGACGGCGTCGCTGCACGCAGGTCGGCGACCAGGTCCACGATGGTGAAGTCCGTCTCGTGGCCTACGGCCGAAATCGTCGGGATCGCGCACGCCGCCAGCGCGCGCGCCACGTCCTCGTGGTTGAAGGCCCAGAGGTCCTCGCGCGAGCCGCCGCCGCGTCCGATGATCAACAGATCTGCCCCGCCCCAGCGCGCGAGGCGGTCGAGCGCAGCAATGAGCGACGCCGGTGCTGTTTCGCCTTGCACCGCCGCGGGGATCACGACGATCGATACGCACGGATTCCGCCGCCTGATCACCGAGACCACATCGCGCAGCGCCGCGCCGTCCGGACTCGTGATGACGGCGATCGTGCGCGGGAAACGCGGCAGCCGACGCTTGCGCGCCGGGCTCGTGAGACCTTCCTTCTCGAGCCGCGCCTTCGTCTCGTCGAACGCCTTCTTCCAGAGCCCTTCGCCCTCGGCCTCGAGCGCATCGACTTGGAACTGCATCTTGCCCTGCGCCGGGTACACCGTGAGTTGCCCGCGCGCCATCACCTGCATGCCCTCGTTGGGCACGGCGGGGATGCGGCGCGTGTCGCGCGCCCAGACCACGCACGTGAGCTGCGCCGCGGCGTCGCGCAGCGAGAAGTACCAGTGGCCGTTGCGGTGCTTGGTGAGGTTGGAGACCTCACCCTTCACCCACAGTCGCGGGAACGCGCCCTCGATGACCGCCTTCGCCGTCTCGGTGAGGTCGGCGACGCTGATCGCCTGGGCGGACGTCTCGCCGGGAGCGGCGGTCGTCATTCGAAATGCCCGGAATGGGCCGCCTGCGCGCGAACCACGTCGACTACTTCGCCGAAGCGAGCCGCGCTGCGCGCACGGTGTTGGCGAGCAACATCGCGATCGTCATCGGCCCGACGCCGCCCGGCACCGGCGTGATCGCCGACGCGACCTCGCTGACGCCCGAGAACTGTACGTCGCCCACGATGCGGTATCCCTTCTTGGCCGACGCGTCCTCCACGCGGTTGATGCCGACGTCGATGACCACGGCGCCCGGCTTCACCATGTCCGCCGTGACCATCTCCGGCTTGCCGATGGCCGCGATGAGGATGTCCGCGCGACGCGTGTGCGCCGCGAGGTCCTTGGTGCGCGAGTGACAGACCGTCACCGTGCAGTCCGCGCCCTTGCCCGACTGCATGAGCAGCGCCGCCATCGGCTTGCCGACGATCGTGCTGCGGCCGAGGATGACCGCCTCCTTGCCCGACGTGTCGATGCCGCTTTCGATCAGCATGCGCTGCACACCGGCCGGCGTGCAGGGCGCAAAGCCATCGGCGTCACCAATGAGCACCTTGCCCGCGTTGACGGGATGGAACCCGTCCACGTCCTTGGCGGGCGAGATGCGCCGGATCACCTTCTGGGCATCGATGTGCTTCGGCACGGGCATCTGCACGAGGATGCCGTGCACGGCGTCGTCGGCGTTGAGCCGGTCGATGACCGCGAGCAGCTGGTTCTCGGGCGTGTCGGCAGGCAGGCGGATCGTCTCGCCCATCATGCCCGCCTCGAGGCACGCGCGCTCCTTGCTGCCCACGTACACCGCGCTCGCGGGGTCGTCGCCCACGAGCACGACGGTCAGGCCCGGCGTGACGCCCGCGGCCTTGAGCACGGCCGCGTCCTTGGCGACCTGCGCGCGGACCTTCTTGGCGATGGCGACGCCATCGATGCGTTCAGCGGGCAATGTCCGTGGCCCTCTTCTCTCGGATCGCGACGACCTTGATCTGCCCGGGGTACTGCAGCTCGGACTCGATGCGGCGCGCGATCTCCTCGGTGAGTGATTGCATGCGCCCGTCGTCGACGCCCTCGGGGTCGACGATGACGCGGATCTCGCGGCCGGCCTGGATCGCGAACACGCGGTCCACGCCACGATAGCTCGACGCGATCTTCTCCAGCCCTTCCAGCCGCTTCACGTACGTCTCAAAGGCCTCGCGCCGCGCGCCGGGCCGCGAGCCGCTGATGGCGTCGGCCGCCTGTACGAGCACGCTGACCTCACTCTCGTGCGGCACGTCGTCGTGGTGCGCCGCGATGCAGTTCACGACCAGCGGATGCTCGCCGTACTTGGTCGCGACCTCGACGCCCAGCTGCACGTGCGTGCCTTCATGATCATGCGTGAGGACCTTACCCATGTCGTGCAGCAGCGCGCCGCGCTTGGCCATCGCGACATCGAGCCCGAGTTCCGCGGCCATGATGCCGGCCAGGAACGCGACTTCCTTGGAGTGGAACAGGATGTTCTGGCCGTAGCTCGTGCGCCACTTCATCCGCCCGATGAGCTTGATGATCTCGGGATGCAGCCCGTGCACGCCGACCTCATACGCGGCCTGCTCGCCCGTTTCGATGATGCCGGCCTCGACTTCCTTCTTCGACTTCTCGACGACTTCCTCGATGCGGCGCGCGATCTCCTCGGTGAGTGATTGCATGCGCCCGTCG
>JAKFFA010000028.1:0-8593 GCA_036675455.1 Gemmatimonadaceae bacterium | reverse complement strand
ATTCCCCGTGAACGTAGGCTCCCTTCGATCGGTCACCACCCCGACCACTTCGGCGAGCGGACCGTCAGCGCCACCGATCCGCGCCCGGCGACCGATGGCGTCGACGCTGCCCCAGAGCGCGACCGCATGGGACGCCTCGACTATCATTGCAAGTGACGACCGCAGCGAGTCGGTGCGAGTGAAATATCGGCCATGCAGGATCGGCTGCGCGTGGATGGCGAAGTAGGCGCTGTCGGTGGCGTACATCCACGGGACATCTGCCTCAAGCGCGTGACCTGCCACTCGGTCGGCATCGAAGAGCAGAGATCCCACGAAGGCGCGGCCTCCCCGCAGGCCCAGCGGCTGGCCATATCTCGAAACGAGCTCGATCCGCGGATCGCGCTCGAGCCGCTCGGCCATCTGATCAGTCAGGCGCGTGCGGACACTTAGGTCCTTCTTCGTCGTGTCATGTAGATAAGCAGAAGCATCCACCGATCGCTGAAGAGCGGTCGTGTCCTCTCCCCACGCGACCGCTGCATGTTGTGAAGCCACGACGGAGGCGGCGACCACGAGCGGTGACACGAGGACCACTTGCCAACGGACGATCGCCGACCCGCGAAGCGATCGTCTGGCGGCGGGCGTCAATGCCGAGTTCGCTTCCGCCAGCGCCCTTGCCGGCTCGACACGCACCAGTTCACGTGCCGTGGCTAGTGCGTGCAGCAGGATCACGATACCCATGACGCCAGCAACGAAGGCGAAGACCCTCCAGTCAAGCCCGAACTCCACCCAGCCGGGAAAATCTCGAGGGAGGGATGACTCCAGCGCTCGAACGGCAATGGAAGTCAAGCCCGTACCTATCACCGCCGCCGAAGTCGCGAGCATACTGTGTTCGACGATGGTCTCTCGAAGGAGGGCGGAGCGGCTGGCACCAAGGGCGATTGCCGTGGCGTGGCCGCGATGGCGGCGCAAGGAACGCGCCTGCAGGAGACTTCCTGCGGTCAGCGCGGTCGCCACGAGCAGGAGCGCCGACACGATGAAGAACCCCGTGGCCAGCGACATCGACACGTCGTTTTTTCCCCGAAACTGTACGTCTTGAACGCTGACCTGCCACGCATCATCACGAGCTTCGCCCGTCCCGCCTGATGCGAGCGCGCTGTTGCCGAGCGACTCGATGTCGTCGCGCGACCGGTCGTTGTATATCTCCGCCAGCAGCGATACCGACTCAATTTCCTGCGGGAGCGGAACCCACAAGGGCGCGCGCGAGTCGAAGCGAAAGTCGGCCGGCATCACGCCGATCACCGCCCGTCGCACCCCGTCGACTTCTATGGCAACGCCTTCCCGGAACGCGGTCTCGCCCAGCTCACGGCGCCAGAAGGCTTCGTCGACGAGAACGACCGGCGCGTCGGATTCGTACTCCTCGCGAGTCGGTGCCCGACCCCATAACGGATGCACCCGCAGGACGCGAAGGAACGCTTCGTCGATGGCGGTCCGGTAAGTCCGAAATGTGCTGTCCTTGATGCGGACCTGCGTTGAGCGAACATCGAAGGCCGCGATGTCCGCCTGGTCACCGATCCCACGCCTCACATCCATCGCCACATCGCGCGGGATGATCCATCTCACGAATCGCTGGGGGTCAACGCCCGACACCCGAACGAGGCGATTCTGCCACTCGTTCGGGAGCGGACGAAGCCAGGCGGTGTTAACGATGCTGAACACGCTCGCGACGCCGGCGATCCCCACGCTCGCGACCGCTATCACTGCCAGACTCGACCACGGGGTCCGGCGAATGCGCCGGAGCGCAAGCCTCACGCTTCGTGCCACAAAACCTCCCGAAGTATGCGTCGTGAGTCCGATGCTACGGTGCGATCAAGTTCGTCGCTAGTGGCTCAGGGCAGCTCAGGGCAGCTCAGGGAAGTGCTGCCGCACCGGTCTTGGGATCAAACGTCCCACCTGCGGGCAGCACATGCATGCGCACGTCCGTGGCACCCAACGCCGGCGCGCCTATCGCGGTCATCGCCGCGCGGCGCGCATCATAGATCACCGCGACGCTCGCGCCGCGCACGGTCCACCGGCCGTCCGGCCCCACCACCAGCGCCGTCGACTCGTCGATGCCCACACCGAGATGCGGCTCGCGCTCGAGCACAAGACTCACCAGCCTGTTATGCCGCCGGCGCCGCAAAAAGTGCTGGTCGATGACCGCATTGCCGATGAGCGCGAAGCCAGAGTCCACCTCGATGTTGCCACGCGCGATCGTCCCCCACGCCAGCGTGCTGTCCGGCCGCAACGCGCCCGGATGCAGCTCCTCGCCCGTAATCATGAGCGCCGACATCACCACCGCGCCGGCGGATGTCCCGCCGATCACCGCACCCGCGGCATAGCGCGCGTGGATCGCGCGCTCGGTGGCCGTGCCACGCAGTGCTGCCGCCAGCCGGTTCTGATCCCCACCGCCAAACCAGATGCCCGTCGCGCCGTCGAGCAGCCGCGCAATCGAGTCAGTCGAGGCCTGCGCGTGCGTGATCCATAGGTTCGACGCATCGGCGCCGAATGACTCCAACTGCAGCGCCTTCTTCGCGCCGCCGCGCTCGCCGTTCACGCTGGCCATCGCGAACACGATGATGCGCGCCTCGCTGCCGCCCGCGAGCTCGACGAACTCCTGCACGAGCGCTTCCGGCTGCGGGCCGCCACCCACGATGAACAGCGTCCCCCGCCCTTGCGCCGCACCAATCGACGGGCCGAGGACCAGCGCAATGAGCACCGCCCTCAGAGTGCGCATCACCGCTGTATGACCGTCGCGATATCCGGCCACGCGTCCGCATTGTACCGCGCGATCGTCCGCAGGTAGTGCTCCGCCGACGCCCCATGCTTCTCACGCACCAGCGCCGCCGCCCGGCGCACCGACTCGGCATCCGTGTACGGCGCCGTGGCGCTCTCGTCGATGACCGCGCCCTCGTGCTTCACGCCCGCCGCCTCGAGGAAGTCCCGCTGGATGTCTGGCTCCAGCTCCACGTACAGCGCGTGCAACAGGTCCGCCTCGTCGTCCGCGGTCGGCGCGTTGAGCCGCACGACCTCACGCGCGAGCTTGTCCACGGGCCAGCCGAGTAGCGTCGCCATGCGAAATCCACCACCGCGCTGCGTGAGGCGCTGCGCGTACAGCGTGCGCGCATCCTTCTGCTCCGTGAACAAGCGCGTGAGGATCGCCACACGCCGCTCCGCGTCCAGCGCACGCCACGGCGTCCGCGCGGACGACTGCGAGGCTTTCGTCACCGGCAGGCGTCCGCGCGCGTCACTCACGCGCGCCCCTCAACCTTCTTCGCGCTCGCCACGATGTAGTCCTGGTTCATCTGCATGATCGCGTCGAGCGTGATGCCCTTCGGGCACGCCTCCTGACACTCGCCGTGCAACGTGCAGCTGCCGAAGCCCTCGAGGTCCATCGTCTCGACCATCGCCAGCGCGCGCTTCTGCCGCTCCGGCTGACCCTGCGGCAATGCGCTCAAGTGCGCGATCTTCGCACCCGTGAACAGCGACGCCGACGCGTTCGGGCAAGCGGCCACGCACGCGCCGCAGCCGATGCACTCGGCGTTGTCCATCGCGAGGTCGGCCGCGTGCTTCGGGATCGGCAACGCGTTGGCGTCCTGCGCCGAGCCCGTCGCCGCGGAGATGTACCCGCCCGACTGGATGATGCGGTCGAGCGAGGACCGGTCCACGATCAAGTCCTTCACCACCGGGAACGCCTTCGCGCGCCACGGCTCAATGTAGATCTCATCCCCATCGGCGAAGCTGCGCATGTGCAGCTGGCAGGCCGTGGTCAGCTTCATCGGCCCGTGCGCCGAGCCGTTGATCATGAGCCCGCACGAGCCGCAGATGCCTTCGCGGCAATCGTGGTCGAACGCGATGGGATCGTCGCCGGCCTCGATGAGTCCTTCGTTCACCACGTCGAGCATCTCGAGGAAGCTCATCTCGGGACTGATGTCCTTCGCCTCATAGTCGACCATGCGGCCCGGCACACCAGCGCCCGCCTGACGCCACACATGCAGCTTGAGCGTCATTGGCGTGCCATGCGCCGCAGCGGCCGGCCGCGCCGCGCCAGAGGCCGTGTCCGTCGCGCTCACTTGTAGCTCCGCGTACTCAGGTGGACGTTCTCGAACGTGAGCGGCTCCTTGTTGAGCACGGGGGGCTTGCCCTCCCCCGCGTACTCCCACGCCGCCACGTAGGCGAACTGTTCGTCGTTGCGCTTGGCCTCGCCGTCGCTGGTCTGGTGCTCCACGCGGAAGTGACCGCCGCAGCTCTCCTCCCGGTGCAGCGCATCGAGGCACATCAACTCGGCAAACTCGAGGAAGTCGGCCACGCGACCGGCCTTCTCGAGCGACTGATTCAACTCGGCGCCGGTGCCCGGCACCTTTACATCGCGCCAGAACTCGGCGCGCAACTTCGGGATCTCCTCCAGCGCCTCACGCAGGCCTTCGGCGGAGCGCGCCATGCCGCACTTGTCCCACAGGATCTTGCCCAGCTCGCGGTGGAACGAGTCCACCGTGCGCGTGCCCTTCACCGACAGCAGACGGTTCGTGCGGTCCTCGACCGCCTGGCGCGCCGCGGCGAATTCCGGATGGTCCGTCGACACCGGCTCGAGCTTGTTGCTCGCGAGGTAGTCGCCGATCGTATATGGAATCACGTAGTAGCCATCGGCGAGTCCCTGCATGAGCGCGCTCGCACCGAGGCGGTTGGCGCCGTGGTCCGAGAAGTTCGCCTCGCCGAGCACGTGCAGGCCCGGGATGCTGCTCATGAGGTTGTAGTCGACCCACAGCCCGCCCATGGTGTAGTGCACCGCGGGATAGATCCGCATGGGCCGCGTGTACGGGTCCTCGTCGGTGATGCGCTGGTACATCTCGAAGAGGTTGCCGTAGCGCTCCTCGATGGTGTGCCGCCCGAGCCGCGCGATGGCGTCCGCGAAGTCGAGATACACACCGCGTCCGCCCGGGCCCACGCCACGGCCGTCGTCGCAGGCTTCCTTGGCGGCGCGCGACGCGATGTCGCGCGGCGACAGGTTGCCGAAGCTCGGGTATTTCCGTTCGAGGTAATAGTCGCGGTCGGCCTCAGGGATGTCGGCCGGATTCTTCGCGCAGTCCTCACGGCGCTTGGGCACCCACACACGCCCGTCGTTGCGCAACGATTCCGACATCAGCGTCAGCTTGCTCTGGTATTCGCCGGAGACCGGAATGCACGTCGGGTGGATCTGCGTGAAGCACGGGTTGGCGAACGCGGCGCCCTTGCGGTGCGCGCGGTAGGTCGCCGTCACGTTGCAGCCCTTGGCGTTGGTCGAGAGGTAGAACACGTTGCCGTAGCCGCCCGTGGCGAGGATCACCGCGTCGGCCGCATGCGACTCGATCTCGCCCGAGATCAAGTCGCGCACGATGATGCCACGCGCCTTGCCGTCGATCACGACGAGCTCGAGCATCTCGTGCCGCTCGAACATGGTCACGCCGCCGCGCGCGATCTCCTTCTCGAGCGCCTGGTACGCGCCCAGCAACAGCTGCTGGCCGGTCTGCCCACGCGCGTAGAACGTGCGCGAGACCTGCGCGCCGCCGAACGAACGGTTGGCCAGCAGGCCGCCGTACTCGCGCGCGAACGGCACGCCCTGCGCCACGCACTGGTCGATGATGTCCACCGACACCTGCGCGAGCCGGTACACATTGGCCTCGCGCGAGCGGAAGTCCCCGCCCTTCACGGTGTCGTAGAACAGCCGCTGCACGGAGTCGCCGTCATTGCGGTAGTTCTTGGCGGCGTTGATGCCGCCCTGCGCGGCAATCGAGTGCGCGCGCCGCGGCGAGTCCTGGAAGCAGAAGCAGCTCACCTTGTAGCCGAGCTCGCTCAGCGTTGCGGCGGCCGATGCCCCCGCGAGGCCCGAGCCGACGACGATGATGCGATGCTTTCGCTTGTTGGCCGGGTTGACCAGCTTCATCTCGAACCGGTGCCGATCCCACTTCTCCGCCATCGGGCCGGCGGGAACCTTAGCATCAAGCTTCAAGGTCACTGAAGCGCCTCTGTCATTGAAGGATCCCGAGCAGCACTGCGACGGGAATCACTGTGAAACCGGCCCACACGACCACGGCGACGACGAGCGCAACGCGCCGGTGCAGCGGCGCCGGCGACGGCTTGGCCACGCCGAGCGTGCGAAACGCGCTCCAGACGCCATGGAAGAGGTGCAGCCCGAGGAACGCCATCGCCACGACGTAGAACGCAACGATCCACGGCGAGCGGAAGCCGAGGATCACGTTGCCGTACACAGCGGTGTGGCTGAACGCGGGGTGCAGCGTGCCGGTGGTGAAATGCAGGAGATGGTACACGATGAACACGGCGAGCAGCACGCCGCCCACGCGCATGGAGCGCGAGGCCCAAGTGGCCGCCGCGAGTTCGTGCTTCGCGTAGCCCGCCGGCCGCGCGCGCCGGTTGATCATCGTCAGTTGGTACGCGGAGATGATGTGCAGGACCACCGCGACGAGCAGCGTGATCCGCAGGATCCACAGCAGTTCCATGGAGCTCTTGAGGAACGCGGCATAGCGGTCCATCACGTGCGCGCCGAGGAACATCTGCAGGTTCCCCGCCATGTGCAGGAAGACGAACCCGACGAGGATGATCCCCGTCACCGCCATCACCACCTTCTTGCCGATCGTCGATGCCCAGAACCGCTGGAGCACGCCCATATCAGAGCTTCACGACGGACATCGGCTCGCGCACCGCCTCGGCGCTCTTCATCAGCGCGGCGCGTTCGTCGTCCGTCAGCGTGACCTCGATGACCTTCTCGATGCCCTTGCGGCCGAGCTTGACCGGCACGCCGAGGAACAGGTCCTTGAGCCCGTACTCGCCCGTGAGCCACGCCGAGCACGGCAGGATGCGCTTCTGGTCGTGCACGATCGCCTCGACCATCTGCACCGCACCAGAGGACGGCGCGTAGTACGCCGAGCCAGTCTTCAGGTGCTTCACGATCTCGGCGCCGCCGCTGCGCGTGCGCTGGACGATCGCCTCGAGCGTCTTGGCGTCCATGAACTGCGTGATCGGGATGCCGCTCACCGACGTGTAGGAGATCAGCGGCACCATCGTGTCGCCATGGCCGCCGAGCACCATCGCCTGGATGTCGCGCACGCTGACGTCGAGCGCCGTGGCGAGGAAGGCGCGGTAGCGGCCCGTGTCGAGCACGCCGGCCATGCCGATCACGCGCTCCTTCGGGAAGCCGGTCGCTTCCTTGGCCACCCAGCACATCACGTCGAGCGGGTTGGAGACCACGATGACGATCGCGTTGGGCGAGCTCTTGCGGATGTTCTCGCCCACGGACTTGACGATGCCGGCGTTCGTGTTGAGCAGGTCGTCGCGGCTCATGCCCGGCTTGCGCGCGATGCCGGCCGTGATGACGACGATGTCGCTCATCTCCGACTCGTCGTAGCCGTTGGTGCCGATGATGCGAGAATCGAAGCCCTCGATCGGCGCCGACTGCCACTGGTCGAGGCCCTTGCCCTGCGGGATGCCCTCGGCCACGTCCACCATGACGACGGTGCGGGCGAGTTCCTTCTCGGCGATGCGCTGCGCAGCGGTCGCGCCGACATTGCCGGCTCCGACGACCGTGATCTTGTTGACCATGAGGCGGGTTGGTTTCGGGTGGTGTGGATTTCGGGTGCTGCTTGGGACCAACAATTGCAAACTAGTCGCGGCGCGACCTCGAATCTACGGCTGCGGACCGCACGGAACGCCCGGCACCGCTAGCCACGTCACTGACGCGGAAAGCGCACGTGACCTGCCGCGCGCGCGTCCGTTTCGCTCGGGCTCAGCACGAACGCCGCCGGGTTCCCGATGCGCAGCCAGCGACGCCCGTCCTCGACCGTCAGCATCGCCGGCGCGGGGTGCAGGAAGAGGCCCGTCGCGTCGATCGTATCGAGCGCCACGACCGCGGCGAGGTCGCCGACTTCGTTGACGCGCGGCCCGGTCTGCGCCACGCCGTCGCCGTAGTTGATCGCGACGTCGACGAGATACGGTGTAGGGCCGAGCCCGACGACGCGCGCCCCGCGCACGAGCACGTCCACCGCGCCGCCGCGGTTCTGCTGCAGGTCGTCGTACCAGGCGCGGTCCGCGCGCGCGTACGAGCCGTCGCCGATGGCCAGCAGCGCGTCGACGAGCGCCGCGGCGTTGAGCCGGCGCAGGCGCTGCTTCTGCGGGTCAGCCGCGAGCGCGCCGCTCTCGATGAGCACGGTGCTCGTGCCCCACGTCTGCACGAGATCGCCGAAGGCGCGCGGGTTGAACGCGTCGTCGTAGCGCGAGACCTGGCCGGGAATCTCGGTGGCGAGGTTGTGCGCGATGCGCGCGGCTACTAGACGCGCACGTGAGCGCACGGCATCGTAGCGTCCGTCGGCCGAGATGGCCGGCGCGAGCAGGGAGATGCCGACCTGCTTCCCGGACGGCCCCGCGCGATTGCGCGAGTTCTGGTCGTGCAGGTTGAAGCCGAAGTCGGGCTTGAGCTGGTCGTGCAGTCCCTTGAGCGCGCGCGCCTCGGGCGTCGAGAGGCGACGCGCGTCGCGGTTGATGTCGACGCCGAGCGCGTTCTGGCGCTGGAAGAGCTGCGCGCCGTCCG
>JAKFFA010000026.1:0-39266 GCA_036675455.1 Gemmatimonadaceae bacterium | reverse complement strand
CTTCTCAACGACTTCCTCGATGCGCCCCGGGTGGATCCGCCCGTCGGCGACGAGCTTCTCGAGCGCGAGCCGCGCGACCTCGCGCCGCACGGGGTCGAAGCACGAGACCACGACCGTGTCGGGCGTGTCGTCGATGATGACGTCCACGCCTGTCGCGAGTTCGAACGCGCGGATGTTGCGCCCTTCGCGGCCGATGATGCGGCCCTTCATATCATCCTTGGGCAGCGCGACCGCCGAGGCGGTGATCTCGGCCGTGTGTTCGGCGGCGATGCGCTGCACGGCGAGCGCCACGAGCTTCTTGGCCTCGCGGTCGGCGTTGCGCTTGGCCGAGTCGCGGATCTCGCGGATGTGATTGGCGGCGTCGGCCTGCGCCTCTTCCTCCATGCGGCGGATCAGCTCGGCCTTGGCCTCGGAGGCGGAGAGACCAGCCAGCTGCTCGAGCCGGCGGCGCTCCTCGCCCACGAGGGTGTCGAGGTCGGCCTGGTTCTCCTCGAGCTGCTTCTCGCGGCGGCCGAGTTCGCTGGCGCGGCGGCTGAGCTCGCGTTCTTTATTGTCGACGAGTTCGAACTTCTTGTCGACCGTGTGCTCGCGCTCGACGACGCGCTTTTCCTCGCGCTCGACTTCCTCGCGGCGCTTGCGGGCCTCGGCTTCCCAGGCCTCGCGGACCTTCATGACCTCTTCTTTGCCCGTGAGCAGCGCCTGCTTCCGGGAGGACTCGGCCTCGCGCTCCGCGTCCGAGAGGATCTTCTTGGCCACTTGGTCGGCGGCCTCCCCGGCGGCGCGACGGGCCACTTCCTCGGCGGTCCGGCCGATGCGTTGGCCAAACACGAACGCGATCGGAAGGGCGGCCAACAGCACAGCGCCTATCGCGATCGCGACAAACAACGGGATCGTCATTAGAAACTCATATGCGAAGGGCGGCCGAAGTGCGCCGCGTACGAAACGGAGAGCACAATCGGCACCCGGGCATTCGCGCGACATCGGCGGCCGGCCGACCGGTCGGGCGCCGGCGAAGGGCGCGGGACGGGACGGGCTAACTACCGTGTGCGCTTACACCTACGTGCCTTCGCACCCACTCATGTGTCAAGCTACCGGCCGGTGCGTGAAAAGGCAACGCAAAGTGCTGCGCTGGCGAGGCAGTTCGGCCGATACTAGGGGCTGTAGGTCGAGTCCCGAACTGCAACACGCGCTTTCCTCGCCTTCTAATGAACCCGGATCGATAGCAACCCATGTTGACCTCACGCCGCGACGCCCCGGACGAAGCCCGCATGCTCTTTGAGCATGCGCCGTTGCCTGCGCTGATCGTCGATGTAGAGATGCGCACGATTGTCGAAGCCAACGGTGCGCTCACGGCGCTGTTCGGCTGGACGCGTGACGAGTTCCTGCGCATGCGACCGGAGGACCTTGTCGTTCCGGAGCAGCACGAACGGCTGAATGTCGCCCGAGCCCGGCCGCTGCAGGGTCCCATGTCTGTCGGCGTCTACACGAACCTGCGGAAGGACGGCTCCCGACTCGAGGTCGAGGTGACAGTTTCCCCGAGCCGGCGCGAGGGGCGCGATGTCGTCATCGTCAGCCTGGTGGACGTATCGAAGCGTATCGAGGCCGAGCGCGCGCTTGTGCAGAGCGAGGAGAGCTTCCGGATTGGGTTCGATCAGGCTTGCATCGCCTCGGTACTCACAGATGGCCGCGGCCAACTGCTGCGTGTCAACGGAGCATTCTGCGCGCTCGTGCGCATGCGGCCCGACGAACTGCTGGGCAAGTCGCTGCTGCAGCTTGTGCATGAGGACGACCGCGCGCAGGTGATGCAGAACTTCGGCGGCATGCTTGCAGGACGCCGCGGCACAGTGAACGTCGAGAAGCGCTATACGAGACCTGACGGCACTTATTTCTGGGCGCAGGCGTCGGCCGTGGTGCTGCAGCGCGAGAACGGCTTGCCGTCGCTCGCACAGGTGGAGCTGGTCGACCTGACTGGGATGCGAACGGTGATCGAGGCGCTGCGTGAGAGCGAAGCGCGCCTCGCCTTCGCCCTCGCCGCGACCAGCGATGGCATCTACGACGTCGATATCGGCACTGGCAACATGTTCTTTGGCGCCAGCGCCGAGCGCATGCTCGGCTACGAGACCGGCGAGTTGCCACAGCGGCTTGAGTCATGGGAGCGCCTGATCCACCCGGACGACCTCGCGAGGGCGTATGCGACGCTCGAGGAGCACATTTCCGGACGCGACCCGTCGTTCGAGTTCGAACTACGAATGCGCCGCAAGGACGGCCGCTCGATCACCGTGCTGGACCGCGGCAAGGTCGTCGCGTACGACGCCGACGGACGCGCTAAGCGCATCGTAGGCACCTTGCAGGACGTCTCCGAACGCCGCCAACTCGAGGCCAAGCTCCAACAGTCGCAGCGGCTGGAGGGCCTCGGCGTGCTGGCGGGCGGAATCGCGCACGACTTCAACAACCTGCTGGTGGGCGTGCTCACCAACGCGAATCTCGCCGGGGAAATGCTGCCGAGTGACCATCCCGCCGCGCCGCTCGTCGCCGA
This sequence comes from Gemmatimonadaceae bacterium, assembly GCA_036675455.1. GTDB lineage: Bacteria > Gemmatimonadota > Gemmatimonadetes > Gemmatimonadales > Gemmatimonadaceae > Pseudogemmatithrix. The sequence continues at coordinate 36,730 of JAKFFA010000026.1, read as the reverse complement.
GATGTTCACGGCGGCCACGCGCGCGGCCGACCTCACGCGGGAGCTGCTGGCCTACGCCGGCAAGGGCCGCTTCGTGCTCGAGCCCATCGACCTGTCGTCGCTCGCGCGTGAGATGAGTGTGCTGGTCGCGTCTGCCACGAGCAAGCAGGCCAAACTGGAGACCGTGCTCAGCGACTCACTGCCGCGCGTGAACGCTGACGCGACGCAACTCCGGCAGGTCGTCATGAACCTGCTGACGAATGCCTCCGAGGCGCTCGAAGGCAAGCCGGGCACCGTGACCATTCGCACCGGAGTCACGGCCGTGGACGCGGCCTTCATCGCGCGCGCGGTGGGATCGCCGGACATCAAGCCAGGCAGTTACGTGTTCGTGGAGGTCCAGGATACTGGCTGCGGCATGGACGCCGCCACGGCGGCGCGCATCTTCGAGCCGTTCTTTACCACGAAGTTCACGGGTCGCGGTCTCGGACTCGCCGCGACGTTGGGCATCATCAACGCGCACGGTGGCGCGCTCAGCGTGTGCACGAAGCTGGGACTGGGGACGACGATTCGCGCGGTGCTGCCGGTGGCACCCGTGGAGACGCACGACCAGACTCCCGAGCGTCGAGCCGCTCCGATCGTGACGCCGACGAATGCGCTTCCCGCAGTCCACGTGCCGGCGAGCCAAGCCGGGCAATGGTCCGGTCGTGGCGACGTGCTGCTTGCGGACGATGAAGAACTCGTACGCACGGTCGCGCGCCGCACGCTCGAGCGGCTCGGCTTCTCCGTCGTGGAATGTGTCGATGGGCGCGACGTGGTCGACCGATTCAGCGCCGAGCCCGACCGCTGGCGCCTCGTCGTGCTCGACCTCACCATGCCACAGCTCTCGGGCGACCAGGCGTTGGAGGAAATACGTGCACTGCGGCCCGCCATGCCGGCCGTGCTCTACAGCGGCTACAGCGAGGAGGAGCTCGACTCGGCGTTGGTCGGCGCCGGCGGCGTGCAATTCGTCCAAAAGCCGTTCACGACGCGCACGATCACGGGCGCGATCCGGGTGGTGCTGGACGAGTAGCGGCGACAGGCCGGCTAGCGCGTGCGCCAGCGGCACGTGTGCGCGCGGATCACCGCTCGCGCTTGCCCGGCGGTAGCCAGCGGCGCAGTTCGCCGCTCAAGCCCTTCATTTCGTCGGCGACAGCGCGCTGCGCCTCGCGTTCCCGGAACAGCTCGTCGGTGATCGACATCGCCGCGAGGATTGCCGCCTTGCCAGGATCCGTGATCGCGGGACTCTCGAGCACGCGTCGGATGGCCGCATCCACGTGCGCCGCCACGGCCCGCGTGTGCTCGGGCGGCACGTCGGAGCGGATCGTGTACTCCTCGCCGACGATCTTCACCCGCGTCGAGTGTGTGCTCATCACGCCGCTCCATGTTGCTGGCGCAGGAACCGCACCCGCTCGAGCATCGCCTGGGTCTTGGCCGTCGCCGTCGCGAGCCGCTCGCGCAGGCGCGCATTCTCACTCTCGAGGGCCGCCACGCGCTCCTCGGCCGACGAATCACCCACGGGTGACGCGCCGATGTTCTTCAGGCGCAGTTCCGCCGCGTGCGCGCGTTTACGGAACGTGGCGAGCTCCTCGCCCAGGTTGCGCACGAGGAACTCGAGGTCCCGGAACGCCTCTGCGGCGGGGCCTTCAGGCAGAACGGGGTCGGACACCGAGTCCCTCCAAGGTCTTGAGGAGTTGGGCACGACGCCCGTCGATCTCCTTGTCCCGCAGTGTGCGCTCGGGATGACGGAACGTCAATCGCCATGCGATCGACCGCATGCCGTCCGGCACGCCCGCGCCGCGGAACTCGTCGAAGAGCTCCACGCGCTCGAGCAGCGCGCCGCCGGTCTCGCGCAGCGCGGCCTCCACCTCGCCGGCGCGCATCGAATCCGGCACCAACAGCGCAAGGTCGAACTCGGCGGCAGGCATGGCGGGAAGCGGGCGGAAGCGGACAGGTGCCGGGGGGGATTGTGCCTTCGCTGCGTCGTGCGCGTGCTCACCTGGCGGCGCCACGTGTGCGTTGTCCATCCTACCCAGCGTGATCTCCACGCCGAAGGCGGGCGACGCCCACACCGGCGCGTCGAGCTTGATTCGCCAGACCCTGCCGATAGTCGTGCCACCGGCCAACACAATCCAGATGGCAGCCGGTCCAAGGCCATAGGCGGTCCGAATTCTCGCTGCCGATTCCTCTGCGAAGGGCTCGTCTTCGCCAACGAGCGTAACGGTCGCCCCCGGGAACGCCGCGCGCGCCATCACGCCCGCGATCTCCTTCGCATCCCACTCGTCGAACGCCGGCGGCTGCGGCTCCGTGAAATGCGGCGGCCGCCGCGCGCCCATCACGAGCGCCGCAGCGCGGATCTCCTCGCGAGGCAATCTACTGCCCTGCGACGTGAACGCGGTGCCCACCTCGAAGAGGCGGATGTTCCCCTGCATGCGGTTCAGGTTGTACTCCGCGCGGCGCGCCAGCGTATCGAGCAGGCTGTCGCGCAGGAACGGCTCGTCGTCGGCCAGTGGGTTCGCGACGCGCACGAGGCCTGTGGCGTCGCCGGCGCCGGTTGAGGCGCCCACCGAGGCGTTCACTGAGTCACCTGCGTCCGCCCCTGCCGTGAACGGCAGCGGCCGCACTTCCATCAGCCCCTGCGCGACCAGCGCATCGCGCACACGCATCGAACTGGTGTACAGCGGATGGTCCGGCACGGTGCCGGGCCGAGCGCCCGTGAGCGCATCCGGCAGGCGGTCAAACCCGCGCAGGCGCGCAACTTCCTCGACCAAGTCCACATCGCGCGTGACATCGTGGCGCCATGTGGGCGGCATGACGTTCCATTCATCGACCGGCCCGACCGGATCGCCGGCCGCCTCCGGGTCCGAGTCCGCCGCACGCGGTGTGACGGTGAACCCCACCGACTTGAGCAGCCGCTTCACTTCATCCGCGGGCACGTCGTCGCCGAGCAGCTGTCCCACGCGGCTCGGGCGCAGCGCCACCGGCGTGCGCGCGGCCGGCGCGCGCCCAACGTGCAAGAGCGCCTCCACGTGCCCGCCGCTCACCTGCGCGATCAGCGCGGCGCCGAGCGCGAGCATCTCGGGCAGCGCCGCATCGTCGATGCCGCGTTCGAACCGGTAGCTCGCGTCCGACGACAGCGCGAGCGCGCGCCGCGCCGCGCGCACGCGGCGCGCGTCGAAACTCGCGACCTCGAGCACGATCTGCGTTGTCGCGTCGGTGACCTCGCTGTCGCGCCCTCCCATGACGCCCGCGACGGCCGTCGCCCGCTCAGCGTCCGCGATGACGAGCATCTCCGGCGTCAGCGCGCGCTCCACGCCGTCGAGCGTCACGAGCTTCTCACCGGACGTCGCGCGGCGCACGACGATCGTGTCCTGCGCGAGCCGCGCGCGGTCGAACGCATGCATCGGGTGCCCAAACCCGTGCAGCAGGTAGTTCGTCGCGTCCACGACGTTGTTGATCGACCGCGAGCCGATCGACTCCACGCACGCCTTGAGCCATGCCGGAGACGGCGCGACGGTGACGTCGTTGATCACGGCCGCGCCGTACCGCGGGCAGCCGTCCTGGTCCTCGACACGAACCGTGAGGCCGGCGGCCGCCCCGCCCTTCACCGGCGCCGGCACCTTCGGCAGGTCGGCGAGCTCGTCCGGCGGCTGCAGCTTGACACCCGTGATCGCCGCCACCTCGCGCGCGAAGCCGAGGTGCGACAACAGATCGGGACGATTCGGCAACACGTCCACGACGAGGCGCACATCACCCGCGTCGAGCACGTTGAGCAACGGCGTGCCCGGCGCGGCGTCCGTCTCGAGCGCCAGGATGCCCGCGTGGTCCTCGCCGAGGCCGAGCTCCTTCGCCGAGCACAGCATGCCGTTGGAGGTAAAGCCGCGGATCTTGCGCTTGGCGATCGTGAGTTCGCCCCCGGGCATCACGGTGCCCGTGCGCGCGAACGGGTACAGCGCGCCCACGGTGACGTTGGGCGCGCCGCAGACGACCTCGAGCGGCGTGCCGGAGCCGTCGTCGACCTTGTTGAACGAGAGCTTGGTGTCGGGGATCCGCTCGCTCTCGAGCACGCGCGCGACGACGAACGGCTCGAGGTCGGCGCGCAGGCGCTCGACGCCCTCGACCGTCGCGACGTGCGCGGTCAGCAGGTCGCGAATGGCCTCGGGCGAACGGCCGTGCGGTACGAACCGCGAGAGCCAGTCGTGGGAGATGTTCATCGGGCGGTCAGCGTGGGGTGGCCAGCGCGGTCGTTCATCGGGCGAACTGCTCCAGGAAGCGCACGTCGGAATCGTAGAGGATGCGGATGTCGGGAATGCCGTGGCGCGCGAGCGCGGTGCGCGCGGGCCCCATACCGAACGCCCAGCCGGTGTAGCGCTCGCTGTCGAGGCCCGCGGCCTCGATCACCGACGGATGCACCATGCCCGAGCCGAGGATCTCGATCCAGCCCGACTGCTTGCACACGGCGCAGCCGGCGCCATCGCACACGCCGCACGAGACGTCCATCTCGGCGCTCGGCTCCGTGAACGGGAAGTACGACGGGCGCCAACGCGTACGGCGCTCGCCACGCGACCCCGCCGCTCCCTCAGCGCCGGTCGATGCACTGCCGAAGAACCGGCGCGCGAAGTGCGTCAGCGTGGCCTTCAAGTCGGCGAAGGTGATGCCTTCGTCCACCACGAGCCCCTCGATCTGCGCGAACATCGGCGCGTGCGACGGGTCGAAGAAGTCGCGACGATACACGTTGCCCGGCGCGAGCACGCGCACGGGCGGCCGGTAGCGTTGCAGCGTGCGCACCTGCACAGGGGAGGTGTGGGTGCGCAGCACCTGCTGCTGCCCGCCGTCGAGGAACAACGTGTCGTGCAGGTCCATGGCCGGGTGGTCGGCCGGGAAGTTGAGCGCGCCGAAGTTGTACCACGCATGCTCGGCCTCGGGGCCGAGCGCGATGGTGAAGCCGAGTTCGCGGAAGATCCCGACAACCTCGTCGATGACGAGCGAGACCGGGTGCACCGCGCCATGCCACGTGGCGCGTGCGGGCATCGTGGGGTCGATCGTGGGCCCGGACGCCGAGGCCGCCGCAACCAGTTCGGCGTGGCGCGCATCGAGCGCGGCTTCGATCTCCACCTTGATGGCGTTGGCGCGTTGGCCGGCCTCGCGACGGTCTTCCTTGGGCAGTTGGCCGAGCGTGCCCATGATGGCAGTGAGCTGGCCGGCCTGGCGGCCGACGAGCGCGGTGCGCACCGCCGTCCACTCGTCGATCGTCGAGGCGGCGGCGACGCGTGCGGGCGCGTCTGCCGAGAGCGCGTCAAGCGCGGCGATGAACTCGCTGAGGGTCATGCGAAGTAAAGTAAGTCGTGAGGCGCGGGAACGGCGTGCCTATTTCCATTTGCAAAACGGCGGCGTCGGAAAGCTCCGACGCCGCCGTTTATTCCGTGCGAACGGAATCTTGGCTTACGCCTTGGCCGTGGGACGTGCCGCGCGGGCCTTGTCGGCCAGCGCGGAGAACGCCGCGGCGTCGTGCACGGCGAGGTCCGCAAGGATCTTGCGGTCGACTTCAATGCCGGCCTGTTGCAGGCCATTGATGAAGACGCTGTACGACATCCCGTTGAGCCGAGCGGCCGCGTTGATGCGCATGATCCAGAGCTTGCGGAAATCGCGCTTCTTCGCCTTACGGTCCCGATACGCGTAGACCCACCCGCGCTCGACGGTCTCCTTGGCGGCCTTCCAGAGCTTCGACCGGCCGCCGAACGCACCCTTGGCGGCCTTCATGATCTGCTTCTTGCGCTTGAGGCGCACGACGTTGGATTTGACGCGTGGCATGGTCGAGTCTCCTTATGCCTGAAGCAGGCGCTTCAGGTTCTTGGCTTCACCGTTGGTCGCGACCGTGGTCGGACGACGGAGATTGCGCTTCCGCTTCGACGTCTTCTTGGTCAGGATGTGGCTCTTGTTGGCCTTCAGGCGGCGCACCTTCCCCTTCGCAGTGATGGAGAAGCGCTTCTTCGCGCCCTTGTGGGTCTTCATCTTCGGCATTTCAGTCCGCCTTTCTCTTGCTCACTTCGGCGTGAGGATCATGGTGAGGGCCTTCCCTTCGAGCTTCGCCGAGGTCTCCACCTTGGCGACGTCCGCGAGGCTCTGGGCGACCCGTTCGACCACGGCCATGCCGAGCTCAGGATGAGCGATCTGCCGGCCGCGGAACATCAACGTCACCTTCACCTTGTTGCCTTCTCCGATGAAGCCGCGGGCGCGGTTGGTCTTCGTGTCGAAGTCGTGCTTCTCGATGCCGGGACGGTACTTCACTTCTTTGAGCTGGATGATGTGCTGCTTCTTCTTCGCCTGCCGGGCCATCTTCGCCTGCTCGAACTTGTACTTGCCGAAGTCCATGATGCGGACCACGGGGGGACGCGCGAGGGGAGCGACCTCGACGAGGTCGAGTCCTGCCTCCACCGCCATGCCGAGCGCGGCGTCTACTTCGAGCACGCCGAGCTGAGCGCCATCCGCGCCGATCACGCGTACCGGACTGATCCGGATCTGACGGTTGATACGTGGCCCGCGCTTGGTGGTATCCTGGATACGACGGCTCCTGACGAAGAAGGTCGAAAAAAAATGCGGCCCCCGCACAGGGGTCCGCAACGCAAGGAGCCACCGAGCGGATGAGTGTCCACTCATTCGCTGGGCCCCGAGGGGTTGGACTCCTGCAGCACGACACTCTCACGAGTGAAGGCCAGAGGGTGGGGCAACTGATCGCTGCCCGCTTGCTGGTTGTCTGATAAACGTAGGCAGCGCCGCCCTTTGCGTCAACTGCTACTGCGATGCGCGGGGGGATGCGGGGCGCCCTACGGTACGGGTTGCGGGGTGGGGTTGGGATGCGAGGGGACTGCAGGTCCCTTCGCATCGCGGTAATCCTCGCACCGCCGGAATCCTCGCACCGCCGTTCCTCCTCGTATCGCGGGCCTCTCGCAGCCTAACCCGTCGGGCGCCTCGCACCGCAGTTCGGCTTAGCCAGCGAGTAGCTCATAGCCTTTGGCGCCCTTCCTGAGCTTGCCGCTCGCCACAACCGCATCGTGCTCGAACACCAGGAGCCAGTCCCCCGCCACCGCCTCCGCCCACAGCGCGCGTTTGGTCTCGAGCGACACCAGCGGCTCGACGTCGTAGCCCATGATCCACGGCAACGGGATGTGCGCGGCGGTGGGGCAGATGTCGGCGAGGAAGATCGCGGTCTCGTCTCCCCCACGGACCATGATGCTCTGGTGGTGCGGCGTGTGGCCGGGCGTAGCCCGCATGCGGATGCCCGGCAGCAGGTCGACGTCGCTCTCGACGAGCTCCAGCTGGCCGCTCGCCGCGAGGGCATCCCAGTTCCTCGTGAAGTAGCTCGCCGCGGTGCGCTCGTTCGTATGCGTGGCGTAGTGCATCTCGCCCGCGTGCACGAGGTAGCGCGCATTGGGGAAGGTCGGCACGACGTTGCCGTCCGCGCCGATCATTGTATTGCCCCCCGCATGGTCGAAGTGCAGGTGCGAGTTGATCACCACACGCACGTCGGCGGCGGTGAAGCCCGCCTTCGCGAGCGCCGCATGCAGCATGGTGAGATGCCCTTCGACGCTCGCCTCGATCCCATAAATGTCCAGGAACTTCGCGTTCTCCTTGTTCCCCACGCCCGTGTCGATGAGCGTGAGACCGTCAGGATGCTCGACCAAGAGACAGCGCATGCCGAGCGGGATGCGGTTGCGCTCGTCGGCCGGAATGCGGCGTTCCCAGAGAGGCTTCGGCACGACGCCGAACATCGCGCCGCCGTCGAGCCGCTGGCCGCCGGCCTGGAGGAAATGCGCGCGAAGCGGGCCGATGGAGATCGTGCTATGGAGGGGGTGTGGGGCGCTCATGGTTGGAAGATAGCCCTACGCCCCCTCGGCGCCGTCCGACCACTGCGGCAACGCGCGTCGCCGCCGCGAGCGCGCCGTGCGCGCGCCGAGCAGCACGTCGAGGTCGTCCCATGTGTGGATGCCGCGGTGCGACGCGTCGCGCAGCAGCGCGCGCAGCACATGCGCCGTGGCGAGCGCATCGCCGGCGGCGCGGTGGCGGCCCGTGATCGACACGCCATAGTGATGCGTGACAGCGTCAAGATTCCGCCTGGGCAAATGCGCCAGAATCTTCCGCGCGAGCCGCACCGTGCAGAGCTGCCCCATCACGAGTGACGCCAACGGCGCCGTCGCCACCCGGGCGAACTCGGCGTCCAGAAACCCAAAATCGAAGCGCGCATTGTGCGCGACGAACACCCGCCCGACCAGGTGCGAGGCCAACTCCCCGGCCACGTCGCTAAAGGAAGGCGCCGAGCTCACCATCGCATCACTGATCCCCGTGAGCCGCGTGATATACGGCGGAATCGGCCGCCCAGGATTCACGAGCGAGCTAAAGCCAAGCGACACGACCTCCCCCTCCACCAACACCGCCGCCACCTCCGTCACCCGGTCCGCACTGGCCGGTGACCCACCCGTGGTTTCGACGTCCACGACGACGTAAGGAAGCGAGTGAAGTTCCACGCAATCAAAGTAGACGCAGAACCACCCACCGGTAGCGCCGCAACGACGCGGAGATAGGGGAGATGGGTAAGTGGACAGAAAGTCCCCTTCCCCCGCATCCCCCCTCGCATCGCCCGCAAATCCGCCGTCTGCCGTCCGCCGTCTGCCGTCTACTACCGCTTGCACCCATCTTTCACTAGCTTGTGAATGATTTCACAAGCTCTACCGTCCGCCGTCCGCCGTCCGCCGTCTGCCCCCGTGAAACCCATCGCCGAATCGACTGTTCGACGCCTCTCCCACTACCTCCGGTTCCTCGAGGAGTTCGAAGCGCGCGGACAGCACACGATCTCCAGCGGCGAACTCGCGCGCTTGGGCGGCACCACATCGGCGCAGGTCCGCAAGGACCTCTCCGCCTTCGGCTCCTTCGGCAAGCGCGGACTCGGCTACACCGTCCCGGACCTCATCAACGCCATCCGCGACATCCTCGGCCTGCAGAAGGCCTGGAACGTCATCATCATCGGCGCCGGAAAGATCGGCGCGGCCCTCGCCCAGTTCCGCGGCTTCAACGAGCGCAGCTTCAACGTCGTCGGCCTCTACGACGCCGACCCGGCGAAAGTCGGCACGCGGCTCGGCCGCGTTATCGTCCGCGACGACGACGAACTCGAACGCGACATCAGCGAGCTCAAGCCCGATATTGCGGTCGTCTGCGTGCCCTCGGACGCCGCGCAGGCCGTCGTCGATCGCCTCGTGGCCGCCGACATCCACGCGATCCTCAACTTCGCCTCCGTCCCGCTCCAAACGCCGGACAACGTGACGATCCGCGACGTCAACATGGCGACTGAACTGGAGATCCTCGCCTTCCGCCTGACGAGCGGCGAACGAGCCGACTAGGGCCGGGCGCGAAGCAGCCGCGCGAACTCCCCCGCCCCAAGCGTCTCCGGCCGCGCCGCCGGATCGATACCTGCCGCCTCCAGCGCCGCGTCCGCGCCGGCCGCGTCCAAGGACCACAGCGTCCGCACGACGCGCCGCATCTGCTTGCGTCGGAGCCCAAACGCGCCCTGCACGAGCACGCGGAACGCTTCCTCCTCGCCCGCGCCGACCACGGGATCCGCGCGCGGCTCGATGCGCAGCACCGCCGACTCCACCTTCGGCGGCGGCGTGAACGCCTTCGCCGCAATCCCGAACAGCAGCGACGCGCGCGCCAGCGCCTGCACATTCACTGACAGCGCGCCGTAGGCCTCATCGTCCGGACCGGCGATCACGCGCTCGGCCACCTCGCGCTGCACCAGGTACACCGCGCGCTCCGGCCGCGGCCGGCGCATCGCGTGGAACATGATCGGCGTCGTGATGTTGTACGGGACGTTGCCGGTGAGCAGGTAACGCGCGTCTCCGGGTGCGTCCATAGGCGGCCCTGGCGAGCTATGCTCCAGAACGAGCGCGCCTAAGTCCTGCTCGAGCACATCACCCTCGACAATCACCAACCGCCCGCCCGCAATCGCCGCCGCAAACCGCTCGCGAAGCACCGCCACGAGGTCGCGGTCAATCTCGATCGCGATCACACGGCCGGCCCGCTCGAGCAACCGCGCCGTGAGCGCACCGCGTCCCGGGCCGATCTCGATCACCGTGTCGTTCGGCGTCGCACCCAGCGCATCGGCGATCCTGCCAAGCAGCCGCGGGTCGGTCAGGAAATGTTGGCCGAACCGCTTACGCGGTCGCCCGTGTGCGCTCACGAACTCCTCAGCACCACAATCGCCTGGTCGTCGAGCGCCGGCTGGCGGCCCATGTGCCCCTCCACCAACGCGAACACGCCGTCCACGATGCGCGACGGCACCTCGCCGTGCCGCGCGCGCAACACCTCGAGCACGCGCGGCTCGCCGAGCGCGTTGCCGTGCTGGTCGCGCGCGTCAGTGACGCCGTCGGTGAACAGCACGAGCAGGTCGGCCGCCGGATCCCACGCGCGCGACTGCACGTGCAGCCCTTCAGGGCCCAGCCCGAGCGGCGGGTCCGTCGCCTCGAGCCGCACGGCGATGCCATCGGCGCCGATGACAAACGCATGTGGGTGCCCGGTATTGGTCCAGCGCAGCGTGCCGGCGTCGCGGTCCACGACGCAGTAGCACAGCGAGAGGAACATCTCGGTCTCGCGCAGCTCCTCGTCGAGCGTCGCCAACAGCGCCTGCACGGTCTCAGCGGGGTCCGCGGTCGTCTGCGCGTGAATCGCCATCGCGCTCATCACGAGCGCCATGATGAGCGCGGCGCGATATCCATGGCTCGACACGTCGCCCACGAGCACGCCCGTGCGGCCGCCACCCAGCCGGAACAGGTTGTAGAAATCGCCGCCCACGCCTTCGGCCGGCTCGACGCGCGCCGCGCACATCGCCTCGGGCGCGACGACCTGCGCCGACGGCAGCAGCTTCATCTGCAGGTCGTGCGCGAGCCGCATCTCGCTGGCGAGACGTTCCTGGTCGATCGACGCCCGAACGAGCCGCGCGTTCTGGATCGCCGTGCCGATCTGCGACCCCACCGCGGCCACCAGCTTCTCGTCGCCCGCCGTGAACGCCTCGCCCCCGCGCCGGCCGGAGAGCGCAACCACGCCGAGCGGGATGCCGCCCTCGGGCGTCGTCCACACGACGGGCACGCACAGCATCGCGCCGCTGCGGAACGGCGCCTCGTAGTCGCTCGTGAGCACGCCCGCGTTCACGAGCAGCGCGTGGCGCGTGCGGAACACGCGCGCCGTGACGCTCACGGGGTCGTCCGTCGGGATCGCGAGCGGCGCGGCAGCGCCGGCCGCGCGCAGCGACGTCACGGGCCGCAGCAGCCCGGAGTTCTTGTCGTGCACGAGCAGCGCGCCGTATTCCGCGCCGACCGTTTCGGCGACTTCGAGCAAGATCGTGCGCGCGGCCTCCTCGAGTGTCACCGTGCGGCCGAGGATCTCGCTGATCGAATAAAGGAGATTGATCTCCTCGTAGCGCTCGGCGAGTTCGTCCGCGGCGCGCGTCGCCTCCCATTGACTCTGCAGCATCTGCGCGAGCGCGGGCAGCAGCACGCTGAGCCAGCGTTCGGCGTCGGCATCATCGTCGGCCACGGGCCCAAGCGCGAACCACGCGCGCGTGCGGCCCGGCACACGCACGACGAGCTGCCGGCCGAGCGCGGTCTCGCGCATGCGCGGGATCGTGTCATCGCCGAGCGCGGTCGGCTCGGGCGGCGTGACGTCGCCGCCGGAGGTGGCCGCGACCAGCAGCGGCGCACCGGGTGCGGATTGCGTCCACAGCACCGCGCCGCACGAATAGGCGGCGCTGAACGCGTCGAGGACCTGGGCGATGTCGCTCATCGGATCGGCTCGTGCACGCGGCCGGCCGGCGCGCTCAGCGCCGAACGAGCGTGAGGCGCACGACGTTGCCGTCGTTGCGGTACCGCTCGACGCGGTCCATCAGGCGCTGCATGAGGAAGAGGCCGCGGCCGTCCTCACGCAGCAGGTTCTCCTCGGTGGTGGGGTCCTCCGTGCAGGCCTCCAAGTCGAAGCCGGCGCCCTCGTCCTCCACCTCGAGCACGAGCCGCCCGTCCACGACTTCCGCGCGCACCCGCACCTGCTTGGCGAGGTCTTCGCCGTTGCCGCGCAGCATTGCGTTGGACAGCGCCTCCGTGAGCGCGACGGGCACGTTCAGCGAGAGCTGGCGGCCGTTGAAGCGGTGTTCGCGGCAGCGCCGCACGACCTGCGCGACGATGCCCTCGATCTGCTGCACGTCACTGGGGACCCGGATCTCCAGCGCGGGGGTGGCGCGCATTCAGAAGCTCTCGAGGGCGCGCTCGCGGGTGTCGGCGATCTGGAACAGCGTGTCGAGCTTCGTGAGCTCGAACAGCGTCTGCAGGTCGTCGTTGAGGTTTGCGAGGCGCAGGTCCCCGCCCAGCTCACGCATGCGCTTGGCCAGCGAGACCAGCACGCCCAGGCCGGAGCTGTCGATGTAGCCCGTCTTGGCGAAGTCGATGAGGATCTTCGTCGCCCCCGACTCCGACTCGTCGAGCACGCGCTGCTTGAGCTCCTGACGGTTGCCGACGATCAACTGCCCCTCGACCTCGATGACGACGACGTCGCCGTGCTTCGTGACGCTCAGGCTCATGGCTTGCTCTTGGGTTTTGCAGTGGTTTTGGCCTTCTGTTTTTTGCCGGCCTTGCCGTCGCCGAAAGATGGCGCGTGGTATTTCTCCCGCAATGCGCGCGCGACGGCGGGGTGCACGAGTTTGTCGATATCGCCGCCGAAACGGGCGGCCTCGCGCACGAGCGACGAGCTCAGGTAACTGACCTTGAGCGACGGCACCATGAAGACCGTCTCGATCTGCTCGGCGAGATGGCGGTTCATCAGCGCCATCTGGTATTCGTACTCGAAGTCGGCCACGGCGCGCAGGCCGCGCAACACGACCGTCACGCCCATCTCGCGCGCGAACTCGACCATGAGGCCGCTGAACGAGCGCACCTCGACGCGCGGGTCGTCCTCGAGCGCGGCGCGGATGAGCGTCACGCGCTCCTCCACGCTGAACAGCGGCTGCTTGGAGACGTTGATGGCGACGCCAACGACCAACCGGTCCACGAATCCCAGCGAGCGGCGGATCAGGTCCGTGTGCCCGTTGGTGATCGGGTCGAAACTCCCCGCGTAGAGCGCGGACTTCGGCATGTCAGCTCGTGCCGTTGAGGCGGTAGAAGGTCAGCGCCGTGATGCCATAACGACGGCGGTCGCTCTCGCGGCCGTCGGCGTGCGGCGGCAGGTTGATGGACGATTCGTGCTCCACGCCAAAGATCGCCGCGAACGGCGCGCGGAGCCAGCGCTCGGCCAGGGCGACGGCCTGGCCCTCGTTGTAGGGGGGGTCGGCAAAGGCGACGTCCCAGGGCATCTCGGTGACCAGAGCGGCCGATTCGTCGATCGCCTTGAGGGCACTACCGCCGTGCACGGTCGCGCGGTCGCTGGCGCCCAGCGTCGCGATATTGTCCGCGAGCACGCGACGGACCGTTGAGGACTTTTCGACGAAATCGCAATGCACGGCGCCGCGCGAGAGCGCTTCGAGGCCCAGCGCGCCGCTGCCCGCGCAAAGGTCCACGACACGCGCGCCGTCCAGCGCGGGCAGCACGATGCTCATCCACGCCTCGCGCACGCGGTCTGCGGTTGGACGCACGTGGCCGGGCGGCACCTTGATACGACGCCCGCGCCATTGGCCGCCGACGATGCGGAGTTCAGGCATGTCGGAAGTCCTGCAGCACCGCCTGCAGCGTGCGCTCGCCCCGGTACTCGTTCACGTCGAGCTTGTAGGCGATATCCAGCACGGCGCCGTCCGCGAGCTCCGCAGCGCGCGGCGCGAGTCCCCAACCGATCGCGGACAACGAGCAGCCGGACGACTCGAGCGTGACCTTGAGTCCATCCGTGCCGATGCGGCGCGGATTGCCCTTCACGCGCACGCCCCGCGAGACGAGCACCGGGCCGGGATTGCCGACACCAAACGGCTCCAGGTGCCGCAACGACCGCTCGAACTGCTCCGTGGCCTCATCGAGCGGCAGTTCGATGTCGGTGCGCAGTTGCGGCGCGAAGTCCGCTTCCGTGAGCGTCTCCGCCGCGATGCGGTTGAAGCGCTCGGCGAACTCCGGAAGCCGCTTGGCGTCGATCGTCAGGCCCGCCGCCGCCTTGTGACCGCCGTGCCTGATGAGCAGGTCCGTGCACGCCTGCAACGCCGCGTGCAGATCGAACCGTCCGATCGAGCGGCCGGAGCCCTTCCCAATGCCGTGCGCGTCCACGGCGATCATGAACGTCGGCCGGCCCGTCTGCTCGACCACGCGCGACGCGACGATGCCGATGACGCCGGGGTGCCAGTCGTGTCCGTGCAGCACGATCGCATGCGTATTCCGCATGTCCATGGCGGCGACGCGCTGCATCGCTTCCGTCAGGATCCGGCGGTCCGTCTCCTGCCGCTTCTCGTTGAGCTCCTCGCATTGGCGCGCGATCGTATTGGCCGCCGCTTCGTCTGCGGCGAGCAGCAGGTCCACGCCCGTGAGCGCGTCGGCGAGCCGGCCCAGTGCATTCAGCCGCGGCGCGATCGTGAAGCTGAGGCGGCCGGCCGAGAGTGGCTTGCCGTCGAGTCGCGCCGAGCGCACGAGCGCGCGCAGGCCGAGGTTCGAGCCGCGCGCCGAGTCCGTCCCATTCACAATCGGTCGCGCCATTGACTGCAGCCCCAGCCGCACGAACACGCGGTTCTCCCCACGCAGCGGTGCGACGTCCGCCACCGTCGCGAGCGCGACCAACTCCAGCTGGCTGCGCACGACGTCCTCGTCGCCACCCAGCAGTCGCGTGACCTCCATCGCCAGTTTGTACGCCACGCCGACCGCCGCCAGGTCCTTGTCGAGCGACTGACAATCAGACCGCTTGGGATTGATCACCGCGTACGCGCGCGGCAACGGCCCGCCCGGCAGATGGTGGTCGCTGATGATGAGGTCGATGCCCAGCGTCGCGAGTTCCTCGGCCGCCGCGTGGGCAGTTGTGCCGCAGTCGCACGTGAGTACGACGCGCGCCTTGTGCTCCAGCGCCGCGCGCACGCCGGCCGGCCCAAGGTCATAGCCGTCCGTGAGCCGGTTCGGGATGAACGGCACCACGGTGCCACCCACGGCGCGCAGCGTGCGCGTCATCAGCGCGGTGGAACAGATCCCGTCCACGTCGTAGTCGCCATGCACAAGGATCGTCTCTCCGGCGCGCACGGCAGCCGCGAGTCGCTCGGCCGCGCGGCCCAGGTCGGCCATCGCGCAGGGCGCCTCCACGTGCTCCAGTGCCGGCCGCAGAAATCGCTTCGCCTCGTCCACCGTGCGCACGCCGCGCGCGGCGAGCAAGCGGCAAACCGCGGCCGGCACGGCCACCTGCCCCGCGCGTTCACCGGTCGGCTGCAGGGCCGCCTCGAGCATCTCCGCCACGCCCGCGGGCGCCGACGGAGGGTCCAACCAGACCGCGGGCGGCCTGAGCGAGATTGGTGCGCTCACACCGCGGTGTACATGAGGACGCCGCAGACTTCGCACATCTCGATCACCTTGCCCGACGCCATCGCGTGCCGGCGCTGCATCGGGATCGCCGTATCACAGGCGCCGCACGCCATCGCGTTCATCGCGACGACCACCTGCACGCGCTTGGCGTTGCGGATGCGATCGTACCGCTTGCGCAGCGCGTCGGGGACCTTCTTCGCGGCGCCCTCGCGCTTCTTGCGCGCGGCGCCGAGCTCGGCCTCGAGCGTCCCGCGCTCGGCGTCCACCTCGGTGCGCGCGGTGGACTGCTCCGCCTCGCAGGCCTCGAGGTCTGCCTTCGCGGCGTTGAGCACGCCACGCACTTCTTCGAGTCGGCGGTTGAGGGCGAGCAGGTCGCTCTCCTCATTGGCGACGATGGCCTTGGCTTGCTCCATCTGTGCCGCGGCGGCCGTCGCCTGCTTCATGGTCTTCACCATGTCGAGCTGCGCCTGGTTCTTCTCGATGAGCTCGCGGTGCTCGGCGATCTTGTCGCGCAGGAAGGCCTGCTTCTTCTCTTCGGCGGCGACGACGTTGGACTGCCGCTCGATGGTGTCTACGATGCGCTGCCGGCGCGTGTCGAGCTCGCGGATGCGCGGCTCCAACGCGGAGAGCCGCGTCTCAATTTCATGGATCGCAAGGTCGTCATTCTGAAGCTCGAGCAGGGCTGAGATATCAGACATTATCAGTTGTTGGGATTGAATTTGGCTTCAAGGTCATCGTTTCCGGACGCTGCCCCAGTGCTGCACGCCGAGTGTGCGCTTCTCCTCGGCGAGCTTCGTGAGACTGCGTGTGATCACATCTTGCTCCTTGGTATCGGCCAATGGAAGCAAGGACTGCAGTGCGCGCATCCTGGCATCCAACGAACGCGCACGTAACTGTCTCATTGCCTCGTCGATGCTCTTGCGGGCATCGACGATGGCCTCCGGTTCGCCGCGCAATTCCTCATACACGTGCACGGCGAGCGGGTCCAACACCTCCGCCATCTCCTGCGGTCCCGCGTCGGCGCCGAGCCGCTGCGCCGCTGCGAAGATGGCGCGATACACCGGATCGCGGAACACCGAGTCGGGTTCGTCCTCCTCGAATCCCGCGCCGCCGGCGTCGTCGCCGGGAAACTCCTCGGCCTCGAGCTTGGCGATCCCCTCGAAGATCTCGTCCTGCCACACGGGCTGCGTGAGCAGCACGCGCACGAGGATCTGCTCGGAGTTCCCTTGTTCTACGGGCGAACGGTACGGACCGCTCGGCAGACGCACTTCGTACTCGTCGAATCGATCCGGATCGCCTGGCGCGCCGTGTGCCGCCGAAGGAGCGCCGGGTCCGCCGCCTGCGCGCTGTCCGGATGCTCCTTCCGGCCGGGTTGCGCCGGCATGCCTTCCTCCCGTGCGCGACGCCCCGCGACGCGGCGCCGCGTGCAAGTCGGCCAGCAGCACCTCGCGCGCGATCCCGGCCGCGTCGGCCGCGCGCGCCAGGTACAGGTCCCGCGTGATCGGGTCACTCGCGGCGCGGATCGTCGGCAGCAGCCGGTCCAGCGCGCGGCGCTTGTGTTGCAGGTCCGCGAACCAGCCCGCGCGTTCGAGCAACTGCACCTTGCGGTCGAACACGTCGATGGCATCGTCAAGCAGCTTGGTGACGCCGGCACCGCCGTGCGTGCGCGCGAAGGTGTCCGGATCGTCGCCCTCGGGCAACGTGACCACGCGCACCTCCATGCCGTGCGCCAGCAAGACGTCGGCGGCGCGGAAGGTTGCCTTCTGGCCCGGGCCGTCCGAGTCATAGAGCAGGAACACGTGACGCGTGAACCGCTCCAGGAGTGACGCCTGCTGCTCCGTGAGCGCCGTGCCCATCGGCGCGACGACGCACTCGACGCCCGCCTCCACGAGCCGCAGCGCGTCGAAGTAGCCCTCCACCACGATCACGCGGTCGTCCCGCCGGATGGCGTTGCGCGCGATGTTCATGTTGTAGAGCAGCTTGCCCTTGGAGAAGATCTCCGACTCAGCGGAGTTGAGGTACTTGGGCTCGCCGGGTCCCAGCAGGCGCCCGCCAAAGCCGACTGTGTGGCCGCTCTGGTCGATGATCGGGAACATGAGCCGGTCGCGGAAGCGCGGACGCAGCTCGTCCTGCCCCTCGCGCCGCACGAGCAGGCCAGCGGAGAGAAGACGGTCGTCGTCGAAGCCGAGGCCGTTGAGATGCGCGCGCATCGCGTTGAAGTCCCGCGGCGCGTAGCCGATGCCGAAGCGGTCGGCGGTCTCGCGCGAGACGTCGCGGCCGGCGAGGTACTCGCGCGCGTGTGCGCCTACGGCGGGCGCGGCGTCCGCTCGCGCGTCTTCGCCTTCCCCCGCACTCCGGCCCCATAGGCACTCACGGAAATACTCCGCGGCCGTCGCCTGGATCTCCCACATCGGCTCGCGCGGGTCGGGGCCTTCGCGCTTGCGGTCGATCTCCTTCACCTCGATGCCCGTCTTCTCGCCGACGTACTTCACCGCCTCGACGAAACTCATGCCGAGCCGCTTCTGCACGAACGTGAAGACGCTGCCCTTCTCGCCGCAGACGAAACACGTGTACCCGCCGCGCGGCAGCACAGAGAAGTTGTCCTTCTTGCCCTGGTGGAACGGACATGGCCCGCGCCACACGGAACCGACCTTCTTGAGGCGCACATGTTCGCCAATGATCGCGACGATGTCGGCCTGTTGCGATACCTGATCAACGATCTCGTCAGGGATCACGCGGCCGCCGGGTACGTGCGAAACGTCTTGGACGCGCTCACTTGAGGTCCACGAGCGTCACGCCCGCGCCGCCTTCGTTCCACGCGCCGAGTCGGAACGACTTTACGCGCGCATCACGCTTGAGCAGCTCGTTCACGCGCTCGCGCAGCGCGCCCGTGCCCTTGCCGTGGATGATGCGCAGGGTGGCGAGGTCGGCGCGCACACAGCCATCGAGCGCGAACAGCACGGCGTCGTCGACCTCGTGCACGCGCATGCCGCGCACGTCCACTTCGGTCTTCGCCTCGACGTCGGGCACGTCGCCGATGATCGTGGCGACGCGCTCCTCGCGCTCACGCAGGTGCCGTGCGGCCACGCGCCGCAGCGAGGCAACAGGCACGGTCATCTTCATCGCGCCCACGGCGACGACGGCCTCGCGACCGCGGCGCTCAAGGAGCTGGCCGGTCTTGCCGCCGAGTGAACCAACCGCGACGGCGTCGCCGACCTCGACGGGGACGCCGCGTTCGTCGAGCGCTTCCTGGGAAACCACTTCTTCCCGCTCGCGCTCGTCGAGTGCGGCGAGCTCCGCCTGCTCTGCCGCCGCACGCTGCTCGACCGCCCGCCGCGCTTCGGCGGCGGTGGCGTCGATCGACGCGGCACCCGCTTCCTTGAGCTCTCGGATCGTGCGCTCAACCTCCTGGCGCGCGTCGAGCAGATACCGCCGCGCCTCGGCGCGCGCCTGGCGCTCCAGCTCGCGCTCGCGGCCCTTCACCACAGTCTCGCGCTCGCTGACCTTGTCGCTGCGCGCGGTCAGGTGCTCCTGCAAGCCCGCGACTTCCGTCTCCCGCGCCGCCAGTGAGGCGGACCGGCGCTCCACATCGGCCAACAGCGCACTCAGATCGCGCTCCAGCTGCGGCACGCGCTCCTCGGCGCGCTGCAGCACAGCCGCCGGCATGTTGAGCCGCCGTGCGATCGCGAGACCATACGACCGGCCGGGGATACCCTTGATCAGGCGGTAGGTCGGCGCGAGCCGCTCGGCGTCGAACTGCAGCGACGCGTTGACCACGCCGGGCACTTCGCCCGCGAGTTCCTTGAGCGCGCCCAGGTGTGTCGTGGCGATGGTCGTCGTCCCGCGCCTCGTAAGTTCCTCGAGAATCGCGCCGCCCAGCGCAGCGCCCTCGAGCGGGTCCGTGCCGGAGCCGAGTTCGTCGACCAGGACGAGTGAGTCACTCGAGGAGAGTTCGAGAATCTCGGTCAGGTGCTTCAGGTGCGCGCTGAACGTGGACAGCGACGCCTGCAGACTCTGCTCGTCGCCAATGTCAGCGAACACGTCGTCGAAGCATGGCAGGCGGCTCTCGGGCCCAACGGGCGCGGGAATGCCGCTCTGCACCATGAGGGAACACAGCGCGAGCGCCTTGAGCAGGACAGTCTTGCCGCCGGTGTTGGGGCCGGACACGAGCAGCGTGCGCTCGTCGGGCGCCATCTCCAGCGCGAAGGGCACCACGTTGACACCCTGCGCGAGCAGCAGCGGGTGCCGCGCATCGCGCACATGGAAGCCGTCGCGGGCCGCGGAGAGCTCGGCGTCGGCGCAGTGTGCGGCGAGCGCGTAGCGTGCGCGGCCATAGAGCGAGTCGAGCGCGATGAGCGCGTCGAGCGCACCGGCCAGCGCCTCGCGCTCCGGGCGCAGCTCGTCCGTGAGCTCGCGCAGGATGCGCTCGGTCTCCTCGCGCTCCTCGGCCTCGAGTTCGCGAATCCGGTTGCCCGCCTCCACCGCCGCGGGCGGTTCGACGAACACCGTCTGGCCGGATTGCGACGAGTCGTGCACGATGCCGCCAAGCGCGCCGCGTCCCTCACGGCGCACGGGTATCACGTAGCGGCCGTTGCGCAGCGTGACCGACGCGTCCTCCACGCGGTGGTGCGACTCGAGCTTGCCCATGAGTCGCTCCAGCAACCGCACGAGCTCGCTCTCGGCGCCGCGCATCTCCTTGCGCAGGCGGCGCAGCGCGGGTGAGGCGTCGTCGCGCAGCTCGCCGTCCTCGGTGAGCACGCGCTCAAGCCGCGCCTCGATCGCGGGGCGCGCGATCAACCGGTCGGCGAACATCGCCAAAGGCGCGCGCGCGGCGGGATGGTGCTTCTCGTCGCGCAACGCGGCCTGCGTGCGCCGCGACGATTGCAGCAGGACGATCGCCAAGCGCAGCTCGCGGCCGTTCCACGACGCGCCGGTCACGCGCAGGCGCGGGAAGGCGTCCTCCAGGTCGGGCACGTTCTCGGGGCGCCAGCCTTCCTCGCCGTCGACCAGCGCGCGCATGGCCGCGACGCGCACATGCTCGGCGCGGAGGGTGGCGAGGGCGTCCTCCCGCTCGGGCTGCGTGCCCCCGACAGCCAACGGGCGCAAGGCGCGAATGCGCCCTGCGCCCGGGGTGCTTGAAGCGTGGCCAGCCACGTGGTCGAGCAACCGCGCAAACTCGAGGACATCAAGGGCATGCGCCTGGAAGCTCACTGCGACGTCCCGAGCTCCTCGCGTGCGATGCGGTTGATCACGCTGCCGTCGACGCGCCCCTTGAAGCGCGGCATGACCTTGCCCATGATGGCGCCGATATTGTTCTTGGGTGCGCCGCCGGCGATAGCCTCGCGCACTGCGGCACGGACTTCGTCGTCGGAGGGTGCGGCCGGAAGCCATACGGAGATGGCTTCGGCTTCGCTCCGTTCGGTGGCGGCGAGTTCTTCGCGCCCCGCCTTCTCGTACATCTCAACCGACTCGCGCCGCCGCTTGATCGCCTTGCGCAGCACCTCGACGACGTCGTCGTCGGTGAGCTCGCGCTTGAGTTCGATCTCGCGGTTCTTGATCTCCGACAGCACGGTGCCAAGGAGCAGGACGCGTGGCTTGTCCTGTGCCTTGCGGGCGTCGTTGAGCTCGCCCTGCACCAATGCCATCAGCCCGGACATCTAGTGCGCCCGGGAGCGCTTATTCTTGCGCTGGGCCGCGTTGAGCTTCCGCTTGCGCTTCTCGCTCGGCTTCTCGTAATGACGATGCTTACGGAGGTCGGACAGGATCCCGGCCTTCTCGCACTTCTTCTTGAAGCGCTTCAGCGCGCGCTCGAAGTTTTCATCTTCGTGGATGATGACTTCTGACAAACTGGTCTTCCCCCCTTCGTGGCGTTTGTGCGCCGGCTAGGGAATCGTGGTGGTAGCCTTGTAAGGTATTGTAGTTGAGTTAGTTCGACAAGCTTTGAACTACGATGCGTGGGGGGATGCGGGGCGCCCTACGGTACGGGTTGCGGGGTGGGGGCAGGATGCGAGGTTCCGCATCTCGTATCTCGCGGCACGATCAGTAGTTCCTCGCATCCCCAACCACCCCCCGCAACCCGTACCGCCCGTGCAACCCGCACCCCGCATCGTTGGTAGGGCGCCCCGCACCCCACCTCGCGTCGTAGTTCAGCCGAGCGCCCAAGACGTGGGTAAATACCGTAGTTTGAGGCGAGGAGGGGTCCCGATGCGAGGCGCTCATTCCATAATGTTCGCGGTTTGCGGTCTGGCCTTGTCGATTTCCACCGCACAAGGCCAGCAAACGAGCGGTCCGGATCCGTGCAATCCCTGCGAGATCGTGGCCCGCCGGGTGCTCGGCATGACTGGCGGAAAGGACGGCCTCGAGGGCGATCCACGCGCCGCCGTCACCATGCGAGATCGGAGACTGCTGTTCATCGACTGGAGCCCCGAGCGGCCCGTTCGCGTGGCAGACCTCGGCCCCGACGTCCTACGCGACATCATGCCGGTCGGCGAGGGTCCTGGCGAGGTACGCTACGCCATCGATGTGCACCGTTCCTGGAACGACACGCTCTTCGTATTCGACCACATGCTCCGGCGCATGAACGTGCTCTCGCCTGACGGCAAGTTCCTGAGGTCGTTTCGTCTTGACGTGTCTTCGCTCGCTCCGGACTTCATCCAGCTTCACGATGGTCGTTTTGTCGTCGCCGCAGAATCGGCGACCCGAGACGGTGTGGGTCTTCCGTTGCACCTGATCGACGGCACCGGAGCGATCCTTAAGAGCTTCGGGCTTGCCGAGCGTGCGGGACGCCTGCGGACTCATGAAGACCTGCTTCGTCAACATCGACTCCTCGCCTTGGCTCCCGACGGAAGTTTCCTGTCAGTGCGGCCCGGGTCGTATGTCATCGAGCATTGGTCCGCTAACGGCGATCAACTCGGGATGTGGGACGTCGCGCCGGATTGGTTTGCACCCAAGGACAAGGTGATGGCTGCCTCGCACGAGGAACCGCCGCCGCCCAAGATTTTAGGAATCCAAGTCGACGACGACGGACTCGTGTGGACGCTCGTCATTCGCGCGGACAAGGGGTGGCAGGAGGGCGTCGCTCCCCCGAAACGTGCACCCGCGGTCATGGTTGTCACGTCATATCTCGACTACGTCGATGCGCAGGTCGAGGTGTTCTCACTCGATGGCGCGGCGCTCCAACGCGTCGCCTCCGTGCGGCTCGATGCGCCGCTCGGCGGGTTCATCGGTCCCGGCACGGCCACCTCGATCGAAGTCACCGACGACGCGGGTAATCCGCTAGTGGAGTTCTGGCGCGTGCATCTGCGTTCAGGAACCAGCACGCCGTAGGAACCTGCGGTTACCCCGGCGGCCACTTCATATGCCGCCCGCCCAACACGTGCAGATGCAGATGATCCACCGTCTGCCCGCCGTCCTTCCCCGTATTGATCACGAGCCGGTAGCCCTTCTCGTCGATGCCCTCGCTGCGCGCCACCTCGCGGCCCATCGCCATCACCGCGGCGAGCTCGGCCCAGTCGGTGATGTCGTTGACCGACGTGTAATGCGTCTTCGGGATCACGAGCACATGCACCGGCGCCTGCGGCGCGATGTCGCGGAAGGCCAGGCACTGGTCGGTCTCGGCCACCTTCTTCGCGGGGATCTCGCCGCGAGCGATCTTGCAGAACAGGCAATCGGTCATTCCGTCCCGTCTCCGTTGAGGTGTCTGCCGAGTTCGAGCGCGGCGCGCACGGCCGCCACACCGGCCACCGCCGCCGTCTCGAACCGCAGGATCGACTGACCCAGCGAGGCGCGCACGAAGCCCGCGTCGACGAGCGCTGCAACCTCGGCCTCTTCATATCCGCCCTCTGGGCCGACGGCGATGGTCACCGCCGGTACGCCCTGGTGTTGCGACCACGATTCCTTCACGGCCGGCATCACGACTTCGAGCACCGTGACACCGCTCCCGCCGTCCAGTACGAGATGCAGCCCCGCCGCACTCGCCGCGATCGCATGTTCCACCGTCGCATCCGGGAACATCGCCGGCATCCACGCTCCACCGGATTGCTCGAGCGCGGCACGCATGCGCCCGCGCACCCGCTGTTGGAACGTCGGCCCCTCACCGCGCGGACTCACGTTCTTCGACCGGCGATACAGCACGGGCCGCCAACTCGCGACCTGCAGCTCCGTCGCCTTCTCGGCGAGCCACATCATGCGGTCGCGGTCGGCCACGGGCACCAGGAGATGAATCGGTGCCGGCGCGTCGACGCGGTCGACCGCGCCCACGCTCACCGTCGCATGCCGCTTGGCAAGCTGCGTGATCGTCCCCATCGCACGCGCGCCCACGCCGTCCACGAGGATGATCGCGGCGCCCGATTCAAGGCGGCGCACACGCATGTGGTGCACGCTGTCCTCGCCGAGTGTAACGGACGAGTTCTTCTTCGCGAGGAGTGGTTCCTCGGTGACGAAGGTTGGAAGACTCACTGCATCACCCGCACACTCCACCACTCGTCCTCAGCATCCTCGGCTTCCACACGCCAGCCGCCGGCCTTGAGCGCATCGAGCATCGCAGTCCGCTCCTCATAAAGGATGCCGCTTAAGATCGCGACGCCGTCCTCGGCAAGCGAGAGCGCGATCACGGGCAGCAGGTCCTTGAGCACCGACGAGATGATGTTCGCGAGCACCACGCGCACCGGCGCGACGAGCGGCAGGAACGCCGTCGCGTCGCCCTCGAGCACGACGACGCGGTCGCCGACCCCATTGCGCGCGACATTCTCCTCTGCGTTGGCGATGGAGTCGTGGTCGAACTCGATGGCGAAGCAACGCGCCGCGCCGAGCTTGGCGGCGGCGATCGAAAGCACCGCGCTCCCTGCCCCCAAGTCCGCGACCGCGTCGCCCGCGCGGATCACGCCCTGCATCAGCCGCACGACCCCGCGCGTGGTCGCATGCTCGCCGGTCCCGAACGCCATCGCCGGCTCGATGACGATGGTAGTCGCGGGATCACTGCCCTCGGCGAGCCAAGGCGGCATCACGGTCAGCGACCCCAACGCATGCGCGCCGATGCGCTCGCGGTGCGACGCGGACCAGTCGGTCTCTTCGAGGTCGCTGATGTCTGCCTGCAAGTCCTCATCCGCCTTCCGCACGCGAGCGACGAACCGCTTCGCGTCCACCTCGGCAGGCAGGTGCGTGACCAGCGCGTCGCCGTCCTCGTGCACACCCTCGGCGCCCGCGGTGAACATCGCGGAGGCGACCAGGTCGCGCACCGAATCGCTCGACGGGACAATTGCTACTCTAGACCACACTGGACACCTATGCGGAAGCAGGGTGCGAGGAAACGGCGATGCGAGGAGACCTGCGATGCGAGGCGCCCTGCGGTTTAGGCTGCGAGAGGCCTGCGATACGAGGAGGAACGGCGGTGCGAGGATTACGACGATGCGAAGGGAGCTGAGGTCCTCCCGCCCGTGCAACCCGCATCCCACCGCGCATCGCAGTTCAGGCGTTCAAAACGTCCTTCATCTTCGCCCAAAACCCTTTTTCCCGCTTCTCCGGCGGCTTCGCCTGCGTCTCATGCAGTTTCTCAATCAGCAGTTCCTCATCCTTATCAAGCTTCTGCGGCGTCCACACCTGCACACGCACGTGCAGGTCGCCGACGCCGCTTGCGTTGACGCGCGGGAGGCCGCGGCCGCGCAGGGTGAAGACCTGGCCGCTCTGGGTGCCCGGCGGCACGCGCAGTGAGAGCGGGCCGGTCACGCCGGGCGCTTCGACATCGGCGCCCAGCACCACCTGCGGATACGTGACGAGCACTTCGCAGTAGAGGTCCTCGCCGTCGCGCTCGAAACGTTCGTCCTCGATCACGTCGAACACGACGATCACGTCGCCACGCGGGCCGCCGCGCACGCCCGCGTTGCCGACGCCGCGCAGGTGCATGTACTGGCCCGTGGACACGCCCGCCGGAACCTTGAGCTCGACGTTGTGCTCGCCGCGCTGACGACCTTCGCCGCGGCAGCTCTTGCAGGGCGACTGGATCATCACGCCCTCGCCGCGGCAGGTCGGGCACGGGGCGACGCTTACGAACTGCCCGAAGAAGCTCTGCTGCGCGCGGCGCACTTCGCCCTGCCCGGCGCACGTGGTGCATCGTATCGGCTTGGTGCCCGGCTCCGCGCCGCTGCCCGCGCATCGGTCGCACGGGTCGAGCAGCTTCATCTTCACCGTCTTCTTCACGCCGGTCGCGACTTCGACCATGGTGAGGTCGAGGTCGATCTTCACGTCGGCGCCCGAGCGCGGCCCGGACTGCTGACGCCCGCCGCCTCCACCGCCGAACAGGTCGCCCAGTCCGAAGTCGCGCATGAAAATGTTGAGCGCCTCGGAGAGATCCACGTGGTGGAAGCCTCCACCACCGCCGCCGCGCAGCCCCGCCTCACCGTACCGGTCGTACGTGGCGCGCTTCTGCGGGTCGCGCAGCACGTCGTACGCCTCGGTCAGCGCCTTGAACTGCTCCTCAGCATCCTTGGACCCGCCGTTCCGGTCGGGGTGATGCTGCATCGCGAGCCTGCGGTATGCCTGCTTGATCTCATCGTCCGACGCGGTCTTGGGCACGCCGAGGATGGAGTAGAAATCAGCCATGTCTGTATTAAAGAACGCCAAGGTGACAAGGTGGCCCTGCTGATACGGCGGGCCGATATCCAAACTAATCCACGACGAAGCAAGGCGAGTGCCACTGGACCACTAAGTGAGGCCGATGCGATCGGAGTCAGGATAGTCCGCCGTCGGCTCGCAAGAGCAGCGACGTCGATTCGCTGCCGCTCTACGCCAGCAGGTCCGTGACCAACGAAGACGTATGCGTCACGAGCGAAATGACCTTCTCATACGGCATCCTCGTCGGGCCGATCACGCCAATCACGCCACTCAGCCCGCCGGCGCGATACTCGGCCGTCACAATCGTCAGGCCGCCCAGCAGCTGCGTGCCGTGCTCGTCCCCGATGGTGATCGAGACACCGGCCGCTTCCTTGTTCGACCGCGTGCGCAGCAGCGACGCCAGCTGGGTGCGCGTCTCCGTCAGCGTGAGCAGGCGCTTCATGTTCTCGCCGCTCGCGAACTCCGGCTTGTCGGCCAGCAACGACGCCTGTCCGAGCATGACGTCCTCCTCGTCCTTCGAGGCGACGTCGAATAATTGATCGCCTTCCTGCACGAAGATGTTGAGCAGCTCCCTGCCGCCGCCCGTGGGCGCGACATCGCGCAGGCGGGAGCCGAGCGTGGCGCGAATGTCGGCCAGGGAGAGTCCCGCCAGGCGCTCGTTGAGCACGAGCTGCACTTCAGCAATCGCATCGTCAGCGATCTCGCCGCGGATCTCGATGAAGATCGTGCGCACCACGCCGCCGCCCAGCGTGAGCACGAGAATCAGCTTCTCGCTGGTCAGCCGCACGAGTTCGAGGCGCTGCAGGATTGTCTGGTCGAGCCGAGGCCCGAGGGCGACGCCGAGCTCTTGAGTGAGCACGCCCAGTGACTGGGCCGCGCGTCGTAGGATAGTCTCGATGGCCGAGCCGGCGCCGCCGATTTCCTCGACGAGCCGGTCGCGGTCCGTCGTGGGCAGCGGCTCGACGTGCATCAGCGCATCTACATAGACGCGGTAGGCCTTGTCCGTCGGGATGCGTCCGGCGGACGTGTGCGGATGGAAGAGGAAGCCCTTCTCCTCCAGGTCCGACATGGTGTTGCGAATGGTCGCGGGCGACACGCCCAGCCCAAAGCGTCGGGCGATGGTGCGCGATCCCGCCGGCTCGGCCGTCTCCACGTAGGAGCGGATGACCGCCTCGAGGACCTTCCGCTCGCGTTCGGAGAGTTCGTTCCGGACCATAAGTGTAAGATTACGAACGACTTGGGGCGTAAGTCAAGGCGCGACGGCGGCCAACCGTTGGGTGGACGGCATTGATCGCGCGGCTTTTACGGGAGAGTGGCGCCCGCCGAGCTTAAGCCAGCGCTGCGAGCGATGCCGCGATCGAGTCCAGACGCAGCCAGCCGGTCGGCGAGAGCACCAGCCGCCCGCCTTGCAGCAGTCCCCAGCCCGCCGCGATCCACTCGCTAACCATCTTATCAGCCTGTTGACGGTTAGCGTCATCCACAATCGCGAGATTCAGTCCGTCCATCGTGCGCAGCCCGAGGTACACCGACTCCGCACGACGCTCGGCCGGCGTCAGCTCCTCACTGCCTTCGATCGGATCCCGGCCGGCAACCACTTCAGCCAGCCAATCCGTATAGTTGCGCCGGTTCCAGCGGCGAACCCGGGCGTCGAAGCCGTGCGCCGAGGGGCCGAGCCCGAGGTATGGAACGCCCTGCCAATAGGCCGAGTTGTGGCGGGCCCGGTGGCCGGGCCGGCCGTAGTTCGACACTTCATAGTGCTCAAACCCGGCTGCGCTCAGCCTCTCATGAGCGCGCAGGAACTCCCGTTCGTAGCGCTCCTCGGGGGCCTCCTGCACCTGGCCGCGGGCGGTCCAGCGGCCCAGCGGCGTGTGGGGCTCAACGGTCAGCCCGTACAGGGAAATGTGGTTCGGCTCGAGCTGCAGGGCCTCCTCGAGGTCGCGATCCCAGTCCCGGTTCAGGACCTCCGGAACAGCGAAAATGAGGTCGACGGAGATGTCGCCAATACCGCCCTCGCGAAGTAGCCGGACGGCCTGCGCGGCCTGCTCGGGCGGATGCCCGCGGTGCATCCAATGGAGCACGTTTTGATCGAAAGACTGGACGCCCATGGACACCCGATTGACCCCCGCCGCGGCCCAATCGGCGACCGCTTCTGGGGTCACGTCCTCCGGGTTGGCTTCGATTGTGACCTCGATTGGGGAGCCGCTTTTGTCCGCAGTCGACGCTCCGAGCGAGCCCCCGTCGGGCTCGTTGGCCGCCCGAGCTGGCTCCACGGCGCCGCTCGATTTATCCACACGCGCGATCTCCACACCGGCCTGATGTGCAATTCCTTGGAGCAATGTAGCGATGCCGGCGCCACCCAGCTTGGACGGCGTTCCGCCGCCGAGGTAGATGGAGCGGAGGTCGGTTCCGGGCTCACGGGCGAGCGTCTCACCGCGAGTTACGAGTTCCGCCATTATGGCGTCTACGTACTCGGAGACCGGCACGACCTTCCGCACCGCGATCGCGAAATCGCAGTAGGAGCACCGGCGGGTGCAGAACGGTACGTGGAGGTAGAGGTGCTGGTACTGGGTCAATACTCGGGTGTTTGAGGGATGCGGGGTGCGGGGAACTGCCTGTCACGCGGAGGCGCGGAGGTGCTGCTGATGGTTGCCTCGGCTATCGATAGCTCCGGACGGACTGGCGCTACGACCCAGGCGAGAACTGCATTGAGGAGTTTAGTGGGCGTTCGAGTTCGCATCCGACTCGCCGGCTCCGTCCCCACATGTTGAGAACGACTTAAAGTAAATTCTCAACGCATTGATTCGCAATGGTTTCTCGCATTGATATAAAGTGAGTTGTTAGAACTGCTGTGGAAGCGCGACCAGCGTCTGCTAAGCCGGTTCCGGAAGTTCCTTCCTAGCAGTTTTTCTCGATTTCTGCCGTTGCGGAGCGTGATTCGGCACGGCCGCCGAGCCCTCCGCGCCCTTCAGTTACTCAGCGGCGGCGCGATGCCTGGGGCGCCCAGCGGATCCGCCCGAGCAACCTCGACCCCGCCTCCGCGGCTCCGCGTGAAACATGTAGTGCCCCACCCCCGCATCGCTGTCAAACCGAGCCAGCGAGCCGGTACCCATCCCCGCTCCGCTCGACCAGCCCCTCCAGCTCCAATCGAAGCAGCCGTTCAGAGACCTGCCGTCCTGACAGTCCGCTCTGGAACGCGAGGATCGATACGTCCTGCGCCTCTCCTCGCAGCATCGCCATCAGCGTCTGGTCGCCGGACTCGAGAGGCGCTCCGCCGCGGCCTCGAGGTGACGCCAAACTGCCGCCTCCCTCTCTCCCTCGCTCCCGCTCGGTTGTGGATAAGTCGAACAGTTCCAACAAGTCGTCCACATCCGTTATCACGTGCGCCCCATCATGTAACAGCCGGTTGGAGCCGGCCGATCTGGGGTCATCGATCTGGCCCGGAACGGCGGCTACCGTCCGCCCGAGCTCCATCGCCCAGTTGCTGGTGTTGATTGCCCCTGACTTGAACGGCGCCTCGATCACCAGGACCGCGCGGGCGAGGCCCGCGATCAGCCGGTTCCGGCGCGGGAAACACCCTTGAGTCGCCTTCGTTCCCACCTCCATCTCGGACACCACCAACCCGGCGCGCTGGACCTCCGAATGGAGGGTCCGGTGGCCCACCGGATACGGCACATCGACGCCGGTCCCCAGCACCGCGATCGTGCGGCCGCCGGCCTTCATGGCGCTGCGGTGGGCAGCCGCATCGACGCCCCGGGCGAGGCCGCTGACCACGACCAAGCCGGCCCGGACGCAGGCCGCCGCGAGCCGGCTCGCGGTGCGGTCACCGTAGGCCGAGCACTCGCGCGTGCCCACGATCGCGACGTGGCGGTCCGGGGCGTTTTCAAGCAGAGACGGGTCACCGAGGCACCAAAGGCCCGCCGGTGGTATCGAAAGATCGCCAAGACAGCCGGGGAGCCGCGCCGCAGGGAGCCGAACGGGCTCCTGGGCGCGTTCCTCGGCCGCAGCCGTCACGGCAGCGCGGCTTCCCGCGCCTCACGGGCGCTCACATCGCCGGCCTTACGCATCGCCAGCAGCTTGCTCCACCAGGCCGCCTTGAGCTCGTCGAGGCCCAAGCGGCCTGCGGCCGAGATCGAGAACAGGCCGAAGGCGTCCGGCGCCTCGATTTCGGGGACGTAGTGCTCGCCCAGCAGGTCGAGCTTGGTGAAGACGACGCAGTGCGGCTTCCGGGCCAGTTCTTCCGAATAACTGGCGATCTCGGTGCGCAACTGGTCGTACTCCGCCTGCCAGTCCATGCTGTCGATGGGGATCATGAAGGCCAGCATGCGGGTGCGCTCGATGTGCCTCAGGAACTGGATCCCGAGACCCTTGCCCGTGTGCGCGCCCTCGATGATGCCCGGGATGTCGGCCACGACGAACGTGCGGCTGTCGCTGAGCTGGACCACGCCCAGGTTGGGCGCGAGCGTCGTGAACGGGTAGTCGGCGATCTTGGGGCGGGCCGCGGAGATCACCGACAGCAGCGTCGACTTGCCCGCATTGGGCTGGCCGACCAAGCCGACGTCCGCGATGAGCTTGAGCTCGAACTCGAGCGTGCGTTCCTCGCCCTCCTCTCCCGGCTGCCATTCGCGCGGCGACTGGTGGGTCGCGGTGGCAAAGAACGAGTTGCCCTTGCCGCCGCGCCCACCCTTGGCCACGCGGATCACCTGGTCGTGCTCCAGGACTTCGGCGATCACCTCGCCCGTGTCCTTGTCGCGCACAATCGTCCCGGGCGGCATGGGCAGGACGACATCGGCGCCCGACCGCCCGGTCTTGTTGGAACCCATGCCGTGCTCGCCGCGCTCCGCGGTCCAATGGTCGCGGTACGTGAAGTCGAGCAGTGTCGCGAGGTTGGCGTCGCCGCGCACGAGCACGTCGCCGCCCTTGCCGCCCTCACCCCCGTCGGGCCCGCCCATGGGGGCGAACTTTTCGCGACGGAACGAGGTGCAGCCGGAGCCGCCGGTGCCGGCGGTCACGCGGACGGTTACTAGGTCGATGAACAAAGGGCAGACGGCAGACGGTGGACGGCAGACGGCGGATAACGGCGGAACTGCGAACCTGCAGAACTGCAAACCTGCAAACCTGCGAACCTGCGAACCTGCGAACCTGCCAAAACGCCGAATAACAGGGGCAGCCGAAAGCTACCCTATTTGCCTACTACCCGAGCCAAAAGCAGCCGGGCGCGCTTGAGGTGCTCGGGGTCGACCACTCCCTCGAGCGCGTCGAGGACCGCGCGCAGATCCTGGTCCGAGCTGCCGGTATTGAGCGCTCCATGCAGGTGCGAGTGCAACTGCCGGTCCTGCCCCGCGGCCACGCACGCAGCGACTACGCACAGCTCGCGCAGTGCCAGGTCGAGTCCCGGACGGGACAAGATCTTGCCGTAGCCCTCCACGATCATCCACTCGTCGAGCGCCGGGTGCAGCGCGGCGATGTTGTGGCGCAGCTTTTCGTAGAACTTGCCATAGATGATCGCGCACGTCGCTTCGCCCTGTTGCCGCCAGCGGTCGAGGTCGGGCTCCGGCAGGTCTTCGGCGGCGGGCGCGTCCAAGCCCGATATCCGACGCCATTCACGCGTGGCGTTCAGCGCGCGTGGAAAACCCGCGAACAAGTACGCCTGCAGGATGGCTTCCTCGACCCACGCCGTCGGCACCTCGGCTGCGATGCATTCGGCGCAACCCTCGCGGACATCCGCCTCCGAGCCGGCCGCGATCCGCGCGGAGAGTCGCACGAGTGCGACGACGTCCGCGGGCGGTTCGTCGACCGACGCGCGCATCATACGCTCCCGCTCGCCGTCAGCCGGCATCGCAAGCGCGCGCGCGACATCATTGCGCCGCGCGCACTTCTCCCACGTGCTCGCCGCGCGTGTTCCGTACCGGCCGCCGCGCGAACTCCGCAAGCCGCTCGGGCAGGTCCATCGGCAACACGCCCAGCCGCTGCAGCGCGACGAGCACCGCGACGTACTGCGCCCGCTGCGCCCCGTCCTCGACCTTGAGCGCGAGGCCGAGCCCCAGCGACGGCACTGCTACCGAGTGCACGCCCTCGGCGCCGACCTTGCTGATGATCGCGCCGTGCGTCTCCTCGAGCATCACCGTGTCGAAGCGGTCCGTGCCGCCGAAGAGCAGCGGCTGGTGGCGCACCGCCGTGGCGACGCGCAGCGGGACCTCTTCACCAGCCTCGATGGCGCGAGCCAGCCGCGCGTACGCGAGCGCCATGCGGTCGAGGGGCAGCGCCATAACCGCCACCCCGCAGCCATCCACGCCGAGCGGCATGTCGTCGAGCGGGACGCCAGTCCATGAGGAGACCTCCCCCAGACAGGCGCGCTGCACCGGATGGTCCGCGGACTCATAGCCGCGGATCGCCCAGCCCGAAGTCTTGGCACGACCGAGCATGGACGCATGCTTGCCGCTGCAGTTGTTGTGGAGGCGGGAGAGCGGCGCGCCACTCTCCCGCCACAGCTTGGCGCCACGAGCCGTGAGCGGTTCGTGTGGACCGCAGGCCAGATCGCCTTCTTCCAGTCCCATGGAGGCGAGCATGCGCTCCACGCCGGCCACGTGCTCCGGTTCACCGCCGTGCGAGGCGCAGGCGAGCGCGAGCGCGTCCTCGCCCCAGCCCAGCGTATCGAAGCCGCCCGAGGCGAGCAGCGGCATGACTTGGAAAAATTTCGAGCAGGAGCGCCACATGGCGACCAGTGCGCTGTCACGCGCGGCGGCGATGAGCACGTCGTCGGGGCCAATGACGGCCGCGTGCACCCGGTGTCGTGTCTCGACGGTCTCCCCGCGCGTGACTTCGACATCGAGGTTGAGTGCGAGCATGAGCGGAATATAGCGGGCCGTACAACACAAGCAGGCCGCCAGATGCACGACCTTCGCGCATGAGCGCCCTCCCCTAGTCTGCGCTCACGCGAGCCGCGCGACTTCCTCCAACAACCGCTCGCGCGTGTTGCGCGACGGATCCTCGATGACCCATGCGAGGAGGCTCGCGAGCACCTTGCCCATGCCCTTGCCCGCGGGCACACCGGCCTTGATGAGGTCCTCACCGTCGACGGCGAGGTCGGTGACCGAGAGTGGATCGCGCCACGCGATGCGCAGCGCGCGCCGGTACAGCACCGCGCTGTTCCACTCCAGGCCCTCGGCGCGCGCCCGTGCGCAGATGACGCGCGCGAGCCCCGGCAGCATGAGGCGGCCGATGCGCGCGAGGTTGCGGCGCAGCGTGACGTCGTCCACCTCCCACACGAGTTGCCTGAACGCGAGGTCCGCGGCCGCCTCGGCGAGCGCGATCGTCGCACGCGCCTCGATGTTGGAGAACTTGAGCGCGTTGAGCTCCTTCGCGAGCGTGCGGCTGGGCGCCTTGCCCGGCTCGATGAAGAGCGCGGCGAGACGCAGCAGCCGGCGCTGCGGACGTCGTCCAAGGCCTGGGCGCGCGAGATGGTCCAGCGTCTGGAAGCGTACCGCCGGCACGTCATGGAGCTGCGGGATGAGCGCCTTGAGAACGCCTGCCTGGCGATACCGCTCCATCGTGCCCGACGGCCGCTCCACTTGGTCCATGATCTTCTCGAGTTCCTGCTTCACGCGCTCCATCGACAGGCGGCCCAGGTGCGGCGCACTCTCGACGATTGCGTCCCACGTCTGTGGCTCGATGTCGAAATCGAATCGCCCCGCGAAGCGCATGGCGCGCAGCGCGCGCAGGCGATCCTCACGCATGCGCTCGCGCGGGTCGCCCACGGCGCGGATCACCCGTCGCGCGAGGTCCGCCCGGCCGCCGAACGGATCGCGCACGCGCAGCGTCTCCGCATGCACGGCGATGGCGTTGATCGTGAAGTCGCGGCGCGCCAGGTCCTCGTCGAGCGAAGCGCCGAAGCGCACCACCGCGTGGCGGCCGTCCGTCTCGACGTCCTGGCGGAACGTCGTGACCTCGTGCAGCGTGCCGTGCCGGTCGAGCACGCCGACGGTGCCGAACTCGATGCCGACCGGAATGGTGCGGTGGAAGAGCGCCTGCACCTCACGGGGGCGCGCGGAAGTCGCGACGTCCCAGTCCTGCGTATCGATGCCGAGGAACGCATCACGCACGGCGCCGCCGACGCACCAGGCCTCGTGACCTGCTTGCTCAAGCGTGCGACAGATGAAGCGTATCGGCTCCGGCGGAGCCAAACGTACGGCGGGGGTCATTACTGCGGTGTCGCTCCTGCGGTGCTTCACGATCGTTGGTCCGGACTGTCTCGCGACGCGCTGGCCGTCCTGTCCTCTTCGAGCGTGCCGAGGATGAGCCCGAAGAGGATAACTCCGCCACCGGCCAACGTCCACACCCCAGGTATCTCGGAAATCCCCGGCATGACCGCCGCGATCAACGTCGCGCCGACAGGCTCGGCGAGCAGCGCAAGACTCACGACGTACGCAGGCACGTAGCGAATCATCCAATTGAAACTCGTGTGACCGAGCATCATGGGACCGATCGCCATCGCCGCGAAGATGATCCACTCGCGACGCGGCTGCGGCAGCAGTGGCGCGCCGCTGATGGCGGCGAGTGTGAGCAGCGAGACGAGACACGCGGCATACACGAGGCCGACGTACGGCCAGATGGAGAGGCGCTGGCGAATCGACCGGCCCGCGAGATAGTAGATGCCGACGGCGAGTGCGCCGAGCAATGCGAGCGTGTTGCCGAGCAGAGGGTTGCTGGGCGCACCGTCGTCCGTCGCGCCACCGAAGGCCACGGCCGCCGCGCCGAGCAGCGCGATGCACACCGCGACCACTTGCAGCCGCGTCGGGCGTTCGCCGAGCCACAGCGCAGAGCCCGCGATCATCACGATCGGGTGCAGATTGACGAGCACGACGCTCGCCGCGACGGTGGTCAGGCCGATCGACGCGATCCAACTCCACAGATGCAGCGCGAGGAAGAAGCCCGCGCCGAGCGCGACGGCGATGTCGCGACGCGCGAGCGTGCGGTACTCGCGCCAGGTACCAGTGGCCGCGAGGAACACCGCGATCATCGCGAGCGCGAACGTGAGGCGCCAGACCGCGATGGCCAGCGGCTCCGCGCCGGAGAGCCGCACGAGCGGGCCGGACACGGAAATGCCAACGACGGCTGCCGCGAGCACGAGCGGCAGTGTCTTGGGAAGGTGCGTTGGTTCGCCGCGCATGCGGGAAGTCTGTCATGGTGCGCTCGGCGGCGCACCTCGGTGTCAGCCGCCGTTTGGCAGCGTGCGCTCGACGGGCCATCTTTGTGCATGCCCAAGAGTCCGAATCGGCCCAATCTTTCGACAACACGCCTCGCCGAGTTGCTGCAGGCGCCCACGCAACGCGCGGCGCGTGGGACGCCGCTGCGCATCGCGATCATCGGCGATGCGATGCTCGACATCTACCTGCTCGGGGACGTGGAGCGCATCTCGCCCGAGGCGCCCGTGCCCGTGGTGCGCGTGCGCGAGCGGCGCAGCGCGCTGGGCGGTGCGGCCAACGTCGCGCAAAACGTCGCCGCGCTCGGCGCGCGTTGCGAGCTGATCGCCGCGGTGGGCGACGACGGCAATGGCCGGCAGTTGCGGGAGATGCTGGGCGCGCTGGGCGCGGACCCGCGCGGCCTGGTGCCGGCGGGCCGCCCGACGACGACCAAGACGCGCGTGGTCGCGCGCGGGCAGCAGGTCGTGCGCGTGGACGAGGAGGTGGACGAGGATCTCGATGGCGACGACATCGCGCGACTGCACGAGGCCGTGGACCGCGCGGTCGCCGAGGCCGACGCGCTGATCCTTGAGGATTACAACAAGGGCGTGCTCGTGCCGTCGGTGATCGAGCGCGCGATCGCGGCCGCGAAGTCGCGCGGGATCCCGATCATCGTCGACCCCAAGTACAAGAACTTCTTCGCGTTCGGCGGCACGACGATCTTCAAGCCCAACCGTCGCGAACTCGAGGCCGCGCTCGGGGTGGAGGTGGACTTGGACAAGCCCGAGGCGCTGCCGGGCGTGTTGAAGCGCCTTGGCGCCGAATACCTGCTGCTCACGCTGAGTGAGCGTGGCATGGCGTTGATTGAGCCGAGTGGGACGATCCACCGGATCCCGGCGGCGGCGCGCGAGGTGTTCGATGTGGTGGGGGCCGGGGATACGGTGACGGCGTACCTCGCGGGGATGCTGGCGTCGGGGGCGACGCCGGTGGAGGCGGCGATCATCGCCAACTACGCGGCGGGGGTCGAAGTTGGGAAGGCGGGGGCGGCGACGGTCACGCCGGAGGAGATCCTCGCGGCGCACGGGTCGTAGAGACTGCGGAGCGGGCGATGCGGGAAACCGCTTGTCACGCGGAGGCGCGGAGCGATGCAGAGAACTACATCTCACGGGAGGCGCGGAGGCTCCCACTTCACGGTCACGTGAGATCGTCGAATCGACAGGTAAGAGGCGCGCAATCCTTATGTGAAGAGCGAACCGTAGTTCTCCGCTACCTCCGCGTCTCCGCGTGACATGCAGTTTCCTTCCCCCCGCATCCTGATGATGCGCGCGGGTTTCTGATGTCGACCCGGGCGCCCTTCATCGTATCCTCGGCGGATGTTCGCTTGCCCAACCTGCCGAGCCGAGCGTACGCTATGGGTATGCC
>JAKFFA010000042.1:0-39315 GCA_036675455.1 Gemmatimonadaceae bacterium | reverse complement strand
ATCCGCCCGCACTCGCCGCACCATAGGCCGACTCGGCTGCCCGAAACTCGCCACGAAGCCGAAACACCTCGGCCTGCTGATACAGGGCCGCCGCCGACGGGCGGCGGTTGGGCAGGTGCGCCACGCGTTCGCACGCGCGCTGCGCCTCCTTCAGCGCGCCCGGCCAGTCGCCGTGCATCTCCATGATCTCGGCGCGCCGCACCAGACACACCGTGGTGAACGCCACCAGTCCCTGCTGCGCCGAACACCAGCGGTCGAGCGCGGCCGTCCATTCGGAGGACCGGTCGAGCGCATAGGCACGGTAGCACGCTTCGATCACACTGCAGTAGAGCAAGCCCGTCATCACGGGCGACAGCTCGTCCGAAAGCACCTCGACCATGACTTCATCTAGCAGCGCGAGCCCTTCCGCGACAAACGAGCGCCCGCGCTGCAGCAGTGCCCGACCCTGCAGGTGACGGCCAACGGCCGTGAGGTCGCGATCATGGAAGCGTTCGCCGATGGCGACGGCGCGCGCGCCAGTCTTGGTCGCTGCAGCGAAGTCGCCCTGATGAAGTTGCTGTTCGGCTAGGGGCAGCAGCAGGTAGCCTTGTTCGGCGCACGCGCGCGCGCCGAGCAGGCGTTTGGCCCGCGAGATCCACCCACCGGCGTGGCCCATCTCGCCGCGCAACATCTGCATCAGACCGATCCAGAACGCGCAGCGCGCCGCGGCCGCCTGGTCTCCGGCGTCACGGTACGCCTCGTGTGCGCGCTCTAGTGCCGTGGCATGCTCGTCGTCACGACCCGTGAGGTATGCGGCGACAGCCAGCCGCTCAAGGTCTTCCACCCGGAGCGGTGTCGCAGCGTCCGCGCGCGCGAGAGCTTCGTGGGCGGCGCTCCACTCGCGCTCGCGGTAGGCCCGACGCCCACGCTCGAGGTCGGGAGAGCGAGGCATGGCGGAAATTGTAGCGCGCGGAACGCAGGCGAAAGTCTCGCGTGGAGTATTTACTTTGCCTCCCCGCCGAGCGTACCGTATGGGCATGCCGAGCTTCGTCGAGCACCGCTGGAGTCCCGCCGAGGTCGAGGCGTTGCCCAACGACGGCAATCGCTACGAGTGCATCGACGGTACGCTGCTCGTGACACCGGCGCCGACGCCGATGCACCAAGACGTCCTCCGGCGGTTGTATAACGCCCTCGGGCCGTACGTCGATGAGCACCCGGTCGGCCAGCTGTACTGGTCACCCGCTGACGTGCGTCTCGATGCGGACACGCTCGTACAGCCGGACTTGTTTGTCTGTGTTCCGCGAGTTCCCATGCAGCGAATCAGACAATGGTCCGACATCGGTGGCCTTCGGCTCGCGATCGAGGTCCTATCGCCTTCGACCGCAAAGTGGGACCGCGGCCTCAAGCGCGTCTTTTTCCAACGCGCGGGCGCGGAGGAATACTGGATCGTCGATCCAGACGCGCGGCTCGTCGAGCGCTGGCGCCCCGCGGACCGGCGGCCGGAGGTCATGCGAGATGTGCTGCGCTGGGCGCCAGGGCAGGCATCGGTGCCACTGATCATCGACTTACCGGTGCTCTTCACGGCGGCGCTTGGGGACGAGTGACGCTGCGCCGACGCCCCAGCACACGACGTCGGAGCCCGACCAACATCGCCTGGACCTCCGAGAGGCGCGCCTCGATCACCGCGTAATCGCGCGGCGGCACGACGCCGAGCTCATGCGCGAGACGCATATACGCCTCAGACCGCCGCAAGGCAGACCGCGCCGCCTCGATCCGCTCCGCGAAGACCGCATCATCTCGCGCGGCCACGCCCATCGCGATCGCCACTCGTGCCGCCACGAGCGCCGCGCGCCAGTCTTCCACCAGTTCCGGGTACCGGCGCTGCACCGCCGAGCCCGTCACGCGGTAAATGCGCGTGCCGACTTCGGTGACCTTGTCCCACACCTTGAGCCGCTCATGAGCTTCCATGGCGCACAAGGTACGATCCACTTGTCTGAGGGCGGCGTCGATTCACCGCGAGGGGTTACCTTTCAGCGCTGCGCGCGCATCTCCGCGCCGCCATCTACCGCCTCTCGACCGCCAGAAGAATACTGATGTTGAGCCTCGGAATCGTGGGCCTGCCGAACGTCGGCAAGAGCTCGCTCTTCAACGCGCTGACCGCCGCCAAGGCCGAAGCCGCGAACTATCCGTTTTGCACGATCGACCCCAACATCGGCGTCGTGAACGTGCCGGACCCGCGGCTGGACGCGCTGGCCGAGATCGTGAAGCCGGAGCGCACGGTGAGCGCCGCGGTCCAGTTCGTGGACATCGCGGGCCTGGTCAAAGGCGCGTCCAAGGGCGAGGGGCGCGGCAACGCATTCCTCTCCAACATCCGCGAGACCGACGCGATCGTGCACGTCGTGCGCTGCTTCGACGACCCCGACGTGACGCATGTCGATGGCACGGTCGATCCCGCGCGTGACCGCGAGACAATTGAGTTCGAACTCGCACTCGCCGACTTGGGCGTCGTGGAGAAGCGGCTCGACAAGGCCAAGCGCGCGGCGAAGACGGGCGACAAGGCCGCCGCCACGGAAGCCGCCGCGATGGAGAAGGCGCTAGCCTCGCTCACGGAAGGACGCGGGCTCTGGCACGTCTCGCTCACGGCGGACGAGCGCGCGCTGCTCGAGCCGCTGCAGTTGCTCACGCTGAAGCCGATCCTCTACGCCGCCAACGTCACCGACGACGAACTCACCGGCGAGGAAGGCCCGCACGTGAAGGCGCTGCGGGCCGCCATCGCCGCCGATGCCGAGCCGGCCGAAGTCGTCACGTTCTCGGCGCGCATCGAGGCGGAACTCGCCGAACTGCCGGCCGATGACCGCGCGGAGTTCCTGGCGTCGCTCGGCATCGAGTCGGCGGGACTGGATCGCCTGATCCGCGGCGGCTTCCAGCTGCTCGGCCTGCAGACGTACTTCACTGCGGGCGAGAAGGAAGTGCGCGCATGGACGATCCACCGCGGCGACACAGGGCCAAAGGCGGCCGGCGTGATCCACAGCGATTTCGAGCGGGGATTCATTCGCGCCGAGACGGTGAGCTATGAGGATTTCATCGCGCTTGGCGGATGGAAGGGCGCGCGCGAGAAGGGCGCGGTGCGGTCCGAAGGCAAGGAGTACGTGGTGAAGGATGGGGACGTGCTGCTGTTCCGCTTCAACGTGTGAGGGGCCCATGGACGTCGTGAAACTCGTGTTCGCTGTGGCTGGCTCGGCCGTGCTTGCCGTGCCAACCGTCCTGACCGGCCAGGCGTCCGTGCCGAGCGCCACCTCCGCGACATCGCAGGAGAATCCGGAACTCGCCGCGGCGCGCGCCGCGTGGGAGCGGCATCCGACCAACGCCGACTCGATCATCTGGTACGGACGGCGCGTCGGCTACACGGGCGACTTCGCGCGCGCCGTGGCGATCTATACCGAGGGACTGAAGCACCACCCCGACGAGCCCCGCCTGCTGCGGCATCGCGGGCATCGTTACATCTCGATGCGCGACTTCCCGCGCGCCATCGCCGACTTGTCGCGCGCGCGAGAAATCGTCGCGGGCACACCGGATCAAGTCGAACCCGACGGCCAGCCCAACGCGCGCGGCATCCCCACGAGCACACTGCACGGCAACATCCGCTATCACCTGGCGCTGGCCCACTACGTCACCGGTGATTTCGAGCAGGCACTCCCCGTGTGGGCCGAGGACGCGCGGCTGGCGCGCAACCATGACCACCAGGTCGCCGCGACATACTGGTGGGTGCTGACGCTGGCCCAGCTCGGCCGCCACGACGAGGCACGCGCGGCACTGGCGCCCATCCAGGCCGACTGGGATATCATCGAGAACGGCTCGTACCACCAATTGTTGCTGTGGATGAAGGGCGAACTGGCCGAGTCGGCCCTGCTTCCCGCCGGCGCCTCACCGTTGGAGCTGCAGACCATCGGCAACGGCATCGGCCAGTGGCACGCGGCAAACGGGCGGCCCGCCGAGGCCGAGGCCGCCTTCCGCCGAGTCCTGGCGACCGGTCCCTCGGCGAGCTTCGGCTACATCGCCGCCGAGGCGGGCTTGGCGCGCCTGCGCTGAGCTTCGCGCGGATGCGAAGGCCGGGATCTCACGCAGAGGCGCGGAGAACTACCGTTTTCGCTTCCTTGAAGCGGTTCGAGCATTACCCAATGTTCGGTGGCTCGAAGCGAGTGCCCGCCAGTTGGTGAGAATGCAGCCCGCCGCGCCCTGAGTTCCTGAAACGTCGGCCACCGCCGCCTCACTCTTGGGCTCCCTCACTCGTCCTTGGTCAATGCAAGCGAGTCGAAGTCGGCAACTGACAGGAAACAGGATAGGTGGTATGCTCGTCACCTTAGCGGTTCCGTATCGTATGTTGCGGGTCCACCGCTTCAAGACGACGCTGGAGTGGCCGAATGATTGTTCTCTCCGTGCTCATGTCTCTAGCATCGCAAGCGCCGACCGTGGTCGTTCCGGACGAAGCGCTTTGCAGAAGCTGTGAGATACGGGGACAGAACGAAGCTACTCTGGTAATTGACTCGGGCGACGTGCGACTTGCGGGCAGCAGTAGAGTCAGCCGAGGTCAATCTGGTCGCTTTGTCGTGAGCAGAAACAACAAAATGGGAACCATCGCGATATTCGATCGAGATGGGCGACTCACGAGGGTACTCCGGACGGATGCCGCCACGAGTACGACTGGCTTACCAGTCGTGCAGTTCGTGATCGAAGGACCCGATTCGGCGATCTTCGTGTTCGACTATGACTTCTCCCGTCTTGATCGAGACTTCAATCCCTCGCATCGCAGGACCGCGTTGTTTGGCGGCACTCCGACTGAGGTTTTCGCGGCCAACACGCTAGACCGCGATCGCATCCTGCTGCAGGCGATGAGCCCGTCGCGCGAGCTTGTCGGGCAACTCTTCCACATCGTGGATCGCGACGGAGTAATCCTTCGCTCGTTCGGGCTGGAGAGCGGACTCGTTCACACGGCAGGCTTCGCACCACCGCGCCGCCGGATCGCAGCGACAGGTGCATGTGCTGCCTTCCCTGCTCCTCGAGTCGCTCAACGCTCAGCTTGCCAACTAACCCTCCAGGCTCACGTGCTGCGAGCGCAATCACCTGTGTTCGTAGTACGTGAGCATTGGCAATCACGATGACCTCAGCTCCGCAGTTCGGGCGGACAAGCCGACCTCCGCTGGCGGCGTCCCTGGCAATCGCCTTGGTCATCTCATCCTGCGGTCTCGGGGATCCGGGAGCCAAGACTTCCGAACCGAGTCCGCCTTCGCACTCTGCGATCGCGACAACTCACGATGCCGTACCTGGACCGGTCAGCTTCGACTTGCGTCTCCGCATTCGTATTGGAAACAACGCTGACGAGCGCTCTCCTGTGCTCGGCGTCATCTCAGCCGTCGCCCCGCTCGCGGCAGGGGGCGCGTTCATATGTGACAGATTCGACACGCAGGTTCTGCTCTTCGACGCCAGCGGCACATTCGTTCGAAACGTCGGTCGACGAGGAGCCGGACCGGCAGAATATAGGTCGTGCGACGCCATGCTGATCGCCGAGGGGGACTCCCTCCTGATAGGCGATCCATCAAATGGACGCATCGACGTCTTCGACTCGAATGGCGCCTTCGTCGAGGCCAACGAGATACGAGCCGCGGGCTTCTATGGCGAGAATACGTTCGGGCTGGATCGGGAACGTCGCATGATCCTGACCCTGGCCATGCGTCCTGGCCCGCGACAACCGGGTGAGCATGAGTTGCTCGAGTTCGTCATCTGGCACCGATCCGGCGATCGCGCCGGCTCTGTGATCGTCCCCTCGCGCCGCACGGCCTCACTGGGTCGCGGCTTCGCGCTGTCAACCGCGGATGGTGATCGACTAAGCGTCCCACCTGATACCGTGTGGACCCTTGGTCGAGCCTCCGATATATTCGTCGCCAACCCCCTGAGATATTCGGTCACGCGGTTCACGCGCGGCGGGCAGCGGATCGTGTTCGAGCGTCCTGATGTGTCGCCCGTCCCATATCTGCCTGAGGAACGCAAGGAATGGGAACGACTCCGTTCCTACGTGGTCCATCGAAACCGACTGCCGCTGGCTGCGATTCCCGCGTTAAAGCCGATCATTCGAGAGCTTTTCGTTGACGCCCAGGGTCGACTGTGGGTCGGCAGGTACACACGCGCGGAGAAGCGCGAGATTGGTTCCCAGGCCAGGGCGGTGAACGGCAGACCAAGCCTCACCTACCGAGAGCGAAATGTGTATGACGTCTTCGACATCGGTAGCGCTCGATTTCTCGGCGAAGTATCGCTGCCGGCGAATTCTCGGATTGCTGCGTTCTCGCCAGGTCACGTGTGGTTGGTTGAGGAGAGCGACTCTGGCCTGCAGACGATTGCAAAGTACCAAGTCGAGGACTCGCGCCCATTGCAGTCCTCACGAAGCGACTCCGCGACTCCCTGACGGATGCGGGGAGAGGGGGGTCCCTTCGCTGTACCTCTCCGCGCCTCCGCGCCTCCGCGTGAAAATCGCCGTTTCCGCATCGTCTTCGGGCGCGCGACCAGAAGGAGCTGTTTTTTATGAGCCGCGGAGCCGCGGAGAAACAGCCCCTCCGATACCCTCGAGCCTCTGCCCGCCGGACCAGCCCCTCCGCGCCTCTCAGTTACCCCCGCGTCTCCGCGTGAACACCCCCGCCCCCGCATCCCTCCCCGCAGTAGAAGCTTGACGCAAGCGACCAACCAGAGCTAAGTTTCCTTGCTGCACCAACATCGCGCGTTCCAAGCGACCGGCTCCCGCCGGTCCACGCGCACTCTCCTCCCGCGTCGGCAACCCGCGGGGGGCGGTCACGACCAAAGGGAGGATTGCCGCATTGTCTCGCGAATACGAGGCGGTGTACATCTTCGATTCTGCACTCGAAGACGCTGCCATCGCTGAAAAGCTCGAAAAGCACCACGCGCTGCTCGGTGCCACGGACCCCATCACGCTCGACCACTGGGGCCGTCGCCAGCTCGCCTATAAGATCGGCTCCAAGGAGACCGGCT
The DNA here is from genome assembly GCA_036675455.1 of Gemmatimonadaceae bacterium. Classification (GTDB taxonomy): domain Bacteria; phylum Gemmatimonadota; class Gemmatimonadetes; order Gemmatimonadales; family Gemmatimonadaceae; genus Pseudogemmatithrix. Next base: position 32,301 of record JAKFFA010000042.1, on the reverse strand, counting down.
ACTACGTCGTCGCGCGCTTCAAGGCCGAGGGCAAGGTGTTGCCGGAGTTCGAGCGTTCACTCAAGCTCGACGACTCCGTGGTCCGGTACCTGATCTCCGTGCACGAGCACGAGCTCGGCGCCCCGCCGATGACGGAAGAGCAGCTCGCCGCGCGCCGCGCGCGCGATGGCGACGATGACGACGACGAGGAATAGACCATAATGCGACGCCCAAAGAAGACCTGCCCGGTGACCGAGGCCGGCATTCGTTACATCGACTACAAAGACGAGCGGTTCCTGTCGCGTTTCGTCACCGACACCGGGAAGATCCTCCCGAGCCGGTTGAGCGGCGTGGACGCGCGTCACCAGCGCCAGTTGGCCAAGGCGATCAAGAAGGCGCGCTACCTGGCGCTGTTGCCGTACACGCGCAGCCAGTCGACGCCGTAAGGCTGTCGCACCGGCTGCGGTCGTCTTGGTGACGGAGGAAGAAAGCGCAGCGGCGCGCGGGACGGATGGACGGGTTGACGTCCCCACACCCGAACCGCGCGAGCAGGGCTGGCGGGGACCCGTCCTGGCGGCGCTCCTGCTGCTGGTGCTGCCGTCGACGCCGCTGTTGCGGATTGTCGTGCCGGTGGACCAGACGCTGTTGCTCTTGGCACCGGCGCTGGCGGCCTGTGCCGTCGCGGGGTGGCGGGCCGGCGGTCGGTTCCAGCTGGCGCTGTTCTGGACGTTGTTCGCGGTGTGGATCGTTTGGCAGCCGGGCGAATTAGCCGGCGCGTTCGAACTGCTCTCGCGCGGCTGGGCCGTGATGGTCGCGGCGACGTTTGCGGCAATCGTTATCGCAGGACATGGCGACCGGTTCCTGCCGCGTGCACTGCTGGCGCTCGCGGTGGCGGGCACCTTGGGCACGTTGATGGTGCTGGTGGCGTCAGGCGGGTTTGACGGCGCGCGGCAGATCCTGGGCGACGAAGTCGCGCGGCGCGCGGCGGTCTCGACGGCGCAATGGCAGGAGATGACGAGCACGCCGGAGTGGGAGCAGTTCGTGGGACAGAGCTCGAACGCGATCACACTTGCGGAAGGGGTGGACCGCCAGCTCGTGGCGCTGCCGATCGTCGCACGGGTATTGTTCCCTGCCCTGTTGGCGCTGGAATCGCTCGCGGCGTTGGCGCTGGCGTGGGCGTTGTATCACCGCGTGGGACGGGCGCGCCTGGGCCCGCCGCTCGCTCGCTTGCGTGAGTTCCGGTTCGATGACACGCTCGTCTGGGGCGTGATCGCGGGGCTGGTGTGTGTGGTGCTGCAGTCGGCGGGTCCGGTGATGGTCACGGGCGCCAACCTGCTGCTGTTCCTGGGAGCCCTGTACGCATTGCGCGGACTGGGAGTGTTATTGTCGATCCTGGCGCCGGGCCGGTGGATGATGGTGGCGTATGTCATCTTCACCATCCTGTTCTGGCATGTCGTCGGGGTCATCGCCGTCGCGGTTGGTCTGGGCGACACATGGTTCGACTGGCGCCGCAGGCTGCGGCCGAAAAAAGAATCCCAACGTTCGGAGTAAACAATGGAAGTCATCCTTCGGCAGGCCGTAGACAACCTCGGGCATCCCGGCGACATCGTCGACGTATCGTCGGGCTATGCGCGCAACTTCCTGTTGCCGCGCGGCGTCGCCTACGAGGCCACGGCGGGCAACAAGAAGCGGATCGCGCAGGAAAAGGAGCGCCTCGAGGCCGCGGAGAACGCGCGCCGCGATGCAGCGGGTAGCATCGCCAAGCGGCTGGAAGAGGTCTCGCTGACCTTCTCCGCCAAGGTCGGCGAGGAAGGCAAGCTGTTCGGCTCCGTGACCGCCGCCGACATCGCGCAGCAGCTCGAAGCGCAGGGGTTCACGGAGGTCGAGAAGCGCATGATCGACCTGCATGAGCCGATCAAGGCGCTTGGCGTGTACAAGGTCGCGATCCGCCTGCACGCGGACGTGAAGCCCGAGATCAAGGTCTGGGTCATCAAGGCGTGAGCCTTACGGCTCGCTGATCAACGAACGGGCGCTCCGTGTGACGGGGCGCCCGTTCTTGCGGGTAGGTCAATTTATGACAGTTATCGAGCTGCGTGGTCGTCCGGCCGGGGACTCACTTCGCGAGCGCGTGCGCTTACACGCTTCAAGCCCGCGCCCTGCGGGCGCGGTCTTTCGCTACGCGCAGGCGCTCGCTGCGTGAGTCCCCGGCCGGACTCCCCATGCTCGGGTGTTCCGCCAGCCCTTCCCGCGCGAACGGGCGTCCGTCAACTTCGCGCGTTCGGGTCGCCATCGATCCGGCAGCCGCGGCCTGGCGTACCCCGCCTTCACTCGGGCGCAAAATGGTCTCACGAGCCGAAAAGCAACGCAGAGTCGCGGCGCTGTCCGCACCCTCGCAGTAAGCTCGTGGTCCCAACCACCAAGCTCTGGCCCAGTTGCCAGCCGTGCCCAAGACCGGGAGGTCGAGGCAGGGTTCCCGCAGCGCGCCCGTTGGCGCGTAGCGAGAGACAGCCGCGCAGCGGCTGGCTCGAAGCGTGTAAGCGCCGGCAGAAAAAAGGGCGCGCGAAGGGAACCCTGCCACGGCCGACCCAGCCGAGCGCAAGAACCAAGCAAACGGCAAGAGCTTGCAATGGCGCGTGCGCAACGGAACCTTTCCCCCCTCCCAGTGTTTCGGATGCAATGGTCCGCCTCAGCCCTCGCCGATGGAAACAGTCGCTGCCGACACGATGACCGCCGCCCGCCGGGCCGCCTCCGTCCTCGCCGAGAACAAGGCGCAGGACGTCCTGCTGCTCGACCTCCGTAAAGTGACCGACATGGCGGACTTCTTCGTCGTCGGCAGTGGCACCTCCGACACCCATGTGCGCGCCACCGCCGGCCATGTCATCGAGACGCTCAAACGCGAAGGCATCACCGTCAATTCCGTCGAAGGCATGGAGCAGGGCCGATGGGTCCTGCTCGATTACGTCGACTTTGTCGTCCACGTGTTCCATCCGTCGCTGCGCTCGTTCTATCAACTCGAACGGCTGTGGGGCGACGCCCCGGCCGTGGCTGTCTCCGCGTAACGGGATCCTCATGCGCCGGCTCGCCGCCCTCCCCGCCCTGCTCCTGGCCTCCGCCCTTCTCCTCCCGGCGTCACCCGCCGCAGGGCAGTCGTCGTACTTCGGCCAGAACTCGGTTCAATATCGTGAGTTCGACTGGAAGATCCTCAAGACCGAGCACTTCGACGTCCACTACTATCCGGAACTCGCCGAGGTGGCCGTCTACACCGGCCGCATGGCCGAGCGCAGTTACGCGCGCCTCTCGCGCGTACTCGGCCACGAGTTCCGCGAGCGCAAGCCGATCATCATCTACGGCTCCCGCGCGGAGTTCGCGCAGAGCAACGTACTCGGCGACCTGGGCGAGGGCACGGGCGGCGCCACCGACCCGCTCCGGCAGCGCAACATGTTCTTCTTCGCCGGCGACTTGGGCGAGGCGGAGCACGTGCTCACGCACGAGATGGTGCACGTGTTCCAGTTCGACATCTTCGGCCGCGGCCGCGCGGGCGCGGGCCTGCAGACCCTCTCGCAGGTGGACCCGTCGCTGTGGTACATGGAAGGCATGGCCGAGTACCTCACCAACGGCCCCAACAACTCGCACACCGACGCCATCATGCGCGATGCCGCCTTGAACGGCGACATTCCGACCGTCGAGCAGATGACGCGGCGCCCGGACATGTTCTTCCCCTACCGCTTCGGCGAATCGCTGTGGCGGTACGTGGGCGGTCGCTGGGGCGATGAAGTCATCGGCGAGATCATGCAGGCCACGCCGGGACTCGGCATCGACCGCGCGTTCCGCCGTCACATCGGCATGGATCTGGAAGAGTTGGGCGCCGTCTGGAAGGAGGAGGTGCAGAAGCAATACCTCCCGCAGGTCGCCGAGCTGGACCGCCCGCGTTCCGTCGCGCAGGCCGTGCTCAATGAGGACCGCACCGGTGGCGTGATCCCCGTGTACATCGCGCCGTCGCTGTCGCCGGACGGCCGCACGATCGCCTACATCTCCACCGGGAGCCTGCTGCGCGCCGAGGTGTTCCTCGACCTGTATCTCGCGGACGCGACCACGGGCAAGCGCATCAAGCGCGTCACCAAGAGCACGCTCGACCCCGACTTCGAGGAGCTGCGCTTCGGCTACTCGCAGAGCGCATTCTCGCCCGACGGTCGGCTCTTCGCCTTCACAGCGCAGCGCCAGGGTCGAGACGTCCTATATCTGTACGACATTCGGCGCGAGCGCGTGGTGCGGCGGCTCGATACCGGCCTGCAGGCAATGATGAACCCGTCGTTCTCGCCCGATGGCCGGCAGATCGTGTTCAGCGGCGCGCACAACGGCATGTCCGACCTGTTCGTCATCGACGCGGACGGCAAGAACCTGCGACAGTTGACCGACGACCCGTACGGCGACATGCAGCCGCAGTGGTCGCCCGACGGCCGCTATGTCGCGTTCGCGAGCGAGCGCGGCCCGCAGACCGACCTCGAAACGCTGCGCATCGGCCCGTGGCGCATCAGCGTCTACGACTTCGAGCGGGACACCGCGCTCGTGATCGAGGGACAAGACGGCCATAACCTGAATCCGATGTGGGCCCCCGACGGCCGGTCGGTGGCATTCATCTCCGACCGCACCGGCATCCCGCAGATTTTCCTGCACGACCTCGACACGCGCGAGCACTACCAGCTGACGAAGTTCGTGGGCGGCGTGCTCTCGATGACGGCGCGCAGCCCCGCGATGACGTGGGCGCGCCCCGCGGACAAGCTCGCCTTCACGTACCAGGACGACGGCAACTTCACGATCTGGAGCATCATCAATCCGCGCCAGCTCAAGAAGGAGCCGTTCGTTCCGCCGGCCGCCGTGGTCGCGGACGCGCCGCGGACGGCCGGCGACAGCGCGGCGGTCCGGTCGGCGCAGGCCATGGACGCCATCACGGAGCTCGCGCGCACGACATCCGACAGTCTCCAGCGCGCGCGCGAGATGGCCGACCCGCGTCGCCGCTCGCTGTACCTGGGCGCGAACGGATGGCGCCCCACCTCACTCGTGCCGGCCGGCGACGCCGAGGTGGTCTCGGTGGCCGCGTTGCTCGACAGCGCCACGCTCGCCCTCCCTGACACGACCGATTTCAAGCGCGTGGACTACAAGGGTGCGCTCAAGCCCGAGTATGTGCTGCGCCCACAGGTCGGCTATGCGCCGGATAACTTCGGGCGCAGCGTGTACGGCGCGACGGCCGTGGTGCTGACGGACCTCGTCGGTGACAAGCGGCTCGTGCTCGCCGGCGGCATCAACGGCCGCATCAGCGAGGCGCAGCTCTATGCCGAGTACTCGAGTCTCGGCCGCCGCCGTCCCTACTCGGCCGGCCTGCAACTGCAGCCGTATTTCTTCCTGGCCGGCTCCATGCAGCAACAGGTCGGGCCGAGCCAGTTCCTACAGACACAGGTCATCAGCCGCTACTTGCAGCGCACCGCGTTTGCGACGGGGCAGTATCCGCTCAACCGCTTCACGCGGTTCGAATACGGCGCCTCGTTCACGAACATCGATCGCTCCAACATGTTCATCTCGCAGTTCATCGACTTTGGACAGGGGGCCTCGAGCGGATGGTTCGTCGATTCCATCAAGGGGGCGGGCGCGCTGAACTACACGTCGCCGTTCGTCGCGTACGTGTCCGACAACACGCTCTTCGGCGCGACCGGTGGCATCTACGGCCGTCGCTACCGGTTCATGGTGGAGCAGATCACGGGGTCCGTCGGCTGGACGCAGTACTCGATGGATTACCGGCGCTATGATGCGATCCTGTTCAACTTCCTGACGTTGGCGACACGACTCGCCGCCAACGTCTCCGTAGGGCCCGACGAAGAATCGTTCCCCAAGTACATCGGACGCCCCGACTTCATCCGTGGCTACGACCGAGAGTTCTACGCGGGCACGGGGTGCGGCGCATCGGCCACGGATCCGTCGCAGTGCGCGGCCGCGCAGTTGCTGGGCAGCCGCGTGGCGTACGCCAACATCGAGTTGCGCTTTCCGCTGCTGCGCAGCGCCATCCTCAGCTTCCTGCCGGTCCCACCCGTGGACGGACTCGTGTTCTACGACTTCGGCATGGCGTGGAGCGGCGGCCAGTCGGTCAGCTTCTCACGGCCCGACGACTACGACTTTGTGACCGAGCGCTATCCGCTCCGCAGCTACGGCGCGGGCATCCGTCTCAACCTGTTCAACTTCGCCTTGGTACGGTGGGATTACGCCGTGCCGCGTGACGGCTCGTTGAATCGGGGCTACTGGACCTGGTCGCTGGGGCAGTCGTTCTGAGCCGGCATCGTGTACTGGCCGCCGGAGCACTCGTTCTGACGGCCGCAGTCCACCCGACCTACCCGCGCGACTAGATTTCGGCCGTGCGCTCTACAGCCCTTCTTCTCGCCCTGCTCGTCGCCGTCGCATGCGGCGGTGACAAGCCACCCGCGTCGTCGCCGCCGAGCGGCTACGGACCCGACGCCATCTTGTTGCGCGTGCCGGCCGAAGGCGGCATTGCGCGCGCGTACCAGGTCGGCAGCGACAGCGTGCTCTGGGAGTCGCGTGACCGTGCGCCGGCGTCCAGTGCCCTGCTCGGCTTCGACGAATTCCAAGGGTCGATCATCGGCGCCGACGCCAAGGGACGCGTGTTCAACGTGGACCTGCGCCTGGGCGGCCTCTCCACCGTCAGCACCGAAGCGCTTGAGGGCGAGCCCATCTCCGAGGGCGGCTCGGTGTTCGGCTTCGACGAGGCAGGGCGCGTCCTGCGCGTCACGCCCGTCGCGACATGGAGTTGGACGCCGGCCGGCGGTGCCGACAAACTGATTCCGCATCCCGACGGCGCACTGATCCTGTTGTCGTCCGCGAAGGGGCGCACGATGGTGCGCCGACTGATCCCGCCCGAGCCACGTGTGCTCGACTCGACGTCGGTACCGGCCGCAGCACTTGCCCTGCGCAGCACGATCGGCGACCGCATCTGGTTTGTGACGGACAGCGGCGTCATGGCGCTGCGCACGTCGGACCTACAGCGCATGCTCACCGTCCGCATGCGCGATTCGATCACCGCGATCGCCGTGACGCCGAGCGGCGACCGGCTGTACGCGGCCACCGACGGGCCGAAAGTCGCGATCATCAACCGGTTCGAGGGCGAGGAAACGGGGCGCATCACGCTGCCGCAGACGGCCACCGCGCTGCGCATGGATCCCGACGGGCACTACCTGCTGGCGCGTCCGAAGCTCGGCGACTCGGTCTATGTGATCTCGATCGGCACCGAGCGCGTCGTGTCCGCGCACGCGTCGCACTGGCGCGCCGACCTGCCAATCGTGACGACGGGCGGCGGCGTCCTGCTCGCATTCGGCAACGATGCGGTGCTGGTGGACGCGGAGTCGGGTCGCGAGCGCATGCGCTACCGCGGCGGCGCGGACGACCGCTGGCTGCTCGTGCGCTGGAATGGCCTGCGCCCGCGCGCGGCCGGCCTCGATCGCCCTGTCGAATTCGAGGGTGCCGCTGCGGACTCCGCGGCCGCCGACAGCGCGCTGGCCGCGCTCATGGCCGCGCGGTACGGCGACATCTCGTCGGCATCGACGACGGATATCCCGCGCATGAACCAGCCCGCCGCCCCGCGCTATGAATCACCGCCGCCGGAGCGCACGGGCCCACAGACGTGGACGGTGTCGTTCGCGACGCTGCTTGCGGAAGACCGCGCCCGTGAGATGGCCGACAAGGTCGAGGTCGACGGCCGCAAGGCGCGCGTGATCCAGGGCAATCGCGATGGCATCCCGATCTGGCGCGTGGTGCTTGGCCCGTACAGCAACCGCGAAGACGCGGAACGCGCAGGCATGGCCTCGCGCCTGCCTTACTGGGTCTTCGAGGGCGTGCCGTGATCCAGGACCCCGTGCCGCCCGAGGCCTGGGAGGCCGAGGGGGCGCGGGTCGCCGGATCGCTTGAGGATGTCGCCGCCGCCGTGGTGATCGGCGGCGAACCCGAGGCCGCGCTGCTGGTCGCCATGGCGATCGCGCGCGCACAACCGGACGGACGTCGTGTCGCGATCGGCGACCTCGTGGGCGGGCTCGAGGGCCTCGAGGCACGCCCCAACGAGCCAGGCCTGCTGGAATGCTTTCGCGACGGCGTGGCCGTCTCGTCCATCGGCTGGGCCATCAGCGACGACCCGCCGATTTTCGCGCTGCCGTCAGGGCACGGGCCGGTGGCCGAACGCTGGCTCATGGAGAGCGCGCGCTGGACGCGGCTCGTGGCCGGCTTCCGCGAGGTGGACGCACTGCTGCTGCTGATCGCGCCGGCGCACGCGCCCGGTCTGGCCTCGCTGATCGATGCCGTCGACGGCGTGGTGGCGGTGGACTTGCCGCCCGTGCTGACGCGCGCATGGCCCCTGATAGCGACGGTAGACCGCCCGGAGGCGGAGTTGCCGATGATCGGCACGCCGGCGCAGGGGCTCACGGCGCTGAGTGAGGCCGCGAGTGGAGGCCGCAAGCGCACCCAGAGTCGGCGCATTGGGGCGGCACTGGGCGCGCTCGCCATAGCGCTGCTCGCCGCGTGGTTCGCGTTCGGCGACGCCGGCCGCGCGCGTGGCGCGGCAGGCGGGAGCAACCTGCTCGCAGCGGGCGACTCGAGTTTATCAGGTGATTCCCGTCCGTCTGCGGGCCAGACGGCCGCAGCCACGCCGCCGATCCCCACGGACACGATCACGCTCCCGCCCGTTGTCAACCCTGAAGCCGAGGGAATCGCCGCGAACTTCGCCGTCGAACTCGTAGCGGCAAACACCCTCCCGGGTGCAAATTCCGCTCTGGTGATGCGCGGGCAGGAACTGCCCGCGCCGACGCTCGCCCCCGTCCAGATCGGCTCGGACGGACGACCGTGGTTCCGCGCTCTCACCGGGGCATGGCACGAACGCGACGCAGCGCAGGACTGGCTCGACGCGCTCCGCGATCGCGGGTTGCTGCGACAAGATGTGGGACGGGTGCTGCGCGTGCCGTATGCGCTGCTGCTCGCCTCCGGGATCCGTTCGTCGGATGTGCCCGCCGCGCTCGCGCGGTGGCATGCCCTTGGGATTCCCGCCTATGCGTTGGTGCAGGACGATGGGAGCGCGCGCGTCTTTGCGGGTGCCTTCGAGACCTCCGGCCAGGCGGCACTGCTCGCGAAGTCGCTCCGCGACCTCGGGACAGCGCCCGTCGTGGCCTTCCGAACCGGGAGAACGTTCTAAGTGCGGTTGACCAAGCTCGAGATGCACGGCTTCAAGTCGTTCGCGGACCCCACGGTCCTCACGTTCCAGCCGGGTGCCACGGCGATTGTCGGGCCCAACGGCTGCGGCAAGTCGAACGTGTCTGACGCCGTGCGGTGGGTGCTGGGCGAGCAGCGTGCGCGCCTGCTGCGCGGCGCAAAGATGGAAGAGGTCATCTTCCAGGGCTCGTCCGCGCGGCGCGCGGTGAACGTCGCCGAGGTCTCGATGCACTTCGAGAACGAGGACGGGCAGCTACCCGTGCCGTTCAAGGAAGTCGTCATCACGCGGCGCCTCTCGCGCAGCGGCGACAGCGACTACTTCCTGAATCGCGCGCCCTGCCGCCTGCGCGACATCCACGATCTCGTGCGCGGCACCGGACTCGGCGCCGACTCCGGCGTCGTGATCGAGAGCCGCATGATCGACGCGCTGCTCTCGGACCGACCCGACGACCGGCGCGAGCTATTCGAAGAGGCCGCCGGCGTCGGCCTGTACCGCGACCGGCGTCGCAGCACCGCGCGCCAGCTCGACTCCACCGCCGCCGACCTGCTGCGCATCGACGACCTGCTCTCCGAAGTGCAGACGCAGGTGCGCTCGCTGCTGCGCCAGCGCCGGCGCGCGGAGCGTCATGCCGAAGTCACCGCGCGCCGCTTCGCCGTGGAACTCACGCTGGCCTCGCGCGAGATGGCGGCGTGGCACACCGAGCTCGGTGAACTCGATACGCGGCTCGTGGAGCTGCGCGGTTCCCTGCCCGCGCGCCAGCAGGCCGTGCGCGACGCCGAAGCCGCGCGCGACTCCTCGCACGCCGCGCGCGCCGCTGCGGAGACTACGCGGCACGAGCGTGCGGTCGTAGCGGGGACTGCGCGCCAGGCCGTGCTCGAGTTGCAACAGGAACTCGCCGTCGCCGAAGAACGGCATCGCAACGCGCTGACACGGCGCGAGCGCGCCGCGCAGGAACGGGCCGAAGGCGCCGCATTCGGTGACCGCATTCGCACGGAGTTCGAGGCCGCCGAACAGGAGGAAGCGCAGTGCGTCGCCGCGCTGCACGAGGCCGCCGAAGCGCTGCGCGCGCGCGTCGCCGCAGAAGAGAGCGCGCGCGGCAGCGTGGGCGAGGCGCGCACCGCCACGGAGCAGGCCGACCGCGCCGTGCGCGAGATCCGCGATCGCGCGCGCCGGCTCGAACTCGAGCGTGAGAACGCCGAGCGCGAACTGGCCGAGGTCGCGCAGCGCTCCGAGGCGCTGTTGGCCGAGCACGAGTCGTTGGCGTCGCGTCTCTCGCTCGCCGAGCGTGAGCTCGCCGGCGCCGACGAGCAGCTCGCGATGGCGCGCGAACAGGCCGCGGCCGCCGAGGTCGCACTCGAAGAGGCGCGTGCTGCCGCGCGGGCCGCGCGTGAGCGCGAGGCGTCTGCACGCGCCGACGTGCGCCTGGTCGAGGAAGAACACACCGCACTGCACGGCAAGCTGGCCGCACTCGAAGGACTCGAGCGCGAGCGCGTCGGACTCGCGCCGGCCGCCGCGCGGCTGCTGCGCGAGCGCGAACGCTTCGGCGCTGGCGCCGTCCTCGGCCCTCTTTCGGACTTCATCGGCGCCGATGCGGCGGTCGCTTCACAGGTCGAGCGCTTCCTCGGCCCCACGGTGCACGCCGTCGTCGTCCGCGACCACGCGGCGGCCGATGCCGTGCGCGCATGGCATGGTGAAGCCAACCCTGGCGCGCTCCTGTTGCTGCCGCTCGATGCCATCAACGGCAACGGCAACGCAGAAGGCCTCGCCACGCGTGTGCGCGCCGACGGCGCTGCGGGCGCATGGGTGCGCGCGCTGCTCGGCCACGTGCGCGCGACCGACGATGGCAACGCGTTCATCGACGCGCGCGGCGCCGTGTGGCTGCCCGCGCGCGAAGCGGGCGCTGGCCCGCTGCGGCGTCGCGCCGAGCTCGAGGAACTGCGTGCGCAGCTCGCGGGCATCGAGACGCGCCGCGCCGCAGTACAGGCCGCGGCCCAGCAGGTGCACGACGAGGTGGTGCGCGCCGAGTCCGGTGCTGCCCAGGCCGCCGACGCGTCGGCGACCGCGCAGCAGGCGTCCGCACAGGCCGCACAGGTGCGCAATGAGCGTGACCGCGTGCGCGAGCGCGCGGCGCGCGAACTCGCGGATGCCGTCGCGCTGCGCGAGAAGCTCGCCGGCCGTCACACCGAGCTCGGCGACCGCGTCACGGCGAGTCTCGCGGCGCAGGAGGAGGCCACACGGCAGCTCGCCGGTGCCGACGAGGAAGCCACACGCGCGCGCGGCCTGCTCGTCGCGGCCGAACAGGTGCAGGACGAAGCGCGCGAGGCGCGCGCCGCACATCAGGTCTCGCACGCGCAGGCCGAGGCGCGTCGCCAAGTCGCCACCGAGCGGCGTGAACGTCTGGCGCGCGAGCGCGACTCAGCGGCCAACCGGCTCGAGTCACTCGAACGCGAGCTGGCGACGATCGCCGAGCAGGACGGCGTGCTCGAACAGCAGATGACCGTGTGGCAGCAGGAGATCGAGGCGCGTCGCGGCACGCAGCGCGAGGCGGACACATCGCTCTCAGCGGCCGAAGAGGCCGTGCGGCGCTCGGACGCCGCACTGCAGGCCGTCGAGCGTGCGCTGGACGAGGCGCGCAACGAGGCCGACGCGGGCGGCCAGTCGCTGCATCTGGCCGAACTGCGCCACGCCGAGCTTTCCGGCAAGCGGACCGCCATTCGTGAGCGCCTGGAGGCCGAGTGGCGTCGGCCGCTCGACGAACTCATGGCCGGCTACGAGCCCGTGGAGGCCGAGGACGATGCGTTGCGCGCCGAAGCCGAGGAGTTGCGCCGACAGGTCGAGCAGATGGGACCCGTGAACCCGCTGGCCATCGAGGAGCATGAGGAGGAGACCAAGCGTCTCGAGTTCCTCACGGCGCAGCGTGCGGACTTGTCCGAGGCGCAGGCCAAGCTGCAGCAGGCCATCAAGGAGATTGACGTCACGGCGCGCGACCTGTTCCTGACGACGTTCGCGCAGGTGCGCGAGCATTTCCGCTCGATCTTCATGACGCTGTTCGGCGGCGGCGAGTGCGACCTGCGGCTCGAGAATCCCGATGCGCCGCTCGACTGCGACATCGAGATCCACGCGAGCCCGCGCGGCAAGCGCACGCAGCGCATCCACTTGCTCTCGAGCGGCGAACGCGCGCTCGTGGCGCTCTCGCTGTTGTTCGGCATCTTCCTCACCAAGCCCAGCCCGTTCTGCCTGCTGGACGAAGTGGACGCGCCGCTCGACGACCAGAACATCGGGCGTTTCGTGCGCATGCTGAACGAGTTCAAGCAGAACACGCAGTTCATCGTGATCACGCACAATCCGCGCACCACCACCGAGGCGGCCGACGCGGTGTACGGTGTCACGATGCAGGAACCCGGCGTCTCCTCACTCGTGAGCGTGCGGATGAAGGGAGCGCCGGTGGACGACGCGGAGGCTTCCGAGGGAAGCGCCGTGGCCGCATCAACCGTCGGATAACCGAGCGAGAAGAACATATGCTGGTCGTGATGACGCACACCGCGACGCCGGATGACATCGAGCGCGTGTGTGAATGGATTCGGGAGAAGGGCTATGTGCCGCAGCCGATGCCTGGTGCGCAGCGCACGGCCGTGGGCCTCATCGGCAACGACGGGCGCGTGGACGGTTCCGCGCTGGCCGACATGCCGGGTGTGGCCGAGGTCATCCACGTCTCGAACCCGTACAAGCAGGTTTCGCGCGAGTGGCGCGCCGAGAACACCGTCGTCACAATCGCGCCGGGCGTGCATTTTGGTGGCGAGGAAGTGCCGATCATCGCGGGGCCCTGTTCCGTGGAGAGCGAAACGCAGATCGTCTCGGCCGCGCGTGCGGTGCAGGCCGCGGGCGCCGTGGCCCTGCGCGGCGGCGCCTACAAGCCGCGGTCGTCTCCGTACTCGTTCCAAGGGCTCGGCAAGAAGGGGCTCGAGATGCTCGCGCTCGCGCGGCGCGAGACGGGCCTCGCGATCGTCACCGAGGCCATGGATGACGCGGGCGCCGAACTCGTGGCCGAGCACGCCGACTGCATCCAGATCGGCGCGCGCAACATGCAGAACTACTCGTTGCTGAAGGCCGTGGGCAAGCTGGGCAAGCCCGTACTGCTCAAGCGTGGCATGGCGGCGACCATCCAGGACCTACTGCTCTCGGCCGAGTACATCCTCGCCGAGGGCAATGGGCAGGTGATCCTGTGCGAGCGCGGGCTGCGCAGCTTTGATCCCACCGCGCGCAACCTGTTCGACCTCACGGCGATCCCGATCGTGCAGCAGCTCTCGCACCTGCCCATCGTGGCGGACCCGAGCCATGGCACCGGCCGTCGCGACAAGGTGTTGCCGATGGCACGCGCGGCGATCGCTGCGGGCGCGGATGGGATCATCGTCGAGGTGCATCCGCAGCCGGAGAAGGCGTTGTCGGATGGCGCGCAGTCGCTGACGCCGGAGCAGTTCGTGGAGTGTGTGAAGCAGATGCGACGTGTGGCCGAGGCGGTTGGGCGGTCGATCACGGCGGCCACCGTGGCGGCGGCGTGAAGATGCGCGGCGCACGGAGCGGTGCGTGGCGCTGCGTCAGGTTGGCTTCCCTGCCCCTCGTCTTGGCCTTCGCGGCGCTATGCATCGCCGGCGCGCCGCTCAGCGCGCAGGTCGCGACCGCCAAGCCGGAGCAGCCGAGCGACTCGGCGGCGCTCGCGCTCGTCGAGCGCACGTCGGCGGCGTACCAGTCCGCGCGCACGTTGCGCGCCGAGTTCGTGCAGACGCTGAGCAACCCGCGCACGGGCAATACCATGCGCTCGGTGGGCGAGTTTTTGCAGCGCGGTACGCAGCAGTTCGCGTTCCGGTTCAGCGACCCGCCGGAAGACCGCATCGTCGCCGATGGCGAGGTGCTGTGGCTGTATCTGCCGAGTTCGGCCAAGGGCCAGGTGCTCAAGCTGCCGCGGCAGCTCGGCGCGGGCCTCGACCTTGCGGCGTCGGTGCTCAAGGACCCGCGCGAGCGGTATCGCGTGGAGCCTGTGTCCGACACGACGATTGCGGGGCGCGCGGTGCGGGCGGTGAAGCTCACGCCGAGGACGTCGGACGCGCAGTTCCGTCAGGCGGTGCTGTGGATCGACACGCAGGATGCGCTGATTCGGCGGGCGGAGATTACGGAGGTGTCGGGGCTCATGCGCACGCTGGAGTTCACGCGGGTGCGGATGGGGGTTGAGCTGCCGGCGGATGCGTTTGTGTTTGTGCCGCCGGAAGGGGTGAGGGTGATTGGGGATCGGACGCCGTAGGGGGATCATCTGGGAGCTCGAGATCCGGTTGCGCAAACGAGACTGCGGACGCCCTTTACGCACGCGAGGCCGCGCGACCTTCGGATGGGGCGAGCGGCGTTGGCTATGCGTAATCCACTAAGGCGACTCTAACAATCGTTGCTGCCGACGGCGGCTGGGCCGCCGCAGCAGAACGTGTGTGTTAGGTGGCATCACCACGCGACTAAGGCGAGAGTTTGCTCACTCGGAACCTGCCCGCTGGTGCCGCTGGTGCCAACTGCCTCCACGAGCCCGCTCCTACGCCATCACGCACGGCGCCCTTCATGAAAATCTGAGCGTCCATGACGTTTGGTGCGAGTATGAGGGTGAACGAGTCAGGGCGAGCTCTCAAGGCGACAAGACGCGCTGTTGCAGCGCAACGACGGCTTGAAGACCAAGGCACTCTGCGCGATCGCGCGCAAACTCGTGCCGATGCTGCTGCACGTGGCAAAGTCCCACGAGCCGTTCGACGCGGCGCGGTGGGAGGCAGATCGACACCAAGCGCCGGAGGTGACGATGACGACCGCTTAAGTCCTTCAAGTGTAGGTGAGCCGAGCGGAGGGGGCGCGGCCGTGACCGCATAGAGAGTCAGGGCGCCGTGGAAATTCACGCACGGCGACCCTCGAGTACTGAATTGTCTGGCGTGCCCCCGGACCCATAAGTGCCCATGAAGATGTGTCGCGCCCGGCGACGCAAGACGCCGCCGTGAGCGCCAACGAACTGTGAGGGTCGCACGACGGTCCCGCTATGTCCGCTGCTGGTCGGCGCTGTTTGACAACTGAAGAGCTGGACCGACTTGACAGGCCGACGCGGAGCGTACACCGTGGGACGAGTAACGCGCTGTACCTTTGTTGCGGGCGCCCCGCTAGACGGACCGCGGGACCGCCGATGGACCGAGGCTTGGCGACCCGAACAGCGGGCGCGCGAGCGTCACGCTCCAGTTTAGACCTGGTCCGGTCCGTCGGCACTGCGGCAGTGAGAACGTTGGTGCGCTCCGCTCAACTTCCGGCGTCGCGCCGGAGGCGTCGCAACTGCTCGGCTGGATCCCAACTCTCCGGGGGCGGCGACGCTCCGCGATCCCAGGGCATCCCCTCGGCAATCCATCGGGCGCGCCAGCCGTCGTATGTCTGACCGCGATCGTCGTCCGACACGCCGAATTGGAACGCGCACGACGGACAGATTTCGTAGGACGCGCCACCGCTTCGATTGCGCGGCGGCTGCGTCAAACCGGGGAAACCGCAGACAGGGCAGGTGAAGGCGGGCATAGGACGACTCAGGGGGTCGATGGCGTTCCGGGCTGACGCGCCCAATAGGTGTCGCTGGACGGTTTGAAAAGCGTGCGGGTGGTGCCGTTCGCATTGAACGCGCCGAACGTATTACTGGTCGGATCATAAATCCGGATGACGCCATCAGTGTCGATCTTCGTCGGAAGTCCGTCTCGCAGTCCACGCTGCAGGAAATCGGATGCCATGTCAGCGTACTCCCCGGCGGTGCGTGCACCAAACTCCGCGCCGTGGTCTCTGAAGTGCCGCGCGAGTGTGACCGCGCTTCCCCATGAGTCCGCTGCCTCAAGAGCGAGGCGCCCTCCACGACCGAGACCTCCGCCTGGTACGAAAAGTCCGAGTGCCGCCCCCGCCGCGGTGACCGCAAGTTCTGATCGCGAGGCGCTTCCCGCTGCGTACCTTGCGGCAGTAACTCCAAGGTCCACGGCATCCGCGACAGTGAACGCCCCTTCAACTACCGCCCACCCCACGCACAGTGGGCATAACCCAAAAGGATCGGAATACGTGATCGGGTCCCCATTCGCGTAGCCGTACAAATTCATGCCGCCGGCGAGCCCGATCGGGTCTTCCTGCGTGAAAAAGACGGACTGGGGTGTTTCTTCGCCACTCGCGCGGCGCAGGGCGTTGCCGCGTCGTCGCTTAGCCGCGCGAGCGCGCGGCGCGCAGGTCGTAGTTCGTCGAAAATTCCCTAGACGCGACTTTTCAGGACAGTCGCCGCCAGCGGCGCTCTTCCGACATGACCACGGCGATCAATGCAAGAGGCGCGCGTGACTTCTCGCGCGCCTCTTGCATTCGACCGCGTTACGCGTCTGCGGCCTATCCCTTGTTATCGCGACGCGCTGCATTGGCAGAAGGCGCCGGGGCGGGGTAGATTTCTGGTATGCGCCTGTCCTTCGAGCTCACTGACGCCCAGCAGGGCCAGCTCAACGCCATCGCTCAGCGGTTGAACGTGTCCGCCGATGCGCTGGCGGCGGCGGCGCTGCGCGACCTGCTCGACCGGCGCGAGGCAGCTTACGAGGCGGCGGCGGCGCATGTCGTCGAGAAGAACGCCGAGTTGTATCGTCGCCTCGCCTGACCTGGTCGCCCGTGGCGACTCGGTTTCTTTCGCTCGCTGAGGTTCTCGATCTCTACAGCCGCGTCCTGTTGGTCGGCGGCGGATCGTCGGCCATCCGAGACCTCGGCGCACTCGAATCCGCATTGGCCCAGCCCCGCGCGACGTTCGACGGCGTCGAACTCTACCCGACGCTTGTCGACAAGTCGGCCGCCCTTGGCTTCTCGCTCATCCGTAACCACACTGCGGCAGTCGCAGTTTGGGGCCGGAGCTGGACGGACGCCGATACGACTCGATCGTCGACTCTGATCAAGTCGCTTGATGATCTCGATCGATTGCTGGGTGGCGTACAAGGCTACGACCTGGTTAAATCGTTCGAGGTCGGTCCCAGCGTCCTTAACCTCTACCTCATTGTTCGGTATGAGAAGCAGCCGTTGTTCGCCTTCTTTGCGCTCTATCGGCCGAAGAGCGAATGGCAAGTGAATGCCGTGACCTGGAACACGGATGCGGCGGCGGTATTTCCGAGTTCACTTCTCACCCCTCGCTAGATTGGTCCTCATGGGACAGTGAGGCGGAATAGCCGCGTGGCGCTCGGCACTGTGCCACCTAACAAGGGATATGCCGCGGAGGCGTAACGGCATTGGCGCGAGCGGCGCGTGTGACTGCACGCGCGCCGCTTGCTTCATGGTCCGCCGCCCCTGCGAGCGAAGGGCCCGCGCGCGCAGCTAGCCGAACAACTGGCTGATCAACGTGCCGCGGTCGAGTCCCACATGCCGTGCGACTTCGCCAAGTATGCCGGCGAGCGTGCCGACGCGGAGCTGGGCGTGAGCAGGGATGGTGACGTGGTGTTCGCCATGCTGTTGCGTGGTCAAGCGCAGGTGGCTGCCGGTCTGGCGCGTGACCGCATACCCGAAGGCGCCCAAGCGTTGCGCTAGCTCCTGGCCGGACAGATCGCGCGGCAGCCTCACGACGCCGCGCCGCTACGCAGCGATGACTTCATCGCGGACGAGATGAAGCCGAATCACCTTCGGTCGATCATTCTCATCGAAATGGCAGCGTACCGCATCGCGGATCATCGCGCGGAGCTGGTTGAGGTCGTCGGCCTCCGTCACGATCGAGGCATCGACGCCGCTGGCCACGTAGCCGCCTTCGGGTGCTTCGGAGACGACGAACAGGATCTCGGTCATATGGGCCTTCCCGGGTTTTGGTTCCTCCGTAAGTTACGCCTGAACCGGAGCTGCGGGGAGCCCAGCCTGTAGGCCATCGACCCCGGTTGTTCGATCTGCGGCGAAATGAACTTGCCGTACGGCTGAATCCGCGACTACGATTGCGGGGCTGGTTGGTTCACGCAGGAGGACCCGATCGGGCTCGCGGGCGGGATGAACCTCTACGGATATGCGGGTGGTGATCCCATCAACCGCTCGGACCCATTCGGGTTGTGTGCAGAGGGAGCCGATAGTGTTCTTGTCACTGTCACGGTCGACTGCAATGATGGCACCACCTCGAAGAAGCAGGTTTGGGCCAAGCAGGCCAGCGCGACCGAAATGGCCGCCGTTCAGACGGCTGCGCACAGGCTTACCGGGGGTACTGCGACGTACACGCCAGCGGACGTGGCATTGGCGTACGATGTATTGGTCGCCCAAGGCGGCATCTACTCAATCCCAACCACCGTCGGCGGGTACAACGTCATCGAGGGGGCTGTTACGCAGACAGGCGGCGGGCAGCCTGCGTTCGTGGCGTTCCGGTCAGACGCGCTTGCGGGCATCGCCTCAGGCAATCTAGGACTTCAGATTGGGAATATCGGAATGAACGTCGCGACCATCGTCGGGCACGAAGGAGCCCATTTGTGGGGATCTAGGCATCCCGGCACCTACTCGATCAAATGGGGGTTCACTCCATGAAGAGGGCGGAAATCATCGGATGGTCGTGTGCCATCATCTCTGCGCTCTCACTGGGAGAACGAGCGCAGGCACAGACCGCAGAGCGTTGTGGGCCCTCCCTGCGGTGGAGTATGCCGGCAACGACGACGGTCGAAGCTACCTCAGCAGATTCGCGGACGCACGACGTCAGACTGACGCAGGCGCGCCTCGACGCGATTGTCCTGGCCGCTGAGGCATACTGCCAGCTTTCGGGAGGACGATATCCAGACAGCTTCGAGGCAATGACGAATCCGGCACCTGCAATCGCCGAAGGCATGCCCAACTGTCGTCTGGAACGTCACGCCATTGTGGACGCGTGGGACCGGCCCATCTTCTTTGCGATCACTGCGAACGGATTGCTCGTGGTCTCTGCTGGTGCGGACGGAGTCTTCACGACGGCGGACGATATCAAGCTTCCAGTCGCCGGCGAGCGGCATGCGGAGTCGTTTGATTGGCAAGCCGAGTGCACCGATCGGCGATGATTCAAACCTTGGGAATCCGCGCCTAACACACACGTTCTGCTGCGGCGGCGCAGCCGCCGTCGGCAGCAACGATTGTTAGAGCCGACTTTTCGATGCGCACAATGCAGACGCCGCCCGACCCGTCAATGGGTCGGGCGGCGCCTTTTCGTGCGCGCGGTCGTGCCGGTGGTCGGTCGCGTCCGCGCGAGGGATTCCCGCGCTGGAGGAGCACTCAGTCGTTGCGCGCGGGAGCGCCACATGAAGAACGAGATTGCCTCCTTATTCCTCCGCGTAAACCCCACCGGGCCCCTTCGCCCGCCTCAGTATCGCCGCCGCCCGCGCCACCACACTATCCGCGCGCACCTGCCGCCGCTGCGCGTACGGAATCCCAAACGCCTGACGCGTGATCTCACGCTCGAGCTGCCGCTCCACCATCCCAGGCACCTCGTCAAACGTCGCCACCGACACCCGCAACCTGCGCCGCTCGAGCGCCGAGCGCAGCCGCTCGCGCCATTCGTCCTTCACCGTGAACAGCGTATCGCGCACGAGCCCCTGGCGCACGAGCGCGGCCGCCTGCGAGCTCACCAACTCCCGCCACTCGGGCACGTCGCCCGCGAGCTCGGCGTAGAACCGACGCTCGGCGGGGTCGTCCGCACTGTCACCCGCGATAAAGTCGGGCACGATGCCACCACCACCATAAATCGCGCGACCGCTGCGCGACCGGAACACCGGCCGCGCGGTGTCGGCGTCGATCACCGGCTCTTCCTCAGGCGGACCGACCTCGATACTGCGGCCCAGCGGCGTGAACCAGCGCGCATTCGTCAGCTTGAGCGCCGCACCGTTGTCCAGCGGATACACCGCCTGCGCACTGCCCTTGCCATACGTCACGCGCCCCATCACGAGCGCGCGGTCATGATCCTGCAACGCGCCAGCCACGATCTCCGCCGCGCTCGCCGTGCCCGCGTCCACGAGCACAACCACCGGCAAGGACGACCACCGTTCCGGCGTCTCATCCACATACACGGCGTTGGCCTGCGGAATGCGACCCTTCATCGAGACGATGCGCTGGCCCGGCGACAGGAACAGGTCCGCGACACCCACACCCTGCGTGATGAGGCCGCCCGGATTGCCGCGCAGATCAAGCACGAGCGACGTGGCGCCCTTCGCACGGAGCGAATCCACGGTGCTTTCTAGCTCCGCCTCCGTCGAGTCACTGAACGTCGTCACGGCGAGGTAACCGACACCGCCATCGAGCACGGTGGCACGCGTGACCGCGCTGCGTCGGATGTCGCTGCGCTCGAGCGTGACCGCGAGGCGCGCGCCCCCGTCCCGCTCGACCACGAGCTTCACGGTGCTGCCCAACGGCCCCTGCAACGCATCGCGTGCTTCCTCGACCGTCCAACCCTGCATCGACTTGCCGTCCACCTCCACCAACCGGTCGCCCACCTGCAAGCCGGCACGCTCGGCCGGCGCGCCGGCGCGCGGCTGCAGCACGGTGATCCAGCCGTCGCGCACATCCACCGTGAGACCCACGCCGCGATACGAGTTCGCGGCCGTGCGCGACAGCCGCTCCAGTCGCGCAGGCGAGAGATACGCCGTGTTCGGGTCGCCCAACTGCTGGACCATACCCGTCATGGCCAGTTCCCACAGACTGTCCTCGGGCAACGGCTCCACGTAACTCTGCGCCACGCGCTGCATCACACTTTCCAGCAGCGCGGACGCCGCCCGCGCCGCCTCGGCGTCCGTCGACCGGTTCACCGCGCGCTGCACGAGCCAGCCGCCCGCGAGCAGCCCGGCGATTACGAGCACCGCCGAAGGGAGCAGTCGCAGTTGGCCCTGCGTGGGCTTCCGGTCGCGCTCGTCGTTCATCGGGCGCGCTCCAATACCGAAAGTCGCGCCCCGATCACACGTGCGATCTCTGCCTCGACCGCCTCTTCATCACCGCCCGCCGGCACCTCGACAATCGGCCCACACTCGCGATGCGACGCCTGCCACGCATCGGTGGCGAACAATCCAAACGCACGCGCCACGCGCTCATGGAATGCACGGTCCGCGCGCTCCATGCGGTCCGTTGCTCCACGCGCACCCGCGCGCGCCAGACCATCCGCCACAGGCAACGTGAGCAGCAACGTCAAGTCCGGCACGAGCCCGCCCGTGGCGAGATGATTGGCGGCGCGCACGTCGGCCTCGTCCAGCCCGCGCCCATGCACCTGATACGCATACGTCGAAAGCAGAAACCGGTCGAGCAGCACATGCTCACCGCGCTCGAGCGCCGGCTGCACCTCGGTCGCCACGAGCTCCGCACGCGACGCGATGAACAGCGCCGCCTCGGTCGTCGGCGCGAGCGGCGCGTCCGTGTGCAGCAGGATATCCCGGATGCGGTCGCCGGCGCGCGTCCCGCCCGGCTCGCGAAACACGCGGTGCCGCACGCCCGCACCCTCAAGGCGCGCGGCAAGACGACGGAGCTGGGTGGACTTCCCCGCCCCCTCGCCGCCCTCGAAGACCACCAGCGCGCCGCGTGTCACGTCTGGTCCGGTGTGTGTGGGTCAGCCCAGCGTGATGATCGAACTCGTCGCGCCCTTCTTGATGCCCTCGAGCATCCACTGGTTCACCTGCATCATCACCTTGTCGAAATTCTCATTCGCCGCGATGACGCGCTGGTACACGGGGCTCGCCTGCACCTTGCTGAGCAGCGTGTCGAGTTCCTGCTCCATCTCGGCGGTGGGCTGCTCACCGCGCTCGATCATCTGCTGCGCCTCGGTGCGCAACGCATCCATGCGCTGTAGCGCGCCGGTGATCTCCCCCTCGCCGTTGAGCGCCTCGTTCGCGCGCTTCACGGCCTGGTACTCCGCGCTCTGGCCGATCAGGCGGCCAAGTTCCGTCGCCTTGTCACTGAGCATCACAACTCCTGTCGTCGCGCCACCACGAACCGCGGGCGGCCGGTAAGATCGAGTCTGGTCTCGACATCGGTGAATCGCCCGTCGGTGGACACGCAAGCCGCCGCATCGCGGATGCGGCGGCTGTCCACCTCCAGGGCGAGCAGTCCGCCGGGCACGAGGACGTCCGCGGCCTGGGGCACGAGGGCCTGGATCACGGCCATCCCGTTGGCATCGGCAAACAGCGCCGTCGCCGGTTCCCAGTCGCGCACGAGCCGTGGCAGGTCGGCGGCTTCGTTTGGTGCAATATACGGCGGGTTCGAGACGATTGTGTCGGCGCGCATCCCAGCGACCGGCTCCAGCAGGGAGCCGAGGCGGAACGACACGCGCTCGCGGCGGTCTGCGGGGATGGCCGTGACGTTGCCGCGCGCCACGTCCAGCGCGTCCGCGGAGACGTCCGTCGCGATCACCTCGCTGAAGCCGCCCTCGGCCGCCAGCGCCAGCGCGATGGCGCCCGAGCCCGTCCCGACATCGATCACGGTGCCCTTGCCGCCGCGCTGCGCGGCGAGCACGAGGTCCACGAGCAGTTCCGTCTC
Source organism: Gemmatimonadaceae bacterium (assembly GCA_036675455.1). Taxonomy (GTDB): domain Bacteria; phylum Gemmatimonadota; class Gemmatimonadetes; order Gemmatimonadales; family Gemmatimonadaceae; genus Pseudogemmatithrix. The sequence continues at coordinate 9,569 of JAKFFA010000042.1, read as the reverse complement.
GGGGCGCGGAATCAGCACCCGACGGTCCACCTGAAGCGTCAGATGACGGAACGCGGTGCGCCCGATTGCATACTGCATCGGCATACCTTCGCGCAGCCGACCGGCTGCGGCGCGGATCGCGCCCTCGGTCGCGTCATCAAGCACGAGGTCGCGCTGCGCGCTGGGCCAGAAGCGCGGCTGGTCCATCACACCGGCGATCAGGTCACGCGCCACTGTGCGCGATGGCGGAACGCCCGGAGCGCTCAACTCCTCCGCGAGCGCGTCGAGCAGCGCACCGACCGTGATGCCCTGCTCTACGTCGCTCACGCGCCGCTCCGCACGTGCGTCGGCCTACGCCCACTCACGCCCCGTCCCCCGCCAGCTTCTCCTCGATGTCCGCCACGCGCAGCGCGTCAAGCAGGTCCTCAAGCTTGCCGTCCATCACGCCCGCCAGATCATGCGTCGTGTACCCGATGCGATGGTCCGTGACGCGGCTCTGCGGATAGTTGTACGTGCGGATCTTCGCCGAGCGGTCACCCGTGGACACCTGACTCTTGCGCATGCGGGACCGCTCGGCTTCCTGCTCCGCAATCTTGAGGTCGAGCAGGCGCGAACGCAGCACTTCCATCGCCTTGATCTTGTTTTGTAACTGCGACTTCTGGTCCTGCTGGCTGACCACGAGCCCACTCGGGATGTGCGTGATGCGCACGGCCGAGTCGGTGGTGTTCACGCTCTGGCCGCCGGGGCCCGACGAGCGGAACACGTCGATGCGCAGGTCCTTGTCCTCGATCTTGAGGTCGATCTCATCCGCCTCGGGCAGCACGGCAACAGTGGCGGCGCTCGTGTGGATGCGCCCCTGCGCCTCGGTCGCGGGCACGCGCTGCACGCGGTGCACGCCGGATTCGAATCGCAAGTCACCGAACGCGCCCGGCCCCGTGAGCTTGAAGATCGCTTCCTTCAAGCCGCCCAGCGTGCCGTCGGACAGCGAGATCACCTCGATGCGCCACCCGCCGTGCCGCTCGATAAAGCGCGTGTACATGCGGTAGAGGTCCGCGGCGAACAGCGCGGCCTCGTCGCCACCCGTGCCGGCGCGGATCTCGAAGATCGCGTTGCGGTCGTGGAGCGGGTCCGGAGGCAAGAGCAACGGCTTGAGCTCCTGCTCGGCGGTCTCGATGGCAACATCGAGACGCTCGACCTCCGCGCGCGCTTCGGCGGCGATGTCGGGGTCATCGAACGACAAGAGCTCGCGCGCCTGCGCGAGCTCGTCGTCCATCTTCTCGAGGCGCCGGGCGCGCTCGACTACGAGGCCCAGGCGCTGATGCTCCCGCCCCAACGATGCCATACGCTTGGCATCGTGTACCGTGCGGGGATCGAGAAGGTCGCGCTCGACCTCGGCGGCGCGCCGGAGCGCGTCGGCGAGACGGTCGCGGATACTCAGGCGGTCGCCTTCCCGTACTTCTGGCGGAAGCGCTCGACGCGGCCAGCGGTGTCGATAAGCTTCTGCTTGCCGGTGAAGAACGGATGGCAGGCGGCGCAGATGTCGGTACGGATCTCCGCGTGCGTGGAGCGCGTCTGGAACGTGTTGCCACAGGCGCAGGTCACGGTCGCGGTCGCGTACGTCGGATGGATATCGGGCTTCATGGGAACCTCTAGGCGGTTTTGGTCGAGCAAGGAATGATACCCGATTCCGGGTCTAAAATGCAAGCGGACAAGGGTTTGGGTGTTTGACAGGGCGTGCCGGCGGACTTAGGTTCGCGCGACCCATATGTCTAGCGCAGAATTCCTCAAGACCGTCCCCCTATTCCGCTCGCTCGCGCCGGCGGACTTGGACGCGTTCAGCCGGCTGCTTCGGCCCAAAAGCTACCCAAAGGGCAGCGTCATCCTGTTCGAGGACGACCAAGGCGACTCGCTGTTCATTGTGCGCGCCGGCCGCGTCAAGGTGGTCCTCGTCTCGGAGGACGGCCGCGAGGTGATCCTCGGCATCCTGGGCGTGGGCGAGCATTTCGGTGAGCTCTCGCTGATCGACGACGAGCCGCGGTCCGCGCACGTCGTTGCGATGGAAGAGTGCACTTTGCTGGTGCTGCGGCGAGAGGACTTCAAGCGGCGCGTCGAGCAGGAGCCCGCCGTGGCGTGGTCGATGCTGCTCGAGATGTCACGCCGGCTGCGCCGCGCGGACGAAAAGATCGGCGCGCTCGTGCTGCTGGATGTGCCCGGGCGCATCGCGAAACTGCTGCTCGATGCCGCGACAGAGGGCGACTCCGATTACCTCGAGCGGCCGCTGACGCACCAGACCATTGCGAACGTGATCGGCGCAAGCCGCGAGACCGTGTCGCGCGCGATGCGCGAGTTCGTCGAGGCGGGCTGGATCAGCACGGAGCGACGGCGCATCCGCATCACGGACCGCGCCGCGCTGCGCCAGCGTTCGCAGCAGCGGTTGTGATTGCGGCAGCGGTTGGTCTTCGCACGAACGCGCATTCTGTGACTCCGGTCACCCGCGCCCCGTGACCCGCCGCCTTCCCGTTGTCACCGACGCGCCCGCATCTTTCAGCGTGCGAAAAAACCCGACGTCGAGCAACCGGTGAGCCTGCGCGTGCGGTTCTGGGGCACACGTGGCTCGGTCCCGACGCCGGGGCCGGGCACCGTGCGCTATGGCGGCAACACGCCGTGCGTCGAAGTCCGCACCGACGACGGCTGGCTCATCATCCTCGACGCCGGCACAGGCATCCGTGAGCTGGGCCGCGCGCTGCTCGAACGGTCCAACGGCGCGCCCATCCAGGGCGACATCTTCCTCACGCACGCGCACTGGGACCACATCCAGGGGATCCCGTTCTTCGCCCCGATCTTCGGGCGGGGGAACCACTTCACCATCTGGGGTTCACAGTCCCTGGAGAAGAGCGTCGACCAAGTGGTGCGGGACCAGATGTCGCCCGTGGTGTTCCCGGTCACATTCGAGGAGCTGGATGCGACCATAGACTTCAGGGAGCTGTCCGAGGGCACGCGCAGCGAGGGCACCGGGTACGACGTGACGGCCTTCGCCGTGCAGCATCCCGGCGGGGCGCTCGGCTACCGGTTCACGGAGTCGGGCGCACGTAGCGGGGCGCTGGTGTACGTATCGGACAACGAGTTGGGGACGCATCCGCGCTACGGATCGTCTCAAGACTGGAGGGAACGCATGGTGGAGTTCGTGCGCGGCGCGCGAGTGCTCGTCCACGACACGACCTACACCGTTGATGAGTACGACCACCACCGCGGCTGGGGGCATTCGACCTTCAGCGACGCGGTGGAACTGGCGCTGGAAGCGGGTGTCGAGAAGCTCGTGCTGTTCCACCACGAGCCTCGGCGCACGGACGACCAGCTCGACGTGTGCCTGGCCGAGTGCCGGGCGATGGTGAAGGCCCGCGGTGTCGAACACCACTTGCAGGTGATCGCCGCTGCCGAAGGACTGTCGTTGACTCTCTAACCTCTGCGGAGGATGTGATGCTGAAGTTCCTGAGCCGGGCGACCGCCCTTGTCTCGCTTGTCGCCGTGCCCCTCGTGGCGCAGGAAGACCTGCGCCCGACCGTGGCCGTGCTGCCGTTCGTGAACAGCGCCATCGGCGCGACCAATGACGAGCTGGCGCCGCTCTCCAAGGGCATCGCGGACCTGCTCATCACGCACCTCGCGCAGAACCCCGGCGTGCGCGTCGTGGAGCGCGAGAACATCCAGCGCCTGCTCGACGAGCAGGACATGGCCGCGAATGGCCGCGTCGATGACGCCACCGCCGCGCGCCTCGGCAAGCTGCTCGGCGCCAAGCACATGGTCACAGGCTCGTTCGTCACGGACCGCAGCGGCACGATGGTGATCACGGTCAAGTCGATCGACTCCGAAACGGGGCGCATCGAGTGGTCGCACATGGAGCCGGGGAAGACCGACGAGTTCCTGGCGATCATCGCCAAGATCGGCGCGCGCGCCAACACAGGCCTCAAGCTTCCCGAACTGACGCCATCGGCCCGGCAGACGAGCGAGGCCAAGGCCGAGAAGCAGAAGAAGGTGCCGTTCCAGGCCGTGATGCTGTACTCGCGCGCGCTGCGCGCGCAGGACGCGGGCAACAAGGCCGAGGCCATCACGCTGTTCCAGCAGACCGTCGACAAGTTCCCGCAGTTCGAGGACGCCGACGTGGCCCTGAAGAAGCTGAAGGCAGAGGGCTGACTGGCGCGACCTCACGTGCGCACGATAACCTTTGACCGCCGGCGCCCGGGGATTGTGACCGGTGCCGGCGGTCATGCGTTCGGCTCCCTCCCCAGGACAATCGCCCCGCCGTGCAACCACTGATCTTCGCGCCTGTCGGCCGTACGCTGGCCGCCCTGCCCATGCTGGGGGCGGCGGACGCGCTCGATGTGCGGCGTGTGGACGCGATCCCCGGCCTCGAGGAGATCAATCCCGAACGTCCGACGGTAGTGCTGCTCGACACGCGCGTGGCGAATCGCTCGGGAGGCGGGATCGGCCTGGCGCCACTCGCGCCACACGTGGCGTTCGTCGGCCTCGGTGATGAAGGCGAGGCCGACCCGTCGGAGACGCTCAAGTCGGTGGCGCTCACGAGCTGGTTGCCGTACGGCGCGAGTCCCGGACAGGGCTCGGCCGCGCTCATGGGCGCGCTGCGTCATGCGAGCTCGCTGATTGACGCGTACCGCGCCACGCGCCTCGAGCAGACGAGCGCCCACGACCTGCGCGAACTCTCGCGTGTGGGCGCCGCCCTCTCGACCGAGCGGAACCTCGACGCGCTGCTGGGGATGATCCTGTCAGAGGCGTTGCGGATCTCGTCGTCGGATGCGGGATCACTGTACCTCGTCGAGTCGACCAGCGAGCACGACGGCGGCGCGACAGCGACGGCGCTCAGTTTCAAGCTCTCCCAGAACCTCACGCTGCCCGACCTGCCGTTCACCGAGATCACGATCCCGATCGACCACACGAGTTTGGCGGGCTATGTGGCCGCGACGGGTGACCCCCTCATGATCGCGGATGCGTACTTGCTGCCCGAGCACGTGTCCTACCGGCTCAACCGGTCGTTCGACGAGAAGTTCGGCTACCGCACGAAGTCGATGCTCGTGCTGCCGATGCGCACACAGCGCGACGAGGTGGTTGGCGTGCTGCAATTGATCAACCGCAAGCGCGACCCTGCCGCGCGGCTCGATACGCCGGAGGCGGTGCGCGAGCAGGTCGTGGCGTTCGACCTGCGCACGGCCGACCTGGTGAGCGCCCTCGCGGCGCAGGCCGCGGTCGCAATCGAGAACAGCCGCCTTCACGAGGACATCGAGAAGCTGTTCGAGGGGTTCGTGACGGCGGCGGTGACGGCGATCGAGTCGCGCGACCCGACGACGTCCGGCCACTCGTTCCGCGTGGCGACGCTCACGACGACGCTCGCCGAGGCGGTGGACACGGACAGCACGGGGCCGTACCGCACGATCACGTTCAACCGCGAGCAGATGCGCGAGCTGCGCTATGCGGGGCTGCTGCACGACTTCGGCAAGGTCGGCGTGCGCGAGCAGGTGCTGGTGAAGCAGAAGAAGCTCTACAACCATGATCTCGCGATCGTGCGCCACCGTTTTCATTACCTGCTGCAGCAGTCGGAGCTGGAGTTCGAGCGCGAGCGCGCGGAGCACCTGCTGGCGCACGGCAGCCGCGATTATGCGGACACGGTGGCGTACCTCGATGCGATCCGCCGCACGCGGCGCGACGAGCTCACGCGCTGGCTCGACGCCGTGGTGCGCGCCAACGAGCCGACGATCCTGCCCGAGGGCACGTTCACGGAACTCGAGGAGATCCACGCGCAGACGTACGTGGACTTCGATGGCGTCGAGCGCCCCCTGCTCTCGGACGACGAGCTGCGCTTCCTCATGATCAACAAGGGCAACCTCGATCCGCGCGAGCGCCGCGAGATCGAGTCACATGTGACGCACACGTACCGGTTCCTTGAGCAGATCCCGTGGACGCGCGAGCTCAAGGGGATTCCCCAGATCGCATTCGGGCATCATGAGAAGCTCGACGGCACGGGCTATCCGCGCGGCGTGCGCGAGACGGAGATCTCGGTGCAGACGCGCATGATGACGATCTCGGACATCTACGACGCGCTGACCGCGACGGACCGGCCCTACAAGCGCGCCGTCTCGACGGAGCGCGCGATCGACATCCTGTTCGATGAGGCGAAGGTGGGGCTCATCGATGCGCACCTACTCAGGACGTTCGTGGACGCGAAGGTGTTCCGGAAGGTTACGCCGAGCGAGGGGACGCGGAGGTATACGCCGAGCAGGGGCGGGCCGGGGGTTTAGGGGTGGCATGTCACGCCGAGGGTTGGGCGTTAACTGCTTGTCACGCGGAGGCGCGGAGGTTCGGAGAATGGCTCGGGCGGGTTGCGGGAGGTTCTGAGCACGCGCCCTTTTCCTTTTTTGGCTCTTCGGGATTTCGTGTGGGTGATTTGAATGGAATTTAGGGTCGTGGCAGCGGCGGTAGGGTGCGCTCTTCTATAGTACGCCACTTCATCCGGCTGGTGCTGCTCAAAGTCGGTATTGACAAGCTCGGAGCACGAGCCCTATGGTTGAGTCCGCTCGCAAGCCAATCTCCAATGAGGGGGCACTATGTCGAGCAAGATCAGGTTTTCCGCCAGTCAGCATCCATTTTCGAGATGGATGCGATGTAGTGTAGGCGCCGTGCTGTTGCTCGCTGGGTGCTCGGATGGAAATACATGGGCTCCGGTAGACTCGACGGATACTCAGGCTTACGTAGTCGGCGCCGCTGCCGAAGCTCTCGATGAGAATGGGCGATTCCGTTTACCGAATGACGTGCGATATCCCGAAGGCGAACTGGATCAATCGGCGGCCGGTCGCATCGCGGTTGACTACGTCAACGCATTTGGGCGGTTCCACGTCGATCGCTGGGTAGAGGAGCACGGCTCCGGCATCGACCTGGACGGGCTGCGAGTATGCGACCGCCCGTTCTACGTGCGAAGCGCGTACCGAATTCCTCTGGACGCGCCTGACGAGATTCAAAACTCGCTCGGCCCTAGATGGATTGTATCGCTCTGCGGACCCGGTAACAGAGCATCCGTCACTCTCTCGTTCTCATCGCGCGTTACCGCGTTGGGGACGGCGGATCAATCAGCGTTTCTCACTCTAGCACCTACCGCCCATTTCTTCTCCGTCGGTATCCCGGAGTTCATTAACGGTCCGATTCCGGCCATACCGGAAGTAGCAGTCGAGAGGGGGGCGCGCTTTTCGGGACGTTTGATCTCCGAGGTCCCGACACTGGTTCGGCCAGCCCATCCCCAGTCTGATCTGCTCTCTCGCTGGACTACGACCGTAAATCAGGAGGTTCGGGTCCGTCTCAGTTCTGACGAGCCGTTGATCTCCACACGTGATCTGCTCGTTGGCTTCGGAGTGGATTTTCGTGATTCAGGCGTATTCGTACGAACTGGATCACAGACACAGTCCGCTCTGTCAATTCAGGATTCAGCCGGTCGGGAATGGGTCCTTCAACTGGTGGACCATCGCTCCGTGCAGGCGGTTACGATCGCGGAGGTGAACCCATGACTCGATCGCTGCCTACCGTGGCTATGGGGCTCGTTCTGTGCGGAGTCGCTTGTATTCCTCTTACGGGCGACAACGGCGGCCAAAAACATATGCCGACAGATTGCGCGCCTGGTGGAAACGCTGCATGGCTCGAGTCTGACTTGGAGGCGAAAATCGTCTGGCCAGTGCCCTGTCCGTTTACGGTCTCTTCGGGCTTACAAGTCGTGCCATTCGCGTTTGACGTGCGCGGAGACGTCTTCGAAGTGAGTCCTAGCCAGTACGGATATCTAAACATCTACGATGTGTCATCAGCTCCCGGCATTAGTCGCGGCTTCACCTCTGCGCTGGTGATCTATGACCCCGCTGACGTTAATAAAGTACTTGTACAACTGGACATCAGTGCGCAGCCGGGGAATTATGTTCCCGGTGCTACTTATCTTCAACTTCGCGACAGCGCGCACTTCGACATAAATTCTGCATGGGGTCCGGCAGCCGGTTGGCTCATATTGAATGGCGCTGCTTCGACTTCGCGCGGTTCCATGTACGGGCCTTCGACCCTACTGGCAGGACAATACAACAACTGGCGTGCGGTCACTGAATGGGATACCACAGCATACAGGTATCGGTGGATTGTCGACGGAACCGAAGTGCCAGCATCGAACTATGCGCAGATCAGACGACGATTTAGCACCGTTGGAGCGCACACTCTCAAGGTCTTGGCAGAAAGGGCCGACCTCACCGTTGATACGATCGTTAAGACTGCGTACGCCAAGATAGAAGTACAGTTCTCGGGGCCTGGGGTGGTCGAGCCGGACGTAAACCACACTTGGAGCGTAACGCCGCTAGGCGGCACGGGTCCTTACTCATACCGCTGGTACCTTGGCGGCCAGTATTTCACCACAGGGACGTCGGTCCGCACCTCCTTCCCGCCAAATGAGAGCCATTACTTTGAGGTGAATGTGACGGATGCCCTAGGGAATCACGGCTCGACCGCGTTCACTTTCTACACGACAGCATCGGGCGGCGGAAATGTGGAACTCCGATACCCGATACCACCCAAATAATTCAGGCCGATAGCTCTCGCGAAGGCCGGCGAGGCGGTAGTAGGAGCGGTCCATCATGGTTATGGTGGACCGTTTTCAAATCCGGCTACGTTCCCACTCGGAGCGAGCCATCAGGATGCCTCTGGAAACGCCACAATCGACTTCTGCGGGCTTCCGAGCGGCTGAAGGCGTCCAAGCACCCCGGCCTCCAGAATATACATCTCCACGAGGGCCTGTTCGCTGATCCTCCGGCATCCGGCGAGCGCCTTTACGATCCCACGAGCTGATGAGGTGAGGATGAGATTCTTCGGGTTTCGCGAGGTCTTTCAAATTTCAGCCTTGCGATAGCGAAGAATCAGTTCCACGGAGGCGCTGTCCTTGAGCCAGGGCCGCGCACTAAACCGCTCCCCACCCTCCCCCACCCGGCGTGCGAATCTCCAGCACGTCTCCGGGTTCGAGTTCGCGCCGGCACTTGGCCGGCAGGGGTTCGCCGTTGAGGAGGTTCTCACCGCGCGCACCGTCGCCGCCGCCGGCGGCCCCGCGCGGCGCGGTGGAGCGCCGCTCGGTGAGTAACGTGACCGTGCACCGCTCCAGCACCCGGTAACGGCGGATGACACCGTCGCCGCCCCGATGTTTGCCTGCACCGCCGGAGCCGCGGCGGACCTCGTAGCGCTCGATGACGATCGGGTACGCGCGCTCCAGCGCCTCGATGGGCGTGTTGCGCGTGTTGCTCATGCCCACGTGCACGGCATCCGGCCCGTCACCGCGCGCGCTCGCGCCCTGCCCGCCGCCCAGCGTCTCGTAGAACGTCCATCCACGCGGGCTGCCGAAGGTGACGTTGTTCATCGTGCCCTGCCCCTGCGCGGGCACGGCGACGCCCGCGTCGGCGAAGGCCGCGAACAGCAGGTCGGTGATGCGCTGGCTCATCTCCACGTTGCCCGCGGCCACCGCAGCCGGCGCGCGCGCCGCGAGGCAGCAATCGTCCGGTGTGCGGATGTGGATCGGC
>JAKFFA010000044.1:0-39433 GCA_036675455.1 Gemmatimonadaceae bacterium | reverse complement strand
TGGCCATGTCAGCGAGCTTGAACTGGATGCCCTGGAACTCGGCGATCGGCGTGCCGAACTGCTTGCGCTCGCGGGCATATTCGCGCGCCGCCTCGAATGCGGCGCGCGCGATGCCGATGGCCTGCGCGGCGATACCGAACCGGCCGTGCTCGAGTGAGCGCATGGCATAGATGAACCCCATGCCCTCCTCGCCCACCATGCGGTCGGCGGGCACGCGCATGCGGTCGAACACGAGCGAAACGGTGGGCGACGCGCGCATGCCCATCTTCTGCTCCTTCTTGCCGATGCCGAATCCCGGGAGGTCGGGCGTCAGGATGAAGGCAGAGATGCCCTTGGAGCCGCGGCGGTGCTCGGGCGTGTCGGTGCGCACCATCGCGATGATCACACCCGCTTCGGAGCCGCTCGTCACCCAAGCCTTGCTGCCATCGAGGATCCACGCGTCGCCCTCGCGGCGCGCTTGGCAGCGGATGGCCGACGCATCGGAGCCGGCGTCGGCCTCGCTCAGCGCAAACGCCCCCAACAGCTCGCCGCGCGCCATGGGCGCGAGGAACCGCCGCTTCTGCTCCGGCGTGCCCAGCGCGTTGAGCATCTGCGTGGGCAGCGAATTGTGCACGGACATCATGACGGCCGTCGATGCATCGGCCGCCGCGATCTCCTCCAGCGCGAGCAGGTAGGTGCGCGCGTCCAGGCCCAGCCCATCGTATTCCGTGGGCAGCATCATGCCGAGGAAGCCGAGGTCGCCGAGCTTGGCGATCAAACTGCGTTCAAAGTGTGCGTCGCGGTCCCATTGCGCCGCAAACGGGCGCACGTGTTCGTCGGCGAAGGCGCGGGCCGTGGCGATGATCGCCGCCTGCTCCTCCGTCAGCGCCCGCAGGTCGGTCATCATTTCGCGTACGTGTAGAAGCCGCGTCCCGACTTGCGGCCGAGCCAGCCGGCCGCGACGTACTTCTTGAGCAGCGGACACGGCCGGTATTTCGGGTCGCCGAGCCCTTCGTGCAGCACCCCGAGGATCGCGACGCAGGTGTCGAGGCCGATGAAGTCGGCCAGCGTCAGCGGACCCATGGGATGGTTCATGCCAAGTTTCATGACCTCGTCGATCGCCTCGACCGTGCCCACGCCCTCCATCACGGCGTAGCAGGCCTCGTTGATCATCGGCATCAGGATGCGGTTCGCGATGAAGCCAGGGAAATCATTGGCCTCGACCGGTGTCTTGCCCAGCGCCTTGGCCAATGCGACGGTGCGCGCATTGGTCTCGTCCGACGTCGCCAGCCCGCGGATGACCTCGACGAGCTGCATCACCGGGACCGGATTCATGAAGTGCATGCCGATCACCAGTTCGGGGCGTTTGGTGACCGCGGCGATCTCAGTGATGGAGATCGAGCTGGTGTTCGTGGCGAGGATCGTACCCGGCTTCGCGCGGCGGTCGAGCTCGCGGAAGATATCGAACTTGAGATCCTTACGCTCGCTCGCGGCCTCCACGACGATGTCTGCATCGCGCACATCGTCGAGCGAGTCGCCATCCCTGATACGGCTCAGTGCGGCGTCGCGGGCGGCCGCGGCGATCGCGCCCTTCTTGACCTGTCGCTCAAGGTTCTTCTCGATGGTCGCGCGCCCCTTCGCAAGAGCGTCCGGCGACACATCGATCAACGTCACATCAAAGCCGCTGGTCGCGCAGACGTGGGCAATCCCGTTGCCCATCTGTCCGGCACCCACGACGGCAAAACGCTCGCTCATGTTGAAACGGCTCCCTCAGGCGGCCCCCTTGCCTACTTTTCCCGGGAGCAACAGGTCAACGTGCGCGACGCCTCGACGATGCCGGCTTCGCGTGGAAGACCAGAAAGATAACCACGAGCAAGGTCGCGGCGGTGACCGCCCCTGCCTCAAGTCCCCAAGCGCCGCCCGTGAGCCAGCCCGGCCCAGTGGACACCAGCCGGTAGCCCGGCGTCGGCAGGAAGTTGAGGCCGCTGATCGGCGCGTGGAGCACCGCGCCCTGCACCCAGTTGATGCCCAGGTGCGCCAGCCACGCTGCGGCAAGACTGCCGGTAGTGAGGCGCACGCCCGCCAGGAACACGCCGGCGATCGTCACCGCCGCCACGGACCACGCCGTCGCGCCGGGATTGCCCAGATGGAGCAGCCCGAACCCCACACTGGTGATGATCACCGCCGCCGTCTCGCCCCACTCGCGCGCCATCGCCCCCAGTGCGTACCCACGCGCCAGCAGTTCTTCGAACAAGGCGGGGGCGGCGAGCCAGAGCAACGCGTCGAGCGCCGCGCGGCTCCACGAGCCCGGCGCCGACTCCTCGAAATGCACTTGCCCCGTCGCCATGAGGATCGCGGCCGGTAGCGCGATGGCGGCCACGCCAAGCACAGCGCCGGTGGCGAGCGCCTGCGGATGCCACGCGGCCTGATCGAGTCCCACGGCCGTCCATCGCGCGCGCTCGAACAACAGCACCACAACCACGTGGCCGACAAGCACCGCAAACGCGGTGAGGAATCCGAGGAGGAGCACGCCGTCGCGACCCGGCGGCAGGCCGGCCGGCAGGACCGGCTTGAGAGCGATTCCCGCAATGATCATCGCCAGCACGCTGGCCAGAGCCAGCACAATGAGCCGGCCGGCGAGACGCAGCGCGTCGTCCAGCCGGCTCGTGGCGGAACTCAGATGCGCTCCAGGCCGGGGGGCCTGCGCGTGCGGGCGCGGCTCAGACGCGCTCCACGCTCAGCGCCACGGCGTTGCCGCCACCCAGGCACAGCGTCGCCAGACCGGTGCGCTTGTCCCGCGCCTCGAGCGCGTGCAACAGCGTCACGAGGATGCGCGCGCCGCTCGCCCCGATGGGGTGACCGAGCGCGATCGCGCCGCCGTTCACGTTCACGCGGTCCCAGTCCCAACCCAGCGCGTCGCCGTCGGCCAGCGCCTGCGAAGCGAACGCTTCGTTGGCCTCGATCAGGTCGTAGTCGCTGATCTTGGCGCCGGTCTTCTTCATCAGATTATTGACCGCCACGATCGGCGCGAAGAACAGGTCGCGCGGGTCGCCACCACCCGAGGCGTATCCAGTGATCCGCGCGAGCACACTCAGGCCGTTCGCCCTGGCGTACTCCTCCGAAGCGACCACCAGCGCGGCGCCGCCATCGTTGAGACCCGGTGCGTTGCCGGCCGTGATGGTGTACTCCTCGGGCTTCATGTCCTTGGGCGCATCGTTCGGGAACGCCGGCCGCAGTTTGGCCAGTGCCTCGAGCGACGTGTCCTTGCGCGGCGATTCGTCGGTGTCCACGACGGTCGGTCCCTTCCGGCCCGGCACCTGCACGGGCACGATCTCCTTCTTGAAGCGCCCGGCCTCGATCGCCGCCACAGCGCGCTGATGCGACTGCAGTGAGATCTCATCCTGCCGCTGCCGCGTGATGCCGGCCTTCTTGGCCGTGTACTCAGCGTGGCCGCCCATGTGGCAATCGTAGAACGAGCACCACAGCCCATCGACGATGAGCCCATCGGCCATCGTTTGCGGGCCAAACTTCACGCCAGTCCGCATGCCGCGCACGTAGTGCGGCGCGAGAGACATCGATTCCTGCCCGCCCGCGACCAGCAACTGCTCGTCGCCGGCGCGGATGGCCTGCGCCGCGAGCATCACCGCCTGCAATCCGGAGCCGCACACCTTGTTGACCGTGTAGGCCGGCACTTCGCCCGGGATGCCGGCCTTGATCGCCGCCTGGCGCGCGGGCGCCTGGCCCACGCCGCCCTGCAGCACGTTGCCCATGATCACTTCGCCAATGGCGGCGGGGTCGATGCGGCCACGTTCGATGGCGGCGCGGATTGCCGCCGCGCCCAACTCCGGCGCGGTGACGGTGCTGAGCCCGCCGAGAAAACGGCCGATCGGCGTGCGCGCCGCGGCGACGATGACAGCGGTGGTCTTGCTCGATGACATGCGGGTGGTCCCTTTATTCCTTCACCGAAAACGGCGAGTGGAGTTGAATCCGATGGTCGCGCCGATCGCCGGCAACAGCGCCAGCGCGTTGATGGTCGCCCAGCGGGCGCGTGTGCTCATGCCGGGGTCCGGGCGCACGCCGGGACCGAGCACGAGGCGCGCGATGCCGGCACCTGCGATGAAGCCCACGCCCGTGCCGAGCAGCGTGGCGTTAAAGTCCCCCGTCTGGTCGCCGATGCTGCCGATGCCGTAGACGACGCCCGTGGTCGCCAGCGTGGAGACCGCGAAGCCCGTGGCGTACCCCACATTGCGGCGCGTGACCTCGGACTCCACACCGGCCACGTCACTGGCGATGTTGCCCAGTTCCCTGCCAATGAGGAATCCGCCGATGCCCGCATACGCTCCACCGATCGCCTCGCCGGCGATGCGGCCGGCGTCGATGCGCGGCTTTTCTTGGCGCTGGGCCTGGGCGGGCAACGCCGTGAGCGCGAGCAGCGCCAGGGCCGGTGCCAGGGCCGGTGCCAAGGCCGGCGCGAGACGCGCGGCGCGTGCGATCCCCGCACGCAGCCGTGAGATGCTCACGAGGCCGCTCCTTCACTCGAGGGCACCAACGCGCGCGTTCGGATCTCCCCGGTCACACGCGCGATGAAGTCGTTGAGGGCGACGACTTCCTGCTTCTTGCCTGCGCCGCGGACGCGGATGGCCACCTGCCCCGCCTCCGCTTCGCGTTTGCCGAGCACCGCCATGTAGGGGACCTTCATCATCTCGCCGTCCCGGATCCGGTAGTTCAACGTGTCGCCGCGATCGTCGCAGACAGCACGGACGCCGGCATCCCGGAGTTTCGCCGTCACCTCCCGGGCATACCCCAAAACGTCATCGGAGATCGGCAACACACGCACTTGCTCCGGCGCGAGCCAGACCGGGAAGGCGCCCGCGAAGTGCTCGATGAGGATGGCAATGAATCGCTCGAACGACCCGCTCACCGCGCGGTGGATCACCACCGGCCGGTGCGCGGCGTTGTCCTCGCCGGTGTAATGCAGGTCGAACCGCTCGGGCGCGTTGTAGTCGAGCTGGATCGTGCCGAGCTGCCACGCACGGCCGATCGAGTCGGTCACGTCGAAGTCGATCTTCGGGCCATAGAACGCGCCGTCGCCGGCCTTCAGCTCGTACGCGCGGCCCGTCGCCTCCAGCGCGGCCTTGAGCGCGGCCTCGGCGCGGTCCCACAAGTCGTCCGAGCCGATGCGCTGCTCGGGCCGCGTCGCGAACTTGAGTTTGGCCGTGAGCCCGAACGTCTCGTAATAACCCAGGATGAAGTCCATGAGGAAACGGACCTCGGCCGCGATCTGGTCCTCGCGCAGGTACACGTGGCAATCGTCCTGCGCGAACTGCCGCACGCGCGTGAGCCCCGACAGCGCGCCCGAGAGCTCGTTGCGGTGCAGCACGTCGAACGTCACGTAGCGCACCGGCAGCTCGCGGTAGGAGTGCTTGTGCGACGCGAAGTACAGGTGGTGCGACGGGCAGTTCATCGGCTTGAGCGACATGTCGTGCTCGAGCGACTCCTTGTCGAGCACGAGGAACATGTTCTCGCGGTACTTGCCCCAGTGGCCCGACTGTTCCCACAGCGTCTTGGTGTACATCAGCGGCGTCTTGATCTCGCTGAAGTCGTCGCGCTGGCGCTCCTGGATGAAGTCCACGAGCGTGTTGTAGAGCGTGGTACCGCGCGGCGTCCAGAATGCCGCGCCCGGCGCGACTGGGAAGAACTGGAACAGGTCGAGCGCCTTCCCCAGCACGCGATGGTCGCGCTTCTTCGATTCCTCGAGCCGGTGCAGGTGCGCGTCCAGCTCCTCTTTCTTGAAGAACGCCGTGGCATAGATCCGCTGCAGCATCTGCCGACGCTCGTCACCTCGCCAGTACGCGCCGGCCGCGTGCAGCACCTTGAAATGCTTGAGGTACGACGTGTCCTGCACGTGCGGGCCCTTGCACAGGTCGGTGAAGGGGCCATCCGTATAGGTGGAGATGACCTCGTCCGACCCCTCGAAGTCCGCGAGGCGCTCGAGCTTGAGCGGGTCATCCACGAACAGCCGCTTGGCCTCCGCCTGCGACACCTCGGCGCGCTCGAACGGATATTTCTCGGCGGTCACCTTGTGCATCTCCGCCTCGAACGCCTCGAGATCCTCGGGCGTGAAGGGCGTCGTCACTTCGAAGTCGTAGTAGAAGCCGTCCTCGATGGCGGGACCGAAACCGATCTTCGCATCCGGACGCAGCCGGCGCACGGCCGTGGCGAGAATATGCGCTGCGGAATGGCGCAGCACTTGGAGCGCGCGCGGATCCTTGTCCGTGAGCACCTGGAACGCGCCGCCCTGCCGCAGCGGGGTCATCAGGTCCTGGATATTGCCATCCACCGCCACGGCGATCGCGGCCGTGAGCAGCCGCGGGCCGATGCTGGCCACGACCTCGCGCGCCGGCGTGCCGACGGGCACCTCGCGCGTCGCGCCGTCGGGCAGCGTCAGCGTCAGCATTCCCTGGGCGGGTGGCATGTTCCCTGCAGATGTCACGGATGCACTCATGTCAGTTGACGGAGTCGAGCAGGACGGGCACCGACGCGCCGAACCGGAAGGCAAACACGACGCCCGCCGCGAGCAGCAGCACGAATATCGACCAGAGCACGGTCGCGCGTCCGCGGTGGGACGTCGGCGTGCCCTGGTCTGATCCGGTGCTCGGGGGAGGCGTGGTCATCGTAGGCGGCGAAGAAAAAAGGGCGGTCGATCAGGTGGAGGTGAACCCAGCAACACATCGCGGCTGCCACGAGAATGGAGCCGTCAACGCTTGCCGTCGAACGCGCGAGTGGTCAGCCTTCAAGTTAGCCGACCACACTCACCCCTGCCAACGGGAACACGCATGCGCATCATCAGGGTGGACGAAGAGGATTCGGGGAGCAACACGCTGCTGTGGATCGCGGCCGGCGCAACGGTCGGCCTCATTGCGGGCGCGCTCGCCGCGGAGCGCGCGGGCGGCCGCCGGCTCTCGGCGCGCAGCCTGTGGCGCCGTTCACGCGGATTGGCTGAACTCGCGATCGAACAGTGGCAGCCGCTCGTGGCCGCCGCCCTCGCCGTCCGCGACGCATGGAACGGCCGCGACGAATACGACGGCCCAGCAGACGGCTACGAGGTCGCACCCGACGAGTTCGATGAGGACGACGACGAGACCGAGGCAGACGAGGAGGCCGACGCAGTCGACGACGGCCTCGACGCGCGCGTGCTCGAAGCGTTCAGCAACGATCCAATCCTCGCCGAACGTGCCGTGGAGATCGAAGAGGAGGAGGGCGGCCGCATCTTCTTGCATGGCCGGGTACACACGGCCAGCGAAGTCGCCCACGCCGTGACGTTGGCCGGCGGCGTGCCGGGCGTGACAAAGGTCCGGCAGAGACTGCGCGTGCGCGACCGGCGGTAAACGCGGGTCCCGCTCTCCCGCATCCCACCTCGCATCGCCGGTCCATCCGCCGTCCGCCGTCTGCCGTCTGCCGTCTCCCATACTAAGTTTCGCCGGATGAGCGATCCCGCGCCGTCCGACCTCCCCACCCACTTCGATTTCAGCACCAGCGAGACCGCACTCAACGACGCGTGGGAGCGCGCCGGGGTGTTCCGCGCCCGTGCCGAGCGCACCACGCGCGCCGGCGGTGATCGCGACCCATTCACGATCCTGATCCCGCCGCCCAACGTCACGGCGGTCCTGCACGTGGGCCACGGCCTCAACAACACGGTGCAGGACGTGCTCATCCGCTGGCGTCGCATGGCCGGCGACGAGGCGCTCTGGCTGCCCGGCACCGACCACGCCGGCATCGCCACGCAGAACGTCGTCGAGAAGCTGATCGCGAAGGAAGGCCGCACGCGGTTCGACATCGGCCGCGAGGCGTTCGTCGCGCGCACGGAAGAGTTCGTCGCGGAGACGGGCGGCCTCATCCTCAAGCAACTGCGCGCCATCGGCGCGTCGGCCGACTGGTCGCGCACGGCCTACACGTTCACGCCGCAACTCTCGCTCGCCGTGCGCGAGGCGTTCGTGCGGCTGTACGAGCGCGGCCTCGTGTACCGTGGCCATCGCGTGATCCACTGGTGCCCGCGCTGCCTGACGTCGCTCTCGGATGAAGAGGCCGAGTTCCACGACGCGGTGGGGAAGCTCTATCACGTGCGCTATCCGTTGGCCGACGACGCCACGCGCGGCATCACCATCGCGACCACGCGCCCGGAGACGATGCTCGCCGACGTCGCCGTTGCCGTGCATCCCGACGACGAGCGGTACCGCGACCTGGTCGGCAAGCAGCTGCGCATGCCGGTCACGGGCATCCTGATCCCCGTGATCGCGGACGCCTACGTCGACAAGGACTTCGGCACGGGCGCGCTCAAGATCACGCCGGCCCACGACGCCAACGACTTCGAGGTCGGTAAGCGGCATGGACTCGCGATGCCGGTCACGATCACCGCCGACGGCAACATCGGCGAGGTGGCCGACGCCGGCGGCCGCGTGCCTGCCGGGCTCATGGGCCTCGACCGCTTCGAGGCGCGCGACCGCATCGCCGAAGCGCTCAAGGACGAAGGCGCGCTCGTCAAGGTTGACGTGCACCCACACAGCATCCGGCGCTGCTACCGCTGCAACACGGTCGTCGAACCGCGTCTCTCCGACCAGTGGTTCGTGAAGATGGCGCCGCTCGCCGAGCCCGCGCTCGCGGCCGTGAAGGACGGCACCGTGCGGCTGCTGCCCGAGAAGTGGGAGAAGGTCTACATCAACTGGCTCGAGGGCATCCGCGACTGGAACATCTCACGCCAGCTGTGGTGGGGGCATCGTATTCCCGTGTGGACGTGCGAGAACGGCCACGCGGATGCGTATCGCGAGGATCCCACTGCGTGCCGCGTGTGCGCCTCGACCAAGCTCGAGCAGGACCCCGACGTGTTCGACACATGGTTCTCGTCATGGCTGTGGCCGATCAGTACGATGGGCTGGCCCGACGAGGACGCGACCGACCTCAAGGCGTTCTTCCCGAGTGACGTGCTTGTCACCGCGCCCGAGATCCTGTTCTTCTGGGTCGCGCGCATGGTGATGTCGGGCTACGCGTTCATGGGTCGCGCGCCGTTCCACACGGTGTACCTGCACGGCACGGTGCGCGACATGCAGCACCGCAAGATGTCCAAGTCGCTGGGCAACGGCATCGACCCGCTCGACGTGGTGGACCGCTACGGCGCGGACGCGTTGCGCTGGACGGTGATCCAAGGCATGGGACTCGGCGTCGACGTCATGCTCGACCCCGAGGATCTCGACCGTTCGTTCGCGCCCGGGCGCAATTTCGCCACGAAGCTTTGGAACATCGGCCGCTTCATCCTGATGCAGGTGGGCGAGGAAGCGGTGTCGCCGGTCGACGCGGTCAAGGCCGCGGACCTCACGCTCGTGGACCGCTGGATCCTCGACCGGCTCGACGCCGCCATCGCGGAGTGCGATGCGGCGCTTGGGCCGGCGCGACCGGCAGCGGCGCCGCGAATGGCGCGCAAGGCCGGGTCGAAAGAAGTCGGCGCCGCGGACGCCACCGCAGCGCAGCCGACGTGGCCGCCCGCCGAGCGTCAGGTCGGCATGCGGCTCGATGCGTACGCGGAGGCCGCGCGGCGTTTTGTGTGGAACGAACTCGCCGACTGGTATGTGGAAGCCGTGAAGCAGCGGCTCGCCGAGCCGGGCGCCGACCGCGAGGTTGCGCGCGCGGTGCTCGTGCACGCATTCGACCGCGCGCTGCGGCTTTTGCACCCGATCATGCCGTTCGTCACGGAGGCGCTGTGGCAGCGCCTGCCCGGTCGTGCGGCACTCGCGCCGGACGCGTTCCTGGCCGTGTCCGAGTGGCCGCGCACGCGCGCGGCGGCCGGTGCAACCGCGCCCGACGGCTCGGCGTTTGATGTCGTGCGCGAAGCGATCGATGCCGTGCGCGGCCTGCGGTCCGAGTACGGCGTGACGCCCGGCCAGCCGGTGCGCGCCTTCGTCGCGCGCGACGAGCGTACCGCGCCGCTCGCCGAGGCCAGCGCGCTGCTGCAGCGACTGGCGCGCTGCGAGCTGGTGTTTGACGCCGCTCCCGCCGGCGCGGCCGCGCACGCGGTGCTCGGCAACGGCATCGAGCTTGTGCTGCCGCTCGCCGGCATGGTCGACGTGGAGAAGGAATGCGCGCGGCTGCGCACCGAACTCGACGGCCTCACCAAGCAGCTCGGCGCGCTGCGCGGCCGGCTCGGCAACGAGAAGTTCACCGCGAAGGCGCCACCCGCGGTGGTGGAGGCCGAACGCGTGAAGGAGCGCGAATGGACCGCGCGCGCGGAGCAGTTGCACGGCAAAGTGAAGGAACTGTGCGGCTGACGCGGCTGACGCGGCTGCCGCGGCTGCCGCGCATGCGTGCCGCGGCGAGCGCGCTCACGCTCACCGTGAGCGCGCTCACCCTCCTCTCGTGCGCGTCGCCGGGCATGCCGCCGGGCGGTCCGCCCGACGCGGTGGCGCCGGAGGTCGTCGCGGTCCGTCCCGACTCGGGTGCGGTGAATGTGCGCGCGTCGAGCGCGATCATCCGCTTCAGTGAAGTCGTGAGTGAGGGCCCCCGCACGCCGGGCGCGGGCACGGGCGGGCTCGGCGCCGTCGTCATCGTCTCGCCCGGCGACGGATTGGAGCGCGTGCACTGGCGTCGCAACGCGATCGAGATCGAGCCGCGCGACGGATTCCGTGCCGGGACCGCGTACCGCATCACGCTGTTGCCCGGCATTGTGGACCTGCGCGGCAACGTGATGACCGAGTCACGATCGGTCGTATTCTCCACCGGCGCCGACATCCCGGACGGCACGATCTCGGGCGCCGTGTTCGACTGGGTCGCCGGAGCGCCCGCGCCCAATGCGCGCGTCGAGGCGTTCCTGCCCGCGGACAGCACCTTCCGCTGGATGGCACGCGCCGACTCCACCGGCCGCTACGCGCTGCGCAATCTGCGCGCCGGCACCTATATGCTGCGCGGCTTCATCGACCAGAACAACAATCGTGGCCTCGACCGGCGCGAGGCATTTGATGCCTTGGCCGTGACGCTCGATTCAACCATCTCGATCGACCTGTACGCATTCGTGCACGACACCGTCGGCCCGCGCATCGAGACCGTCGCCAGGGTCGATTCCTCGGCGCTGCGCGTGCGCTTCAACACGGCAGTCGCGGTGGACTGGGCGCCCACTGAGACGGCGTTCGTGTTGATCCGCACCGATGCCGACTCGGCCGTTGTGCCCTTGGGCGAGGCCGTGCCGGCCGCGCGATTCGATTCCATCACGACGGCGGCGCGCGCGGCCGCCGACAGCATCGCGCTCGACAGCACCGTCCGCGCCAACCCGGCGGACAGCGTCGCGGCGCGGCGGCTGGCCGAACTCGTCGAACGAAGCCGCGTGGCCGCCATTGCCGACACCACGACCGACTCGCTCGTCGTCGAGCGGCCGACGTCGGGACGCCCGACTCCCGTACGCGAATGGGTGATCGGTTTACCGCAGCCGCTCGTCCCTGGTGCATACCTCTTGCGCGCCGTCGAGATTCCCGGACTCAGCGCTGCGCGTGAGACGTCCGAGCGCGCGTTCGTCATCGACCCACCTCCGCCCCCCGCGCCGGATACGACCGGCGCACCGATGTCCGGACACGCGGCAAGCGCTTCACCGCGCCATCGATGAAGGAACGCCGCGCGGCCTTTCTCGACCGAGACGGCACGTTGATCCGCGACGTCCATTTCCTGCGCGACCCTGCCGATGTCGAACTGCTGCCCGGCGTCCCCGAGGCGCTGAGCCAGCTGCTCGACGCCGGCTACCTGCTCATCGTGATCACGAACCAGTCGGGCATCGCGCGCGGGCTGCTCAGTGCCGACGACTACCGCCGCGTGCATCATCGCCTCGTGGAGCTGCTGGCCGCGCAGGATGTCTTCCTCTCGGGCGAGTATCACTGCCCGCATCATCCGGACTTCCCGCTCGACGGCGTGACCGACTGTGAGTGCCGCAAGCCGGGCACGCTGCTCTACGAGCGCGCCAGCGAGGACCTCGACCTCGATCCATCGCGCGCCGTGTTCATCGGCGACCGCTGGCGCGACGTGGCGCCCGCACGCCGCTTCGGTGGTCGCGGCATCCTCGTGCCGTCGGGTGATACGCCGGCCGAGGAACTGCTGCGCGCCAAGGCGGGCTTCGAGGTCGCGCGCAACCTCGGTGTGGCGGCCGCGCTCGTCGTCGCCGACGCGCAGGACTAGATTACGGGCGTGGCACACCCGCGCGCGCGACTCGCCGTGTTCGCCTCCGGCGCCGGCAGCAACCTGCAGGCCATCTGCGACCACCTCGACGAGCAGCGCGGCTCCGCCCCGGCGGAGGTCGTGCTCGTCGTGAGTGACCGCGAGGACGCGGGCGCGCTCACCCGCGCGCGCGCGCGGGGCGTGCCGGCGATTTGGGTGCCGCGCGAGCGCAGCGATAGACTCGCCGCACTGCTCCAAGAGCATGGGGTGACGTTGATCGCCTTGGCGGGATACCTGCGGCTCGTGCCTCCGGACGTTGTCGCCGCCTACCGCGGGCGCATGCTCAACGTGCACCCGGCGCTGCTGCCGGCCTTCGGCGGACGCGGCATGTACGGCGCGCGCGTGCACGAAGCGGTGCTTCGCTCCGGCGCGCGCGTGACCGGCCCCACCGTGCACTTCGTCGACGAGCGTTTCGACGAAGGGGCGATCATCGCGCAGTGGCCCGTGCCGGTGCGCACCGACGACACACCCGCGTCCCTGGGCGCGCGCGTGCTCGGCGTGGAGCACCGGATCTACCCATGGGCCGTGTCGGCCGTGGCCGCGGGTTCGGTGCGGCTCGGCGCGGATGGTCGCACCGAGGGCGCGCCAAAGTTCGACTTCGATGTGTTCACACCCGAACCGCGGCGGCACCCGTTCACGGGATAGCGCGTTCGACCCATGCACGCCAGCCGTGGTTCCGCTCCACACGACGCCATCTGTCCGGCAATCCGTCGGCGAGTCGACGCGCCGACTTCAACCACCCGAGAATCGATTTCTGATGCCCACTGCCCTGCTGTCCGTCTCCGACAAATCCGGCCTGCTCGAGTTCGCCAAGGGGCTGCGCGGCCTCGGCTGGTCGGTGCTCTCCACCGGCGGCACCGCCCGTACGCTGCGCGAGGGCGGTGTCGCCGTCACCGACGTCGCCGAGGTGACCAAGTTCCCCGAGATGCTCGACGGGCGCGTGAAGACGCTGCATCCCGTGGTGCATGGCGGGCTCCTCGCGCGCCGCGACGAGCCCACGCACATGGCGGCGATCGCCGAGCATGGCATCGCGCCCATCGACCTCGTGTGCGTCAACTTGTATCCATTCCGCGAAGCGGCCGCGCGCAAAGGTCTCGCACCCGAGGACGTGATCGAGCAGGTGGACATCGGTGGCCCGTCGATGCTGCGCTCGGCCGCCAAGAACTTCGCGGCGGTCACCGTGGTGGTGGATCCGAGCGACTATACGCGCGTGTTGGAGGCGCTCGAGAACGGTGGCGACGCGCTCGACCTGCGACGCGAACTGGCTGAGAAGGTGTTCGCGCATACCGCCGCCTACGACGGCGCGATCGCGACGTGGTTCGCCTCGCAGCGCGAGGAGCGTTTTCCGCCGCAGCTTACGGTGTCATTCGAGCGCGTACAGGCATTGCGCTACGGCGAAAACCCGGGCCAGGCCGCGGCGTTTTACGCCGAGGCCGGGCGAACGGGCAACGACCGCGGGCTGGCCGCGCTCCGGCAGCACGGCGGCAAGGAGCTCTCGTTCAACAACCTGCTCGACCTCGAGGGCGCGATGCTCGCCATCGATCCGTTCGTCCACGCGGGCGAGACGGCCTGCGCGATCGTGAAGCATACGACGCCGTGCGGCCTGGCGACGGGCGCCGCACCGCTCGATGCCTACCAGAAGGCGCTGGCCTGCGATCCGCAGTCGGCATTCGGCTCGGTGATCGCGTTCACGAGCACGGTGGACGAGGCCTGCGCGCAGGCGGTCTCGGCGCTGTTCGTCGAATGCGTCGTGGCGCCGTCATTCACGCCCGAGGCGCTGGCCGTGCTGGGCGCCAAGAAGAACCTGCGCGTGCTCGAGGGCGATGCGCGCATCACCCCAGGCTCGCTCGACATGAAGCGCGTGCGCGGCGGCGTGCTGCTGCAGGAGCGCACGACGGGCCGGCTCGACGACGCGGGGTGGAGAGCCGTGACGAAACGACAGCCCACGTCGGTCGAGTCGCGCGACCTGCTGTTCGCGTGGCGCGCGGTGGCCAGCGTGAAATCGAACGCGATCGTGCTCGCGCGCGACGGCGCCACGATCGGCATCGGCGCGGGCCAGATGTCGCGCGTGGACGCGGCGTTCCTCGCCGTACACAAGGCCAAGTCGGCCGGCCACGATTCGGCCGGCTCCGCCCTCGGCTCCGATGCCTTCTTCCCCTTCCGCGACGGCGTGGACCAAGCCGCACAGGCGGGGGTACGAGCGATCGTCCAGCCGGGGGGCTCCGTGCGTGACGATGAGGTGATCGCGGCGGCGAACGAGCACGGCATCGCGATGGTGTTTACGGGGCAGCGGACGTTTAGACACTAGACGGCAGACGGCAGACGGCAGACGCAACTACGATGCGGGGCGGGATGCGGGAGCGGGGGCATGAACTCCTAGCGCCTCCATGGCTTCCGTGCACCCCGTGGCTTCCGTGCCCTCTCTCTCAGCGCCCTCCCTCTTCGCGGCTCCGCGCCTCCGCGTGAAACGCAGTTCCCCGCATCCCTCCTCGCCGTAAAGTCTGCCGCATGCTGTCCCCATCGCCTAGCTTTCCGAGTCTCCAAAAACTCCGCCCCATCTTATGGCCGCTGACCTCGACAACCGCCCTTCCTACCTCGCTGCCGCCATCGCGGGGGGACTGACGTTCCTGCTCTACCTCATCACGCTCTCACCCGAGACCGCGATGTGGGACACGAGTGAGTACATCGCGGCGGCGTACACCATGGGCCTGCCGCATCCGCCGGGCAATCCGCTCTTCGTGCTGCTTGGGCGCGTGTTCTCGATCCTGCCCATCGCGCCCAGTGTGGCGATGCGCATCAACCTGCTGGCGGCGCTCTCGAGCGCGGCGTCGGCGGCCATGTGGTTCCTCATCACCGAGCGCGTGCTCGTCGGCTGGTTCGCCAAGCGCTGGCAGCGCGTCACGGGCGGCGCGCTCGCCGTGCTCATCGGCGCCACGGCGTTCACCGTGTGGAGCCAGTCGGTCGTCAACGAGAAGGTCTACACCGTCTCGCTCGTCGGCCTCGCCATCACGGCATGGCTCACCGTGCGCTGGTGCGATGATCCGGACGGGCCCAAGGCCGATCGCCTGCTGATCCTCATCGCGTACCTCGCCGGCCTGGGCTACGCCAACCACATGGCCGGCATGCTCGCGGTGCCTGCGGTCGGCGTCGCCGTGCTGCTGCGCCGGCCCGCCACGCTGCTGCGCTGGCGGCTCATCCTCCTTGCGGTCGTGGCCGTCTTCGTCGGCGGCAGCTCGTTCGCCACGCAGCCCATCCGCGCGGCGCACAATCCGCCCATCAACGAAGGGTCGCCCACCGCGTGCCGGGACGGCATCGCCATCGGCTGCACGTTCTCCAAGGGCACGTACGACGCCTTCATGTACAACTTCAACCGCGGTCAGTACGGCAAGCCCGAGCTGACGCAGCGGCAGGCGCCGTTCTCCGCGCAGATCGGCATGTGGTGGCACTACTTCAAGTGGCAGTGGCTGCGCGACGCGCACGGCGAGCACACGGGGCTACAGGGCGCGCTCGCGGCGACCTTCCTGCTGCTGGGCCTGCTCGGCGGCTGGGTGCATTACAAACGTGATCCCCGAAGTTTCACGTTCTTCGGGCCGCTGATGCTGACGCTGACCCTGATCCTGATCTATTACCTGAACTTCAGGTACGGCGCCTCGCAGTCCCCCGAACTGGGTAACACCGTGGATCGCGAGGTGCGTGACCGCGACTACTTCTTCCTCTGGAGCTTCAGCGCGTGGAGCGTGTGGGCCGCGCTCGGCCTCGTGTACGTGTGGGAGTCCATCGCCGTGTTGTTCGGCAGTGAGACCACGCGCGTCGGCACCGACACGTTCGAGCTGCCGGCCAGGCGCAGTTGGCTCTACGCGTCGCCCGTGCTGGCGCTCGCGTTCGTGCCGCTCTTCGGCAACTGGAACGCCGCCTCGCGGGCTGGAGAGACGGACACCGCTGACTTCGCCATCGACCTGCTGAACTCGGTCGAGCCGTATGGCATCCTCGTCACCGTCGGTGACAATGACACGTTCCCGCTCTGGTATGCGCAGGAAGTGCTGGGCGTGCGCAAGGACGTGACGGTCGCCAACACGTCGCTGCTCAATACTGACTGGTACACGCGCCAGCTCATCAAGCGCCCGGTCTTTGAATACGACCAAGAGGCCGGTCCGGCCGCGTTCGAGGGGAAAGAATGGCCCAAGCCCACGCACGGCGTGCTCGGCTCCATGACGCTGGACGAAGCAGACGCCATCCCGCTCGGCACCGAGCTGCTGCGGCCGCAGCTGTTCGTGAAGGGGAACATCCGCGCGACACTGACGCCACGCTACCTCACGCGCGCGGACATCCTCGTACTGCGTATGCTCATGGACAATGACGTGCGCGCGCTGCACTTCAGCCGCACGTCGGCCAACCTGGCCGAGGAACTCGGGCTCGGCGCATACGTCGTCACGCAGGGCATGGTGCGCAAGGTATTGCCGGACTCCGCCGCGCCGTCCGACTCCGTGGTGCACGTGCCCGGCGAGGGGCTCGTCAACGTCGAGCGCACGGTCGAGCTCTGGGAGGAGTACCGCTCGCCGGAGTCGCTGATCGAGAAGGGCGACTGGATCGACTACTCTTCGCGCGGCATTCCGTTCCTCGTCCTCAACACGGGCATCGTGACTGCCGAGGCGCTCGCGCGCTCGGGTCAGGAAGCCAAATCGGACAGCGTGCTGCAGACGGCGCGCCAGGTGGGCATCGCCATGCGCTTCGGCGACATCCTTGGCGATCAACTGCCGCCGCCCCCGCCGATCCCGTCAGGCGACTCGGCCGTCGGCACGCAGGTGCCGCGGCAGACCGTGCCGGCGCCCGTCGACACGCCGACTCCGTAGCCGAGCGAGCCGCCGCGCGTGCCCGCTGAGTCAGGTCAGAAGACGACCAGCCCCGCCCCGTTGACGCACCGGCAGGTGCTGGTCGTTTTCAGCGGGCTCCTGTTGGCCATGCTGTTGGCGGCACTCGACTCCACGATCGTCGCCACGGCGCTGCCCACGATCGTGGGCGATTTGGGCGGCCTCGAGCGGCTGGGCTGGGTCGTCACCTCGTATCTGCTCGCGCAGACGATTGTCACGCCGTTGTACGGCAAGCTGGGCGACCTCTACGGACGCAAGGTCGTGCTGCAAAGCGGCATCCTGATCTTCCTGGTGGGTTCGGTGCTGTGCGGGCTCAGCCAGGACATGACGCAACTCATCGTGTTCCGCGGTATCCAGGGAATCGGTGGCGGCGGGCTCATGGTCACCACGCAGGCGACCGTGGGCGACATCGTCACGCCGCGCGACCGCGGCAAGTACCAAGGCATCTTCGGCGCCGTCTTCGGCATCGCAAGCATCGCCGGACCGTTGCTCGGCGGCTACTTCACGACGGCCTTTTCGTGGCACTGGATCTTCTTCATCAACGTGCCGCTGGGGATCCTCGCGATGGGCGTGATCGCGGCGACGCTCCCCAAGCGGCCGGAGCGCGTGAGCCACACGCTCGACTACGCGGGCACCGCGTTGCTCGCGGCGGCGCTGAGCGGCCTCGTGCTCTTCACGGACTTGGGCGGCGTCGCGTTCCCGTGGACGTCACCCACCATGCTCGCGCTGGCGGCGACGACCGTACTCGCGCTCATCGGCTTCGCCGTCGCCGAACACCGCGCGGCCGAGCCGGTGCTGCCGCTACGGTTGTTCGCCGATGCCACCTTCTCACTGTCCGCGGCCATCGGACTCATCGTCGGATTCGCGCTGTTCGGGTCGGTCACGTACATCCCGCTCTTCCTGCAGGTCGTCAACGGCGCGACGCCCACGGGCTCGGGCCTGCAGATGCTGCCGCTCATGGGTGGCATGCTCATCACGTCGATCACGTCGGGCCAGCTGATCAGCCGCTGGGGACGCTACAAGGTGTTCCCGATCGTCGGCACCGCCGTGATGGCGGTCGGCCTGTACCTGCTCTCGCGCATGCACGCCGGCACGACGGTCACCGAGGCATCGCTGTACATGCTGGTGCTGGGCGCGGGGCTGGGCTTCGTGATGCAGGTGCTCGTGATTGCCGTGCAGAACGCCGTCGATTACGGCGACCTGGGCGTGGCGACCTCGGGCGCGACGCTGTTCCGGTTGATCGGCGGTTCCATGGGCACGGCCGTGTTCGGCGCGATCTTCGCGAGTGGGCTCGTCGCGGAGCTGAGTCGCCGACTCCCCGGCGGCGACGCGGGATTGCCCGCCGGTGTGAGTCTCAGCCCCGCGGCGCTCGCGGCGCTGCCCGCGGACGTGCGCGCGGTGTACGTCGAGGCCTTCACCGCTTCGCTCGGCACGGTGTTCGGCGTCGCCGCCGTGATCGCGCTGGCCGGGTTCGCGCTCACGTGGTTCGTGCCGGAGCGTCGGCTGCGCAAGACCATCGCGGTGGTCGCCGATGATGTCGGTCGTGAAGTCGAGGAGTTGTTCCCGATGCCAACCGACGCCACGTCACTGTTCCGGCTCGAGCGGTCGCTGTCGCTGCTCGCTGGTCGCGACACGACGCGACGCTACATCGAGCGCGTGGTGGACCGCTCCGGGGTGGACGTGAGCCCACTGGCCGCGTGGCTTCTCGTGCGCAGCGAGGAGCGCTCGCACGTGGAGCGGCTCACTCCGATGGGCGAGGCGGCCATCGACCCGTCCCGCGTGCGCGCGGCGGTACACGAACTGGTGGACAAGGGGTTGGCTGTGTCCGAGGCCACGGCCACGTCGGGCGGTTCGCTCGAAGCCGGGCCGGAGGCGGCGCTACGGGTGAACGCGGATGTCGACTTGCTGCGGCCGACCGAGGCTGGGCTTGGCGTGCTGCGGGCGCTGGTACTCGCGCGCCGCGACCATCTCACGCAGATGCTCTCCGAATGGCCACGCGCGAAGCGGCAGGAGATGGCGGCGGCCGTCGAAGGCCTGTCCCGCACGCTGGTGCCCGATGTCGGGAGCCGGGACGACGGTTGAACACGTCGCCCGGCACCCGCCCTCCCTAACGCGTGAAGCTGTACTTGACGCCGACGGAGAACAGCATGTCGACCTGCGTACGATCGAACGTCAGCGCCTTGTAGTTGTAGAGATACGCCGAGCCCTGCGCGAAGTACTCGAGCGGGCTTTCCTCGGAGGTCATGTAGCCCACGCCGAACAAGCCCTTGCCCGTGAAGGCGTTGTGCGAGTAGGCGTCGTCGTCCGCGCTGTTGACGGATGTGCCACCGGCGCCGAGGCCAAAGAACGGCACGATGCCCTTCTCGGTCGGGAAGCTGAAGCGGGCATCAACGCCATAGTACGTGCGGTTGAGCGCCATGCCGAGGAGCGGATTGGTCGCGCCTTCGCCCTCGGTGGGGGAGTAGTCGACGTAGCCGCGCAGGGCCACATTCTCGTTGAACTGCACGCCGACGCCGCCGCCGAACGCGATGGCGGGGCTCTTGACGGTCGCGGTGCCCGGCGTATTCAGGTCGCGGAGCGCCACCGCGGTGCCGAGCTGTCCGAAAGCGTGGATCGACAACCCATCAGACTGCGCCGAACCCGTCGCGGGCACGGTGAGTGCGAGGAGAACTGCGGCGAACGTCGCCGCCTTGCGAACCGGCATGACTGCCTCCAAAAGGCCTGAAATGTCCCGTCCGGGAATGTGAGTCGACCGCAGGTCGGACGGTTCTATTGACCGGCGGGTATGTAACGTTACATACCTACTAGTCGGTATTACAAGTCCGTCAGGGCTGGCGCATGCCAGTTTGCGCGCTAGTTTCGGCTCCCAACCCGCCTTTCCGTACCTCGCAAGACGTTCCGGCCGGTCGGTCCTTTGCCATCTCCGACCAGGAGGCATCATGTCCGTGCCCTTTCCGCAGTCGCCTCGCAGTGATGGGCATGACGGCGCCCTCACATCCGACGACGCCGCCGGCAGCCGTAGCCGCGAACGTCATGCCCCCGATGTGCGGCGGGCCGAAATCCTGGACGGCGCCCTCGCAGTCTTCTCGGAGCGTGGCTACGCGAGGGCGACGCTCCACGACGTCGCCGACCGCGTCGGGGTGACCAAGGGTTGCGTGTACCACCACTTCGCCTCCAAGGAGCAACTCCTGCTGGCGTTGATCCGCGACCGCACGGCCGAGTCGGTCCAAATAGCGGACGCGGAGCGCGCCAAAGCCGGCGCCGAGGACGAATCACTCGAGGCGCATCTCCAGCGCCTGTGGCGGCACTTCGAGCGTCCCGGCCAGACGGAGGTCGCCATCCTCACCATGAACGAGCTCGCCAAGACGCCCGACGCGGCCAAGCTGCTCTTCGATGAGATCATCGATCCAAGTCGCGCGCCGCTGCGCCGCGCCGTCGCGCGCTCGACGTCGGCGAGCCGAAAGGACAGCGAGCGCGCCGCCGTGGTCATCCCGCTGATGGTGATGGGCGTCGCCATCGGCCTGCGGCTCTTCGAGAGCATCGATCCGTTCGAGTACTCGAAGGCCGAACGGGCCAAGCTGGGTGAGACGGTGACGCGGATCCTCGAGAGCGGGCTCGAGGGGTTCGCCTCGGACGACTAGCCGAGTCGCACCTCAGGACACGGTCGTCGCCGGCGCAGTTGCGCCCGCGTCGGTTGTGGAGTCCAACGGGGCGCTGGCGGATGCGATCGCGCGCCGAAAGGCGTGCGCAGGCTGCGCGCCGGAGATCGCCAGCTTGTCGTTGAAGATGAACAGCGGCACTCCACGCACACCGCTAGTCGCCGCGACACGAGCCTCGTGTCGCGTGTACGCGAGTTCATCCGGGTCAGTCACCAGCCGCTGCGTCTCGTCGCACGCAAAGCCATGGCGCTCGGCCACGTCCGACAGCACCGCGATGTCCGAGATGTCGCGCGCCCCGACGAAGTAGGCGACAAACAGCGCGTCGACCAGCGCGCGCTGCGTGCCCTTCTCCCCCGCGTGACGAATCAGCGTGTGCGCCGCCGCGGTGTCGTATGCGCGCGGCTGTGCGGACAAGTCGAGCGCGATGCCCGCGCCCGCCGCCGCCTCTTCCACGCGCGCGAACATCGTCGTCGGATCCGCGCCGTACCGTTCGCGCAGCATCGCCGGCAGGTCGATCCCACCGGCTGGCGCGTCGGGGTGCAACTGGTATGGGTGATGGCGCACGATCACGCGCTGGTGATCCGGCAGGTCAGCGAGCACGGACTCGAGGCGCCGTGTGCCGATGAAGCACCACGGGCAGGAGATGTCGGAGAAGACGTCGATATGCAGGTCAGGGGCGGTCATGGTCTTGGCGTCAGGGAGAATGGTGCTCAGTCAATCGGCTTCAGGTTCGCGACGATCGCCTCGCGGTCCTTCTCGAGGAACGGCGGCAGCACGACCTTTTCGCCGAGCGTCGCGAGGTCTTCATCTACGCCAAACCCCGGCCCTTCGGTCGCGATCTCGAACAGCACGCCGTTGGGTTCGCGAAAGTAGAGACTGCGGAACCAGAAGCGGTCCACCTTGCCGCTGTTGGGCACGCCCAGCGAATTGAGCCGGTCGGCCCAGGCATCGTAATCTTCGTCGCGCGAGCGGAACGCAACGTGATGCACGCCGCCCGCGCCCGGGCGCACGACGCGCAGGTCCGGCTGCACGGCCACGTGCAGTTCCGCGCCCGCTCCGCCCACCCCCATCGCGTACACGTGCACCGTGTGCGCGTTGTTGTCCGGATGCAGGTAGTCGCGCACCGGCTCCATACCCGCGACCTTCTGGAGCACCGCGTCCGTCGGCGCGAGCGACGGCACGCTCATGAGGATCGGCCCGAGCCCACGGATCTGGTGCGCCGCCGGGACCGGACTGCGGTCCCACGGATGCGAGGCACCGGCGCCGCCGTCGGCCACCAGTGCCAGCCGTTGGCCCTCGGGGTCCTCGAAGTCGAGCGTGAGGCGGCCGTCGCGCTCGCCCACCCGCTCGGCGCGCACGCCCAGTTCCGTGAAGCGCTGCGTCCAATACTCGAGCGCCTCCGCGTCCGCCACGCGCAAATGCGTGCGCGTGATCGAGCGCGTGCCGCGCGTCTCGCTTGGCACCGACCAGTCGAAGAACGTGAGGTCGGTGCCGGGCGTGCCCACGGCGTCCGCGTAGAAGAGATGGTAGGCGCCCACGTCGTCCTGATTGACGGAGCGCTTCACCAGTCGCATGCCGAGCACCTCGGTGTAGAACCGATGGTTGTCACGGATGCGCGCGGAGACCGCGGTGAGGTGATGGATGCCGGAGAGGCGCACGGGGACTCCTATGACGGTGAGGACAGCAGTCTAACGCCTCGTGACGCCCAGGCGGTCGCCCAAGCGCGCGTCGACGGACATCGAACCGGCGCCGGTGATGGCGAGCGACGCGGCCACGAGCATGAGCGTGAGGACGAACTCATAGCCGGCGGGCAGGAAGAACCCGCCGCTCAGGTGCACGGAGAAGATCGCGCCCCCCATGATGATGGCGAGTCCCGTGGCAGCGACTCGCGTGAGCAGGCCGAGCACGAGGGCGAGCCCGCCGAAGAGCTCACCGAGCGCGACCAGCGGCGCGACGAGTCCCGCCAGCGGGATGCCACTCTGGGCAAAACCGGCGGCGAGGCCATCGAACCCGAACACGAAGATCTTCTGCGCGCCATGCGCGATGAAGACGGTGCCGAGGATGAGGCGCAGGAGAAAGAGACCGAGGTCGATCTGGGCAGGTGATGCGGGACGGAGGAGGCGCATGACTGGGTTCCTGGGTGATGACGAGTGAAAGGGCAGGTTCAGCGTTGTACTGCTTGGTGTTACAACACTTATAACGCAATAAAAAACAACAACAGTCTATTCGTGCGCCGTGCAGGCCTCGCGCACTTCGGCCAGCAGCGCCACCAGCGCCCGCAGGTCCTTCGCGGGCAGTTGGCCGAGCAAGCGCGCCTGCTCCGCCGCCACGGGTTCGTCCAACTTGTCGACCAGCGCTCGGCCCTTGGGCGTCAGTTGCGTGGCCACCTGGCGCCGGTCGACGGTGCTGCGCTCGCGCGTGAGAAGGCCGGCTTCCTCCATGCGATCGAGCAAGCGCGTCACGTCCGGCATGCGGTTCAGCAGGCGGTCACGCACCTCGTTGCGGCACAGGCCGCCGGACCCTGCGCCGCGCAGGATGCGCAGCACGTTGTATTGCGTGCTGCTGATGCCGTGCGCCTTGAAGATCCGTTCCAGCGCGTCATCGAGCAGCCCCGCCGTGCGGTGCAGCTCCAGATGCGCCTGCTCGTGGAGGCGGCCGGCGGAGAGACCCACCTTACTCGCCCGAGCGCTGTCGTGGAATGCGGATGCCATGGGCTAGATATTAGGTGTTGCCACACTGAGTGTCAAGTACCCCCATCCCAGCCCTCGCTGTCCAGCTGCCACTCGCGTTCCGTGATCAGCCGCGCGCCGCGCTTCGAGAACACATAACTCCACACCCACGTCCACATCACGCCCAACCGGTTCTTGAAGCCGATCAGGAAGTACACGTGCACGAACAGCCACGCGCACCACGCCACGAAGCCGGTCATCTGCGTGCGGCCGATCACCGCCACCGCGCGACTCTTGCCGATCGTCGCCATCGTGCCCTTGTCGTGATATGCGAACGGCTTGCGCCGCCGGCCCTTCAGGTCGCGCAGGATGGTCTCCGCGACGAACGTCCCGGCCTGGATCGCCGCCGGCGCGACGCCCGGCACCGCGCCACCTGTCGACACGCCCTTCTTGCCGACGCCAACCAGCGGCATCAGCGCCATGTCGCCCGCGACGAACACGTTCGGGAAGCCCGGCAGCGACAAGTCCTCGTTGACCTTCACGCGCCCGGCGCGGTCACGTGGCGGTGCGGGCTCGAGCTCGAACGGCGACGCCTGCACGCCCGCCGCCCAGAAGACGGCTCGGCTCCGGATCCAGGTGTCGCCGACGCGCACGCCCGTGGCGTCGATCTCGGAGACGGGCGCGTTGGTCATCACTTCCACGCCCAGCGCGCGCAGGTCGTCCTCGGCATGCGCCGACAGCCCTTCGGGAAACGTGCCCAGCACACGCGGCGCGGCTTCGATGAGCATCACGCGCGCCTTCGACGAATCAATGCGGCGGAAGTCCGCCACCATCACCGTACGGCTGATGTCCGCGATCGCGCCCGCCAGTTCCACGCCGGTCGGACCGCCGCCCACAACGACGAACGTCAGTGCGTCCCGCTGTTTCTCCGGATCGATCTCATTCTCGGCGTACTCGAACGCGTATAGCAGCCGACGACGGATCTCGGTCGCCTGCTCCACGGTCTTGAGGCCAGGCGCGAACGGTTCCCACTCGTCGTGGCCGAAGTAGCTGTGCTGCGCGCCCGTGGCGACAACGAGATAGTCGTACGCGATCTGGTCGGTGCCGCCGCGCAGGGACACCTCGCGCCGTCCGAGCATCGCGCCGTCCACGCGTCCGAGATGCACGTCGACGTTGTTGGCATCCTTGAACTGGGCTCGGATGGGCACCGCGATGTCGGCCGGATTCAGTCCGGCGGTCGCCACCTGATAGAGCAGCGGTTGGAACAGGTGGTGGTTGCGCCGGTCGAGCAGAATCACGTGCACGCCGGGCTCGTTCCGGAGCCGGATCGCCGCGTTGAGGCCCGCGAAGCCCGCGCCGACGATGACCACGACCTTGCGTCCGGCGGCGCGCGCTGGATGGTCGATTCGCATGCTCGGAAGTTAGTCGCGCGAGGCGTGGTCCATCGCCGGTGCCCCGCCTCGCCACAGGTGCAGCGTCGCGTACGACCGCCACGGCCGCCAAGGCCCCGCGCGCGCCTCGGCGCGCGCGGACGTCAGGCCACCGAGCGCCTTGCGCAGCACGACATCCTCCTTGGGGAACGCATCGGGCCAGCGCAGCGCGCGCATGGCGATGTACTGCGCCGTCCAGGCGCCGATACCGGGCAGTGCGCGCAGTTCGGCGATCGCGTGCTCGTGGTCGCCGCCTGCCTCCAACGGCAGCGCGCCGTGTTCCACGGCGCGCGCGAGCGCGATGATGCTCTGGGCGCGCGTGCGGATGATTCCGAGTGAGGCGATATCGCCCTCACGGCATCGTGCAATGCGCTCCGCCGTCGGCGCCAGCCGGTCGATGCCTTCGTACGGCGTCCGCACCGGCTCGCCGAACGCCGCGGCAACGCGGCCGGCCACGGTGGTCGCACCCTTCACGGTGACCTGCTGCCCGAGCACGGCACGCACGGCGAGTTCGAAGCCGTCGAACGCGCCCGGCACGCGGAGGCCCGGCGTGCGCGCCACCAGCGGCGCCAACAGCGGATCGCGCGCGAGCTGCGCGTCGATCATCTCGGGCTGCGCGCTCAGGTCAAACAGGTGGCGCAACCGCCCCAGCAGCGCCGGCAACACGGGCGTGAGGTCGTGGGGCAGCTCGACCGACAGCGCGCGCCGGTCGGGCCGGTTCGTCACGCGCACCCAGCCGGTATGCTCGCCCAGCCGCACCGTGCGCAGGTACGCACCGCGCTCGAGGTCGACCATCTCGACGCCGCGTGTGGCGCGCGCGTCGAGGAATCGCAGGATGCCCGCCCAGTCGAATGGCGGGCGGTAGGCGAGTTGCAGGGAAAACGTCGCGTGGGCGGGGCGGTCGGGTTCGCCCGCGCGGGACGGAGCAGAGAGGGACGTTCTCCGTGCGGTCGCTGCCGTGGGCCGCGTGGTCACTGCGGCCGCCTGCCGCGCCGTCGAGCGCAGCCGCGTCGGCGGCATCCCGTACCGACCATTGAACGCGTCGTTGAACCGGCGCAGGCTCGCAAAGCCGCTCGCGAACGCCACCTGCGTGATCGGCAGCGTCGTCTCCGTGAGCAACTGTTTGGCCAGCAGCAGCCGACGCGTCAGTACGAGCTCAATCGGCGAGACGCCGAGTTCGCGCTGCACGATGCGCCGGATCTGGCGCGCGCTCCATCCGAATTGTGCGGCCACGTGCTCGATGCCCGCGCCCTCATCCACCATGCCCTCTTCGATACGCTGAACGATGAGCGCGGCGATGCGCTGGGCATCGTCGACCGGCGCGTTGCCGGGCGCGAGTTCCGGCCGGCAGCGCAGGCACGGACGGAAGTTGGCCTTCTCGGCGGCTCCCGCGCTCTCGAAGAAGCGGCAGTTGGCGGCCTTGGGCGTGCGCGCGGTGCAGACGGGCCGGCAATAGATTCCGGTGGACGTCACGCCAACGTAGAAGACGCCATCGAAGCGCGGGTCACGTGCGGCGAAGGCGTTGTAGAGGGCGGCGGGTTCGGAGGTCATGCGGACTCGCTGGAGGAGAGGGACTCGCGGTTCACCCGTGAAGCTATTGCGCCCCGCAGCAACTACTGGCCGTTTTCGGACATGAATATGGCCGTTATATACATGTCCGAAAGTGGCGAGTCATGGAAGTCCCGCCGTGCTAGACTGGGGCCTACGATAGAAACCGCGTCCGATCGCGATCACCACGGAGGACCCATGCCGGCCCAGCAGCGCTTCACCATACGCTACACCATCCTGCCCTCGTCGCTCGGCGCCGTGCTGGTCGCGCGCAGCGTGGCGACCGGTGGACTCAGCGCCGTGTTGCTCGACGACGACCGCGCCGTGCTCGTCGCGGAACTCCGTCGCCGCTTCCCCGGCATGCCGGTCGAGGCCGCCGATGACGACAGCACGCTGCGGGAGCTGGCGCGGAAGGTGGTCGCACTCGTGGAATCACCCGCCGATCCCGAATGCGCCGTCGATGCGCCGCTCGACGCGCGCGGCACGGCGTTCCAGCAGCTCGTGTGGAGCGCGCTGCGCGGCATTCCCGCCGGTACGACGGTGACGTATGCGGAACTGGCCCGACGCGTCGGCCGTCCGAGCGCGGTGCGCGCGGTGGCCTCGGCGTGCGCCGCGAATCCGCTCGCGATCGTGGTGCCCTGCCATCGCGTCGTGCGCAGCGACGGCGGGTTGTCCGGCTACCGCTGGGGCGTGGAGCGCAAACGGGCGCTGCTTGCGCGCGAGGCGACGACGAGCGGCGACGCGCGCGCCAGTCAGTTCGACGTGACTGCGGCCTCGCCGCGCGACGCCGCGTGATGCCGCGAGCCGCCGACCGCGTCGACCTCGCGCCCGGCGCCGTGCTCCTGCGTGGGTTCGTCGGCGACGCCGAGCGCGAGGTGCTCCGCGCACTCGACGCGGTCGTGGAGGCGGCGCCATTCCGCCACATGACCACGCCGGGCGGGCACGTGATGTCCGTCGCAATGACCAACTGCGGTGACGTCGGCTGGGTGACGGACCGTCGCGGATACCGCTACGACGCGATTGATCCCGAGAGCGGTCGTGCGTGGCCGGCGATGCCCATCGCGTTCCGCGCCCTCGCCCTGCGCGCGGCAACCGCGGGCGGCTTCACGGGCTTCGCTCCGGATGCCTGCCTCGTCAACCGCTACGAGCCCGGCGCGAAGCTCTCGCTGCACCAGGACCGCGACGAGGCCGACTTCGACGCGCCGATCGTGTCGGTCTCGCTGGGATTGCCGGCCACGTTCCAGTTCGGCGGGCTCAAGCGCACCGACCCCAAGCAACGCGTGCCGCTGACGCATGGCGACGTCGTCGTCTGGGGCGGACCGTCGCGGTTGGCATATCACGGCATCCTCACGCTCAAGAAGGGTGAGCATCCCGAGCTCGGTGCTGTGCGCATCAACCTTACGTTCCGGAAGGCTCGCTAATGGCGGCAGAGCGTACAGGCGCGATCCTCGGCCCCGATGGCCTCAGGCGCTGCGCGTGGGCCGCGAGCAATCCCGTGAGCCGCCTCTACCACGACACCGAGTGGGGCTCGCCGGTGCACGGCGAGCGCGCGCTGCTCGAGCGCATCTGCCTCGAGGGATTCCAGTCGGGTCTCTCGTGGCTCACGATCCTCAACAAGCGCCCAGCGTTTCGCGCCGCCTTCCACGACTTCGATGCCGACGCCGTCGCGCGTTTCACCGACAACGATGTGGACCGGCTCACGCAGGACGCCGGCATCGTGCGCAGCCGCGCGAAGATCCTGGCGGCACGCACCAACGCACGGGCGACGATCGCGCTGCGCGCCGACGGCGGCCTCGACGCGCTCGTGTGGTCTTTCCGTCCGTCGCGCCGCGCCGTGCGCGCCCCGCGCACGCCGGCCGATGTGCCGACGCAGTCCGCCGCGTCGGTGGCACTGTCCACGGAGCTGCGGCGGCGGGGCTTCGCCTTTGTCGGCCCCACGACGATGCACGCGCTGATGGAGGCGATCGGGATGGTGAACACCCACTTGGTCGGGTGTCACCGTCGAAACCAGCGTCCCGATCGCCTCTCCGTCAGTGCGGGGTGGCCGGGCGCCTGACCCGCACCCGATCACGGACATCCGTGATGGCGAGTCTCACCAGGCTCACCGAGGCGCCCACCGCGAAGATTCCGGCAACGCCCGTGAGCAGCAGTGCCGCGCTCGGCCTCGTGACCGCCGGCAGCACGAGCGCCGCCAGCATGACCAAGCCGATCACCACGGCGCTCAGGATGCCGGCAGCGCCCCGGCGCCCGACCTCCGCGCGGCCCTGAGTTGTAGTGTAGATGAAGTGCGTGCGACGCATGATTCTCCTCCGTGTGAATGGATTGTGTTCGTTCGGTTGGTGTACCCACGTTGTGAATGGATTGTGTTCGTTCGGTTGGTGTGCCCTCGTTGGTGTCAGCGATAGACCATGCCGCCGTCGATCATTGGCGCCTGGCCGGTCATGTAATCCGAATCCGGCCCCGCGAGATACGAGACGAAGCTGGCCACGTCTTCGGGCGTGGACGAACGTCCCAGCGCGATCGACTCGGAGTACTTCTTGAAGTTCTCGCCGCGCGGCGCGCCGTTGTATTCGGACAACCGCTCGTCGATCAACTCCCACATGCCGGTGCCGACGATGCCGGGCGAGTAGGCGTTGACGGTAATGCCGAACGGCGCGAGTTCCTTCGCGGCCGCCTGCGTGATGCCTCGCACCGCGAACTTGCTGGCCGAGTAAGCACCGAGCATGGCAAAACCGTCGTGCGCGGCGATCGACGCGGCGTTGATGATCTTGCCGCCGTGCCCGAGTTCGCGGAACTTGGCTGCGGCCGCCTGGATGCCCCAGAGCACGCCGCCGACGTTGATGCGCTGGATCAGTTCGAGCGTGTCCGGCCGCACTTCGTCCAGTGGCTCCACCTGCGCGATGCCGGCGTTGTTGACCATGATGTCGAACCCGCCGAGTTGCTTCGTCGTCGTCTCGACCGCCGCGAAGACCTGGTCGCGGTCGGAGACGTCCGTAATCGCGACCGCGCTCTTGCGCCCGAGCGCGCGGATCTCATCCGCGACGGCCGTGGCCTTCTTCTCGTCGAGGTCCGCGATGGCGACGTCGGCGCCGTCCTTCGCGAGGCGCAGCGCGATCGAACGTCCGATGCCCTGCCCGCCGCCCGTGACCAATGCCACCTTGTGAATTCGCATGTTACTCCTCCGTGAGTTCTTGTCCGGTCGCCGCTGCTCGCGCATCCGGCGCCGTGCTATCCTGCGTTATACAGTTTGTCGTTATAACGACCATCTTGGCGGCTGCGCGTCCCGTTAACCGAGACGCGGGCCCTCCAGTGCGAGCAGCATCGTCCGCGCGGCGGCGCGCTGCCGCGCGGACAACCCCTCAAGCTGCCTGGCGTGCAGGGCGGCCACCGGCTCCTCCAGCTTCCCCAAGAGCCGCAGTCCCGCATTCGTGATGCGGGCCATCACCACGCGCCGGTCCGCAGACTCGCGGGCACGGCTGACCCAGCCTTGCTTCTCCAGCCGATCCAGCAGCCGCGTGACATCGGGGTCCCCGCTGACCGAGCGCTCGGCGACGGCACTGCATGCCAATCCGTCCGCCGCTGCCGAGTGCAGGACGCGCAGCACGTGATACTGTGCTGGCGTGATGCCCGCAGGCCGCAGCACGAGGGACAGCTCCTGCTCGAACGCCCCGGCGACATGCTGGAGCAACAAGTAGATCTCGCGCGCCGGCGACTCTTTCGTGCCGAACAGGGGCCTCGTGCTCCTGGAGTCAGTCCGTGGATTCATGCGTGCACCTCCATGCGCGGGAATGCATCCTCTGTACTAAGGATAATCGTTATAACGATTAATGGCAAGTCCCGTGTTGGTGCGCGCCGGTCGTTCGTGCCCCGCTTGCACGCCGGTCGTCCCTGCCCCGCTTGCGCTAGTGCTCGCCCGCGACGTACGACGCCGCGACCGCGCGCCCCCGCTCGATATCCTCAACCACCAGGATCAACTGATGATCGTGATCGCTGTACAACACCTCGATGTTGACGCCGGCGTCGGCCATCATGCGCGTCAGGGCGCCGAGCTGACCGGGGCGCGCCTGGTCCAGTCGCGTGATCACGACCTCGCGATCGTCCACCACACGGATTCCCGCGGCCTCGAGCGCGCGCCTCGCCGCGGCCCCGTCGGCAAACAGGAAGTGCGCCGTGCCGCGACGGTCCGCGACCCACGCGCCGCCACCCTCGACGCTCACACCGGCGCGGCCCAACGCCTCGCCCATCTCGGCCAGCGCGCCGGGGCGGTTTTCCAACTGAATGGAGAGGTCTCTCATGCCGGCTAAGCTAGCACCACCCATGCGCTCCACCAGTGCGCTCGCCAGTGCGCTCGCCAATGCGCTCCCGGTTGAGTAAGCGACCCGCCGCCAGTAGCTTGCTCCACTTGGGAGGGTTGGCAGAATGGCTATTGCAGCGGTCTTGAAAACCGCCGTCCGCAAGGACTTCTGGGTTCGAATCCCAGGCCCTCCGCCTTGCAGCATTGACGGCAGCGCAGCGCTGGCCGTCGCTGCGCAGACGTGACAGCGCCGACTGAGTGGCTCGTTCCGGGGTAGGACCGCGAGCGGAATCGTTTCCGCGGCACCCCGAAGTCCCATTTCAGGAGGTCACATGCCCGGTCTCGCCTGGCTTGGAATCGCGCTGCTCGTCCTGTGGGCCGTCCTCTGGATCGGCTTTAAGATCGTCGCGATCGGCGTTCACCTGATCGTCATCGCTGGACTCCTGCTCGTGCTCTACGCGCTCTTCCGCAAGGGATCGTCCGAGGTCAAGCGCCACATGTGATCTCTCGCGCCGCGCCTTGTCCTCAGCCTTGTTTCCGGCGAGATTGCAGGCTCTCCGGGAAGTGCATCTCCCGATGATCGATTGTTCGAGGAGACGTGGCCGAGAGGCTGAAGGCGGCGGTTTGCTAAACCGCTATACGGGATTAAACCTGTATCGAGGGTTCGAATCCCTCCGTCTCCGTTCTACATGCACGGGCCCGGCCGGAATGCAGTCATCCGGCCGGGCCCGCGCGCGTGCGATCCTCCCCATATTGAAACAGATGAACCCGCCCGCCCCGCCCCGCCTCCGCTTCGCCCCCTCGCCCACCGGCTACCTCCACATCGGCGGCGCGCGCACCGCGCTCTTCAACTGGCTCCTCGCGCGCAAGACCGGCGGCACGTTCCTGCTGCGCGTCGAGGACACGGACAAGGCGCGCTCCACCGAGGAGTCCACACGCGCGATCTTTGAAGGCCTGCGCTGGCTTGGGCTCAACTGGGACGAGGAAGTCGTCTATCAAGGCGCCGAGGAGAACCTCGCACGCCATCGCGCCGACGCGGAGCGCATGCTCAAGGCCGGCCACGTGTACCGCTGCTTCTGCACCGCCGCCGAGCTCGACGAGCGCCGCGTGGCCGCCGGCGAGCCGCACGTGCTCCGCTTCCGCGTGCCCGAGGGCGAGACCGCATGGGACGACCTCGTCCACGAGCGAATCGCATTCCCCAACAAGGACATCGACGACTTCGTCATCCTGCGCTCCGACGGCACGCCCATCTACAACCACGCGGTGGTGTCGGACGACATCGCCATGCGCATCAGCATCGTCATGCGCGGCGACGACCACATCTCCAACACACCCAAGCAGATCCTGCTCTACCGCGCACTCGGCGAGCCGCTGCCGCAGTTCGCGCACCTGCCGATGATCCACGGCATGGACGGCAAGAAGCTCTCAAAGCGCCACGGCGCCACGGCTGTCGGCGACTACCAGCACGAAGGCATCCTGCCGCAGGCCATGGTGAACTTCCTCGCCCTCCTCGGCTGGTCGCCCGGCGGGGAGTTCGAGGAAGTGATGACGCTCGAGCAGCTCATCGAGGCGTTCAGCGCCGAGCACCTGCTGCGCAAGGCGTCGGTGTTCGATCCCAAGAAGCTCGAGTGGATGAACGGCCAGCATCTCTCGCGCGTGCCGCTGGAGGACCTGGAGCCGCGCGTGACGCCGCTCATCGTCGCGGCCGGCCTGGCCACCGAGGCCGAGCTCGCCGCGCGGCGCGACTGGTATCTCAAGCTGATTGACCTGCTGCGCGTGCGCTCGCGGCTCATCGACGACATCGTGCGGCAGGCGGTGCCGTTCTTCCGCGACGAGATCGAGTACGACGCCGATGCCGTCGCCAAGCAGTGGAAGGATCGCGCGGTGGCGCGCGACCTGCTGAGCGCGACGCGCGAGACGCTGGCCGAGCTTCGCCCGTGGGAACCGGAGCCGATGGAAGAGGCCCTGCGCGCGCTGGCCGAGAAAAAGGGCGTGGGCGGCGGCAAGGTGTTCCAGCCGCTGCGTGTCGCACTCACGGGCCTCGGCGTCTCACCGGGCATCTTCGACGTGATGCTCGCGCTCGGTCGCGACCGCACGCTCGCGCGCATCCAGCAGGCCGAGGCGTTCCTCCAAGACGCCTGACGTGGACACCCCGCGCGCGCCGCTCACGGCGATCGAACAGAAGCTCTGGCATTTCCTGATCGATTTCCTCGCGGAGCACACGTTCCAGCCGAGCGTGCGCGAAGTAGCGCGGCACTTCCGGATCCCGTCGACGAAGACCGTCGCGGACCTGTTCGCGTCGCTGGAGGCCAAGGGCTACATCCGGCGCACGGCGGGCCGTTCACGCGGCGTCGTCATCGAGGGGT
Organism: Gemmatimonadaceae bacterium; assembly: GCA_036675455.1. Classification (GTDB taxonomy): domain Bacteria; phylum Gemmatimonadota; class Gemmatimonadetes; order Gemmatimonadales; family Gemmatimonadaceae; genus Pseudogemmatithrix. The sequence continues at coordinate 6,377 of JAKFFA010000044.1, read as the reverse complement.
TCGCGGGCGGCACGGGGACGCAGCCCGTGCCGGTCGTGCGGCCGGGCCCAGACCGCGATAGAACGCTCATCGTCGAGGAACATCTCACCCTCGACCGCACGCTGCTGCCGGGCGACGACGTGTTCCTTGTGCGCGCGTCCGTCGAGGATGCGCCGGCGCACGCGATTCGCGAGGGCGACTTGCTGCTCGTGCACCCGAGTGCGCGCGCGCACGAGGACGCACCCGTGGTGGCGCGCATTGGCGGGGCGATCGTGGCGCGCATGATGGAGCGCCGTGGCGCGACGCTCGTGCTGCGCGCGCCGCGCGCGGGCGCGGATGATATCGAGATCGGGCCGGCTGATGACTTCCGCGTGCTGGGGCCGCTGTGTGGAGTGTTCCGCGTGACGGCCGCGCGGCCGGACGACAACGACGTCTAGTCCGGATCCTCTGGCCGCCGCTCCCCGGCCTTCTTCGCCGCCTCCGCCATCCGCTCACGCTCCTTTCGCTCGCGCAGCTCGCGAACCGCGTCGCGGAACTCGTCTTCGCGCGCCATGCGCGCTGCCTGATACTGGATTTCGCCGCGCATCGAGTTGAGCCGCTGGATGCGCTCGGAGGCGATGGGGTTCGCCTGCTGGTTCAACGGCAGCGCCGCGAGCAACGCCGTCGGGATCGAGAACTTGCCCAAGCGGATGAACTTGGAGTCGATGCCGTACGTGCGCCCATTGTGCTCGAAGGTCCAGTCGGCGGGATCACGGCCGGGTTGCGCGCGCGCCATCGAGTCCAGGTACACGTTCGCACGCTCGGCGAGCATCAGCCGCAAGGTATCGGCGCGAGTGAGTGGCGGACCGGGCGCCATGAGTTCCTCGGCCGTGGGCGCCCAGAGTCGCGCGTCCGTGAATGACGGCCGCACCCCACGCGTGGGGCCACCGCCGCCAACGAGTGGGCCTACGCCAAGCGGATCCTCCGCAGGCGCTTCGTCGACCGGTGCGGCGGGCACGCCTGTCGGCACTTCGCTGGGCGCGACGATGGGCTCGCTGATCACCGTCGTCTCCACGCCGCCCGGCTCGCGCCCGTCACCACCGGCGACGGGCGCCTCCACTGTGCGCTCGCGATCCGGCACTGCCACCACATAGCTGATGCGCTCCGGGCGCGCGATGCGTCCGCTGTCGTCGCGCAGGAGATCGAACGCGATCGGCACGATCAGCGACGGCACGATGATCGCGATGATCGCCGCCTGCACGAGGAACGCGACCAGCGACGCGCGCGGATCGCCCCCACGGCGCGGCAGCAACAGGCGAAGGCGGCTCCGCCGGCGCGGTTCCGTCACGACTCCGCCACCACCGGATTGCTCACCTTGCTCCAGCCCGGGATCTCGACCTCCACGACGTCGCCTGGGGACAGCGGACCCACGCCCGCGGGTGTGCCTGTGATTACCACGTCACCGGGCTCAAGCGTCACGGCGCGCGTGATCCACGTCAGCAGGTCCACGATCGGGAACGCCATGTCGCGGGTGTGGCCCCGCTGGCGCTCCTTGCCGTTCACGCGCGTCACGATCATGAGGTCCGTGAGGTCGGGCGTGCCCTGGCGTTCCACGCCCATGGGGCAGAACGTGTCGTAGCCCTTGGCGCGCCACCACTGCGGGTCCTGCTTCTGCAGGTCGCGCGCGCTCACGTCGTTGACCGCAACGAGACCGCGCACGCCGGCGCGGGCCTCGTCCGCGGTCGCGCGACGCAACCGCGTGCCGATCACCACGCCGATCTCGCCTTCGAAATCCACCCGGCCGGCGTCGCGCGGCAGCACGATCGACTCACCATCCCCGATCACCGACGACGACGGCTTGTAGAACACCATCGGCGTGGCCGGGACCTCGTTGCCGAGTTCCTTCGCGTGGTCCTGATAATTGCGCCCGATGCATACAATCTTCCCGCGAAAAGGCATCCTTGAATGTACCCCTCGGCTCAGCGTTCGGGTTTTGCCGCACTGCGATAAAAGGCCGCCAGCTCGTCGCGCAGCAGCGCCCATGGACCCTGGATCCTCGATGCGGGCGGCAATCCTTCGATGAGTCGACGCCCATACCCTTTGGTCACCACCCGGGGGTCACAAATCACCACCGCCCCGCGATCCGTCGCCGTGCGGATGAGCCGGCCAAAGCCCTGCTTGAGCCGAAGTGCGGCGTGCGGAATCATATAATCGGAGAACGCGTCGCCGCCCTCCTCCTCGATGGCCTCACACTGGGCAGCCGTCATGGGCTCCGTGGGCACGCGGAATGGGATGCGGCCGAGCACGAGACCCCGCAGCGCGCGGCCCGGGACGTCAACGCCTTCCCAGAAACTGGCCGTACCCACGAGCACCGCGTCGCCGTTCTCGCGGAAGCGGCGCAACAGGTCGTCGCGCGGCGCTTCGCCATGCACCAGCAGCGCATGGCGTCCTTCAATCCCGCGCTCGCGCAGGACGCGCGCGGCCTCGCGCACGTCGCGGTGGCTCGTGAACAGCACGAACACGCCGCCACCGGAGAACTCGATGAGGTCCACGGCCGCGTCCATCGTGCGGCGGAAGTGGCCGGGCGCGTCGGCGTTGGGCGCCGGAAAATCGCTCGGAATCGCGAGCATGGCCTGCCGCGGGTAATCGAACGGCGACGCGAGCGACGCGGTCACCGGCTCGAGCGCGTCGTCATCGAGTCCCAGGCGCCCCACCATAAAATCGAATCCATCGCCCACCGCGAGCGTGGCGCTCGTGACGATCGCGGTCTCGACGCGGCGGAACAGGTCTTCGCGCAGCACGGGTGCCAGGTCGAGCGGCACGGCGGTCGCGCCGATGTTGCGCTCATTGCCGCGCATCTCGAGCCAGCGCACGCGAGGCATGCCTTCGCGCTCGGGCCGCAGCGCGGCGCGCAGCGCATCACCCGCCGCTTGCAGGCGGCGCGAGACCCCGCGCACTTCGTTGAGCAGCGGCGCGAGTTCCTCGGCACGGCGCTCGTCCGTCTCAAGACGGTCGCGGACCATGCGCAGGCCGTCACCCAGCAGCACGATCTCCTTGAGCAGGTCCTCGAGCGCCGCCGAGAGCCCCGCGCGCCAGATCGGCTCATCCTCGAACGCGTCGGTGAGACGCACGACGGGATCGCGCCGGTCGCGCATCCACTCGGTCAGCAGGTCGCACAGCACCGCACTCTTGTCGCGCGCGGAGATCACCGATGGCACGAGGCGCGCGCGCACGAGGTCGAGACTCGCGACGCTGAGCAAGTCGGTGCTCGCGGAGAGCTTGCGATCGAGCGCCGGCAGCAGGCCCTTGCCGCGCCGCTCGAGACGCGCAAAAAGGCGCTCGAGCCCACGGCGCGAGACCGTCTGCCCGAGGTGCGCCGCGGCCGCATCCTCGAGATGGTGCCCTTCATCGATGATCAGGCGCTTGTAGGCCGGCAGCACGGCCGCCTCGTCCCAGCGCTGCGACGCACGCCGCACGGCAACGTCGGCCATGAGCAGGTGATGATTCACGACGACGACATCCGCCTGCGCCGCCTCGCGCCGCGCCTTGAAGACAAAACACTTCTCGAAGTGCGGGCAGCGCAGGCGCGTGCACAGGTCGGACTCCGCGGCGACCTCGTCCCATACTTCGGGTCGCGGGGCAGTCGCCAGGTCTGCGAGCGAGCCGTCGGTGGTCTGCTCTGCCCAGCGCTCGATCATCGCGAGGTCGGCACCTGCGGTGTCATCGAAGAGCGAATTGCCCTGCAGCCGTGCTTGGTCGAGACGCATGAGGCACAAGTAGTTCCGCCATCCCTTGAGCAGCGCAAAGCGGACCTTCTGGTCGGTGAGCGCGCGCGCGAGGAACGGCAGGTCCTTGCCCGTGAGCTGCTCCTGCAGCGTGATGGTGTTGGTGGACACCACGGTGCGCTCGCCGCTGGCCGCCGCCCAGCGCAGCGCGGGCACGAGGTAGCCGAGCGATTTGCCGACGCCGGTGCCGGCCTCGATCATGCCGACGCCGCCGCGCGCGAAGAGCTGCGAGATGAGGCGCGCCATCTCGCGTTGGCTCGGGCGGTCCTCATAGCGCCCGAGGTGCGCCGCCACGGGACCGTCGGGCCCGAGGATCCCCGCAACATCGTCCGGCGCGAGCTCGGCGGCCTTGCGCGCGCGCGGGACCTCCACGACCACGTACAGCCGCGCGGCCTCGTTGTCGATGATCGCGAACCCGATGCCGTCGTCGTGCATGCGCGCGGCGACTTCGAGGTCGGCGTCCGACGGCTCGAGCCAGCCGCTCGGATGGTTGTGCAGCAGCAGCTCGCCGCGGTTCGCGAAGCCCGGCAACGCGAGCACGCTGCGCACGTCGCCGCGCGCGGCCACGCGCGCGGTTTGCACGACGCCTTCTTCGTCGCTGGTGCAGACGAAGCAGACCTCGCGGCCGCCGGCCAGCCGGATGGCGGAGCGGATGGCCGCCGCCGCGCCGGGTGCGACGCGCTCGGGCTCCCCATGCGCAGCCCGGCGCGCATCGCCTCCCCCGTGCGCAGCGTTGCGCGCGTCTCCGGCGGCCGGCGCGCCGTGCACCTCGGTGCGCGTCACGTCTTGAGCGGCTTCTTCTTCGCGGCGGGGAACAGCACGTTGTTGAGGATCAACCGATAGCCCGGCGAGTTGGGATGCAGCGCGAGGTCCGTGGGCGGCGCGCCGATGTTGTGCTGTGGATCCTCGGGGTCATGCCCGCCGAGATAGGTCCACGAGCCCTGGCCATACGTCCCGTGGATGTATTTCACCCACGGCGCGCCCTCCTCGTGCGCCAGCACCGTCACGCCCGGCTTGAGGACGCGCCTCAGGAACGACGTGGTCACTCCATAATAGTCGTTGATCACGGTCCGGTGGTCCTGAACGAGCATCGTGGCGACGGGGTCGAACTTGGCGGAGAAACCGAACAGCGTGAACGTCCCCAGCGGCTGCCGGCGCGAGGGAACATTGACCTGGTGACCATCGATGTCGCTCATCGCATTCACGCCGGCGCCATACTCCAAACGCGCGTCCTGCAGCGCCAACGTGCGCGTCCAGTCGAGCTTCTCTTGGGCGTCGGGGTCCATCGGCGACCCGTCAGAGTACGGGCCGGCGATGTCGACGTCCTTGCCGGCCAGCGCCAGCTCGATGGTCTCCGTCGCGCCGCACATCGCGAACAGGAACCCGCCGCGTTCGACGAATCCGCGCAGCCGGTCGGCCACGGTCTTCTTGAGCGCGGGAATGTCCGGCAGCGCGTGCTTGCGCGCCGTGGCCAGGTCGCGCTCGCGCGCCTGCACGAACCACGGCGCGTCCCGGAATCCGAGGAACAGCTTGTTCTGCTGGCCGGTGAAATCCTCGTGATGCAGGTGGATCCAGTCGTACTGCGAGAGGTCCGTCGACAGGACTTCGTCGTCCCAGATGCTCGTGTACTGGATGCCCGCGTACGTGAGCGCGAGCGTGACGGCGTCGTCCCACGGCGGCGCGTCGGGCGGCGTGTAGACGGCGATGCGCGGCGCCTTCTCGAGCGGCACGGCGTCCATGTTGCCTTCGGCGATCTCACGACGGATGCCATCGAGCGCCGCCGCGTCCACGGCCTCGACGCTCACGCCGGCGAGTGCGGCCGCACGACGCACGGCTGGGGAGTCCGGCAGCAGGAAGCTGCCGCCGCGGTAGTTGAGCAGCCACTCGCTGCGCACGCCGTCGACGAGCGCGCCGAACGTGACGCCGTACGCCTTGAGATGATTCGTCTGCGAGTCGTCCATGGGGACGAGCAGGTGCTGCGCTGCCAGCGGCTGCGCGAACGCGAGGCAGGCGGCGGCGAGCACGAGCAGTAAGGCCCGAATCCTGTGAGTGCCTCTCTTCAACGCACGACTCCCGGGGGGGTGGTGGGCACGGCGCCCATGCGCAGCGCGTCGAGCTCGCGGCGCGCCTGCGGCACGAGCGCGCTCGTGGGATACGTCAGGATGAGATGCTCCAATCGTTGCCGCGCGCCGTCGCGGTCGCCCGCCCGCACGAGCGCCCGTGCCCATTCAAGATACGCCTCGGCGGCTTCCGGCGACTGCGGGTGTTCCGCAGCGACGCGACGCCAGAGCGCGACCGCGCGGGCCGTCTCCACGCGCGCAGCCATCGCCAGCAACAGCGGCGCGGCGTCCGGCAATCCCTCCGCTGCGGACTCGAACCGGCGCGCGGCCTCCGCCGTGTCCGCCTGCGCCAACGCGAGGAAGGCCGCGCCGATGGCGGCCGACGTGTCCTCGCGCGTGCGGTTGAGCAGCGCGAGCGCGGACACGGCGTCCTGCCCCAGCGTCTCCGCGTGGCGCAGCGCCCGACGCGCGTGCGCGAGGTCTCCGTCGAATAGCGCGAGCCAACCCGAGACCGCGTCCTCGGCCGCCAACGGCGCATCCTTCAGCGCCTCACGCGCCTTGTCCACATCGCCGG
>JAKFFA010000014.1:0-9030 GCA_036675455.1 Gemmatimonadaceae bacterium | reverse complement strand
CTCGGCGGCGTCAAGGGCCTGCGGATGGGGATGAAGCGGCGCTTCGGCCTCTTCGAGCCGTTGCAGATCCTGCCGTTTCGAGGGCACGGCAACTCATCGGAGCTCCACCTCCGCCCCACGTGCCATCGGGCCCACCAGCAGGACGCCCAGGTCGGGGACGTCGGCTGCGGTCAGGCCGAGTCCGGGACCGAGGTACTGCTCGACGAGGTTGCCTTCGGGGTCGAGCTCGCCGCCCGCCATGGTGAGCTCCGTGAGCGCGGCCGCGCCCGCGCTCGTGCCGGCCACGACACCGCCGCGATCGAACAGCGCCTTGATGGCCTTCTCGGTCTTCGTGCCGGAGAGCGTCTCCACGAGCTTGATCTGGTCGCCACCGCCGAGGAACACGCCGCGCGCCTCGGCGATGAGGGCCGCACAGTCGGTATCGGCCTTCTCATCGCGCGCCGTCAGCATGGGGAACTCGGCGTCCACGGCGCCGACGCTGTGGAACGCGGCCTGCCAGAAGTGCGCGCTCTTCACCGGCTCCACGCTCGCGGCCATGAGGCCCACCACGCGCTCCCCGCGCTGCGCGCGCGAGAGCTCGAAGAACGCGGACAACGCCTGCCCGTTCACGGTCGCGTTGCCGCCTATGAGGATGATCGCGCCATTGCCTTCGACCATCGCCATCAGTGTGCGACCTCCACGGCGAGTTCGGTCACGAGCGTGGCGATCGCCGCTGGAATCCGCGTGCCGGACTCCCGAAAAGTGATGACACGGCAACCGTTCTCCATCGCGAGCGTCTGCAACGCGCGTTCGCGCGCGGGACACACGACGACACCACCGCGGCGCGTGCCTTCAATGAGCGTCCCCACCAGCCGCCGCGCGTTGATCGGCGTCCGATACACTGGCGCGACCGCCGGAAGCTCCGTGTTCAGGATGACACACATCTCCGACCGCTCGTACGGCAGCCCCGCGCGCAGGAGATACGCCGGCGCGACGTCCACCACCACCAACTGCCGCTCGCCGGCCGCGAGCAGCGCTGAGTGCACGGCGTGCTGCGTCTCGCTGCGCAAGGCGCCACCCGTGATGCCGCAGAATACGTTGACCTGCGCGCGCGCGGCTTCGTCGGTGTCATCGAGCAACCGCAGTTCGGCGATGCTGGCTTCGAGCGATGCGGTGCGCCCTTCGAACGCCTGCTGCACGATCTCGAGCGCCATCGCCGCCGCGCGCAGACCCACGCGCTCGTGCTCGTACTCGAAGATCAGCGTGTATTCGCCGCGATCCTCGCCGCCGCGCGTCTTGCCGTAGCCGACACGATGCCCCAGCAACGTCTGCACCTCGAGCGCCACATGCTCGATCATGTGCGGCGCGTACGTGCCCTCGCGCAGCCGCTGGACGAACCCGCCGCGTCGGCCGTAGCTGCACTCGTGCTCCTCGAGTCCGGGCAACGCCGCCAGCAGCGCGTCCGCGCAGCCCGGGGCATCGGCCGATGAGATCTGGTCGAACGCACCCACGGACACGTCCATGCGGATGACGGGCCGGCGCGACCAATAGTTGATGCCGCGCGCCGCGTGCAGGCCGCGCAAGCGGATCTCGCGACGAGGGTCGGGAATCGCCCTCACCGCTGCTCCGCCGCGAACTCGGCCACCACGTCCAGCGCCAGCGACACGTCATCCGCCAGCACGAGGAGCAGGTCGTCGTCACGCAGCAGCGACAGCCCACGCCGCACGGCGGCCTCCTCGTCGAGCACCTGTTCGATCTCGGCTTGCGGACACCCGCCCAGCAGCAGACTCTCGGAGAGCATCGCGGCGACCTCGCCTGGTGCGCGGCCGCGCAGGTCGGCGTCCTCCTTGACGATGGCATGGTCGAACTCGGCGAACAGCCGCCCCACCGCGCGGATGTCGCCGTCGCGGCGGTCTCCCGGCATGCACACCGCGGCGATGCGCCGGTGCGCCGGCAGCGCGCGCACGAACTCCACCACGCCTTCCGCCGCGGCGGCGTTGTGCGCGTAATCCACCACGGCGCGCGCGCCATTGCGCAGTGTGATGACGTTGAGCCGGCCCGGCGTCAGCGACGGGGAAGGGAAGAACGAGAGCAGCCCGGCGCGGATGTCGTCGTATCGCATGCCGCGCACATACGCGGCGACGATGGCCGCCAGCACGTTCTCGCGCTGGAAACGCGCCGCGCCGCCCAGCATCAGCGGCACCTCGCGCTCGTGCGCGATCGGGATGCGCAGCCGGCGCCGCCGGATGACGAACTGGCCGTCCGCCATGCACGCCGACACGCCGCCCTTCTCGGTGTGTTCCTCGAGCGTCGGGTTGCTGCCGCACTCATGCGCGCTGAACAGCACGACGTCGCCCGGCGTGCGCCGCGCGAGGCGCAGCACGAGCGGGTCGTCGGCATTGAACACGGCGTGCCCGTCGCGGCGCACCACGGCCGTGACGACGCCCTTCAACTCGGCCAACTGCTCCTCGGTGTTGATGCCGCCGAGCCCAAGATGGTCGCCGGTCACGTTGAGCACGATGCCCAGGTCGCACTCGTCGAAGCCGAGCCCCGAGCGCAGGATGCCGCCGCGCGCGGTCTCGAGCACCGCCAGAGAGACGCTCGGGTTCGAGAGGATGATGTTCGCGGCGAACGGCCCAGACATGTCGCCGCCCATGACGAGCCGGTTCTGCACGTACACGCCGTCAGTCGTGGTGAACCCCACACGCTCGCCGCGATTGCGGAACAGGTGCGCGATGAGCCGCACGGTGGTCGTCTTGCCGTTGGTGCCCGTGACGGCGATGATCGGGATCGTCGAGTCCGTCCCCGGCGGATACAGCATGTCCACGATCGGCGCCGCCACCGCGCGCGGTGTGCCCTCGGTGGGGTGCGTGTGCATGCGCAGGCCCGGCGCCGCGTTCACCTCCACGATCACCGCGCCGTTCGCGCGGAACGGCACGCTGATGTCGGGCGTGATCACGTCAATGCCGGCGATGTCGAGTCCCACGACGCCGGCGGCGATCTCGCACGCGGTCAGGTTCTCGGCGTGCATCTCCTCCGTGCGGTCCACCGACGTGCCGCCCGTGCTGAGGTTCGCGGTGCTGCGCAGGAAGACGCGTTCCCCCTTGTGCGGCACGGTCTCCGGCGTGTGTCCGGTGGTCGCGAGAAACTGCGCGGTCGCGGCGTCGTCCGGCAGGAACGTGAGCTCGCGCCGATGTCCCTTGCCGCGGCGCGGGTCGCGGTTGCCGAGTGCGATGAGCTCGCGCACGGTGTGCCGCCCGTCGCCGATCACATGGGCGGCGACGCGCTCAGCGCACGCCACCACGCGGCCGCCCACGACGAGCACGCGGTGGTCGCGCCCTGCGTGGAACCGCTCGACCACGACGCGTGATGAGAAGCGCTGGGTATCGGCCCAGGCCGCGGCGAGCGCCTCCGCGTCGGCAAGCCGCGCCGAGACACCGCGACCGTGGTTGCCGTCGAGCGGCTTGAGGATCACGGGGTAGCCGACGGCCTCGGCGTGCGCCGTCGCGGCGTGCAGTGAGCTGACGACCTCGCCGTGCGGCACGGGCAGGCCGACCTCGGCCAGCGTGCGTTTGGTGAGCGCCTTGTCTTGCGCGATCTCGACGGCGATCGCGCTCGTGTAGTCGGTGAGCGTCGCCTGCACACGCCGCAGGTGGCGACCGAGGCCGAGCTGCACGAGCGAGCCGGCGTTCAGGCGACGTGACGGAATGCCACGCCGCTCGGCCTCCTCGACGATGGCGAAGGTGGAGGGGCCGAGCCGCACTTCATCGAGGAGGCCGCGCAGCGCCTCGACGACGGCGGGGACGTCGACGGCGGCGAGGTCGTCGTCGCCACTGATGCATGCGCGAAGGATGCGCGCCGCCGCCTGCATGGCCGCGGTGCCGACCTGTTCCTCGTCGTACGCAACGATGACCCACCATACGCCCGGCTCGCCCGAACGCGCGACGCGACCGAACGACACGTTGCAACCGGCCAGCACCTGAAGCTCCAGCGCGACGTGCTCGAGCACATGCGGCAGCGACGTGCCTGCGCGCAGGTCGCGCCCGAAGCCGCCGGTGCGGCGACCATGACAGGGATGGGCGACGATGCCAGGCAGCGAGCGCTCGAGTCGCTCGGCGAACTCCGGGAGATCGGCGGTGCCGGTGCTCTCGAGGCGACCCAGGCGCAGGTCGCAGGCGATCACGGGCGCGAGTCGCCAGAAGTTCGGGCCGCGCAGCGCGCGCACGGCCGTCACCTCGAACTCCGCCGCGAGTGCGGCGGGCTCCGGTGCCAAGGCAAGGGGGCGCACGGGGGCTTCGGGTGTGTCCTGAGCGCCCTTGTCCAGGGCCGGCTCGGCAGCGAGTGGGAAGGTCATGCGCTCCGGTGTGCGTGTCCTCGTGAACACGCGAAACGCGCGCAAAAGTTCCTGATGTCTGCGGCGCGCCACAGAATGAACTTCCCACCTGACGGGCGGTAGTTACACGCTCCCCAAAACGCCGGAGAACCAATGAGACTCGAATCGATGCAGGACGTGTTCGTGGAGCAGTTGAAGGATGTGCTCAACGCCGAGAAACAATTGACGAAGGCGCTGCCGAAGATGGCGAAGGGCGCGCACTCGCCGAAGCTGCGCGAGGCGTTCGAGAATCATCTGCGCGAGACGGAGACGCACGTCGAGCGACTCGAGCAGGTCTTCGAGCGCCTCGGCAAGCGCGCGCAGGGCAAGATGTGCCACGGCATGGAAGGGCTCATCAAGGAGGGCCAGGAGGCGATCGACGCCGAGGGCGAGGACGCGCTCGTGGACACGGAGATCATCGCCGCGGCGCAGCGCGTGGAGCATTATGAGATCGCGGCCTACGGCAATCTGGTGACGTTCGCGCAGATGATGGGGAACCACGAGGCGGCGGAGCTCCTGAAGAAGTCGCTGGGCGAGGAGGAGGCGGCGGACAAGAAGCTGACGGCGGTGTTCAAGGACGACATCGCGTCGGACGCGCTCGATGCGGGCATGGCTGAGGTGGGCGCGTCATCATCGTCGTCGTCATCTTCGTCGTCCTCATCCGCGGCACACGCGCGGAGCGGCAGCGGCAACGGTGGTGCGCGCAGTCGGTCGGCGCAGTCGGGTGAGCGCGCGGAGGGGCGCACGTCGAGCGGCCGGAGCACGGGCGAGTCGTCGGGTGCGCGCACGGGGGAGTCGGCGGGGCGGCCGTCTGAGCGGTCGTCTGAGCGGTCGTCTGGTCGGTCGAAATAGCGTTTGCTTCCGGGCTGGTGCGGCGGCCGCGGGGGTGGTCTTCGCGACGCGGCGGCTTACACGCTTCGAACCTCGCGCGCGTTGCGCGCGAGTTTCTCGCTACGCCGCGAGCGTCGCTACGACCACCCCCGCGACCGCCGCACGTTTCGCGGTAACTGCCGCGCCGAGGCGGATGCATGCGATGCGACGACCGCCGTTGAGTCAACCGTCACGGACCACGCGCCGAGCCCGGGGGTAAGCTCAGACATGCTCAGACCTCCGAAGCCCCAGCAAGTCGACGACGCGTCGTCTGACTCCTTTCCCGCCAGCGATCCACCCGCTTGGAGCGGTCTCCACAGCGGCGCCCCGTGTCCGGCTGACGAAGCGGAGGAACTCCTGCGCGGGGCTGGCGTCACGCCGCGGCAAGACGACTGCGAGGTCGAGCCGAAGCCCTGAGGTTTTTCTTCCGGGCTGGTGCGTCGACCGCGGGGGTGGTCTTCGCGACGCAGCGGCTTACACGCTGCGAACCTCGCGCGCGTTGCGCGCGAGTTTCTTGCTACGCCGCGAGCGTCGCTACGACCACCCCCGCGGCCGCCGCACCGGTCGTGTAACCACAGCCCGCCTCGCCTGGCGCCGCCCTCGCTCTTCGGCTTGCGCGCCCCCAGCGCCCGAGGGATGGGAGCTGAACTGCGAGCGCTGACGTGCACCGAGCGAGGGAGGGAGCGGGTGTCCGGCAAAGGCGGCCCGTGCCGTAGCGAGAAACCGCGCGAAGCGCGGGTTCGAAGCGTGTAAGGCACAGGCCGCCGACGCCGGACACCCGCTCCCGACCGCGGCCACAGCACATGGCCAAGCCCCCGCAGTTGCCCCGCATCCCAGAGCGGCATTGTTTTCGACGTATGCATTGCCCCACCTGCGACCGGACCAGCAACAACCGGCGCGTCTGTCCGCACTGTTTCACGCCGTATCCGACGGACGACGGCACCCCCTCACTTCGACGCAACCCCACGCCACTCTCGCAGCCGGCGCAGGGTGCTGCGGCTGTCGGCGGTAGTGGCGGCGGGTCGGGCGCGGGCTCGACCTTGTCCCCCGTCGTGCGCTGGACGGGGCTGGGCATCGTGCTTGTGGTGGCAGCCTGGCTGGTTCTTCCCGGTGGACCCGCCGTACGTCCGTCAGGCGCCGTGGGGTCCGTCGCGGTGGCGCCCGAGCGCCCGATGATGTCGCTCATCGAGGCACAGGCCGTCCTTCGCAAAACGCGCGAGGTGGCGCTCGTCGAATCCCAGCCGGATCAGGTCTTCGTGAGTTATCGCGCGGCGACGTTCCCGCTAAAGGAAGAGGGCCAACTCGAGCTCGCCAAGCGCTACGCGGAAGCGGACGAGGTCGTCGAGGGTCGGCGCCGGCGGATCAACTTCTATAATCCGAATGGGCGGGTGTTCGCGCAGTCGGATCCCGTTAAGGGGATCGTCGTTCCATAGCTCACCTAGACCGCAGTGCGGGGAACTGCGGTTTCACGCGGAGGCGCGGAGGCGCGGAGACCGCGAGAGCCTACGAGTAAAGACAAAGGGTGGACGCGAGTTACTCCTCGCATCCACCCTCGCATCGTTGGCGAATCTGCCGTCTACCGTCCGCCGTCTGCCGTCTGCCGTCTGACACCAGACGGCCAACCCTCACTGGTACTGTATATACAATACCTTCGGATGCAACTTCAGTATCTCCTCAATCGTCGTCCGCGGATTGTCATTCCGCAGCTTATAGAACTGCTTCCACCCCGCGAACTGCACGGGCTCGGCCTTGATGTACTCGCGGAAGGTGTTCCGCTTGAGCCACGGCTTGCCGAAGCCGTCCATGTGCATGACGATCTGTACCGCCGGGTCGAGCTTGATGTTCTGGTAATTCGTCACGCCGCCCTGCGTGAAGCGGTGGACCACGAGGATCTTCGGCGGGATGTGGTACTTGTACGCCATGTCCGCGAGGAACTTGGTCGCGTAGTTGATGTCGACGGCGTCGAACGTGCCGATCTTCTTGCCCGGCAGCCCGCCGTTCTTCATCGAGAACTCGGGGTCGATGCCCAGGTGGAAGTTCGGCAGACGCATGAATTTCTCGAGCCGCGGCAGTTCTTCCTGCAGCGTCGAGAGTCCGACCTGCACGTCGAGGAACACGAGCGCGTTGCGCGTTGCGGCCCACGAGGCGACGCGCACGATCAGCGAGTCCGGCATGCGCGCGCGGTACTTGCCGTCGCTGCCGGCGCTGCCCTGCGCCACCACGGCGATCAGGTGCAATGCGGGCTGCACGGGCGTCGATGGGTCGGCCTTTTCCCACGCGGCCACCTCGGCGTCGAGCATCTTCAGCATCGAGTCCGACGGGTACTCACCCAGCACGCCCATGCGCTTCGAGAACGGATTGCCGTAGTAGGCGACGATGCGCTTGTGCGGCAGGATCGCGCCGGGCAGCGGCTCGGGGCCCTTCACGGGCCACCAGCTGTTCATCACACTATCGCGACGCGCGCGCGCAAACTCCTCGGCGGTCATCGCATTCGAGGCGGGCGCGGACTTGGTCGTCGAACTCACGTTTGCCTTCGCGGCGGCGGCTTTGGCCTTCGCGGCCTTCGCCTTCGCCACGGAGTCGGCGCGGACGGAATCGGCCATGCTCACGCGCTTCGCGGAGTCCGTCTGCGGCGGCTGGAGCGAATCGCCGAGCTGCCAGCCGGCGCTCGCGGAATCGCGCATGGCGCCGCCGTGCATCGCGGCCCGGTGTGCGGAGTCAGCGTGCATGCGCGCGTGCGACGAATCAGCGTGCATCCGCGCGTGCGACGAATCAGCGTGCATCCGCGCGTGCGTCGAATCGGCGTGCATCCGCGCGTGCGCCGAGTCCGCCTTCAGCGTGTCGCGCGGCGTGGTGTCACGCGGCGACGCCTTTGTGGCTGCCGGTGATTTGGTCTGCGGAATGGAATCGGGCGAAGCCTGCGCGCCGCTGACGACGGGCGCGGCGAGGCATGCCGAAAGGATCAAAAGAGGAGCGTATCGCACTGGCTAACACCTGCTTGTAGCGGGAACTGTTCAAGGTGGGGGATTACGACAAGGACGATTTGCGGCCCCCAGATGCCACAGATTAATCGTCCATCGAGCGGCTTCGTGCCTGAGTATCGGCATATGACGCCGAGCGCCGTTGTTCGGTGCAGCCTTCGGTGGGCCGGTTACGGCTGCGGATTATGGCCCCGTCACGACGAGCCGCCGCTCCGCACGTATCACATACTGACCCTTCACCTCGACCTCGAGGCGCACGCGGTACTCGCCGGCTTTGAGCGTCGAGATATCCAACTCGAGGGCGCGCGGCGAGACAGTGCTTCCGCGCGCCGACATCTCTTGTACACCCAATGTCACCGGGGACACGTCGTCGCCGATCCCTAGCCGGCGCCCGAGGCGGCCCAGCCAGGACGTTTCCTGGTCGGAATCGGGCGTCACGGTGAGAGTGATGGTCATCTGCTCACCGGCCGGATCGGTGTCGTACGCCTCCCAGAACACGCCTAAGGGCTCGCCCGAGCGCACCTTCTGCGTGTGGATGGCGTGCGGCAGCGCCTCCTCGACCGACGTCGGAAAATCGCCGTACGGCGTATAGAAGAGCAGATCCGAGAGCTCCACCCGCGCGCCCACGCCGTACGGCGGATGGATCCCATACCGCGCGCGGACGAGCACGGACTTCGACTCCGCCTCGACCTCGGCGCTCATCAGCAACGGTCCCCACGGGGCGCGCGCGGTCAGCGTGCCGCGCGCGGGCGCATTGTCGACGATCGCCGAGAAGGCCTGCATCGCCTCGCCGTTCTGGCCGGGAGACAGTACCAAGGCGGCCTGTAG
>JAKFFA010000094.1:0-40032 GCA_036675455.1 Gemmatimonadaceae bacterium | reverse complement strand
TACCTGTTCTACTTCCATCACATCTTGCCGCGCATCGGCCGCGCCATCAGCGGCCACAAGACGGCGTACACCTATCTGCCCAGATCGGTGGCGAACTTCCCGGAGACCGGCGCGCTGGCCGCCGCGATGACACGCGCGGGGTTCCGCGACGTGCGTTTCGAGACCCTCTCGCTGGGCATCGCCGCCGTGCACATGGGGACCAAGTGACCTCGACGATCGACACCCTGCAGGAGTTCATCGCCGCCATCGACCGCGCGGGCGAACTGCGCCGTATCAGCGAGCCCGTGAAGGTGGAGCTTGAGATGTGTGAGATCACGGACCGCGTGATGAAGATGCCGGGCGGCGGTCCCGCGCTGTTGTTCGAGAAGCCCGTGCTGCGCGACGGGTCCATCTCCAAGTTCCCAGTCGCCATCAACCTGTTCGGATCGATGACGCGCATGGCGCTCTCGCTGGGTGTCGAGCGGCTCGATCAGCATGGTGAGCGTATTACCGGACTCCTCGACATGAAGGTGCCCGAGGGCTTCCTGGGCAAGCTGCAGATGCTGCCGCGGCTCATGGAGGTCGCCAAGTTTCCGCCGCGCATGGCGTCGGGAAAGCCGGCGTGCCAGGAGATCGTGCTGCAAGGTGACGAGATTGATCTCGACAAGCTGCCCGTGCTCACGACGTGGCCCGAGGACGGCGGTCCGTTCATGACGATGACCGCCGTCGTCTCGAAAGACCCCGCGCGCGGCATCCGCAACGTCGGCATGTACCGCGTGCAGCAGATGGGGAAGCAGCACGTTGCAATGCACTGGCAGCGGCACAAGTCGGGCGCACATCACTTCGCCGAGATGGCGGCGCGCGGCGAGAAGATGCCGGTGTGCATCGTCATCGGGGCGGACCCTGCGTCCATGTATTCGGCCAGCGCGCCGCTGCCGCCCAACATCGACGAGTTCATCTTCGCGGGGTTCCTGCGCAAGTCGCCGGTGAAGCTCACGAAGGCGGTGACGTGCGACCTCGAGGTGCCGGCCGATGCGGAGATCGTGATCGAGGGGTATATCGATCCCGCCGAGGAGTTGATCGTCGAGGGTCCGTTCGGGGACCATACCGGGTACTACTCGGAGGCGGACCTGTATCCGCGCGTGCACGTGAGCGCGGTGACGATGCGCAAGAACGCGGTGTATTGCGCGACGATCGTGGGTCGCCCGCCGATGGAGGATTTCTACCTCGGCCACGCGACGGAGCGGATCTTCCTGCCGTTGCTCAAGCTGACGACGCCGGAGATCGTGGACTACCACATGCCGGCCGAGGGCATCTTCCACAACCTTGTGTTCGTGTCGATCAAGAAGACGTACCCGGGTCAGGCGTACAAGGTGATGAACGCGCTGTGGGGAGCCGGGCTGATGTCGCTCGCCAAGGTGCTCGTGGTCGTCGACGACTGGGTGGACGTGCGCAACACGCAGGAAGCGTGGTGGGTGGCGCTCAACAACATCGACCCCGAGCGCGACACGCGCTTCACGATGGGGCCGATCGATGTGCTCGACCATTCAAGCCGCGCGTTCACGTATGGGTCGAAGATGGGCATCGATGGGACGAAGAAGATGCCCGAGGAAGGCTTCACGCGGGACTGGCCGCGGATCATCGAGATGGATGCTGCGACGAAGGCGCGCGTGGATGCCATGTGGCCACGGTTGGGGCTGCCGTGAGCGAGGGACGTCCGCACATCGCGGCTGATCCGGGCGAGCACACGCCACCGCGCGAAGGTCAGACCTTCGCCGGCGCGTCGCGGTTCGCGCGCTGGGCAAGTTTTGTGAAGCTGCCTCATACGATTTTCGCGCTGCCCTTCGCGCTCGTCGGCGTGACGTTTGCGTCGCGCGAGGCGCCGCTCACGCTGGAGACGGCGCTCTGGGTGGTGCTCGCGTTCACGTGCGCGCGCTGGGTGGCGATGGCGGTGAACCGTATCGTGGACCGGGAGTTCGATGCGCGCAATCCGCGCACGGCGCAGCGCGAGATCCCGCGCGGCGTGATTCGCGTGCGCGAGGCGTGGGTCACCGTGGCCATCGCCGCGGCGTTGTTCATGTGGGCGTCCTGGGAGCTGAACCCGCTGTGCTTCGCGTTGTCGCCCGTCGCGCTGGGTTGGGTGTGCTTCTACTCGTTCACCAAGCGCTTTACGCGCTTTGCGCACCTGGTGCTTGGGTTGGGACTCGCGATCGCACCCGTGGGCGGTTACCTCGCCGTGACCGGCGCGTGGAGTGACCCGTGGTGGATGCTCGTCGCGCTCGCGGCTGCCGTGATGACGTGGTCGGGTGGGTTCGACATCCTGTACGCACTGCCGGACGTCGACTTCGACCGGTCGCAGGGGCTGCACTCGATCCCGGCGGCGGTGGGCGTGCCGCGCGCGATTGTTTTCGCGCGCGCGCTGCATGTCGTGACCGTCGCGGCGCTTGCGCTCACCGTGTGGGTGGTCGGAGCCGGCGTGTTGGCGTGGGTCGGCGTGGTGGTGGCGGGCGCGGTGCTGGCGTATGAGCACTCGCTCGTCGCGGCCGACGATCTGTCGCGACTCGATGCGGCGTTCTTCACGATGAACGGCGTGATCTCGATGACGTTCCTTGCGTTCGTGCTGGCGGAGCGGGTGATCGCGTGACGCGCTCGGCGCCGGCGGGCGTGACGGGCGGTGCGGCGCCTATCGTCATGGCGATCACCGGAGCCTCCGGCGCGCCGTACGGCGTGCGGTTGCTGGAGCAACTGCTGGTCGCGAGTCGTCGGGTCTCGTTGATTGTCTCCTCGCACGGATTCCGGCTGCTCAGGACCGAAAGCGACATCGCGGACATCGGTGCGTTGCGCACGACGGTCGGCGCCAAGGCATTCGACCGGCTCGTGACGGTGTTCAACGATAGCGACCGCGGCGCTGGGCCGGCGTCGGGCTCGTCGCTGGCCGGCGGCATGGTGATCTGTCCCTGCTCGATGGGCACGCTGGCGAGCATCGCGGCCGGCACGTCGCGGTCGCTGGTTGAGCGTGCGGCGGATGTGGCGCTCAAGGAGCGGCGGCGGCTGCTGCTGGTCACACGCGAGACGCCACTGTCGCTGATTCATCTCGAGAACATGCGTCGGCTCACGCTCGCGGGCGCCGTAGTGATGCCGGCCGCGCCGGGGTTTTACAATCGGCCGACGAGCATTGCCGAGCTGGTCGACTTCGTCGTCGCGCGCGCGCTCGACCAGCTCGGCGTACCGAACGACATCGCGCCACGGTGGGGCGATGACGCGGAGAGCAAGGGTGGACCAGCGACATGAGCGCAGGTGCCGCGTTGCGGATCGGGTTGATATCTGACACGCATGGCCAGCTGCGCGCCGACGTTCACCGGGCGTTCGAGGGTGTATCGATGATCCTGCACGCCGGCGACGTGTGCGGGGACGAGATCCTCGACGAGCTTGCGCTCATCGCGCCGGTCAAGGCCGTGCGCGGCAACTGCGACGATCCCTGGAACCCGCGACTCGTCGAGTGGCTGGACGTTGAGCTCGGCGGCGTGCGCGTGCATGTGAGTCATGGTCATGAACTCGGCCGGCCCACGCCAGCGAATGTAGCGGATGCGTACGATGCCGACGTGTGTGTGTACGGGCACACGCATCGGCAGCTGGTCGAGCGCGTGGAGGGGCGGTTGGTTGTGAATCCCGGCGCGGCCGGGCCGCGTCGGTTCGACCTCGTGCCGTCGGTGGCCATTCTGACGATCGAGAACGGCGCCGCCGAGGCCGGTCTGGTCACGCTCGCGGAATGACGACCTGAGCGCTCATGTGCCGCGGCCGGCGCAATTTCGTACGTCCCGGTCGGCCACGCGGTCTTACTTCCCGAACGCCTCCACGGCCGCGATAAAATTGTCCGGTGACACCGGCTTCTCGAGAAATGCCGCGGCGCCGAGCGCGAGCACCTCCTCGCGCGTGGCCTCATCCTTGGACGCGCTGACGACAACCACGGGAATCTGGGTCGTCCGCGATGACTGCTTGAGTTTGGCGAGCGTCGTCTGGCCCGTGCCCGCCGGCATGCTCAGGTCGAGGACGATGAGGTCGGGCAGCGGCGTGCGCATGGCCGCCATCATCGCGCTGGCGCCGTCGAATGCCGGCGTAGCCTGGTGGCCCGCGCTGCGCAGCATGGCGCAGAGCAGCTGGGACATGGTTCGGTCATCTTCGGCGACGAGGATGCGCACCTGCGCAGTATCGGCCTCGCCCGCAGATCGCACAAGGTCGGGGGGACACGCGCCTCACGGTGTACGGGTCGTCAGCGCCGGCACACTCACGCGCTCAGCGCCGACCGCGTGAGCGCGCCAAAGGCCTTCGCGCGCTTCAGCTCCTTCGGATGCTTCCGGAACCAGGCCGCCACCAGCAACACCTCGTCCACCTCGTGGCCGGGCACCGTGGGCGCGACGCGCTCGACCGGCGCCAGCAGATCCGCGACGCTCGCATCGAACGCGCGCCGCTCGGCCGTGGACTTCGGCGCCGGCAAGTCCGCGCGCACGCGTCCGCGCCGGACGACATAGGCACGGTCATCGCCATCGGCACCGGGCACCGTGTACACGAACGAAAGCGACTCCAGCGCGAACCGGATGCGCGCGAACTGCTCGCGCAACGATTCAAGGCGCACGATCCGGTCGCGCATCACGGCCGCGCGCTCGAAGTCGAGCGCGTCGCTCGACGCCTCCATCTGCGCACGCAGCGTGGCGATCGGCGCATCATGCTCGCCCTCGAGGAATGCCTTTGCGGCGCGGAAGCGCTCCATGTACTCGTCTTCGCGCACCGCGCCCACGCAGGGACCCAGGCACTTGCCGATCTCATGCCTGATGCAGCCCGGCGTGCGCGAGGGCAGCGGCAGCAGGTCGGGCTGGTCGGCGAAGTGCATCGGCTGGTCGAGCCGGCAATCGCGCAGGCCGAGCACATCATTGAGTTCGCGCAGCGCGTCCTCGAGCTGCACCGCGCCGCGAAACGGGCCGTAGTACGTGCCGGTCTCGTCTGTGCCCGCCGAGCGCACGACGTGGAAGCGCGGGGCGGGTCCGCGCGACACCCGCACGAAGGCGTGATGCCGCGCGTCGCGCTTCATCGCGACGTTGTAGCGCGGGCGCAGTTGCTTGATGAGCCGCAGTTCGCGCAACAGCGCGGCGAACTCGCTGGGCAGCGGCTCCCATTCGAGCGTGGCCGCCTCGCGCAGGATGCGCGCACCCTTGTCGACCGGAAACTTGGCGCGGAAGTAGCTCAAAAGACGCGTGCGCAGTGACTTCGACTTGCCGACGTAGATGACTTCGCCGTCCACGGAGGTCATGCGGTACACGCCGGGCACGTCGCGCGCCGTGTCCTTCACGAGCGCGAGCATGTTGTCGATGCGCATCTCGACGTCCTTCGGCGGCGCGACCGGACGACGGCGACGACGTCTCACCAACGCACCGTCGGAGCGCTGTTCGGCCCGACACGCCGGCGGAGCGCGCTCACTTCTGGCACGTCGGGCACCAGACCGTCTGCCGGCCCGCGATGCGGTGGGTGCCCTTGAGCGTCGTGCCGCAGCGCGCGCAGGGCTCGCCGGCGCGGCCATAGACGCGCAGCAGTTCCAGATAGCCGCCGCGCTCGCCGCGCGTGTCACGATAATCGCGGAAGCTCGTGCCACGCTGCTCGATCGCCTCTTGCAGCAGTTCACGCAGGTGGGTGAACAGCGTGCGCGACTCGGCGCGCGTCACCGCCGTGCCGCGCCGCGCCGGACGGATGCGAGCACGCCACAGCGCTTCGTTCGCGTAGATGTTGCCGACGCCGGCCAGGCGGCGCTGGTCCATCAGGATCGTCTTCACGGCGCTCTTGGACCCCCGAATGATTCCCGAAAATCGCTCGGCGGTGAACTCCGGGTCAAGCGGCTCGGGTCCCAGGGCGGCGCTCCACGCGTCGAAACCGGCGTCGCCGAACAACGCAACCGTACCCAGGCGGCGCACGTCGTGGTAGCGCAGCACGCGGCCGTCTGCGAGATCGAATCGCACGCACGTGTAGGCGTCGTTGGGTTCGCCGTCGATGAGCAGGGCGCCGGTGAATCGCGGCGTCACGACAAGGTGGCTCGTGCCACGCGACGCGCGGAACTGGAGCACCGCGCTCTTGGCACGGCGCGTGACCCGCTCGAGTGTTGCGCCGTGCAGTCGTTCGCGCAGCGCGCGGGTGGTCACATGACGCAAGACGTCGGATCGAATCACCTGAACCGTCACGACCGCGGCGCCACGCAATCCGGCCTCCAGGTCCCGCGCCATCGTCTCGACTTCCGGAAGTTCAGGCATGCGAAGCGGGAATCCGCTCTGGGTGTCTAGGCGCGCGGAAGAAACGCTCAGCCGCGCTCTGCCCGCACGCGCGTCGGGAACGCATCACCACGCTACGCCCGCGCAGCGATCTTCGCACGCGCGACTTCGCGCCAGCCGATGTCGCCGCGGTACTGGCTCCCCTCGAACCGCACCTCGGCCGCGACCGCGGCGCTGCGCGCGCGGGCCGCCTCGATCGTCGTGCCAACAGCGGTCACGGCGAGCACGCGGCCGCCGGCGGTCACGAGCGCGCTGCCCGCATCCTTGGTACCCGCATGGAAGATCGTGACGTCCGGCGTCGGCGGCGGCAACGTGATCGGGTCGCCCACGCGCACTGCGCCGGGATAGCCCGCCGCGGCCACCACCGTCGTCACCGCGGCCATCTTCTTCCACTCGACCGGCTTGAATGCGGCGAGCGAGCGCCCCTCGGCCACGGCGCGCATCGGCTCAAGCAGACTCGAGGACATCAACGGCAACAGCGCCTGCGTCTCGGGATCGCCAAACCGGCAATTGAACTCGACGACCTTTGGACCGTCCTCCGTGAGCATGAGGCCCGCATAGAGGAGTCCCGTGAACGGGCACCCACGCTCGCGCATCGCGCGCAGCGTCGGCGTGAACACGCGCTGAATGATGTCCGCGACGACCTTGGGTGGCGCGATCGACACCGGCGCGTAGGCGCCCATGCCGCCCGTGTTGGGTCCTTTGTCACCTTCGCCGATGCGCTTGTGGTCCTGCGCCGGCAGCATGTCGAGCACCGTCGTGCCGTCCGTCAGCGCGAATACCGAGATCTCCTCGCCGGTCATGAACTCCTCGATGAGGACTTCCGCGCCGGCCTCACCGAATACTCGGTCTTCAAGCATCGAGTCGATGGCCGCATCCGCTTCGGCAGCGGTCGCGGCGATCACCACGCCCTTGCCGGCTGCGATGCCCGACGCCTTGACCACTACCGGCAGCCCGAGTCGCCTCGCCTCAGCCTTGGCCGGTGCCGACTTGGTGAACGTGCGCGCGCTGGCCGTGGGCACGCCCGCATCGAGCATGAGTTCCTTGGCGAACCGCTTGGAGGTCTCAAGGGCCGCGGCGTCCTTGGTCGGGCCGAAGATCGCGAGTCCCTCAATACGGAACCGGTCCACGATGCCCATCTCCAGCGGGGCCTCGGGCCCGACAACAGTGAAGTCGATGTGTTCGTCGCGCGCCAGCGCGATAAGCGCGTCAATGTCAGTCGCGCCGATGGGCACACAGCGCGCCAGCGCCGCGATCCCGGGATTGCCCGGCGCGGCGATGACCTCGCACGACGGGTCGTCGCGGCGAAGCTTCCACGCGAGCGCGTGCTCACGGCCTCCGCCGCCGACGACCAGCACCTTCATCGCGAGGCGCCCTTGAAGGCATCGCTGAACGCGTCCTTGGCGCGGCCGAGGCTCTCGCCGACCTTGTCCAGGGCCGCCTTTGCCTGGTCAGCGTAGTAGTGCGACGCTGCCTTCACGTCGCCGCCGAGGCCGTCGCCACGCTTTACGTCGGCGCGACGGCGATACTCGCCGGCCAACACGCGCGCGTACACGCCGGACTCGACCCACCGCTGCAGTTCACCCGCGCGGACGGTGTGGAACGGGTGCTCGCGGAATACGGTGTTGACGGCCTTGAGGATGCTGTCCCATGCGGTGCCCTGCATTTCGTACTCGCGCGCCTGCTCCTTGAACGCCTCGAGGTCGAGCCTGTCGCCGTACTCGGGGCCGCCGGCCAGCTTCATGAACGTCGTGAGCACGAGGTCGGGGTCCTGTGCGTCGAGCAGCGACGCGCGGTCGCACGACAGTTCGCTCTTGCGGTACCACTCGAGGATCGCGACCTGGAACGGCAGCAGCGCCACGGCGAGCAGCGGCAGGTTGCCCATCCCGACCAGCAGGATGACTTGCGCGATCGTGCGGTAGGTGACATGACCGCTCATCACATGGCCGAGCTCGTGCGCCAGCAGCACGCGCACTTCGTCGCGTGTGAGGTGCTCCAAGCTGGCTGAGTTGATCACGACGAACGGCTCGCCGAATCCCACGGCGCCGGCGTTCACGTGCGGGGTGAGCGTCACATACAGCGGAGGACGCACGGGCCAGTCCATCGTCGTGAGCACTTCCGTCCAGAGCGCATCGAGGTCCGGGCGCTGGGTCGGTCCCACGCGGACGGCGTTGGCCGTGAAGAGGTGGCGGATGCCGCGCTCGCCAAAGACGCTTGCCACCTTGTTGACCACCTGGTCGAAACCCGGCAGCGCGCGCAGCGCGTTGAGCGCGGCACGGTCAGCCGGGTGCTCCCATGTGAGGGAGGAGATGTCGGTGAGGACCTTTCGTTCAGCGGCCATCGGTGTGCCCTCCTGGGTGTGTCAGATCCCCTTGAACGCGTGGTTGAGGTCCTCGATCAGGTCCTCGATGTCCTCGACGCCACACGACAGCCGGATGAGCCCGTCGGTAATGCCGAGTTCCTTGCGCCGCGCCGGGTCCACGGAGGCATGCGTCATGCCCGCGGGCTGGCTGATCAGCGACTCGACGCCGCCCAGCGATTCCGCCAGCGTGAAGACCTTCACGCGCTCGAGCACCTGTGCGGCGTTCTTGCGCGACCCGGTCTCCACGGAGACCATGCCGCCGAAGCCGGTCATCTGCCGCTTGGCCAACTCATGCTGCGGGTGCGACGACAGTCCGGGGTAGAAGACGGACTTCTCGCCCACCCTCTCGGCCAGCCACAGCGCGACCGTGCGACCGTTGCTGTCGTGCTGCCGCATGCGCAGCGCCAGCGTCTTGGTTCCACGCAGCGTGAGCCAGGCATCGAACGGTCCGGGGACGGCACCGGCCGAGTTCAGGATGAACTGCAGGCGCGCTGCCAGGTCGTCATCGTTCACGACGGCGACGCCGCCGATCAGGTCAGAGTGGCCGTTGAGATACTTCGTGCTCGAATGCCAGACGATGTCGGCGCCGAGGTCGAGCGGCCGCTGGAAGTACGGCGTCGCAAACGTGTTGTCGACGATCGTGAGCGCGCCCTTGCCCTTGGCGATCTCGGCGGCCGCGCGGATATCTGTCAGGTGCATCAACGGGTTGGTCGGCGTCTCGAGCATCACCGCCCGCGTGTTCTTCTTGAAGGCGTCGGCAATGCGCTGCGGATCACGCGTGTCGATCCATGAGAACTCGAGGCCGAAGTTCTGCAACAGCTTGTCGAAGAGGCGGAATGTGCCGCCGTAGACATTGGCGCCCACGATGATATGGTCGCCGCTCTTGAAGAGCTTCATGATCGAGTCGAGGCAGCCCATGCCCGAGCTGAAGGCAAAGCCGTGCTGGCCGCCCTCGAGCGCCGCGACGTTGCGCTCGAGTGCCTCGCGCGTGGGATTCTTGCCGCGCGCGTATTCGTAGCCCTTGTTGACGCCCAGCCCTTCCTGCGCGTAGGTGGACGTCTGCATGATCGGCGGCATGATGGCGCCCGAGGTCGGGTCGGGGCGCTGGCCGGCGTGGATGGCGCGCGTCGAGAAGCGCGGCGCGAGGTCTTCCGGAAAGATCTTGGTCATTCCGGAATCTACATCAGGGCGGTGCGTCCGGCCGCATCGGGCCTCGCGCGATTACCCCCCGACCTCGATCGTCGTTGGGATCTTGTACGCCGAGAGGTGCTGCTTGCACCAGGAGGTCACGTCATCCGGCGTCGGGCGCGGCGCCGCTGAGGATGCGTGGCCGGTCCCGCCAGAGGTTACCACCACCCTCGCGTGAATGCCATTCTCGCGCACGTCGTCCGGTGTCGCGCTCACCGAGACAGTTTGCACGCCCGGCATCGCGGCGATCGCGCGCTCAATTTCGCGTGGGTAGATGTTAAAACCGTTGCGTGTGAACATTACCTTGTCGGCGCCGTGGAACACGACGCGGCCGTCGGCGTCCTGCGCGCCGCGGTCGCCCGTGTGCAGCCATCCGTCCGTGACGCGAAGCCCGTGGTCGCCGTTGCTCACGTACCCGCGAAACACCGTATCGCCGCGGATGCAGATCTCTCCGACCAAGCCGGCTGCGACGGGGCGGCCGGATGAGCCCTCACGAATGCTGACCTCGACCCCGGGAAACGGCACGCCCAGGGTGCCGCGGTGATTCGGCTGCGTAACGTTGTTGAACAGGGCCACCGGCGATGATTCCGTCAGGCCGTAGCCCTGACGCAGTTCGACGCCCGTCGCCTCGAACCAGCGCTCTTGCAGTTCGACCGCGAGCGGCGCACCGCCGCAGATGCAGAGCCGCAGGGCGGGCGCGTTTAGGCGCATCGTGCGAGCGGTCGAGTCGGTCGCGTCGCTCGATTCCGCCCTACGCTCGAGTGCGGCCAGCATGCCCGCAAAGATCGACGGCACGCCGACGATCTCGGTGATGCCGAGGCGCTCGATCGCATCGACGGCGGCCGCCGGATTGAACCGCGCCATCGTCGTGACGCGCGCGCCCACGAGTAGGGGCGCCATGCACGACACCGTGAGGCCGAACAAGTGCGCGAACGGCAGCACGGCGAGCACGTGGTCGTCCTTCACGTTGGCGGCCGCTTCGACCGTCTGGCGCGCGTTGGCGAGCAGGTTCCGGTGCGTGAGGATCGCGCCGAGTGGCTTGCCGGCCATCGCTGACGTGTAGACGACCGCGCATTCCTCGTCGCGGCCCTGCGTGTCGGCATCGCCTTCCATGCCGAGCCCGAAGTGTGAGCCCAAGTCGACGCGCTGTTGCACGGCGCCGTCGTCATGGACAACGACTGCGGTCGTCGGCGCATCGTCGAGCAGCACATGCACGGTGCCCCTGGGCAATCGCCCGGCCAATGACGCGATGGTGAACACCGCGCCGACGTTGGCGTCGGCCAGTTGGTAGGCGATTTCTGCGGGCGCCGCCAGCGGGTTCACCAGCACCGCGCCCCGTCCATCGCTCGCGGCGAGCGCGACCAGGAACTGTGGCGAAGTCGGCAACAGGATCGCGGCGCGCCGGCCGGCCAGCGCGCGCACGAGCGGCGCGGAGCGCTGCAGCAGCGTGAATCCGGCGGCGGCGAGGCTCGCGGCGTCATGCCCGTCGATCGAGCCGCCGCCAGCAGCGGCACGGAGGGTCAGGAGGTCCATTACGTCGCGGAATCTAAACGGCTGAGAATCTGGCGTCCCGACAGCACGTTTGGCGCCGTCGAATCCGAGCGCGTTGTTTGGCATCCGACCGGTGCACCCGGACCGCTCACGGTGGAGTTGGCGCGCCTGTTCGCGTGAGCGGCACGGCATCAGCGCGTCAGTCGGCGGCCCCGGGTTCGCACGGCGTCGTCCCGCACGGTAACTTGCGTGACCGAGTCGCGGCCGCTGCCGGCACCTTTCCGCCGGCCCAAGGCCGCGCGCGCCCACACTACGCCCCGCCCATCGATCGTGACCGATCCACGCCTGATGATCAGCGTCTCCGGCATCCGGGGACGCGTTGGCTTCGGCCTTACCCCTGAGATCGTCGCCCGCTACGCCGCGGCGTTCGGCGCATGGGCGATTGGCCGCGGCAAGTCGAAATCCGTCGTCCTCGGACGCGACAGCCGGATCACGGGCCCGCTCTTCCATACGGTTACGCGTGCGGCGCTCGAGAGCGCCGGGGTCACGGTCATCGACATCGGCCTGACAACGACGCCGAGCATTCAGCTGGCCGTGGAGCACCACCACGCCGCCGGTGGGCTCGGCATCACGGCCAGTCACAACCCGATCGAGTGGAACGCACTCAAGTTCATCGGGCCGGACGGGCTGTTCCTCAGCGCCGACCAGGGCGCCGAGATGCGCGCGCTCGTGGAGCAGGGGATTCCATACGCCACGTACGACAAGCTGGGCGAAACGCGCTTCGACGGCGACGCCATCGCGCGCCACTTGGACGGCGTGCTGGGCCTGCCGTTCATCGACGTGGCCGGTATCCGCTCGCGGCAGTTTCGCGTGGCCTACGACGCCTGCCGCGGCGCCGGCGGCATCATCATTCCGCGGCTGCTGGAGCTGCTCGGCTGCCGCATCTCGTCCATGGAGCTGGAGACGGACGGCCGGTTCCGGCGGCCGCCGGAGCCCGTCGCGGAGAACCTGGGCGGTCTTGAGGCGCTGGCCCGCAAGGTCGGGGCGGACGTCGGCTTCGCCACGGACCCTGATGTGGACCGCCTTGCGCTGGTCTCCGATGAGGGCAAGGCCATCGGCGAGGACTACACCTTGGCCTTGGCGACACGTGTCGTGCTGCGACACCGCACAGGCCCGGTTGTCACGAATCTTTCGACCAGCCGGATCGTCGATGACATGGCAGCCGAGCACGGCGGCCGCGTGATCCGCTCGCCCGTGGGCGAGGTCAACGTGGCGCTGCGCATGCGCGCCGAGGGGGCGGTGATCGGTGGCGAGGGCAACGGTGGGGTTATCCTGCCGGAACTGCACCTGGGCCGTGACGCGCCGCTGGGTGTGGCACTCGTATTGCAGATGATGCATGAGGACCGCGAGTCGATCTCGTCCGTGGTGGGCAGGTATCCGCGTTATTCCATCATCAAGGACAAGCTCGACCGGCCGGCGCAGCCGCTGGACGCCGTGTATGCCGCCTTGACCGCGGCATTCCCGGACGCCGAAGTGGACACGCAGGATGGGTTGCGGTTGTCGTGGCCGGATCGCTGGGTCCACGTGCGGCCGTCCGGCACCGAGCCAATCGTCCGCGTGATCGCCGAGGCGCCGACGAAGGACGCCGCTGCGGGGTTAGTCGAAGAAGGCCGGAAGTTGCTGGCGAAGTTGTCGTAAAGCAGTTCACGAAGGTCCATGAGCGCAGTCACCGCCCCCGGCGCCCGAAGGCTCGAGTCCGCCGTCCGCCGTCTACCGTCTACCGTCTCCTATCATGTGCGGCATCGTTGGATACATCGGTCCCAAGCAGGCCACCCCGCTGTTGATCGAGGGACTGAAGCGGCTGGAATACCGCGGCTATGATTCCGCGGGCGTGGCGGTCTTTGACGGCGAGGGCATCGAGACGCGCCGGGCAGCGGGCAAGATCGCCAAGCTGGAGGGCGCGCTTGCGGCCGACCCGGTGACGGGCAAGGTCGGCATCGCGCATACGCGCTGGGCGACGCACGGCCCGCCGACGGAGCGCAACGCGCACCCGCACCTGAGCAGTGACGAGACGGTCGCCGTCGTGCACAACGGCATCATCGAGAACGCCAACGTGCTGCGGGCCCAGTTGACCGAGCTCGGACACGAGTTCCGCTCGGATACCGACACCGAGGTCATCGCGCATCTCGTGCAGGAGCTGTTTGAGGGCTCGCTCGAGGAGGCCGTCATCGGCGCGCTGCGCAAGGTCGAGGGCACCTTTGGCATCGCGGTGGTCTCGTGCAAGGACCCGGCAAAGATCGTGGCGGCGCGCAAGGGCTCGCCGCTGCTGATCGGCGTGGGCCAGGGCGAGTACTTCCTGGCCAGCGACGCCTCGGCGATCCTCGCGCACACGCGTCAGGTGGTCTACCTCGACGACGGCGACCTCGCCGTGCTGACGCCCGACGGCTACACGGTCATGGACATCAACTCGGTCCCGCTCCGGCGGTCGATCGAGCGCATCGAGTGGGACCTCGCCGCCATCGAGCGCGGCGGTTACGACCACTTCATGATCAAGGAGATATTCGAGCAGCCGCAGACGGTGCAGAACACCATGCGCGGCCGCCTGATCCTGGACGACGGGACCTCGAAGCTGGGTGGGCTCAACATGAGCCACGAGGACCTCATGAACATCGACCAGATCATCATCACCGCCTGCGGCACGAGCTGGCACTCGGCGCTGATCGGCGAGATGATGATCGAGGACTTCGCGCGCATCCCCGTCGAGGTCGAGTACGCGTCGGAGTTCCGCTACCGGAACCCGATCGTCACGCCGCGCACGCTGTGCATCGTGATCTCGCAGTCGGGCGAGACGGCGGACACGCTGGCGGCCATGCGCGAGGCCAAGCGACGCGGCGCGCGCACGCTGGGACTCGTGAACGTCGTGGGCTCGACCATCGCGCGCGAGGATGACGGCGGCATCTACCTCCATGCGGGTCCCGAGATCGGCGTGGCGTCAACGAAAGCGTTCACGAGTCAGGTCGTGGCGCTCGCGCTCTTCGCGCTCAAACTGGGTCGCAAGCGCACGCTCTCGGTGATGCGCGGGCGCGAGGTGGCGCAGGCGCTGGCCGACCTGCCGCTGCACATCCAGACGATTCTCGACCGCGCGGACGAAATCGAGCGCATTGCTGAGGTCTACAAGGACGCGACGAACT
Organism: Gemmatimonadaceae bacterium; assembly: GCA_036675455.1. Lineage (GTDB taxonomy): Bacteria > Gemmatimonadota > Gemmatimonadetes > Gemmatimonadales > Gemmatimonadaceae > Pseudogemmatithrix. Next base: position 25,510 of record JAKFFA010000094.1, on the reverse strand, counting down.
TCCTCTACTTGGGCCGCGGCTACAACTTCCCGGCCGCGCTCGAGGGCGCGCTCAAGCTCAAGGAGATCAGCTACATCCACGCCGAGGGCTATCCCGCGGCGGAGATGAAGCACGGGCCGATCGCGCTGATCGACAACTCCATGCCGGTGGTGTTCATCGCGCCGCACGATGCGGTGTTCGACAAGGTCGTCTCGAACATCCAGGAAGTGCGGGCGCGCAGCGGCAAGACGATCGTCATCACAAGCCGCGACGAGCCGGCGCTCAAGGGGCTCATCGACCACGAGATCCGTGTGCCGGAGACGATCGACATGCTGACGCCGGTGCTGGCGAGCATTCCGTTGCAGCTGCTGGCGTACTACATCGCCGTCAAGCGCGGGGCGAACGTGGACCAGCCGCGCAACCTCGCCAAGAGCGTCACGGTCGAGTAGGTCGCGGGGCGCGGCGCCCCGTCAGCCGCGCTCCGCTTCACGCGTGCGGGCCGCGGCTGCCAGCGCGGCCCGCAGCGTCGGGAACACGTGCGCTTCCTCACGCCCGAACGACTCCATCAGGTTCGAGCTCCGCATCGTCGCGAGCGGCTGCGCCTGCACCTCGGCCAGCAGCACGCGGATGCCGTCCTTGCGGCTGCGCTGCACGAGCTGCTCCATCGCGCGCATGCCCGTGGAGTCGATCGTCGGCACGGCGCGCATGCGGATGATCAGCACGCGCGGCTTGTGCGCGATCTGCTGCAAGGTCTCGCGGAACTTCTCCGCCGCGCCGAAGAAGATCGCGCCCGTGACCTCATACACCTGCACGTCCGGCGGCAGTTGCTCGCGCAGGTGGAACATCTCCTCATCCGGCGCGTTGTTCTCGACGCTGGCGTCGAGCAGGCCACCGGCCACGAGCCGCATGTCCGTGGCCTCGGCCATCTGCCGCATGAAGAGGAATGACGCCAGCACCACGCCCACGCCGATCGCCACCGTGAGGTCGACGAGCACCGTCAGCGTGAACGTCGTCAGCAGGATAAGCACGTCGTTGCCCGGCCCGCGCAACTCGGCGCGGAACACGCGCCACTCGCTCATGTTGTAGGCCACGACGAGCAGGATGGCCGACAGCGCCGCCAGCGGGATCAGGCCGGCCCAACGGCCCACGAACAGCGTGATGAGCAGCAACACGAAGGCGTGCACGATGCCGGCCACCGGGGTGCGGCCGCCGTTCTTCACGTTCGTCGCCGTGCGCGCGATGGCGCCGGTCGCGGGCATGCCGCCGACGAGCGCGGATCCCACGTTCGCGACGCCCTGTGCGACGAGCTCCATGTTGGACCGGTGTCGGCTGCCGATCATACCGTCCGCCACGACCGCCGAGAGCAGCGACTCGACGGCGGCGAGCATCGCGATCGTGAGCGCCGGCCCCACCAACGATGCGACCTGCGTGAAGGAGAGGGCCGGCAGGGCCACGCGCGGAAACGTCGACTGGATCTCGCCGAACCGGCTGCCGATCGTCTCCACGGGCAGGTGGAAGCCCTGCACAATCAGCGTCGTCACGATGAGCGCGACGAACGGGCCCGGCACCTTGTGACTGATCCTGGGCCACAGCACGATGATGCCGAGGGCGAGCAACGCGAGCGCGAGTGTGATGGGATCCACGGTGAGCGCATGCTCCGCGAATGCGCCCCACTTCTCGACGAACTCCGAGGGCACCTCGCCCATGTCGAGGCCGAAGAAGTCCTTCACTTGCGTGCTCGCGATGATCACCGCGATCCCGCTCGTGAAGCCGATGACCAGCGGGTGCGGGATGAACTTGATCGCGACGCCCAGTCGCAGCAGGCCCATCGCGACGAGGATGACACCGGCCATCAGCGTGGAGACGAGCAGCCCGTCGACGCCATGCTTCTGTACGATGGCATAGACGATGACGACAAACGCGCCCGTGGGGCCGCCGATCTGCACGCGCGAGCCGCCCAGCGCGGAGATCAAGAAGCCGGCGACGATCGCGGTCCAGAGGCCGCGGTCCGGCGTGACGCCGCTCGCGATGGCGAACGCGATGGCCAGCGGCAGCGCCACGATGCCGACGATCACGCCGGCGGTGATGTCGGACAGAAACTGGGACCGGGAATACCCGCTCCGCAGCGTGGTGACGAGCTTTGGGACCAACATCTGCCAGGCCTACCCTGACGATTGTGATCGGGGAAGTGCAGGGGGACGGAACGACTGAAGCTAATGCAACCGTGACGGAAGCTGGGCCACTTCGTACCTTTCGACGTTCGTCGCGCCCGGGGGGCAGGTCGTTCGCTGACTCCCGGACGTGAAAGATCCCTCTGACTCCCCCGGCCCCATGCCGCGTTCCCTGACTCTGCTGTCCGCCGCGCTGATAACCCTCGCGGCCGTGTCGCTTCCCGCCCAACAGCCGGGTTCGGCGCAGGCCGCCGTCCCAGCCACGCAGACCACGGAGCGCCTGTACGAGGCGGCGCTCGAGTCGTGGCACGCGGGCGACTTTGACGTGGCGCTGGACGGTCTGCGGCGGGTGCTCACCGCGCCCGACGCCGATGCGTTCCACGACCGCGTGGCCGAGCTCACGGGCGAACGCTGGACGACGGTCGAGGTGGCCAAGGACGCACGCGCGCCGCAGTGGTCGTCGGACGGACGGTACCTCGCCTACGAGCAGATGAACGGGCGGGAGCGGACGTTCAAGGTCGTGCGTGCGGCTGCACCGTTCGACGTAGTGGCGGAGGGGGCGGGGTCGCCGTCGTTCGCGCCCGACGGGCGCAGCGTGGCCTGGCTGCGCAGCTCGGACGCCGGCAGCATGCTCGTGTGGCAGCCACTCGCAGGTGGCGCGGCGCGCGAGATCGTGATCGACGCCCAGGCGGCGACGGCGCTGACGCTGATCGGTGCCCCGTTGCGCGCCGCGGTGTTGACGGGCACGGCCGGCGACACGCTCGCCTCGTTGCGCGTGCTCGGGCTTGCTGGCACGGCCGGCTCGGACGGCTGGCGCGTGGTCCCGGTGGCGAGTGGGCAGCCTGTGGACCTCGTGCGCTCACCTGATGGCTCGCGTCTCGCGGTGTTGATCGGCCGACGCGGCGCGTTTTCGCGGTCGATGCCGGGCTTCCGTGGCGCAGCCCGCGTCGATGGGTTCGCTGAGTTGCAGGGGAACGCGCTCGGGGAGCTTGTGTCGGGCGACTCGCCGGTATTCTCTGCGGACGGCTCCACGGTTGCCTGGATCGCCACTGAAGGCGAGACGCGCTCGGTGGTGGTGCGGCGCGGAAACGCGGCGCCGGTGACGGCGTACTCCGCGGACGCCGACCTGCCCGGGCTCACGTTGTCACCCGACGGCGCACACGCGGCGTTCCAGCAGATGCCGCGCGAGGACTGGGAGATCTACACGGTCTCCACCGACGGCATGGGCGAGCCCGTTCGCATCACGCGCGAGATCCAGCACGATCTCATGCCGCAGTTCGTCACCGGCACGCGGCTGCTCGGCGTGATGGGCGAGGGGCGCCATCGCCGCTCGTATCTGTATGATCTCGACTCGGGCGTGCGCACGCGCCTGTTCCACAACAACTCGGTGCGCACCGTTGCGCCGGAGTACGAGTGGGCCGTCGCACCCGGCGGTTCGAAAGTCGCGATCGTCTCCGAGCGCGACGGTGACACCGTGACGCCGCATCGGCACCTGTACCTGATGGATCTTGCCGCCCCGGTGTCTCGTGCCACGCTGATCGCGCGCGTGGACTCGAACCTCACGGCGGAGCGTGCGCTGCGCGAGGCGGGCGAGCGCATGTTCGCGCCGATCGCGGACGCGGTGCGTGAGGCGACGGACGAGGTGAGCGTCGCCCGCATTTATTCCTACGAAAAGGACCTGTTCGATTTCGATTCCAAGCACATCACGCAGCCGGGCAACTGGAAGGCGACGGAATATCTGCTGGCGAAGTACCGCAGCTTCGGCCTCGACGCGCACCTGCAGCCGTTCACGACGGTGTCCGGACGCGAGATCGACGTGGCCAACGTCATCGCCACGATCCCCGGCACGGTCGATCCTGACCTCATCTACGTGGTGGGCGCGCACTTCGACTCACGCGCAGAGGGGCCGGGCGCCGACGACAATACGTCCGGGACCTCGATGATCCTCGAAGCGGCGCGCGTGCTCGCGACGCGGCCGCAACCCACGACGGTGATGTTCGTGTCGTTCACGGGCGAAGAGGCGGGCCTGCGCGGCGCGCGCGAGTTCGGCCGGCGGATGAAGGATTCCATCCACGTGGTGGGTGCGCTCAATAACGACATGATGGGCTGGGCCAACGACTTCCACCTCGACAACACGATCCGCTACTCCAACGCGGGCCTGCGCGACGTGCAGCATGCGGCGGCGATCGGCTTCTCGGACCTCATCACCTACGACGCGTTCTACTACAAGAGCACCGACGCGCACGCGCTGTACGACGCGTGGGGCGACATCGTGGGCGGCATCGGGTCGTATCCGATCCTCGGCAACCCGCACTATCACCAGTCGCACGACGTCCTCTCGACAATCAATCATCGGCAGCTCGCCGAGACGTCCAAGACGACCATTGCGACGATCATGCTGATGGCGTCGAGCCCGTCGCGCCTCACGGGAGTGTCGGCGTCCGGTACCACGGCCACGTGGTCGCCGGCCGTGGAGTCGGGCACGATGCGCTATCTCGTGCGCTGGGGCCCGGCGGAGGATCCGATGCGGAACTCCACGACGGTCACGACCACGACGGCCACGTTGCGTGGCGCACGGCCGGGCTGGCACGTGGCGGTGAAGGCGATCAATGCGCGCGGCATGGAAGGATGGGACTGGGCGCGCGCGGTTGTCCGGTAGCGCGCCGGCATGCGTGTCTTGTTGCAGCGTGTTTCGCGTGCGGAGGTGCGCGTCGCGGGTCGTGTCGCGGGCGCCGTGGGGCGCGGGTACTGCCTGCTCGTCGGATTCACGGGCGCGGACACGCACGCGGCGGTCGCGTGGATGGCCGACAAGGTGCATGGCCTGCGGCTCTTCCAGGATGACGAGGGAAAGATGAATCTCGCGCTCGACGATGTCGGCGGCGCGGTGCTCGTCGTGAGCCAGTTCACGCTCTACGGTGATGCGTCCAAGGGTCGACGTCCCAGCTTCATCGACGCGGCGCGCCCCGATGTGGCGATTCCGCTCTACGAGCGGTTCATTGCCGCGTTGCGCGAGCGTGGCCTTACGGTGGCGACGGGCGAGTTCGGCGCGATGATGGACGTCGAGCTCGTGAACGACGGGCCCGTGACGCTGATGCTGGAGCGATGAGCGCGCCGGTGGACGTGCCGCAGGTCATCCTTGCCTCGCAGTCGCCCCGACGCCGGGAGCTGTTGTCGCTCGTCGGCATCGCGCACACGGTGATGCCCGCGGACATCGACGAATCCGCGTTGCCGGACGAGGCGCCCGTGCCGCACGTCGAGCGCTTGGCGCGCGCCAAGGCGCTGGCCATGGCATCGCATCACCCCGACGCCGTGGTGATCGCCGCCGACACGATCGTCGTGCTGGATGGAGAGATCCTCGGCAAGCCACGCGACGCGGCCGACGCGCGCGCCGTGCTGGCGCGGCTGGCCGGCCGCATGCACACCGTGTTCACTGCCATGGCCGTCGCACGTCACGGTCACGTCGAGAGCGCGGTCGAGGAGGTGGACGTCACGTTCCGGGCGCTCAGCGCCGACGACATCGCGCATTACGTCGCCACCGGCGAGCCCATGGACAAAGCGGGATCGTACGGTATCCAGGGTTTCGGTGCGACGATCGTCGAACGCATCGACGGCGACTATTTCAGTGTCATGGGACTCGGCCTGCGCCGGCTGGTTGAGTTGCTGGAACGCGTCGGCATGCGATACGACTTCCGCTCGGGCATCGGTCCCGCGCCGAAGTAGTCGGCGCCGGGGCATCGCGCTGCGGAACCGCGCGGCGAATCCGCGCGCAGTTCAGATCGGCGGCTTCCCCAGCGCCCGTGATAGCGCTGCGCGCTTGCCCTACGCCGCGTGAGGGGACGCCCGACCGCGATTTCCGGCGTTCGCCGACTTCGACCGACCTCCGCCGGTCGCACCTTCTTGATGTCACGATGCGATCATCGCGACCGGACGGCGAATCGAGCTGCCATACCACCCGCCGCCGAACTCATTTGCGTGTCGTGAGGTGTGTATGTCGTCTCCGTTTCGTTCCCGGATCCTGCTCGGTGCGGGCGCGATCCTGCTCTTGGGCCTTGGCTACGCCTGCTCCGGCGGGCGAACCACGTCCTTGGCCGGCTCCGGCGACAACGCCAGCCGCGTGTATGTCGCTCCCGGTGAGTACGACGAGCTGTATGCCTTTCTTTCCGGCGGTTTCGGCGGCCAGGTTGGCGTCTACGGCCTGCCCTCCGGTCGCCTGCTGAAGACCATCCCGGTCTTCTCGCAACACGCGGAGAACGGCTGGGGGTACAGCGAGGAGACGAAGCCGATGCTCGAGACGTCCTACGGCTTCATCCCGTGGGACGACCTGCACCATACCGCGCTCTCGCAGTCGGACGGCCTCGACGACGGCCGCTGGCTGTTCGTGAACGGCAACAACACGCCGCGCGTCGCGCGCGTGGACCTCACGCATTTCGAGACCACGGAGATCCTGGAGATCCCGAACGCGGGCGGCAACCACGCGTCGCCATACGTGACGCCCAACACCGAGTACATCGTTTCGTCCACGCGGTTCAGCATTCCCATGCCGAACCGCGACGTGCCGATCGCCGAATACAAGAAGCACTTCAAGGGCCAGATCTCGTTCATCACGGCCGACAAGCCGGGCAAGATGGACATCGCGTTCCAGCTGCTCGTGCCCGGCTTCAACTATGACCTGGCGCGCGCGGGCAAGGGACCGTCCGCGGGCTGGATGTTCTTCACGTCATACAACTCGGAGCAGGCCAATGAGCTGCTCGAGGTGAACGCGTCGCAGGCGGACAAGGACTACATCGCCGCCGTGAACTATCGTGCGGCCGAGCAGTGCATGCGCGACGGCAAGGGCCGCCGCACCACGGTGGACTACCGGCACAACTTCGTCGACGAGTTCAGCCGCATCGCGCGGTCGGAGCGCAAGACGAGCGTGCTGCAGATCGCGCCGACAGAATGCCCCGGCGTCATGTACTTCCTGCCGACGCCGAAATCGCCGCACGGCGCCGACGTCGATCCGACCGGGGAGTACGTGGTCGCAGGCGGCAAGCTGGCCACGGTGATTCCCGTGCACTCGACCGTGAAGATGCTGCAGGCCATCAAGGACAAGGCCTTCGAGGGTGAGCTCGAGGGCATCCCGGTGCTGCGCTACGAGGCGACCATCGCCGGTGAAGTGAAGGAGCCGGGCCTCGGCCCCCTGCACACCGAGTTCGACGGCAAGGGCTACGCGTACACGTCGATGTTCATCTCGTCCGAGATCGTGAAGTGGAAGCTCGGCACGTGGGAAGTGGTGGATCGTGCGCCGACGTATTACGCGGTGGGGCACCTCATGATCCCTGGCGGCGGCACGTCCAAGCCGTACGGCAAGTACGCGCTCGCGATGAACAAGATCACGAAGGACCGCTACCTCCCGACCGGACCGGAACTCGCGCACTCGGCGCAGCTCTATGACATCTCCGGCGAGAAGATGAAGCTGTTGCTCGACTTCCCGACGCAGGGCGAGCCGCACTACGGCAACGCGATCGAGGCGAGCCTCATCAAGGATCGCCAGGTCAAGTTCTACCGGCTCACGGAGAACCAGCACCCGATGGTCTCGCGCGCAGAGCGTGAGGCGGGGGTCAGCCGCGACGGCAAGGTCGTGCACGTGCGCATCACGTCGATCCGCTCGCACTTCGCGCCGGACAACATCGAGGGCGTGCAGTTGGGTGACACGGTGCTGTTCCACGTGACGAACCTCGAGCAAGACTGGGACGTGCCGCACGGCTTCGCAATCATGGGCGCGAACAACGCCGAACTGCTCGTGATGCCGGGTGAGACGCGGACGCTGCGCTGGGTGCCACAGCGCGTGGGCGTGTTCCCGTTCTACTGCACCGACTTCTGCTCGGCGCTGCACCAGGAGATGTCGGGCTACGTGCGGGTGTCGCCGGCCGGCAGCTCGGTGCCGTTGACCGCCAACAACTCCAAGGGTCCCGCGGCCGGCGCGCGGGGCAACTGAGGTGAGGATGACATCCCGGGCTCGCTGGTTGGTCGTCGCGGCGGTGACGCTGCTCGCCTCAGCCTTCGTGCTGCCGCTGTGGCGCGTGGACCTCCTCGCGCCGCAGTACCCGGAGGGGCTCGGGATGCTCATCCGCATCGACGGGGTGGAGGGCATCAAGGAGCACGACCTCCACAGCATCAACAACCTGAACCACTACATCGGGATGAAGGCGATCGACCCCGATGCGATCCCCGAACTACGCTGGATGCCCTGGATCCTCGGGGCGCTGGTGCTGGGTGGGCTCGGTGTCGCCGCATCCGGCCGGCGCGCGACGCTGTACGCCTGGACCGCTGCGCTCGGCCTGCTGCTGGGCGTCGGCTTCTGGGACTACTGGCGCTGGGGCTACGACTACGGACACGACATCGATCGCGCTCACGCCATCATCAAGATTCCCGACATGACCTACTCACCGCCACTCATCGGCTCCAAGAAACTCCTCAACTTCACGGCGACGTCGTGGCCGGCGTCCGGTGGCATCGGCATGGGCCTCGCCGCGGGCCTGGCGGTGGCCGCGGTGTTCCTCACCGCATGTGCGCCGGCGGGACCGCGCTCGCTCCGGCCGGGCGAGGATGCCTGCGATTACTGCCGCATGGAGATCACGGATCCGCGGTTCGCCGCACAAGTCGTGACGAGCACGGGCAAGCAGGTGCTCTTCGATTCCGTGGAATGCATGGCGTCGTACGTGCGCACGGCGTCACCCGGCACGGTGCGCGAAACGTGGGTCGGCGACGCCCAGGCGACGCGCGGCGTGCGTTGGGTGAGGGCCTCGGCGGCCGGCTACGTGGTCGGCGGGGCGCTGCAGGCGCCAATGGGACAGCCGGTGGCGTTCGGCTCACCGGCGGCGGCGACCGCGGCCGCCGCGCGCCAAGGTGGCACGACGGTGAGTTGGGATGCCATCATCGCGGACAGCGCGGGCATCGCCTCCCCCGCCGGTCACTGACATGATCGCCGTCGTCGCCGTCTGGCTGGCTCTGGCATTGCCCGCGACCGAGTTGGTCGTGGGCCCAGGCGCGCCGTACGCGACCCTGACGGCGGCGGTCGCCGCGGCGACACCCGGCGCGACGATTCGCGTGCGCGCGGGCATCTACCGTGAACCGGTGATCGAGGTGCGCGTGCCGGGCCTCACGATTCTCGGCGACGGGTGGCCGGTGCTGGACGGTGAGGGCGCGCGTGAGCTGCTCACGATCCGCGCTGACGATGTGACCGTGCGTGGTTTGATGTTCATGAACACGGGTACGAGCCAGATGGAGGATCGCGCCGCGGTGCGCGTCGTGGACGCCGCGCGCTGTGTAATCGAACACAACCGGTTCCGCGACGCGTTGTTCGCCATCTACCTGCAGCGCGCGCCCGGCTGCGCGGTGACGGATAACGACATCCGCGGCTCGGGCGGCGACGAAACGCGCAACGGCAACGGGGTGCACCTCTGGCATTCACCCGGCGTCACCGTCGCGCGCAATACGATCTCCGGCCAGCGCGATGGCATCTATTTCGAGTTCTCGCGCAGCGCGATCGCCACCGACAACGTCAGCACGGGCAACCGTCGCTACGGCCTGCACTTCATGTTCTCGGACTCGTGCGCCTATGAGCGCAACACGTTTCGCGCGAACGGCGCGGGGGTGGCGGTGATGTACAGCAAGGGCATCACCATGCGCGGAAACGGCTTCCTCGACGCGCGCGGCAGCGCGGCGTACGGCTTGCTGCTCAAGGACATCACGGACGGCGAGATCAGCGGGAACCGCTTCGCGGGGAACTCCACGGGCATGTACCTGGACGGGGCCTCGCGGCTCACGATCGCCGACAACGAGTTCCACGCGAACGGCTGGGGTGTGCGCCTCATGGCGAACACCGAGGACACGCGGTTCACCGGCAACAGTTTCGCGGGCAATGCGTTCGACGTCGCCACCAATAGCCGCACGCTGCGCAGCACGTTCACCGGCAACTGGTGGGACGCGTACCGCGGTTATGACCTGGATCGCGACGGCATGGGTGACGTGCCGTTCCATCCCGTGCGCCTGTTCTCGCTCATCGTCGAGCGCCACCCCGGCTCACTGGTGCTGCTGCGCAGCCCGGTCACGGGTGTGCTCGATGCGGCCGAGCGCGTGTTTCCCGCGCTGACGCCTTCGCTGGCTGATGCACGGCCCCTCATGCGGCCCCCGTCGCGCATTACAGACCCTCTCATGGAAGCGCCGCGATGATCACGCTCGAGGATATCCGCAAATCGTATGGCCGGCGCACCGTGCTCGACGGCGTGTCGCTGGCGCTGCGTCCTGGACGCGTGACCGCGCTCGTGGGTCCGAACGGTTCCGGCAAGACGACGCTCGTCAAGCTCGTGCTCGGGCTCGCGCGCGTCGATGCGGGTCGCGTGCTGCTCGCCGGCGCACCGGTCGACGCCGAAGGGCGCTATCGCGCGCGCATCGGGTATGCGCCCCAAGCGCCGCGTTTTCCGGATAACCTGGCTGTCGGCGAGGTGGTGGCGATGCTGCGCGCGCTGCGACCCGGCGCCGCCACGGACGAGACGCTGATCGCCGAGTTCGGGCTCTTCGACGAATGGCAGGCGCCTGTGGGCACGCTCAGCGGTGGATGGCGCCAGAAGCTCAGCAGCGCGTGCGCGTTTCTCTTCTCGCCCGACGTGCTGATGCTCGACGAACCCACCGCGGGCCTCGACCCTGTCGCAAGCGGCACGCTCAAGGCGGCGGTGCGGCGCGCGCGGGAACAAGGACGCACGGTGCTCATCAGCTCGCACATCCTGCCCGAACTCGAGGAGCTCGCGGATGATGTGGCTTTTCTCTGCGAAGGACGCCTGCGGTTCGGCGGCTCGGTGAAGGCGCTGCTCAAGCACACCGGCGCCCTGCGCCTCGAGCCCGCCATCGCGGCGTTGTTGGCCGCATGAGCGCCCTCCTCCTTGTCCTGCGCGCCGGCGTGCGCGATCTCACGCGCAACCGTTGGCTGCTCGCCTACGGGTTCGCGCTCGCGGCCATCGCCGAGGCGCTCTTCTTCTTCGGCGGCACCGGCAACCAGGTGGTGCTCAGCCTGCTGAACGCGACGCTGTTGCTCGTGCCGCTGGTCGCGCTGGTGTTCGGCACGATGCACGTGTACGCCTCGCGCGAGTTCATCGAGTTGCTGCTGACGCAGCCGCTGCCGCGCCCGGCGGTGTTCGCCGGTCTGTTCCTTGGCCTTGCGCTGCCGCTCGCTGGCGCGTTCCTCGCCGGTGTCGGCCTCCCGCTGCTCGTGCATGGCAGCGCCGGCGACGCGCCGCGGCTGGCGCTGCTGTTCCTCGCGGGCGGCGGCGTGGCGCTGTCAGTCGCGTTCGCCGCACTCGCGATGGCGATCGCGCTGGGGACCGACGACCGCTTGCGTGGCATGGCCACGGCGCTGGGGGCGTGGTTCCTGTTCACGATCGTGTACGACGGCGCCGTGTTGGCGGGCGTGGCGGCCTTTGCCGAGTGGCCGCTCGAACGCGCGCTGCTGGGTGCCATGCTCGCGAATCCCGTGGACATCGTCCGTGTGCTCGTGGTCGGCGCCCTGGATGCGTCGGCGCTGCTCGGCTACACGGGCGCGCTGTTCCGGCGCGCATTCGGCGGCCTCGCCGGTCCCGCGATCGGCCTCGCCGCCCTGGGCGCCTGGTGCGCCCTCCCGATGCTCCTGGCCCGCCGCCGGTTCCTGCGGCGGGACTTCTAACCGACACCTCGTGGCTTTCGATCGATCACCTGCAGTCCACTCCTTTCCCAGCCATACGACCATGATTGCTTCACGCCTCGTCCGCCCGCTCTTCGCCATCGCCACGATCTTGATCGTGAGCTGTGGCGGCGACACCGCCGTGCCCTCGCCTGAGGGGGATGATGATTCGCCGGCCGCCGCTGCGGCTTCCGACGCCAAGCTCACCGGCACCATCATCGAAATCACGATGCACACTGATGAAAAGGGCAACTACTTCAGCCCGTCGAAGATCGAGGCGCACGAGGGCGACGTGTTGCGCTTCAAGCTCGTGACCGGGGTGCACAACGTGAACTTCCTGCCGGATTCCAACCCGGGAAAGACAGGGCTGCCGCCGGTCAGCATGTACCTGCAGTTGCCGGGCCAGACGCTGGACATCCCGCTGACGTTCGGGGAGGGCGACTTTTACTTCCACTGCGATCCGCATGCGATGCTGGGCATGGTCGCGCGCCTCGAGGTCGAGGACAACTAGGCGCAGACGACGCGGACATCAGCGGTCGGCGCCGTCCTGTCCGGTGGCGCCCGCATAGTTCCGCGTCCAGCGCTCGACACGATCCAGCACCTGCTGCACCGTGATGCGCGGCATGCGGTCGAGCCGGTTCTCCATCGACAGCGGATAGTCCTCGCCCGGGTCGCCGTAGGCGTCGATCATCAGGTCGCGGAATTTCCCATACGGTCCGACGCGTTTGGGATTCGAGTAGCCGATGAGGCTCACCACGGGCGTGTCGAGCGCGACGGCGATGTGCAGCGGGCCCGTGTCCGGCGAGAGCACGAGCGCGGCGGCGTCGATGATGCCGACCAAGCCGCGCAGGCCGCCCTTGCCCAGTGCGCTATAGGGTTTCGCGTGCGCACGTTGCATGATCACGTGCTCCGCGTGCAGCTCGCGCGGGGATTGCGCGCCCACGAGCACGGGCTGCAGACCGAAGTCGCGGTCGAGCGCGTCGCACACCTCTGCCCACCGTTCCGGCAGCCAATCCTTCTGCGGCTTGCTCGTGGCCACGACGATCGGTGCGATGGGCCGGTCGAACCGCGCGAGAAAATCGCGCTGCCAGGTACGCTCGGCGTCGCTCCACGGCCCCAGGTTCCACATGACCGGCTCGTGCGGCACCCCCAGCCACTCGCAGAACTCGAAGTACTGGTCCTGCACGTGCTGCATGGCGCGCGCGTGCACCTGATGCGTCGTGAAGAGCCAGTTGGCGTCACGCGCGCGCGCGCGGTCGAAGCCGAGCTTCACCGGCGCGCGCGTGAATCCGGTGATGACGCCGGCCTTGAGGTAGACCTGCAGGTTCAGCACGAGGTCGAACTTCCGCGCGCGTAGTGCACGACGGATGTCGAGGAAGCCGCGCAAACCGGCTGACCGGTCGAACAACAGGATCTCGTCGACATCCGGATGTCCGCGCACCAACGAGGCGGGTCCCGGCTGCAGGACCCACGTCACGCGCATCGTCGGCTGATGGCGCTTGAGCGCTGTCAACACGGGCAGCACATGGACCGCGTCGCCGACGGCCGACATCATGACGATGCAGACACGGTCCATCCTCATGCGTCGAGCCGCTCGAGCTGGGCGTCGCTGAAGGGAAGTCCGTCGCGCGCGCGCCACTTGAGCAGCGACCGGCGCAGCCGCGCGGCATTGCGCTTCGCGGCCTCGGCGCCGTCGTCGCCGGACTCGATGAAGCGCACGCGGTCCACGTCGAGCACAAATGCCGTCCATGTCGGCTGCGCGGCGGGCGCGTCCTTGCGTCGCGTGCGACGTGGGGCGGCCCGGCGTTCCGGCGCGAGGTAGAGGTTCTTGGCGTTGAGGTCCGGGTGGTGCGCGCCCGCGCGGCGCAGGGCGTTCAGCAAACCGATCACGGCCTCGAGTTGCGCCTCACGCTCCGCGGGCGCGGCATGGCGCCATGCCGCCGGCAGGTCCTCGCCTTCGGGGAGGCGCCGCGTGGCCACGTCGTTGCGACAGAACAGGGGACCCGCGGGATACACGAGATATGCCACGACTTCCGGCGTCGCGACTTCTGCGTGTCGCAAGCGGCGCGACACCTCGAGCTCCCACGGCGCGCGACCGGGCCACCGGAAGAGATCCCCGGTGATGCCGGCCAGCATGCCGCCGTGCTGCGAGTGCCGCACGACGACGTCGATCTCGGAACGCGGCAAGCGCGCGCCCCAGGCCGTCGCGCGTCCCTGATGCGCCGTAGCCGACGGCAGCGTGGACGCCCACGCGTGCAGGGTGCGGCAGACCGAGAGCGCCTCCTGCACGCCGCGGACGGCATCGGCAAGCGCCACGACCGTCGCGTCGCGGACGCTGAAACGCTCGTAGCCCGGCGGCGCGATGACGCCCGCGCCGCTCACCGCTTGACGCGGAACACGGGGAGCGGCTGGCTCTTGCCCTTGAGCTCCATGGGCGGCAGCGCCTCCAGCGGTGGCGGCGCGCCGAGCGCCGAACGGAACTCTTCGGACAGCAGGATCTCGCCGGCCTCCGCCTTGCCGCACAGGCGGCTCGAGACGTTCACCGGATCGCCGATGACCGTGTATTCGAGGCGGCGGTCGCTGCCGATGTTGCCGGCGAACACGTCGCCGACATTGAGGCCGATGCCGATGGACAGCGTGGGCCGCCCTTCGTCGCGCCAGCGCGCATTGAGGCCGTCGAGCTCAGCCATCATGTCGAGCGCCGCGTGCATGGCGCGGTCGCAGTCGTCCTGCTCGCCGATCGGCGCGCCCCACTGCGCCATGACCGAGTCGCCGATGAACTTGTCCAGCGTGCCGCCGTGGCGGAACACGCACTCGACCATCTCGGTGAAGTACTCGGTGAGCAGCCGCGCCATGTCGTCGGGGTTCATGGACTCGGAGAGCGCCGTGAACCCGCGGATGTCGCTGAAGAGCACGGCCACGCGGCGCTTGTCGCCGCCGAGCTTGACCGCGTCCGGACTCGACGCGATGCGCGCCGCGAGATTGGGCGTGAAGAACCGCTCGAAATTGCTGCGCGCCAGCGCCTCGCGGCGGATGCGCTCGGCGAACTGTCCATTCTCGAGTGCGACGGCCGCGATACCCGAGAACGCGATCACGAAGTCGAGGTCGGTCTCGACGAATCGCTTCAGCGAGAAGTTGTCGACGTACAGCACGCCCAGCGGGCGGTTCTCGCTGCCGATCAGCGGCACGCACATGGCTGAGCGCACCTTCTGTAGCAGCACCGATTGGCCGGTGAAGCGCTCATCCTCGCCGGCGTCATCCGAGAGCACCGCCACCTTGTCGTTGATCGCCGTGAGCGCGATCGACTGCGGGATCTCCGTGGACGCCTCGGTGCCGCGCCGGTCGCGCGCGATCTTCGGCTGCAGGTTGCCGTCGGCGTCCATGAGCAGGATCGCGCAGCGGTCCGTCTCGAGCGTTTGGAACGCGTATTCGGCGATCTTGGCGAGCAGCGCATCCACGTCAGTTGCGCGCGTGAGTCCCTTCGAGACTTCCAGCAGGATGGCGAGCTTGCGGCGGTCCTTCTCGGCGGGGTCGGCGGTGCCGGCGAGCTGTGACTGCACGCTGGCGCTCTTGCCGAGCGCGCCGAACTCGCCTGACTTGGGGATCTGCCGCACGATCGTGGCACCCGGGCGCGGCGCGGGTACCGGCGTGGCGACGGGGGCGGCGAGGATCGACTCCGGCGGCGTTGCCGCGATGGCGGGCTCCGGCACGACCTTGATCGGTGTGAGCGGGGTGCCCGACGCGGCCAGTGCCTCCACGCGGAACACGACCTTGCCGAACGTCACCTGGTCGCCGGCGACCAGCACGGAGCGATCCACCTGCACGCCATTCACGAACGTGCCGTTGCTCGAACCCGCGTCGGTGACCTCCACGCCGCCGTCGACCAGCTTGAGTTCGGCGTGCTTGCGCGAGATCGTCGGGTCCACGACTGGGCAGTCATTGGTGACCGCGCGGCCGACGCTCAACGGTTCGCTGCCGCGGAGGTCAAACGAGAGCGCGTGGTCGATGCCGACGAGTCGAAAACTCATGCGGGGAATATGCCGCCGGTGTCCGCCGCACGCACGCGTCCGATGGCCGTCAGCATCGCGCGCGCCTTGTTCTCCGTCTCGGCCCATTCGGATGCCGGATCCGAGTCGGCGACGATGCCGGCGCCGGCCTGCACCGAGGCCTCATCGCCCGAGAGCACGCAAGTCCGGATCGTGATCGCCAGGTCCATGCGGCGGTCGCCCCAGCCGATGTAGCCGAGGGCGCCGGCGTAGGGGCCGCGCCGCTCGGGTTCGAGCTCGTCGATGATTTCCATGGCGCGCACCTTGGGTGCGCCCGTCATCGTGCCGGCGGGGAACGTGGCCCGGAACACGTCCAGCGCCGACGGCGCCGCGCCGCGTAGCCGGCCTTCCACCTGGCTGACGATGTGCAGCACGTGCGAATAGCGCTCGATCGACATGAGGTCCGTGACTTCCACCGATCCGTACTCGGCGACGCGGCCGACATCGTTACGGCCCAGGTCCACGAGCATGATGTGCTCGGCGCGCTCCTTCGCGTCGGCGAGCAGTTCCGCGCCCAGTGCCTCGTCCTCGGCCGGCGTGGCGCCGCGCGGGCGCGTGCCCGCGATCGGACGCACCACCACGCGGCCGTCGGCGACCCGCACGAGCAGTTCCGGCGAGCTGCCCACGAGTTCGAGGTCGTCGAGCACGAGGTGATACATGTACGGCGATGGATTCAGCACGCGGATGGCGCGGTAGAGCGATGTCCCGTCAAAGTCTCGCGGCACGATGATGCGCCGCGCGAGCAGGCCCTGAAAGATGTCGCCTGCGACGATGTGCTCCTTGATGCGCGCGACGTCGGCGAGGAACCGGTCGCGCTCGTACGTCGAACGCCCCGTGGCCGGTGGCGCCGCGGGGTCGAGGTCGAGCGGCGGCAGGGCCGGGCCCGAGCGCAAGCGCGCGATGGTCTCGTCGATCTCGCGCTGCGCACGGTCGAACGCGGCCCGGCACGCGCGCGCATCACCGGCGTCGGGGGCGGTGACGCTGACGACGACGCGCGCCTGCGCGCGCAGGTTGTCGACGATCACGACGGCGCCCGTGAGCAGGAAGAGCGCGTCGGGCGCGGCCGTCGTGCGCGGTGGCGGCGACGGCAGCCGCTCGATGTGGCGCACGGCGTCGTAGGCGAAGAAGCCCACGGCGCCGCCCCAGAAGGCGCCGAGTTCCGGCACGTCGACGGGTTCGTGCGCACGCAGCAGCGCTCGCAGGTCCGCGAACGGGTCGGCGGGCGTGCGCGCCCCGTGCCAGCCCTCGGCGGCGGTCCAATCCTCGACCACGCCGTCGATGAGACGCCAAGCCGCGCGCGGTGCCGTGCCCATGAAGGTGTACCGCGCCCACGTCTCGCCACCGGCCGGTGCGGACTCGAGCAGAAAGGCGAATGGCTTCTGCCGCAGGCGGTGGAACGCCGAGACGGCCGTATCGGCGTCGAGCAGGCAGTCGCGCCAAACGGGGACGAGCGTTTTTTCGCCGGGGTGCGCGCGTACGCGCTCGAGGAACGCGTCGTAGCTCATGCGGGATTCCGCACCGCGACGCGTGCGTGCGACGTTGTCACCGGTGTCCCCCGCCGCGATCTTCCGTTCATGCGTCCCCTGGTTGTGGCGCTCGGCCATGTTCTCGTTGCGACCCTCCTGCTGCTCCCCGCCGCGCCCTCCCGCGCGGTGGCACAGGAGACGTGGAATGATGCGCGCACGAATGCGCTTGTGCGCGACGCCATCCGCCGGCGCACGGTCCAGCTCGCCGACACGGGGCTCACCGACTACACGGCCCGCGCGCACGGCTATCTGACGTTCCTCGCGCAGGTTGGCGAAGGCTTCCCCGACGCGCCAACGCTCATCAAGTCGGATGAACTGGTGGTCGAAGTCTATTGGGCCGCGCCGGACCGGAGCAAGCAACGTGTCGTCGGGCGGCGCGACACGCTGCTGCTGCCCACGGACATCAACTATCATCGCGACCATCTGGGCATCGTCCAGAACAACTTTCCGGCGATCATCCGGCTCGGCGAGGGCGACGAGGTGGCCGACGTGCCCCACCCGCTCTCGATCGCGGGGCTCGGGGCGTACGATTACCGCATCGCCGATTCGCTGGCGATCCGCACGAGCGACCGCGCGATCGACGTCATGATGGTGAAGGTGCGGCCCAAGGATGATCGGTCCGCCGCGGCGGTGGGTGCCGTGTACATCGATCGCGTCACGGGTAGCGTGGTGCGCATGGCGCTGTCCTTCACGCGCGCGGCGCTGCTCGACCCGCAGCTGGAGGATGTGTCCGTCATCCTCGAGAACGGGCTCGTTGAGGGACGGTTCTGGCTACCGCGGCGGCAGGAGATCGAGATCCGTCGCTCGGCCACGTGGATGGACTTCCCCGCGCGCGGCATCATCCGCGGCCGGTGGGAGATCTGCTGTGTTGAGGCCAACGTCGGACTGCCGCCGACCACGTTCGTGGGGCCCGAGATCACACAGGCGCCGCGGGCCCAACTGCGCCAATGGCCGTTCGAGGGTACCATCCTCGAGAACCTGCCCGAGGAAGTGCGTGAGCTGGATGCGGATGAGGTGCGCGCCGTGCAGGACGAGGCCCGCGAGCTCGTCCGGGCGGGAGCCCTGGCCCGTGCGCGCAGCACCTCGGCGTCCGCGCGGCGTGTCTCGGATATCCTGCAGGTGAATCGCGCGGAGGGCCTTGCGGTGGGTGGTGGGCTCACGCGCCGGCTGGGAGCCGGCTTCACCGCGACCGTCGGCGCGCGCTACGGCACCGCCGACGATGACTTCAAGCCGCGCGCACGGGTAGAGTGGGAAGCCGTCAGCGGACTACGCGTCACTGCGGGCTACTTCGATGATTTCGCGCAGGCGGGCGACGCGCCGGAGGTCAGCGGTCTGCGCAATTCGATTGCCGCGCAGGAGTTTGGCTCGGATTGGACGGACCCATACGGCGTGCGGGGAGGATTCCTGCGTGTGGAGCAGCCCGCGAGTCGGCCGGTTCGCTTCTGGATGGAGCTGACGCGCGAGGATCAGCGTCCGCTCCGGGTGCGCGCGCGTCCGACCAATGGCCGGTATGCGCCGCTCCTCGCGGCGGACTCCGCTGAAGTCTGGCGCATGACGATCGGTCTCTCGACGACCAGCGGCCCCCGAACTCCGGACACGCGCGTCAGCTGGCGCCTCGACGCGAGGGTATCGGGCTCGAGCGTGGACCGACCGTCGTTCCCGGAGACCACGAGCCACCTTCGTGCGTCCCTAGATGCAGAGGGGACCCTCGCGGCTGGCGCCGCCGGCCGCTTGGTCTGGCGCACGATTGCAGCCGGCACAGCACGCGGCGCGGTCCCGGCGCAGGATCTGGTGCATTTCGGGGGGCCGGTTAGTGGCCCTGGATATGCGTTTCATTCCCTGTCCGCACGGACAGGGGTGAGTCAACGTCTCGAGTGGCGAGTGCGTATCCCGTTCGTTCACTTGGACTTGGGTCGGTTCGGCCGAGTGCCATCGACGTTGACTATCGCGCCATACTTGCATGGCGTCTGGCTCGAAGGTGGCGGTGCGTCCGGCTCCCGCGGGACTTGGTTCCCATCGGTGGGCATCGGCGCCATTGGCCTCTTCGATCTGCTGCGGGTGGACGTGGCGCGTACGATCGAGGGCGGGCGCTGGATGTTCTCACTGGATCTTGACCGAGGATTCTGGCCGGTGCTCTGACATCGCCAATCGCGCTCGTGTATCGTCGTCCCCGCGGCATATGTTTGTCGAGGGAAATGGCAGGTTAGAAACCGTCTGAGGAGCAGGAATGGCAAGTCCGGTCCGACCGGCGCGTGACGAGTGGTTGATGGCGACTCTCCAAGGGCTCCTTTCGCTGGAGCAAGTGGAGGCGCTCAAGTCACAGCCGGTCGAGAGCTTATGGGAAGAGGTCGTGCGCCGCAGCTTCCTCTCGGACGAGGCCGTGGTGACTGCGGTCGCCGAGCGGTTCCGCATGAAGGTCGCGGACGTGGGCAGCGTGAGCCAGCAGGCGCGCGAACTCGTGCCGGAGACGCTTGCGCGGCGCTATCGCATCCTGCCGCTCACGATCTCCGACTCCACGATCGAGATCGCGACAGCCGACCCGCTTGACCTCGACTGTGAGCGCACGCTCGCCTTCGCGCTCGGGCGGACCGTGAAGATGTCCATCGCCGCCCCGCGGCGGATCCTTGACCGCATCGACGAGGTGTACCGGCCCGAGAACATGTTCGAGAAGATTCTCGAGAACGTGCAGGGGAGCTACGACCTCGAGAACATCTCCGAATCGGTCGACGAGTCGGATGTCGATATCAACGCGACGCGAGCGGGCGAACGGCCCGTCATCCAGCTTGTGGACAGCATCCTGGCGCGCGGCATCCAGTCGCGCGCGTCGGATATCCACTTGGAGCCCGAGGAGGGCGGCGTCGCGGTGCGGTACCGCATCGACGGTGTGCTGCGCCAGGAGATGGTGCTGCCCAAGGCCGCCGGCGTTCCGCTCGTGTCGCGCGTCAAGATCATGGCGCAGCTCGACATCGCCGACCGTTTGCGCCCGCAGGACGGCCGGGCGCGCGTTGCGATCAGCGGCAGCCGGGTCGACCTGCGCGTGTCGACCTTGCCGGCCTCACAGGGCGAGAAGGTCGTCATCCGCATCCTTGACCAGCGCGCGACGGTTCTTTCGCTGGACGCGCTGGGCCTGCTGCCGGATGAGCTCGAGCGGATCATGGAACTGCTGCAGGCGCGCGAGGGCATCGTGCTCGTCACGGGACCCACGGGCTCGGGCAAGACGACGACGTTGTATTCGATGCTGCGGTCCGTGCAGGGGCGCGGCGTCAACATCGTCACGGTCGAGGATCCGGTGGAGTATCGGCTCGCCGGCGTCGTGCAGGTGCAGGTCAACGAGAAGGCGGGCCTGACGTTCCCGTCGGCGCTACGCAGCATCCTGCGCCAGGACCCCGACGTGATCCTGGTCGGCGAGATCCGCGACAAGGAGACGGCGTCGATTGCCATCCAGGCATCGCTGACCGGCCACCTCGTGCTGTCCACGCTGCACACGAACGACGCCGCCAGTTCGGTGACGCGCCTCGTGGACATCGGCGTGGAGAGCTACAAGATCGCGGCGGCGCTCAAGGGCGTGGTCGCGCAACGCCTCATGCGCCGGGTGTGCACGCATTGCCGCGAGATCGTCGTTGGGCAAGTGCCATCCAAGCTGCATCGCTACTTCCCGGACCAGGGCTCGCTGTACCGCGCCGTGGGCTGCGCCGAGTGCTCGCAGACGGGGTACCGCGGCCGCCTTGCGATCGAGGAGGTGCTGTACGCGACTGATGAGGTGGAGCGCCGCATCGCGGGCAACGAATCGCAGGAGCGCATCGCCGAGGCGGCGCGCGAGGGTGGTATGCGTTCGCTCTGGGAATCGGCGGTCCAGCATGTGCGCAACGGCGAGACCACGATCGACGAGCTGCTGCGCGTCCTCGAGGCGCCTGTCGATGTGCCGCCGGCCCGGCCGGGCCACACGGCGCGCACGCGCGCGGGCGACTCGCACGACCACCGGCCCGAGCAGCCGGATGTCATGACGGCGCCCGTGATGGACGACGAGGAACCGGGCACGGGACCCTCGCGCCGGCGGAGCAGCGGCCGTCATGCCACGCCGGTCACGTTCACGGGCGACTCGTTCGAGCTCGTGGACGAGACCAAGGTCCGCAAGCCGTCGGTGAAGCGCGTGTTGCTGGTTGAAGACGAGGAATCCCTGCGGCGCGTGATGAAGGACTTGCTGGAGCGCGAGGGATTCGTCGTGCACGAGGCCGGCGACGGCGTCATTGCGCTCGACGAGATCGACCGCCTCGCGCCTGACCTCGTGGTGCTTGATCTCAACCTGCCGCGCCTCGACGGGTATGGCGTACTGAGCCACCTGCGCGCGCGCGCTGCGACACAAAAGCTGCCCGTCATCGTGCTCACCGCCAAGGGTGATGAGGACAGCGAGGTGCGCGTGTTCGAGTACGGCGCCAGCGACTACCTCACCAAGCCGTTCCGCGCGCGCGCGTTGTCGGCGCGCATCCATTCGCTGTTGGACCGCAAGGCGAAGCTCGCGCCGTGAGTGAAGCCGGCGCGGTGCGCCCGAACGTCGTGGATGTCCTGGTGTTCCGCCCGGTGCTCAGGGGTTGGTTGGTGCTCGCACTCCAGCGCGCGCCCGACACGCGCTGCCCCGGTTCATGGGAGATGGTGCACGGCAAGGTCGAGCAGGGGGAAGCGGCCGAGGCGGCGGCGCGACGGGAGTTGCGCGAGGAGACCGGGCTCGAGGCCGAGCGTCTGCTCTCGGTGAAGATGCACCATTTCTACTTGATGCCCGCGCAGTCGGTGCAGCTCGCTGCGGTGTTCCTCGCCGTGGTGAAACCCGACGCGAAGGTCGTGCTCGGCCCCGAGCACGGCAGGCATGTGTGGCTCACGCCGAGCCAGGCGCGCCGGCGGTTCACCTGGCCGGAGGAGCGCCGGTCGCTGGACGACGCGCGTGTGCTGCTCGCGGCGACCACCGTGCATGATTCGATCGAGCAGGGGCGGTCCTAGCCGAGCCCCCGGTGACGAACGCGGGGAGGTCGAGCGGTCCTAGCCGAGTACGTCGGTGAAGAACGCCGGCAGGTCCAGTGAGAACGGCGTACGCGCACCGTCGGGAGTCCACGTCAGCGTTCCCGTCACGCGTGCGTCCTCCGCGCCCGGCCGAACGACCATCACCGACCGGCGCTCCCCATCGACGATCCAATACTCCGGCACGCCGGCGTCGAGGTAGAGCTGGCGCTTCGATCCGCGGTCGCGCCGCTTCGTAACGGGAGACAGCACCTCGACGACCAGCAGCGGTGTTGGTGCGTTTTCCCATCGTGGCGGTGGTGCCGAGACCGTGGGTTGGACGAACAGGTCGGGCTCCACTTCGCTACCGTCGAACACCACCACCGACCTCGCCTGATGGACAAGACCGATGCCCTCGGATGCGACGTAGGGCACGAGCAATCGGTTGAGCATCGCGATGAGTTGCTGATGCGGTGATCGCGGCGCGGGCGTCACGAACAGCTCCCCGCGCACGACCTCGTACTTGTTGCCGTCGTCCGGCAGACGCGCGAGATCCCTGCGCGTCCATTCCTTGGTCGCCTGGGCCATAAGCATGATCCGGTTCTCCCCGATGCGGGCGGCGCGGTGTGCATGCGCGAAGATGCGGCGCTGCATCGGGAGGTTCGTCATCATTTCGTCCCGCGCCGGACCGCGGTCGTTCGCGCTTGCCGAGCATACGCTCGGCGGGGTCGCCGAGTCAATAGAGCCGCTTCACTCCGACCTGTCGCGCGCGGTTTAGCAACACGAATCGGTCGGGCGTCTTACTCCGAGCGCTGCCGATCCGTGCTCGTCCGCAACCGGTCGCCCGAATCCGCCGGCGCGTTCGGCTTCACGCGCACGCTCTTGGCCGGGATGCCGACGTTCACGTGGTGCGCGCGCACATCCTTGGTCGCCACCGCGACGGCGCCGACCATGCCGTCATCACCCACATGCACACCGGCGAGCACGGTCGCGTGGTACGTCACGCGCACGCCGTCACCGAGTACCGTGATCGAGTTCGTCACATCCACCTGCTCGACGATGCTGTGCGTGTGCGAATAGATGTTCGCGTAGTCGCTGATCGACACCTTGTTGCCGAGCCGGATGCCGCCGCGGTCGTCGAGCAGCACGTGGCGATGCACGACGCAGTCGTCACCGACTTCAAGATTGTAGCCGAATGAGAACTCGACGTGCTGGAAGCACTTGAAGTTCTTCCCGACGCGCTTGAAGATGTGCGGCGCGAGCAGCCGGCGCAGACGCACACCGAGGTCGACGTTCTGCCCGCCGATGGGCAGCCGGTCGAACGAATACCAGAGCCAGAGCAGCGGCTTCACCTTCTGGAATCGCTCCTGGTCGCAGTCACCGTAGTACTCGGGCTCGAGGGTGATGTTGCGCGGGTCGAGCGCGGCGAGCGCGAGTCGCGTGGCCAGCGGCACCGACTCGTCGGCGAGGGCGTCGGGCAGACGCGGGGCGAAGCCGGGATACGCCAGTTCCGCCAGCGTGTCGCGGCACAGGTCCGAGCGGTCGACCGACGCGTCGCCGAGCTTCTCGGCCAGTCGCTCGAGCCAGGCATCGGCGATCGCGTTGGCCGGGCCGGGGGGCAGGGCACGCAGCGGGATTCTCACCATCACTCCTCCGGGGTGGCTTCTTTGGGCTCAGGGATGGCGACCGACGCGGACGCGCTCACTGGCGCGGTCTGTTCGAGCAGAGAGACGAGCGCGGCCGCCAGCTCATCGCGCCCTTCGCCCGTGACGGCGCTGAACGGGATGACCTGGTCGTCATCCAGCGCGAGTCCGGTGGCAATCTCCTTCACCCGGGCTGCCGCGGCGCCGCGTGAGAGTTTGTCCACCTTCGTCGCGCAAATGATAGTCGGTATGCCGACGTCGGCCAGCAAGTCGAGCATCTGCCGGTCATCGTCCGAGGGGTCGCGCCGCACATCGAGCAATTGTACGATACCTCGCAACGCGGGGGAGCGTCTCAGGAAGCCCTCGATCAACGGCTTCCATTCCGCCTGGCGCTCCTTGGAGATGCGCGCGTAGCCGTAACCCGGCAGGTCCACCAGCGCGAAGGTGTCGTTGACGCTGAAGAAATTGATCTCGCGCGTGCGTCCGGGCGTCTTGCTCACGCGCGCAAACGCCTTGCGGCGCACCAGCGCGTTGAGCAGCGAGGACTTGCCGACGTTGGAGCGGCCGGAGAACGCAATCTCGGGCAGGTTATGGGTCGGCCGCCACCCATCCACGGTGGCCATAGGGCCCAGAAACTCCAGGGACCGAATGACCAGCGGGTCCGGTGCGCGCGACTCGCGCTCCGGACCCGCGGAACCGGCGCCCGCGCCGGCCCTGTCGCTCTTGCTTGCCCCGCTCACGCCTCCTTCTTCTGGCGCTTGGTCGAGAGCTCGAAAAGGGGCCGCTGCTTCTGCGTGACGGTGGCCTCGGTCACGCGGACCTCGATCACGTCATCGCGGCTCGGCAGGTCGAACATGGTGTCGAGGAGCATCTCCTCGAGGATGGCGCGCAGGCCGCGCGCGCCGGTGCCGCGCTGGATCGCCTTCTTGGCGATCGCGCGCAGCGCGCTCTCCTCGAACGAGAGCTGCACATCCTCGAGCTCGAAGAGCTTCTTGTACTGCTTGGTGAGCGCGTTCTTGGGCTCCTTGAGGATCGTCACGAGCGCCTCCTCGTCGAGGCCCTGCAGCGGTACGGCCACCGGCATGCGGCCCACGAGCTCTGGGATGAGGCCGTAGCGCAGCAGGTCCTCGGGCTCCACGTCGCCGAACACGTTCTCCTTGGTCGTCGCGGGCTTGCCATCCTTCACCATGCTTTCGGTGCCGAAGCCGATCTGCCGGCGGCCGAGGCGCGCCTCGATGATCTTCTCCAGGCCGTCGAACGCACCGCCGCAGATGAACAGGATGTCCTTGGTGTTGATCTGGATGTACTCCTGCTGCGGGTGCTTGCGGCCGCCCTGCGGTGGCACGGATGCCACCGTGCCTTCCAGGATCTTGAGCAGGGCCTGCTGTACGCCCTCGCCCGACACGTCGCGGGTGATGCTCGGGTTCTCCGACTTGCGCGCGATTTTATCGATTTCGTCGAT
>JAKFFA010000084.1:0-1500 GCA_036675455.1 Gemmatimonadaceae bacterium | reverse complement strand
ACGTGGTCGTCGTCTTGCCGTGCGCGCCACCGATGGCGATACCGATCCGCCGCAACCGCATCAGCTCGGCCAGCATCTCCGCGCGGGCGATGACTGGCACGCCGCGCCGCCGCGCTTCGACGATCTCCGGGTTGTCCTGCCGCGCCGCCGAGGTCACGACGACGACGTCGGCGTCGCCGAGGTTGTCGGCGGCGTGCCCCTCGTGGACGCGCACGCCCATGCCCGCGAGCCGGCGAGTGATGTCGGTGGACCGCGTGTCGGATCCGCTCACGCGGTATCCGAGGTTGACGAGCAGCTCGGCGATGCCGCTCATGCCGATGCCGCCGATCCCGACAAAGTGCACGTGGCGCGTGGGTGCGGCCATGTCAGCGGGCCTCCGCCATCAGCGCTTCGGCGCGAGCGGCAATCACTTCTGCGGCATCGGGGCGCGCCAGTCCGCGCGCCCGGGTAGCCATCGCCTGCCGCCGCTCGTCGTCGGTCAGCAGGGCCCGCAGTTCGGCAGCCAGACGCTCGCCGGTGAGCTCGGCCTGGTCGACCATCACTGCCGCGCCCGCGGCCTCGAGCGTTCGGGCGTTGGCGCGCTGGTGGTCGTCCGTCGCCTGGGGAAAGGGCACGAGGATGGCGACGCGCCCGGCAGCGGTCAGCTCCGCGAGCGTGGTGGCGCCGGCACGGCACACCACCACGTCCGCAGCGGCCATCTGTTGCGGCATGTCGCTGATGAACGCGCGCACGTCGGCCTCGACACCGGCGGCCGCGTATCCGGCCTTCACCGTTTCGAAGTCGCGCTCTCCCGTCTGGTGCACGAATGCACACGAGCCCGGTATGTCACGTATGTGCGTCGCTGCCGCCACCATCGCCTGATTGATCGCGTGTGCACCCTGTGAACCTCCGAAGACGAGGACCCTCCGTTCACCACCCCCCGTGACCGGCCGCGGCCCGATCGCGAGGAACGCCTCGCGTACCGGGTTGCCGGACACGAACCCATGGCCATGAAAGAAGCGCAGAGACGACTCGTAGGTGACGCCCGCGGCGTCCACCAGGCGGGCCAGCCAGCGATTGGTCAAACCCGGTGTCGCGTTCTGCTCCAGCAGGAGCGTGGGAATCCCGCGCGTCGCGGCCAGCGCGACGACCGGGCCGGAGCTGTAGCCCCCCACGCCAATCACGAGATCGGGGCGGCGACGCGACAGGGCCTGCCACGCGTCGAGGGCGCTGAGCGGCAGCAGACCCACGCCGCGAGCCACCGCGCCCGCGCTCTTGCCCTTCAACCCCGCGCTCCGGATCACGTCCAGATCGAATCCCTCCTGCGGCACGATGCGTGCCTCGATACCTCGTGCAGTCCCGACGAAGGTCACCACCGTACGCGCGTCCCGCTTGCGCAGCGCGTGCGCGACGGCAATCCCGGGATAGAGATGTCCCCCGGTGCCGCCGCCGGCAATCACCACGTGGCGTGGTCGCGCGGTGTCGTTGCGTGCCCGAGCCACGACGCGGAACCGCGACGGG
>JAKFFA010000039.1:0-41324 GCA_036675455.1 Gemmatimonadaceae bacterium | reverse complement strand
GCCATGCGAATCCCAAGCTCGACGCGCCGCCGCGTGAGCGCGTACGACGTGATGCCATACAGCCCAAGCGCGGCCAGCAACAGCGCCAGCACGCCAAAGAACCCAGACAGCATGGCAATCAGTCGTTCCTGCGCGAGCGAGGCGCCGATGTACGATTCCAGCGGCCGGAACGAGAGCGTGAGGTCGGGATCGACTGCCGTCACTGCCGCCGTGACGCTGCGTGTCAGGCTGAGCGGTTCGGCCACCGTCGTCCGGAGCGTGAGTGTCACGTCCGACGGCGGCGGCGACATCTGCGGCATCGCCCGGTACATCGTCGGCGTGAGCTCCTCGCGCAGGTCGATGTAGACCGCGTCGCCGACAAGGCCGACGATTTCCATCGCCTCGGCCTGCTCTCCGGGGCCGAACGCGGGATTCACCACGCCGCGCCCCACCGGGTTCTCGCCATTGAAGTAGCGCTCCGCAAACTTGCGGTTCACGATCACCGCAGGCGCGGTCGCCTCACGGTCCCGCGCATCGAAATCACGTCCGGCGATGACCGGCGTGCCCATCGTCGCAAACCAGCCGGGCGACACATAGTTCTGGTTCACGATGCGATCGTCCTCGGCCAGGTCCGTGCGGCCAGGAATCTCGATGAGGCCATTCCATTGGCTGCCGCTCACCGGTGTGATCACCGAGAGCGCCGCATGCGACACCTGTGGGACGGCGAGGGCGGCCTCGCGCACACGTTCGTACAGTTGGCCGCGCCCCTCCGGCTGCGTGCCGGAACGCTGCGCGTTGATGTTCACGACGAGCACGCGCTCGGGCACGAAGCCCAGCTCGACCTTGGCGAGTGATGCGAACGTGCGCACGAACAGGCCTGCGGCCACGAGCAGCAAGAGTGAGAGTGAGACCTGCGCCAGCACGAGCGTGCCGGCGAACGCCCCGCGCCGCGAGGAGCCGCCGCGACCCGACGACTGCTCCTTCATGGCCTCCATCGGCGCGACGCGCGAGGCGAAGAGCGCCGGCGCGATGCCGAACAGCAGCGTGGTCGCGACCGCGATGAGTCCCGTGAAGCCGAGCATGCGCCAGTCGATGCCCACGTCGAGGAACACACTCGCCGGCCCACCGGCGATCTGCGCGACGATCACGCGGGTGCCCCACAGCGCGATGATGATGCCGAGCACCGCGCCGATGGCCGAGAGCAGCAGATTCTCCCCGATGAGCTGGCGTGCGAGGCGCCAACGGGGCGCACCGAGCGCAGTGCGCACCGCGAACTCGTGCCGGCGCGCCGTCGCGCGCGCGAGCATCAGGTTGGCGATGTTGCCGCACGCGATGAGCAGCGTGAACGCCACCACCGCGGTCAGTGCGATGAGCGGCCGCTGGTAGCGTGTGCGCAGCGACGACGTGCCCGCCGACGCGCGCACGAGGACGAGCGGCTCGGTGAGGTAGCTCTCCAGGTCCTGCGGCCGCCAGTTCTCCGGTATCGTCTCCTCTCGGATCCGCGGCTGCACGGCCTGCAGCGCGGCGCTCGCCTGCTCGACCGACTGACCCGGCTTGAGCCGCACGAAGACATTCATCCACCACGTGGAGCGCCGGTCGAGGTAGCTCTCCTCGCCGCGCACGAGCGGCTCCGTGCCCAGCGGCACGGCGACGTCGAAGGTGCGACCGACTTCATGGCCGAAGAACGACGCCGGCGTCACACCGACGATCGTGTACGCCACGCGGCTCAAGGTGAGTGTGCGGCCGATGACGTCCGGCTCGCCACCGAACCGGCTCTGCCAGAACGCGTGACTGATCACCGCTACCGGGCCATCGGGACCACCGCCGCGGATGTCGTCGCGTTCCACGAACGTACGGCCCAGCACCGGCGTGACGCCGAGCACGTCGAAGTAGCGCGCGCTGGTAAAGAGCCCCTCCACGGGATCCACCTCACCGCCCTGCGAGGCGTCAAATGACACGCGGCCGACCGCAAACGCTCCGTCAAACAGGTCCTGCCGCGCGCGCACCCCTTCCCAGATGGGATTCGTCCACGAGGCGCGCGTGTCGCCCTGCCGCATGACTGTCAACTGTTCCGCGTGTCGCACCGGCAGCGAGCGCAGGATCAGCGCATCCACGATCGAGAAGATGGCCGTGTTGGCGCCGATGCCCAGCGCGAGCGAGAGAATCGCGACCAGCGAGACGAGCGGGGTGGCCCACAGGGAGCGGAAGGCGCTGCGCAGTTCGGTCATCGGGGGGCCGGTTTGGGTGGGGCGTCCTGCGGTTGGACAACGGGTGCGGCCGAACCGTTGGCCTCATACTACGATGCGAGGGGGGATGCGGGTTGCACGGGCGGTACGGGTTGCGGGGGGTGATGAGGGATGCGAGGAACTACTGTCTGGCTGGTCGCGGCTGGGATCTTTGATGCGGGATGCGAGGGGACCTCAGCTCCCTTCGCATCGCCGTAATCCTCGCACCGCCGTTCCTCCTCGTATCGCGGGCCTCTCGCAGCCTTACACCGTAGGGCGCCTCGCATCGCCGTTATTTCCGTATTGCCCCGCTGTGCACTCTTTCGGTGATGGCCCCGCCGAGCGTATAGTGTACCGTCGGGCGACCTCTCCAAGGGAGTAGCCCGTGCCTGTGACCGCGCGTCTCTCACAACTCTTCTACGATCGACTTGGCGAGCAGGTGGCCGACGAGCTCGTGGGGTGGTTCAATACCGTGGACGACACGTCTCGCCGCGATCTGCGTGAACTGAACGAGCTGAACTTCGCGCGATTCGACGCGAAGCTCGAGCAGCGGCTTGCGGAGTTCGAGCTCAAGGTCGAGAAGCGGCTTGCGGAGTTCGAGCTCAAGGTCGAGCAGCGACTCGCCGCCATGGAGCAACGTATGGCCGCCTTCGAGGTTCGGGTCGAGCGCCGCCTCACGGAGCAGACCCGCTGGATGGTCGCGATGTGGGCGATACAGATGGTCGCAATCATGGGCCTCTGGTTGCGCGGTTGACCAGGCGCCGGCTCGCCGCGCGCGAGCGGACACGGGCTTTCTCGCCGATGCTGGCGGGCGCGCTCATGGCCCTCTCCGGCTGCATCGACTCCGGACTCGCGTGGCCGGACCCGGGCGTCGCGCGTGAACTCGCCGAGCATCGCGCGCGCACGCTGCACGACATCCATTATGACGTGGCGTTCGACATCCCTGAGTCGCGCGAAGCGCCGGTCACGGGTACGGTCACGATCGCCTTCGCGCTCAGTGATTCCACGCAGCCGCTCGTGCTCGACTTCCGTGTGCCGTCCATGCAGCGGCAAGTGCGCAGCGTTGCACTCGACGGCGATTCGGTCGCCTACCGGACGCCGCGCGACCACATCGTCATTCCGGCGTCTGAACTGTCGGCGGGCGCGCATCGCCTCACGATCGCGTTCGAGAGCGCCGAGGATGCGCTCAATCGGCAGGACGACTTCATGTACGCGCTGTTCGTGCCGGACCGCGCGTCCACCGCGTTCCCGGTATTCGAGCAGCCCGACCTCAAGGCGCGGTTCACGGTCTCGTTGACGATCCCGGCTACGTGGAATGCGTTGTCGAATGGCGCGCTGGTCTCGCGCGACAGTAGCGCGGGCGCGCGCCACGCGCTGCGGTTCGCCGAGACCGAGCCCATCAGCACGTATCTCGTGTCGTTCGCCGCGGGGCAGATGTTCGAGGAACACGCGCGCCGCGACGGCCGCGAGTTCACGATGTACCATCGGGAGACGGATGCGGAGAAGGTCGCGCGCAACCGGGACGCGATCTTCGACCTGCACGCCGACGCATTGGATTGGCTCGAGGACTACACCGGCATCGCGTATCCGTACGGCAAGTTCGCCTTCTTCGCCGTGCCGTCGTTCCAGTTCGGCGGCATGGAGCATCCGGGGGCGATCTGGTATCGCGCGAGTTCGCTGTTCCTCGATCCAACCGCCACGCGCAATCAGGAACTCGGCCGCGCGAGCCTCATCGCGCACGAGACGGCGCACATGTGGTTCGGCGACCTCGTCACCATGCGTTGGTTCAACGACGTGTGGATGAAGGAGGTGTTCGCGAACTTCATGGCGGCCAAGATCGCCGAGCCGTCGTTCCCCGACATCAATCACGACCTGCGGTTCTTCCAGGCGCATCATCCGTCCGCATACGACGTGGACCGCACGCCGGGGGCGAACCCGATCCGGCAGGACCTCGCCAACCTTCGCGAGGCCGGCTCGCTGTACGGCGCGATCATCTACCAGAAAGCGCCCATCGCGATGCGGCAGCTCGAGCAGCTGGTCGGCGAGGCCACCATGCGCGAGGGGCTGCGCCGTTATCTCGAGACCCACCAGCACGGCAACGCGACATGGCCGGACCTCATCACGATCCTAGACGGGCTCACGGACGAGCGGCTGACAGAATGGAGCCACGTGTGGATCGAGGAGCCGGGCCGACCGCACATCTCGGCGACGTGGGCAGACTCGATGGTCGTGCTGCAGCAGGTGGACGGATGGACGTCCCTCTCGGCGCGCCCTGCGGCTGACAGCGTCGTAACCGCGTCGACGTCGGATTCGGCGCTCGCGGCGGCACGTCACCTGCGCTGGCCGCAGGTCGTCGAAGTGACCGTGGGGTGGAGCGACACGATCCTCGTTGGCCGCAGTACGCTGGGTGACGTGACGACGATCCATCTCCCGGGCTTCGGCGAGCCGGATTTCATACTGCCAGGCTCGGATGGACTCGCGTACGGCCGCTTTGTGCTCGACAAGCGCAGCCGAGCCGCACTGCTGATGCACGTGAATCGCCTTCGCGACCCCGTGCACCGCGCGGTCGCGTGGCAGACGCTCTGGGAGGAGATGCTCGACGGCTTCGTGCCGCCGCGGGCGTTCGTCGATGCCGCGCTCGCCGCGCTGCCGGTGGAGCAGGAAGAACTCATTTCGTTGCAGCTGCTCGGACGCCTCCGGTCGGCGTACTGGCGATTCCTGGATGACGCCGCGCGTGTCCGCGTGGCGCCGGCCGTGGAGCGTGCGCTGTGGAGTGAACTCGACCGCGCCCCGACCGCCGGTCGCAAGGGCGCTTACTTCGGCGCCATCGTCGGCATGACGCTGACCAGCGACGGCATCGCGCGCCTCGAGCGCATCTGGAGCAAGGCGGAGACGCCCCCGGGCCTGCCGCTCACCGAGCAACAGTACATCGGGCTTGCCGAGGCGCTGGCGTTGCGTGGTGTGCCGAACGCCGACTCCGTTCTGGATGCGCAACTCGCGCGCATCACGAACCCGGACCGGCGCGCGCGGTTCGAGTTCGTGCGGCCGGCGCTGAGCGGCGACCCCGCGGTGCGCGACTCGGTGTTCCGCAGCTTCGCCGATGTCGAAAACCGTCGCCGAGAGTCGTGGGTGCTTGGTGCGATGAACCTCATGCACCACCCGCTGCGCGCACCGGCGGCGGTGGACCAGATCGAGCCCGGCCTGGAGCTACTCGAAGAGATCCAGGCGACCGGCGACATCTTCTTTCCCCTGAGTTGGCTTGAGGCGCTGTTGGGCGGCCATCAGTCGAGGGAGGCCGCCGAGGCGGTCGAGCGGTTCCTGACGGCCAATTCCGACCTCCCGCCTCGGCTGCGCGGGAAGCTGCTGCAGGCGGCGGACGACCTGTTCCGCTCGGCGCGGATCGTGGGCCCGCGGCGATAGCCGACCATTGAAATTGCTGGTGGGTCCGCTGGAATAGCCCCAGAAAATCGCTGGACTTGCCAACCGAGCGGGTGGCGAACATTATTTAGGTGATTTAACTAAACAGTTAATCAATGCCCAAGCAGAATCCTGAACACGCTCCTGACGCCGAACAGCGAATTCTCGATGCCGCCCGCCGGGTCTTCATCCGCCGCGGCACCGCCGGCGCGCGAATGCAAGAGATTGCCGCCGAAGCCGACGTCAATCCGGCGTTGCTCCACTACTACTTCCGCTCCAAGGACCGACTCGCCGAGCGCGTCTTCATGGACGCCGCGGGCCGCCTGTTCCATGCGCTCGCGCCTGTCGTCAGTGCCGACGAGCCGCTCGAGGAGATCGTCGAGCAGTTCGTGCAACGCTACATCGACGAAGTCCGGCGCAGTCCGTTCATCCCGGGCTATGTGATCGCAGAGCTGCACCATCATCCTGAACGCGTCCCCGCGCTGCTCAAGCGCATCCTCGGCAACGAACCCTCGGCCGTTGGCCGCGCGACGCTCAACGGCCTCCGCGCGCGGCTTGCCGACGCCGCGGCCGCCGGCACCATGCGCGCGGTGACGCCGGAACAGTTCCTCGTCAGCATGGCCGGCCTGGTCGTGTTTCCCTTTGTCGCGCGTCCGATCCTCAGCGCCGTGTTGCAGCTCGATGATGATGATGCGTTCGGTCGCTTCCTCGACCAGCGCCGCGCCGAACTGCCCGGCTTCATCCTCAACGCACTCCGGCCATGACATACCGATCGGACACCGCGCGATTTGCGTGCGTCGCGCTTGCTCTTGCGGCCGCGGTCGCATCCGCGGTCGCATCCGCGGTCGTGCCGGCCATCGCACGCGCACAAGGCGTCGACACCCTGCACCTCGGGGTGCTGCAGCACGATGCCGAACGCGCCGATCGACGGGCCGCACAGCGCGAGCTGCTCGCGGCACAGTCCGCGCTGCGGCTTGAGACGCTGCGCGCCGAGCGACTGCCCGCGCTCGACTGGCTCATGCAGGCGCAGTACCTCTCCGACGTCCCGACCGTCGGCGCGCTGCTGCCCGGCGGTGTCGCACCTCCGGCGCCGCCGAACGACAACTATGACGCGCGCATCGGCGCACGCCAACGCTTGTACGATCCCACGCGTGCGCCGCGTCGAGGTATCGAGCGCGCGGAGCTGGCAGAGTCTGAGGCACGCCTCGGCACGGTGCTATTCGCCCAACGTCAGGCGGTCAACGACGCGTTCTTTGCGGCGCTGCTACTCGATGCACAACGCGCCGCGCTCGATGCCGGTATCGCCGACCTCGAGGCGCAACGCGAGGTCGTCGGCGCGCGCGTCACAGAAGGCGTGGCGCTCCCAGGCGACCTGGCCATGCTCGACGCGGAGCTCCTACGGCGGCGCCAGTCGCGCGATGCACTCGTCGCCGAGGGCACCGCCGTCCGCGACGTGCTCGGCGCGCTCACAGACCGTGAGATTCCGCCGACCGCCGTGCTCGCGGTTCCACGGGCGACGGCGGATGAGGCGCTCGCTCGCGCACTCGCGCGCAGCGATTCGGCCGCCGGTGCTGCCGCACTCGCGGCCGGTCGGCCGGAGCACGCACAGTTCGACGCCGGTCGCGCCCTGCTCTCGGAGCGCCGCGCCGCCGTCGCCGCGCGCGACCGGCCGAGCATCTCCGCGTTCGGACGCGCGGGCTACGGACGCCCTGGCCTGAACCCGCTCGCGCGCGAGTTCGATTCCTACTGGACCGCGGGCGTGCAGCTCGAATGGCGGCCTTGGGACTGGGGCGCATCGCGTCGCGAGCGCGAGGTGCTGGCGTTACAGACGCGAATCATCGCGACGGAAGAGGAGGCGGTCGAAGCGGGCATCGAACGGGCGCTGCTGCGCGCGGCGGCGAACATCGCGCAGCTGCGCTCGTCGCTCGTCGCCGACGACCAGATCGTCGACCTGCATCGCCGTGTGCTGGACGAAGCGCGCCTCCGTTTCGGGGAGGGCGTGATCACCACGGCGGAGTACGTCGACCGCCAGACCGACCTGCTCAGCGCCGAGCTGGCCCGTGAAACGCACCGTGTACAGCTCGCCGAGGCGCGCGCCCGCGTGCTGACGACACTTGGACTCGAGGTCAGGGAATGAGAATCGCAATGTGGCGCCTCGGTGGGCTGTCGCTCGCCGTCGCCGTTCTGTCGCTCGCCGCGTGCGGCCGCGGCGACGAACCGGACGCCTACGGCAACTTCGAGGCGGTCGAGGTGGTCGTGTCGGCCGAGGCAGCCGGCCAGGTGCAGGAGTTCGTGCCGGTGGAAGGCATGCGACTGGAGGTCGGCGCGGCGGTCGTGCGCATCGATACGACGCAGTTGGCGCTCGAACGTGACCAAGTCCTCGCGCAACAGGGTGCCGCCGGCGCGCGCGGACGCGTGGTGGCGGAGCAGTTGCGCGCGCTCGAAGCACAGCGTGAGATCGCCCAGCGCGCCCTGGAGCGCACGCGGCGGCTGTACGAGGCGCGCGCGGCCACGACGCAGCAACTGGACCAGGCCGAGCGCGACTTCCGTGTGCTCGATGCGCAACTGGAAGCCGCCCGGTCGGAGCGTGCAGGCGTGCGGCTCGAACTGGCGTCCACCACAGCGCGCGCCGCACAGGTTGAGGACCGGCTGGCGCGCAGCACGGTGGCCAATCCCGTGAGCGGCACCGTGCTCGCGACCTACACGCGCGCAGGCGAGGTGGTGCGGCAAGGGCAGGCCCTCTACCGTATCGCCGATCTCGACACGCTCGAGCTGCGCGCATACGTCAGCGGCGCGCAGCTGTCCGCCGTGCGGCTGGGCGGGCGCGCGACCGTCCGTGTCGACGCTCCCGACGGCGCGCTGCTTGAGTTCGCGGGCGTGGTGACGTGGATCGCGGGCGAAGCCGAGTTCACGCCGACGCCGGTGCAAACGCGAGACGAGCGCGCGGAGCTCGTGTACGCGGTCAAACTGCGCGTGGCAAATCCCGACGGCGTGCTCAAGATCGGCATGCCGGCCGACGTGGTGTTTACCGACTCATGACGCCGCTTCCGGTTGAGGTGTGCGACGTCGGCAAGCGCTTTGATGACACCGTCGCGCTCGCCGACGTGTCGATCGAAGTGCATCCTGCCGAACTATACGGTCTCGTCGGGCCCGACGGAGCAGGGAAGACGACGCTGTTCCGTATCCTCACGACGCTGCTCGTGCCAGACGCGGGCTCGGCGTCCGTGCTCGGGCTGGACGTGGTGCGCGACCTCTGGGCGATCCGCTCACGCGTGGGCTACATGCCGGGCCGCTTTTCGCTATATGGCGACCTGAGCGTGGAGGAAAACCTGCGCTTTTTCGCGTCGGTGTTCGGCACGACACTCGAGGAAGGGTACGACATCATCGCGCCGATCTACCGGCAGATCGAGCCGTTTCGCGACCGGCGCGCGGGCGCGCTTTCTGGCGGCATGAAGCAGAAGCTCGCGCTCTCATGCGCGCTGGTGCATCGGCCGGACATCCTGTTCCTCGACGAACCGACCACGGGTGTGGACGCCGTCTCGCGGCGGGAGTTCTGGAACCTGCTGGATGAGCTCAAGGCGTCCGGCATCACGATCGTCGTCTCGACACCGTACATGGATGAGGCAACGCGCTGCGACCGGGTGGCGCTGATTCAGCAGGGACGCGTGCTCGCGATCGACGCGCCGCAGGCGATCGGTCGCCTGTTTCCGCGGCCCCTGTACAGTGTGCGTGCCGGCCGTCGTGCGGCGCTGATCGGTGCGCTGCATGAGTACGAGCACACGGCGTCCGCGTTCCCGTTTGGGGAAACCGTGCACTTCAGCGA
The DNA here is from genome assembly GCA_036675455.1 of Gemmatimonadaceae bacterium. Taxonomy (GTDB): domain Bacteria; phylum Gemmatimonadota; class Gemmatimonadetes; order Gemmatimonadales; family Gemmatimonadaceae; genus Pseudogemmatithrix. The sequence continues at coordinate 31,880 of JAKFFA010000039.1, read as the reverse complement.
TGCGCGCGCGTCGCTGCCGGCCGCCACGATCGAGCACGACCTGCGCGCGTTCCTGGCGACGCGCGGTATCGACGACGCGCGCATGGCGTCGATCCCGGCCGGCGTGGAAGACGCGTTCATGGAGCTCATGGGCGAGACGGCGGGGGTGGCGTGAGCCCACCACCGGCCATGGCCGAGGCGGACCCGACGGACGCCGACGCGTCGACGACCGGGCCCGTGATCGCCGTCCAGGGCCTCACGCGGCGATTCGGTGACTTCACGGCCGTCGACGCGATCAGCTTTGACGTGGCTGCCGGCGAGGTGTTCGGTTTCCTCGGCGCGAACGGCGCGGGCAAGACGACCGCGATTAAGATGTTGATCGGCCTGCTGCGTCCCACGGAGGGCGACGCGCGCGTGGCGGGGTGCGACGTGCGCACAGATCCCGAGGGCGTGCGCCGGCGCATTGGCTACATGAGCCAGCGCTTCTCGCTGTATGAGGACCTGACCGCGCGCGAGAACATCACACTTTACGGCGGCATCTACGGACTCAAGGATGCGGAGATCCGTGCGCGCGGCGACGCCCTGCTGGACGAGCTCCGATTGCGCGACCAGGCCGACGAGTTGGTGGGCGCTTTGCCGCTCGGGTGGAAGCAGAAGCTGGCACTGTCGGTGGCACTGTTGCATCGGCCGGCCGTCGTGTTTCTCGACGAACCGACGGGCGGTGTCGATCCCGTCACGCGCCGTCGCTTCTGGGAACTCATCTATGCCGCGGCGTCGCGGGGCACCACGGTGTTCGTCACCACGCACTACATGGACGAGGCGGAGTACTGTGACCGGATCTCGATCATGGTGGACGGGCGCATCGCGGCCATGGGAACGCCGGCCGGGTTGAAGGAATCGCATGGCGTGCCCTCGCTGGACGAACTGTTCGTGCGGCTGGCCCGCGGGACCGGCGCCGCATGAACACGTGGCTGGCGGGCACCGCATGAGCACGCACCGCGGTCATGCGCTGCGCGCCTTCATCGTCAAGGAGGTGCGCCACATCCTGCGCGACCGGCAGACGCTGTGGATCCTTCTGCTGCTGCCGCTGGCGCAGGTCATCCTTTTCGGCTTCGCCCTGCGCACGGACGTCAACGACGTGCGCGTGGCCTTCATCGCGCCGGCGCCGGACCACGCGTCGGCATCGCTGCGCGCCCGGCTCGCGCACAATGGTCGCACGCGCATCGTCGTCGACGCGGCGAGCACCGATGCGCTCGAGCCGCTGTTCCGGCGCGGCGACCTCGATGTCGCGGTCGTCGTGGAGCCGGGACTCGCCGAGCGGATCGGCCGTGGTGAGTCCGCGCAGATCCTGCTCATCGCCGACGCGGCCGATCCGAACACCGGCACGACCATGCAGAACTACGCGACCGCGGTGATCGCGGGTTGGCGGGAGGACCTGCTCGCCGAGCGCGCGCGCACGAATGGCGCGCTGCCGCCGCCACGCATCGAGATGCGTGCGCGCATGCGCTTCAACCCCACCCTCGAGAGCGTCAACCTCTTCGTGCCGGGACTGATCGCGCTCATCCTCACGCTGGTGACGACGCTCATGACCGCCATCTCGCTCTCGCGCGAGAAGGAGCGCGGGTCCCTCGAGGTGCTGCTCGTGTCGCCGCTGCGGCCGTGGCAGGTCATCGCCGGCAAGGTGCTGCCGTACCTCGCGCTGGCCGGCATCAATGTCGTCACGGCGTTGCTGGCGGCGTGGTTGGTGTTCGACGTGCCGTTCCGCGGCAGCGTGGCGCTGTTGCTGGCCGCGAGCGCCATCTTCGCGCTGGCCGGGCTCGCGCTGGGCGTACTTTTCGCCGCGGTCACCTCGTCGCAGGTGGCGGCCATGCTGGCGGCGCTGGGCGGGACGATGCTGCCCAATGCGCTCCTCTCGGGATTGATCTTCCCGATTTCGAGCCTGCCGGGATGGCTGCAGCCGGTGACGAACCTCATCCCGGCGCGCTGGTTCATCGTCGTCGCGCGCGGCATCATGCTCAAGGGCGCCGGCTTCGCGCAGCTGTGGGAAGAGCTCCTGATCCTCACGCTGATGTTCATCGTGCTCGTGGTCGCGGCCGTGCGCCGCTTCTCGGTGAGGCTCGCCTGATGCTGCGAGCGCTGCGGTTCCTGCTGCGCAAGGAGTTCCTGCAGATCGGGCGGGACCGCGTGATTCTCCGCATGCTGATCGTGATGCCGATGATCCAGCTCGTGATCCTGGCGAACGCGGCGACGTTTGAGGTGAAGCGCGCGCGGCTCTTCGTGGTGGACCATGACCGCACGCCGGCCTCGCGCGGCGTGGTGAATGCGTTGACGGCGTCGGGGCGCTTTCGGCTGGAGGCCGCTTCGGCATCGATGGCGCACGCCGACGAGGCGCTGCTCTCGCGCGACGTGGACGCGATCGTCGTGCTGCCGGCCGGCTTTGCGCGCGACCTCACGCGCGATCGCCATGCTCAGTTGCAGCTTGTGCTCGACGCCGAGAATGGCTCGGCGGCGGGCGTGACGCGGTTCTATGTGGCGGAGATCCTCGGACGGCACGCCGCATCGCTGGCGGCAAAGGACGTGTCCGTGATCTCGGCGGACGGCGGTGCCGGCACGTCAAGCGGCGGCGCCGCGGCGATCGAGATCCGCAGCCGCGGCTGGTACAATCCCGCGCTCGACTACCGTCACTACATGGTGCCCGGCATCCTCGTGCAGCTGATCACGATCGTCGGCACGCTGATGACCGCCCTCAACATCGTGCGCGAGAAAGAAGCCGGTACGCTGGACCAGCTCAACGTCACACCGGTGCCACGCTCCGCGTTCATCGCCGCCAAGTTGATTCCGATGTGGTGCATCGGGCTGCTCGAGCTGGCCGCCGGCATGCTGATCGCGCGCACGCTATTCGATGTGCCGGTGGTGGGTAGCCCGCTGGTCGTGTTCGTGGCCGCCAGTGTGTATCTCGTGGCGGCGCTGGGCATCGGGCTCTGGATCTCGACGATCGTCCACACGCAGCAGCAGGCGCTGTTCGTGACGTTCTCGATCATGCTGATCTATGTCCTCATGAGCGGCCTCTTTACCCCCGTGAGCGGCATGCCCGACTGGGTGCAGTGGATCGCGCAGGTGAATCCCATGTTGCACTTCCTGTCCCTGATGCGCGCCGTGCTGCTCAAGGGCGCGGGGCTCATGGACGTGAGCAAGGAGCTGGCCATCCTGGGGGTGACCGCCGCGGTGGTGCTGACCGCGTCCGTGCGGCAATACCGAAAGGGCGGCTGAGCGGCGGTCGCCCCGGGACGCAGCGGGACCCGGTCGCGTCCGCCCTTTGAAACAGGCAATCCGGCGCTGCCGTACGCCCGGGTGACGAAGGTTCCTGCACGACCCCCGGACCGGCACGCGAATCCCATGTCCTCGCTCCTCCGCGACCTCCAACTCGGCCTGCGCACGCTCATCAAGAGCCCGGCGCTCACCGCGGTCTCCATCATCGCCCTGACGCTGGGCATCGGCCTCACGACGATGATGTTCTCGATCGTCTACGGGGCTCTCATGAAGGGGCTGCCGTTTGAGGAAGGCGACCGGATCGTGGCGATCCAGCGTTCCAATCTCGAGCTCGACATCGAGCGGCAGGACCTGCCCGTGCAGGACTTCGTGGACTATCGCGCGCAGCAGACGGCGTTCAGCGAGTTGGGCGGGTACACCTCGGGCACGATGAACGTGAGCGGCGTCGAACGGGCGGAGCGGTACTCGGGGTCGTGGGTCACCGCCAACCTGCTCGGCATGACGGGCGTCAATCCGGCGTTGGGCCGAGGATTCCTCCCGGGTGAGGACACGCCGGGCGGCGCGCGAGTCGCGGTCCTCAGTTACGCGATGTGGCAGGAGCGGTACGGCGGCCAGCCGAGCGTCCTCGGCACACAGATCCGCGTCAACGGCGTCCCGTTCGAAGTCGTCGGCGTGATGCCGGAGGGTTTCCGATTCCCGCAGGACGACGCGCTCTGGCTGCCATGGCAGGTGAATCCGCTGGAGGGGGTGCGCGGCGAAGGCCAGTTCCTCTCGACGCTCGGCAAGCTCAAGCCCGGCGTGACGATGGACCAGGCGAACGCGGATGCCAGTGCGATCGCGCGACGCATCGCGGCTGACCACCCCGAAACCAACGAGGGCTTTGAAGGGTCCGTGTCGACGTTCGTAGACAGCCAAATGGGCGATGAACCCAAGCAGCTGCTGTTCACGATGCTCGGCGCCGTGTTCTTCGTGCTGTTGATCGCCTGCTCGAACGTCGCCAACCTGTTGCTCGACCGCGCGGCGCACCGCACCAAGGAAGTCGGCGTGCGGTCCGCGCTCGGCGCCTCACGCGCGCAGATCGTGCGCATATTCCTGGCGGAGTCGTTCGTGCTGGCGTCCGTCGGCACGCTGCTGGGCATCGGCCTCGCGCAAGTCGCGATCGGCGTGTTCAATCGCGCGATCGTGGATTCGCAGCCACCGTTCTTCATCGATATCGCCCTGCATGCGCCCGTGCTGTACTTCGCCATCGGCATCGCCGTGATCTCAACGCTGTTCGCAGGGCTGATCCCGGCGATCCAGGCGTCGCGCAGCGACATCTCCGAGGTGCTGAAGGATGAGTCGCGCGGAGCGTCGAGCCTGCGGCTGGGTCGCATGAGCAAGGCCCTGGTCGTGTTCGAGATTGCGCTCTCGTGCGGGCTGCTCGTGGCCGCCGGCCTCATGATCAAGAGCGTGACCAAGATGCGCACGATGGACACCGGCTTCACGTCCGCGGACGTCTTCACCGCGCGCGTCGGGTTCCCGATCGCGTACACGGACAGTTTGGCGCAGCGGCAGTTCTTCGAGCAGCTCGAGGAACGCGTGGCCGCGCTCCCCGGCGTGCAGGCGGCGACCGTGAGCCAAGGTCTGCCGGGAGCGCAGGCCGGACTCAACGGCAATCGGTTCGCGCTCGACGGCGCGACGTACGCGGCGGATACCGACTTCCCGATCGCGCGGACGCTGTCGGCCTCGGCTGGGTTATTCTCCACGCTCGACATCCCGCTGCGCACGGGACGCCTGTTCAACAGCGGCGACCGGCAGGGGACGGTGCCCGTCGCGGTGGTCACGCAGCGCTTCGTGGACCAGTATCTCGACGGCGGCGAGGCGATCGGACGGCGCGTGCGCTTTGGCGGCCTGGAGTCGACTGCGGAGTGGAAGACGATCGTCGGCGTGGTGCCGAACGTATTTGGTGGCGATCCGGAAGATCCGTTCCCCTCGGTCATTTTCGTGCCGTTCAGCCAGGCGCATTCGAACTTCGCGTACATCTCGGCGCGTACGACCGGCGATCCGATGTCGCTGGCCGGCCCCGTGCGCGACATCGTCGGGTCCCTCAACCCGGACCTGCCGATCTATTGGCCGATGACACTCGAGGCCGCCATCGCACAGCCGCTGTGGTTCATCCGCGTGTTTGGCACGATGTTCATGATCTTCGGGCTCGTGGCGCTCTTCCTCGCGTCGATCGGCCTGTACGCCGTCATGTCGTTCTCCGTGAGCCGGCGCGTGCGCGAGGTTGGGATCCGCATGGCGCTGGGCGCATCGGCATCGAACGTGGTGCGGCTGATCTTCAATCAAGGCGCGTGGCAGCTCGGCATCGGGCTCACGATCGGCTTGTTGCTGGCGGCGGGCATCTCGCGCGTGATGGCGGTGATCCTGTTCGACGTACAGCCGCTCGACCTCGGCGTGTTCGGCGGCGTCGCGTTGGTGCTGGCCCTCACGGGGGCGCTGGCCTGCCTGATCCCCGCTCGGCGGGCGACGCGCGTGGACCCGTCGGACGCCATGCGCAGCGAGTAGCGCGGCGCGGCGTGACCGCCGTCACGCCACGAAATGATGCAGGGCCACTTTCTCCACGCGCTGCGGTGCTGTATCGTCTGTGCGGACACACCCCGCCGCAGGTCCTGTCTCGCATGCTTTCGCCGGAGCCCAACATTACACGTCTGACCGACTCCGACCGTGCCCGGTCGTTGCGCCGCGCGGTGCGCCGTGCGATTCGCGCGCTTCCGGTCGTCCTGCTCGCCGCCGCGGCGGGCCTGTCGTGCGCGGATAGCGCCGATCCAATCATCATCGGCTTGGCCGGCCCCGTGAAGGAGCCGCGTGGTGTGTCGATGGAGCTCGGCGCGCGACTCGCGGTCGAAGAGGTCAATCGCGCGGGCGGCATCAACGGCCGCCCGCTGCAACTCGTGGTGCGCGACGACGGCGGCGAGAACCAGCGCGCCATCGCGGTGGCCGAGGAACTGCGCGACATGCCGGGCCTCGCGGCGGTCATCGGGCACTTGAACAGCGGTGCGACGCTGGTCGCGGGTAAGGTCTACAGCAGCGGTGAGAATCCCGTGGTGGCGATCTCGCCGTCGGCGTCGAGCCCCGAGGTGACGGGTGTGGGCGAATGGGTCTACCGGGTGTGCCCGACAGACAATGAGCACGGCGCGGCCCTCGCGCGCTATGTGAGCGGCCGACTCGGCGCGCGACGCGTGGCCGTCGTCTACCTCAATGAACCGTACGGGCGCGGCGTGTTCGACGCGTTCCAGACCGAGTTCATGCGGCTGGAGGACGCGGCGATCGTGCCGTATCCCGTCCTGCCGGGCGTGGATATCGGCGTGCTCGTTGAGCACATCCAGGCGTTGTCGGGCGCGCAGGCGGTGGTGCTCGCGACGGACCGCGCGATGGCGGAGCCCGTCTTGCGCGCCTTGCGCGGTCGCGGCGTGACGCTGCCCGTGCTGGGCGGAGACGGCCTCGCGGGCATCGAGGCGGAAGGCGCGGTCGCGGAGGGCCTCTTCATCAGTGCCGCGTATCTCTACCTGCGGCCGGGCTCACGCAACAGTGAGTTCGTCTCCAGCTACGCCGCCGCCTACGAAGGTGCGGTGCCCGACCACCGCGGCGCCGGCGCCTACGACATCGTGCACCTGCTCGCGCGCGTCATGCGCGAGCACGGCGCCGACCGCGACGCCGTGCGTCTGGCCCTCAACGAGGTCGACGCCGACGCCCCCTTCGAGGGCGTCACCGGCCGCATCATGTTCGACGAGAATGGGGACGTGGTCGCGAAGGACGTGTTGGTGGGTGTGGTGCACGGCGGGCGCATTGGGTATGCGGAAGGGCAGGACTGAGGGGCAGACGGCAGACGCCACTGCGATGCGGGGTGCGGGTGGCACGGGCGGTACGGGTTGCGGGGGGTGGTGATGGATGCGAGGAACTACTGTCTGGCTGGTCGCGGCTGGGATCTTTGATGCGGGATGCGAGAGGCCTTCAGCTCCTTTCGCATCGTCGTAATCCGCGCACCGCCGTAATCCTCGTACCGCCGTTCCGCCTCGCATCGCGGGCCTCTCGCAGCCTAAACCGTAGGGCGCCTCGCATCGCCTTCAAAACTGCGATCCGGGGTGGGGTGCGGGTGGCACGGGCGGTACGGGTTGCGGGGGGTGATGAGGGATGCGAGGAACTACTGTCTGGCTGGTCGCGGCTGGGATCTTTGATGCGAGATGCGAGAGGACTTCAGCTCCTTTCGCATCGCCGTAATCCTCGCACCGCCGGAATCCTCGCACCGCCGTTCCGCCTCGTCTCGCGGGCCTCTCGCAGCCTAAACCGTAGGGCGCCTCGCACCGTCTCAGTACTGCGATGCGGGGTGGGACGCGGGATTGCCGGATCCGCATCCCACACCCCACCCCGCAACCCGTACCGTCGGGCGCCCCGCATCCCCCCGCGCATCGCAGTTCTTCAGGGGGTGAAAGTTGGCTCCTCCCCCGCATTCTTCACATACACATCGAACCAGGCAAACCACCGAGCCCACTGGTCGAGGTCGCTCTCGTACGTGGCCACGCTGTGGTCCTCGTACGGATAGACATACAGTGCTGCGGTCTTGCCGAGGCCCTGGAGCGCGGCCTGCATGCGGATCGAGCTCAGCAGCGCCGTGCCCTGGTTCTGGTCTTCGCCGCCGTGGTACATGAGCAGCGCGCCGGAGAGCTGGTCCGCCCGCAGGAACGGTGACACGTCGAGGTACACGTCCTGCGCCTCGAAGAAGTTGCGGCGCTCGCTCTGGAAGCCGAACGGGGTGAGACTGCGGTTGTACATGCCGTCGCCTGCGATGCCGGCCTTGAAGTACGGCACGAGCGTCATCGCGTTGGCGACGCCGAAGGCGCCGTAGCTGTGGCCGCCGATGCCCATGCGGTGGCGGTCCACGAAGCCCGAGTCGACGATGGCGTCGAGCACCGCGTCGAGGTTCTCCGGCAAGTCACGCGTGAAGTTCTCGTTCATGCGGCCGCTGTCGCCGAAGATCGGAATATCCGGCTCGATGAATGCATAGCCGCCCGCCACCCACATCTCGGTCGTGGATGCCGGCCGTGCGGACGGCGTCGCCGGGAACAGGTTGATGTTGGTGCCGTACTTCGAGCGCTGGTAGTCCTCGGCCGACGAGTACTCGCGCGGATAGAACCAGATGATGCCCGGCAGGTCCATGCCCGGGTACCAGTCGCGCGGCAGCGTCACGTCGACCCAGATCTTCGTGCCGTCGCGCGGACGCGTGACCTGGATGCGCTTGCGCACGGCGCGGCTGACTTCCGGCCCGGCGTCCACGGCGTTCGTGAGTTTGCGCGTTGTGCCCGCCTTCGTGTCGCGCAGGTAGGCGTCCTCGACCATCGTCGGCGACTGGCGCGTGAAGATGAACCGCTCGAAGTTGTCGTCCAGCGCGACCACGAAGTCATCGTACGTCTCCGCCGGGCTGTCGAAGATGCGCGTGCGCGTCCCGGTCTCGAAATCGAGCCGGTCCGCCCATGGACGCGGTGCGCGCGTGTGCCAATCAGCGCCGTACTCGCGCTCACCGGAGACGAACACCGAGCGACCGTCGCCGGCGAGGATAACGAACGACTGGCCGTTGGGTCCGCGACGCATGGCGAGCGAGCCGCCCGTGCCCACGGTGTCGGGCGCTGCATCGCGCGCGCCGAACCCGCGGCCGCGGCCGAACCCGCCGCCCGGCAGCGTCACGCCTTCACCCAGCGCGTACTTCTTCGACCGGTTGTTCATGCGAACGGCCGAGACGTCGCCGCCCTCGTTGATGAACATCGTGCCGCCGTCGGCGCTCCACGCGACGTTGGTCAGCTCGGGGCCGCCCGAATAGAGCGTGGTGGTGTCCGCGTCGGTGAACGGGGCCGTCCACTGCACGTAGAGCACCTTGGCGACCTGCCGCCGCGCCCCACCGCGCGCGCTGGCGCGCGCATCGCGGGCAGAGGAGTCCGCGGTCGGTTCCGCGAGAACCGACTGCAGGTACACGAGGCCGGGGCCCACCGGATTCCACTCGATGTCGCGGCGGCCGGTGTCCGGCGCGGACGGGCCCGCGTTGCGCGGTCCGCCGCGTCCCACTTCGCGCACCGGGACGCTGTCCAGCGTCGTCATCAGTTTCCCCGACGCGTCCCACAGCTCCACCACGCGCGGGAACGACGATGCCTGCACCAGATACGAGAACGGCTCGACCATGCGCGTCACGCGCAGGAAGCTGCCGTCCGGCGACGCGTCGATCTCGCGGAACATCGCGGGCTCGCCGACGTTGCGCACGCGACGGCTGCGCACATCAATGAGCGCCAACTGCCCCGTCGTATGGTACTTGAGCAGGGCCTTGTCGTGCGGATCCTCGAGCAGGCTGGCGTGCACCGGCTGCGGCACCGCGCGGCCACCCGTGCGTCGCACCTGCGGGCCGTCCTCAACGCCATCCTTGCCATGCGTCGGCGCCGCGCCGCGGTCCTCGGGCACGAGCACCGCGATCACCTGCCGACCGTCGGCGGTGAAGCGCACCGACGTCACGAGCGTCGCCAGCAGTGGCCGGCGCGTCAGCTGCGTCGACCGCCCGCTCTCGACGTCGGCCACGTACACATACGAGGCGTCGTCGAAGTTGGCGATGTACGCGATCCGCGAGCCGTCCGGCGACCACGTCTCCGCGGAGATCGTCGCGCCCTCGGGCGCGCGGATCCGGCGCTCGGCGCCCGTGCTCGGGTTCACGAGCACGATGCCGGTGGCGCGCGCTGTGGTGAGCGAGCGTGCCCGGTTGGCGCGCGTGTCCACCTGCACGCCGGCCAGATAGATGTGCGGCTGCCCGTACGCCTTGATGCTGCCGCGATCCGGCCCACTCGTCCGCATGAACCACGTGCGCCGCGGCCCCGGCTCGTTGAACGAAATATCCGTGCGCGGCGTGAGGATGATGCGCTCCACGTTCGCCGGCGGCCGGACGAACGTCTCGGCGTCAAGAATGGCTTGCGGGTCCCACGCGCCGGAACCCCCGTTGCGCGCCTGCCCGTTTGTCTGCGCAGCGACGGGCATGGTGGCGGCGAACAGCAGGGCGGTGAGAATCGCGCCGATGGACAATGGGGCGCGGCGGAATGACGGAACGGACATGCGGGCTCCGGAATGGGCGTGTGGACCGGCCTGAGCCGGGCGCCCGGTGAAGGGATATCTGGATTACGCGCCGGCGGGGGCCGGCGCTGGCTCAGGTGACTGGGGCGCGCGGTGCTGTCTACCGAGCGGTATCTGACGGGAGCGGGCGCAGGAACGCACGCACCGGCGCGGCGTCGACCACGCCGACCTTCATCGGCATGGCCAGCAGGTCCCAGCGGCCGGGCGAGATGCCGCGTAGGTCGAGGCTCTCAAGGACCTGCGCGCCGCCGTCGAACAACGCGTGATGCACCGCGAGCGTCTTGCTGTGCCGGTCGTCCACGCTGGGACAATCGACGCCGAGCAGGCGCAGGCCCGAGCGCGCGAGCGTTCGCGCGACGTCCGGGTCCAACGCGGGCCAGTGTCCGGGAAAGGCCCCGCTGGCGTTGCTGCGCCCCGTCTGCAGCAACAGGCGCGTCGTGTCGACGGTGTAGCCGCCATGCTGGAGCACGTCGAGCGAGATGGCGCCTTCCACATGCGAGACATCCACCACGAGCGCCGGCCCGATGAACGGCGCCAGCGGGATCGCGTCCGCGCCGGGCGCGCCGTCGCGCACGTGCAGGGGTGCGTCCGCGTGCGTCCCCGTGTGCGGGCTCATGATCCACTGCGAGACGTTGACGCTCTCCCCGTCCGCCATGCGCTGCGGCCAGCCGCACGTGAACACCGTGTCACCGGGCCACTCCGGCGAGCCGGGGGCGAGCGGGATCGAGATGTCGTGCATCGTCAGGCGCGCGCGTACATGCGCGAGCGCACGGCCCACAGTTCCGGGAAGAACCGTTGGTTCACCGTCGTCGCGAGGTAGCGCGCCCCGAGCGTACCGCCCGTGCCACCGGTATCCGGGCCGATGATGCGTTCGACGAGTTGCACGTGCAGGAACCGCCACCGTCCGAAGCCCTGCTCATACTCCAGCAGCGACTCGGCCAGCATCTGCAGCAGTCCGTTGTCGCCGGTCGGATCCGCATAGATGGATTCAAGCGTGGCGCCGTGGCGCTCCACGAGCCCGATGAACTGCGCCTGCAGCGTAGGGCGCGAGAGCGCGCGCCCCACCACGGCAGGAATCGGCCCGTGTGCCTTCAGCGCGGCCATGAAATGCGGCTCACGCAGGCCGCTCGCGGCCTCGATCGCACGGAACTGCGCGCTCTGCGAACCGCTGGAGCGGCCCAGATAGCCGCGGAACTGGAGGAAGTGCTGTGGCGGCAATGTGTCCAGCGCGGAGAGTTCGTGCGTCACCAGATCGACCAGCGTGTTGATGCGCTTCATGCACGTCAGTGACGCCTGGATGCCGTCCTGACCATCCGACTCGTTCAAGCCGGCGATGAGATGGTCGATCTCGTGCAGCAGCACCTTGAACCAGAGTTCGCTGGCCTGGTGCACGACGATGAAGAGCAGTTCATCCGGATGCTCGGGTGAGCTCTGCGGATGTTGCAACTTGAGCAGCTCCTCGAGATGCAGGTAGGTCGGATACGAGATCTCGCTGGCGCGGGCGGCGTGCTGGTCGGCGGACGTCAAAACGTGGCTACCTCGAGCGCGCGGACGTCATCCACGCGCATGGTTTCGAATGTGAAGAATGGTTCGCCGTACCGGCAGCGGATCAACGAGCCGTAGTGTGCGGCGTGATGCCGGATCAGGTCATAGAGCGGCTCGCCGTTGGGCTGCACCTCGCCCGCCCACGTCGCGCCGTCGAACTGCGAGCCATAGCAGCGAATCGCCTCCAGCTTCGTCTCGAACGTGTCGGTCACGTCGACAACGAACGTAGGCTTCACGTGATCCTCGCGATACGCGATCGCGTGCAGCACCTTGAACGGCCGGTGCGGGGCCGAGGCCTCGTCGAGGCGCTTGAGGCCGGCGAGGAAACACGCGTCGCGGATCAACTGGCTCGCGACGCGATGGTCGGGATGCCGCCCGCGCGGCGCAGGCGCGATCACCACGCGCGGGCGCAGTTCGCGCAGCACGAGCGCGAGCCGGCGACGTGTGTCAGGCGTGTTCTCGATGGCCGCGTCGGGCAGTCCGAGGTTGCGACGTTCGGCGACACCGAGGACCTCGGCGGCCGCCGCTGCCTCTTGGGCGCGCAACTCGGCTGATCCGCGCGTGCCCATCTCGCCCTGCGTGAGGTCGATGATCGCGGTGCGCTGGCCAAGCCGCGCCTGCGCGACGAGCGTGCCCCCGCAGGTGAGCTCGACGTCGTCGCGGTGGGCGGCGATGGCGAGCACGTCGATGGGCGGTGACTGGGGCATGATGCAATCTGGGCAGGCGGGCGGGAGCAGGGAAGTTGATAACGGCGATGCGAGGCGCCCTGCGGGTTAGGCTGCGAGAGGCCCGCGGTGCGAGGCGGAACGGCGGTGCGGGGATTACTGCGATGCGAAGGGAGCTGAGGGCCCTTCGCATCTCACCTCGCATTCTGTATCAAAAATGCGAGCCGAATCCGCACGGAAAGTGAGGTCCTCGCATCGCAGGCCTCCCGCAACCCGTACCGCCCGTGCAACCCGTATCCCCCCTCGCATCGCCGTTTGAGGGTGGCGGTGGGGTCTGCACCACATCAGACTACGGCCGATGACTGACGCCGCTGAGCTGCCAGAGCTGTTTCGCCAGCCGATCCCGACGCTGCGGGCCGGACGCGTTGTGTTGCGCGCGTTTGATGTATCGGACGCGGAGACGCTTGAGGAAGCGATCGACGACGCGGAGGTCGCGGCGGGGACGCTGACGATTCCGCATCCGTATCCGCGAGGGTCGGGGCGCCCGTGGATCGAACAGCACGGCGAGCGCTGGCGTGCGGGCAAGAGCGGCACTTGGGCGATCACGGAGGGCGGCGGCCGGGTGCTGGGTGCCGTCTCGCTGCGCTTCACGCTGGCGCACCGGCGCGCCGAGGTGGGCTACTGGGTGGCGAGAGAGGCGTGGGGGCGTGGACTGGCGACGGACGCGGTGCGCGGCGTGATCGCGTTTGCGTTCGGCGAGCTTGGCTTGCATCGCGTGGACGCGCACCACTTCGTGGAGAATCCGGCGTCTGGGCGCGTGATGCAAAAGGCCGGCATGCGTTCCGAGGGACGCCGGCGAGGCGCGGTCATCCGCGCCGGGGTCCCTCGGGACGTGGAGGAGTATGCGATCCTCGAAACAGACCCGCGCCCTTAGACCACTACTGCGATGCGCGGGGGGATGCGAAGGGCCCTCAGCTCCCTTCGCATCGCTGTAATCCTCGCACCGCCGTTACGCCTCGCACCGCGGGTCTCTCGCAGCCTAACCCGTAGGGCGCCTCGCATCGCAGTTACGGAACAGGCCGGCGCCCGCCCCGCTGGGGCATCGCAGCCACGTTCTTGTCGAACGTCGCCTGCTGCTCGGCCGTGAGCACGGCGCGAATGTCCGCGCGTTCGCGCGTGCGCATCTCCATCATCTTTGCGCGGGTCGTCGAATCGCGCATGCCGCCGGAGCTCATGAGTTTTTGGCTCGCCGCGCGTGACGCGGCCTGGATCGAATCGATCTTCACTTTCTGCGCGTCGCTGAGCGTGATGTCCTTGAAGAGCATCTCGTTCTGCCGCCGCTGCATCTCCTCGCTGTTCATGCGCCCGCCGCCCTGCGCGCCCTGACCGCCTTGTGCGCCTGCCGTGGATGCCACGAGCATCACGGCCGCGACTGCCAGGATCCGAATCGCCTGCATGTGTCCTCCGGGGTGAATGCCGGCGACAGTCGCCGCCGACATCGGGTTGGACGCGGCGGCCGACGGGACGTTAGTGCGATGGAAGTAGCGGCAGCTCGCGACTCAAGCGAGTCGTGGAGGCGTGCCGTCGGGGCCTCTGAGGCTAGCGGCTGGCCGGCCCGCCTACCGGCGGCCGCGGCCGCCGGTCGAACCGCGGCCAGCGCCGCGGCGCGCGCCGCCGGAACCGCTGCGCGCACCGTTCCGGGCACCGTTGCCGGCATCCTGCCCACCAGACGCATTGGCAGACCCGCCGCGAGAAGCGCCCGACCCGGCGGAACCGTTACGGGCTGCACCGGCACTCCCGGCGCCACCCGACCCTCCGCGCTGCTCGTGCGCCGTTCGACGCTCGGCCTTGGCCTTAGCGCGGGCACGCTCTTCCGCCTTGCGCGCGCGGATGGCGGCGATGCGCTCGGCCAGTGGCACTTCGAGGCGTTCGGCGGGCTTGCGCGCGTAGTCGAAACCCGCGACGGTGCGACGCGGCAGCTTGCGGCCGATCGACCGCTCGATCGCGCGCAGGTCGCTCTCTTCCTCAGGCGAAACGAGCGTGAAGGCCTCGCCGCTGGCGTCGGCGCGCGCCGTGCGGCCCACGCGATGGATGTAGTCCTCGGGCAGGTGCGGCACGTCGAAGTTGACGACGTGCTCGAGCGCCTCGACGTCGATGCCGCGGGCGACGATGTCCGTCGCGACGAGCACGCGCACGCGGCCGGCCTTGAACGCGGCCAGCGCCTCGGTCCGCTGCGCTTGGCTGCGGTTGCCGTGGATGCGCGCGTTCGGGATGCCCGCGCGCGTGAGCACGTCGGACAGCCGGTTCGAGCGATGCTTGGTGCGCGTGAAGCAGATGACGTTGCCGATGGTGTTTGCGCGCAGCAGCGCGATGAACAGGTCGGACTTGAGCGCCTCGCTCACGGGGTAGAGCGCCTGCTCGATGCGCGTCGCCGGCTGGGACACGCGCTCCGTGTTGAGCCGTAGGGGATCCTTCAACATCGCGCGCGAGAGCTCGATGATGGGCGCAGGCAGCGTCGCGCTGAAGAACAGCGTCTGCCGCTGCTTGGGGATCGCCGCGAGCACCTTCCGGATGGCCGGCAGGAAACCCATGTCGAGCATGCGGTCGGCTTCGTCGAGCACGAGGACTTCGAGCGCCGAGAAATCGACGTAACCCTCCGGCTGGCCCATGTGGTCGAGCAGGCGGCCGGGCGTCGCGATGATCACGTCCACACGCTTGCGGAACGCGCTCACCTGCGGCGACATGCCGACGCCGCCGAACACGGAGGCGCCGGTCAGGCGCGTGTGTGCGGACAGCGCGGTGAAGTCAGCGTGCACCTGCGCGGCCAGTTCGCGCGTGGGCGTCAGCACCAGCGCGCGCGTCGCGCGCTTGGGCGACGCCTGCAGGCGGTGGAGCACAGGCAAAAGGAACGCGGCGGTCTTGCCGCTGCCGGTCATGGCGCAGGCCAGCAGGTCGCGGCCTTCACGGGCCGGCACGATGGCGTCCTTCTGGATGGCGGTCGGTTCAGTCCAGCCAAGGTCCTGGACGGCGCGCAGCAACGCGGGGTCCAGGCCCAGATGTTCGAAGTTCATTCGGTTCGGAAAGAGAAGTCGCGCGCTCGCGTGCGGAGGTGCAGGTGATGCGTGTCGCGCGCTCGCAACCCGAAAGGTAGTGGAACGTGGCCCTCGGCTGCAGTCACAACGTGTGTTGCCGTCACGTCCTGACCGCGCCTCGGTGCGCTCGAGGGCGTGTCGCGCGCACGCGCCCTGCCACCGCTACTCGTGCCGCAGTGCCTCGACGGGATCGAGCTTCGCCGCGCGCGACGCGGGCAGCATGCCGAAGAAGATGCCCGTCAGCGCCGCGGCGACGAGTGACATCACGACCGCGGACAACGGCACGCTCGCCGGGATGGTCGTGGTCATGCGCACCACCCACGCAAGCGCTCCACCCAGCACGAGGCCGATGCCCGCCCCGAGCGACGTGAGTGTCGCGGCCTCCACGAGGAACTGCCACAGGATCGTCGCCCGCGTTGCTCCCAGCGCCTTTCGCACACCGATCTCGCGCGTGCGCTCGGTGACGGAGATCATCATGATCGCCACGACGCCAACGCCGCCCACGAGCAGCCCCACCGCGGACAGGCCGAGTCCGACCATGAAGATCGCGCCGAACAAGGAGTTGAACACTTCCATCATCTTGTCCTGCCCGATGAGGAAGAACGAGTTGGGCTCACTCGGCCGCAGGCCGCGCATGCCGCGCAGCGTCGCCGTGACCGCATCCATGGCTTGGTCGCGCGGCACGTTCGCCTCGGGCTTCACCATGATCATCATGCTGCGGCGCCACACGTTGAGGCGCCGGTACGCCGTCATCATCGGGAAGATCGCGCGGGGCTGATCGGGGCCGCGGCCGTCGAGCGACTTGAGGAACCCCGCCTTCGTATGGAAGATGCCGATGACGAGGAACGGCCGGCCCTCGAACGTCACCGTCTTGCCGATCGGGTCCACGTTGCCGATGAGCTCGTCCTTGAGCTTCTGGTTGAGCAGCACCACTTGCGCCGCGGCGTCGTGCTCGGCGCCCGTGAAAGTGCGGCCCGGCATGATGTCGGCCTGGTCGGTGTAGATCCACTCGGTGCTCTGCGCGTCGTAGCCGACGCCGTCCACCTTGTGGTCGCGGTAGGTGAACGTCCCCTGGCCGAACAGCCACGCCATCGCGTGGGCGACCTCGGGCAGCTCACGGATGGCCTTCCACTCGGCCAGGGAGATGCCGGGGTAGCGGCGCTCCGGGCAGTTCTCCACCGTGCCGTCGCACCCGCTGAAGCCCGGGTTGCTGCGGCGCACCTGGAACGTCTCGGTGCCGAACTCATCCATATCCTGCTTGAACGATGTGCGCACGCCGTGCACGGTGGCGCCCATGGCGACTACGACGAAGACGCCGACGGCGACGCCCGAGATCGTCAGCGCCGCGCGCACCTTATTGGCGCGCAGCGCCTCGAGGGCGATGACGACGCCCTCCAGACTCATCAGGATCCGGTCCCAGAGGCGCATGTGGCTCGCTACTCCTGCCGCAACGCGGCGATGGGATCCAGCCGCGAGGCGCGCGTGGCAGGGTACAGGCCGGCCGTGATGCCGACACCCGCCCCGACGATGAGCGCCGTCACGAGCGACCACGGCGCCACGCTGGCCGGCAGCGGCGTGAGCAGCGCGATGAGCTGGGCCATGCCGACGCCGAGTGCGGCGCCGATGGCCGCGCCGAGCACGGACAGCGTCGCCGCTTCCACGAGGAACTGCGACGTGATGTCGCGCCGTCGTGCGCCCAACGCCTTGCGGATGCCGATCTCGCGCGTGCGCTCCGCCACCGCGACGAGCATGATGTTCATGATCACGAGCGCACCGACGATAAGGCCGATGGCCGGCAGGGCGGTGCCGAACAACACCATCTTGCCCTTGAGCTCGTCGAAGAAGGCGAGTGCGGCGTCGGAGGTCTCGAGGGCGAAGTTGTCCTCACGCTCCGGGCCGAGGCGCCGGAACCCGCGCATGGCACTCCTGACGCGCTCCATGCCTTCGTCAAGCGCAATGCGGTTCGGCGCCTGCACCGTGATCTGGGCAACATCGCCGCCGGGCCGGACGGCGCGTCCGAGCCCGGATGTGTACGGCGCGATCGCGAGACGGTCGAGCGAGAAGCCGAAGACCGACCCCTGTTTCTCGATGACGCCGATGACCTGGTAGGTCTGTCCGGCGATGCGCAGTTCGCGCCCGACGGGATCGCGCCCCGGCCAGTAGTGCGTGGCCACCTCGTCGCCGATCACGACGACGTTGGTGCCGAGGGCGACCTCGCGGTCGGCGAACGGGCGACCGGAAACGACGTTGAACTTCTTGATCACGAAGAAGTCGGCTTCCGTCGCGACGGCCTGCACCTGCCGCGGCGCCGCGCCCGATCCCGGCGCGGAGGCGTAGATGAAGCGCTCGGAGTTGACGGCGACGCGGAATCCGTCGGGCAGCGCGGACTTCACCACGTCGACATCGCTCTGGTAGAAGCGCGGCCGGCGCAGGAACTCGCGCCAGTCCTCGTCCGACTCGTTCGGCGTGAAGTTCGGCCAGCGCCGCACGTTGAACGTGTTGACGCCGATCAGCTTGCCTGCGAAATCGTTCTCCACGTAGTCGGCCATGCCCTCGACGATCGACACGACGGCGATCAGGAACATCACGCCGATCATGACGCCCACGAGCGTGAAGAAGCTCTTGAGCTTCTGCACCCGGATGGTCTGCAGCGCGAGCCGGACCGCCTCGAGAAAGGGCATGCTATTCGTGCCGCAAGGCTTCCACCGGATCCAGCCGCGCGGCGCGTGCCGCCGGGATCATGCCGAACAGGATGCCGGTGAACGCGCTTGCGAGCAGCGCGGCCAGCACGGCCATCGGCGGTACGGAGGCCTCGATCGGCGTGGCCGAGCGGATCAGGAACGCCACCGCCCAGCCGGCCGTCAATCCGACGAGCGCGCCGACGCCCGTCAGCGTCACCGCTTCGATGAGGAACTGCCACAGGATCGTGATGCGCGTCGCACCAAGCGCCTTGCGCAGGCCGATCTCGCGCGTGCGCTCGGTGACCGAGATCATCATGATCGCGACCACGCCCACGCCGCCCACGATAAGCCCCACCGCCGACAGCGCGATCATCACCAGGAAGAACATGCCGAAGATGCGGTCGTATGTCTCAAAGAGCTTCTCTTGCGTGATCAGGGCGAAGTTGGATTCCTCGGACGGCCGCAGCCCGCGGATGCCGCGCAACGTGGCCGTCACGTCATCCATGACGATGTCCTGTCGGACGTCGGCACGCGGCTTGATCACGAGGCCCATATCGCCGCGCCGCACGTTCAGCGCGCGCTGCAGCGTCGTCACGGGCATGACGCCCTTCGGCCGCTGCCCGCCCGAGAGGAAACTGGCCTTGTCCTCGTACACACCGATGACCTGGAAGCGCACGCGGTCGATCATGATCTCCTTGTCCAGCGGGTCCGACTCGCCGAACAACCGCTCGGCCGCGATGGTGTTGAGCACCACCACGCGCGCCGCGCCACGCACTTCCTGCTGTGTGAACGCGCGACCGCCGGGCCGCATCTCCGGCGCGCCGAACATCGACCAGTTGGCCGTGTAGGCCTCGATGGTCGCCGACGCCATTTCGCGGTCCTTGTACTTGAAGGACCCCGACCACTGCATCATCGCACCGACCGCAGACGCCGAAGGCAGGCGCTCCAGCGCCTCGATCTCGGTCCACGTGATGGGCGGGTTGCGCAGCCATTTGCAGGTCTCACCCGTGCCGTCGCACGCCTCGAACGTGATCGGGTAGCGCGACACGAAGAACGTCGTGGGCCCCGTGGCCTCGAAGTCGCGCGCGACGCTCTCGTTGATGCCGTGGATGGCCGCCGAGATCACGACGACGACGAACACGCCCACGGCGACGCCAAGGATCGTGAGGCCGGCGCGCACGCGGTTGCCGCTGATCGACTGCAGCGCGATGCGTACGCCCTCGCCGATCGAATAGAGGCGGGCAGACAGGCTCATCGCGTCACTCCTGCCGCAGCGCGGTGATGGGGTCCAGCAGCGACGCGCGGCTGGCCGGGTACACGCCCGAGATGATGCCCACTCCCGCGCCGACGAGCACACCGACGACGATCGACCATGGCGCGACCGTCGCGGGCAGCGGGGACACCGCCGCGATGGCCTGCGAAAAGAGCAGGCCGGCCGCGATGCCCAGTATCGCGCCCACGGTGCTCAGCGTCGCCGATTCCACGAGGAACTGCGCCATGATGTCGCGCCGCTTGGCGCCCAGCGCCTTGCGGATGCCGATCTCGCGCGTGCGTTCGGCGACGGCCACGAGCATGATGTTCATGATCACGATCGCGCCGACCACGAGCCCGATGGCCGGCAACGCGATGCCCGCCAGCACAAGGTAGCCCTTGAGCTTGTTCCAGAACTCCAGTGCGCTGGCCGAGGTCTCCAGCGTGAAGTCATCCTTGACGCCGGGGCGCAGCTTGTGCCGCGTGCGCATCACGCCGCGCGTGATCTCGGTCGCCTCCGTCAAGGCGTCCTGGTTCGCGGCCTGAATGATGACCGCGTCGATGATGTTGGGTTCCGTGTTGAGCAGACGACGCACGGGCGACTTCCACGGCGCCACCACGAAGTTGTCGAACGAGATGCCCAATGCGCTGCCCTGGGACTCGACGATGCCGACCACGCGGTACGGTTGGCCACCCATCTTGAGCTCGCGACCCAGCGGATCGACGCCGGGGAACACACGCTCGGCGACGTCCTGGCCGATGATCACGACGTTCTCGCCGTATTCGAGTTCCTGGTTCGTGAACGGGCGGCCCGAGCTCATGCCCCAGTTTTTGATCTCGAGATAGGCGCCGTCGATGCCGGTGACCTCCACACGCCGCGGGCCTGAGTAGATCGAACTCACGCTCGCCCCCGCGTCTGAGACCACGGCCCACTTGGTACCCTCGGGGAGGGCGTCCACCACGGGCTGCACGTCACTGATGCGCAGCCGCTGGCGCCGGCGGTACTCCTCCCAGACGGAGGCGTCCACCTCGCCCATGTTGATGTTGGGGCGGTGCCGCAACTCGACGGTGTTGATCGTGATGATCTTGCCGACGAGGTCCTCTTCCATATACCGGCCCATGCCCTCGACGATCGACACCACCGTGATGAGGAACATCACGCCGATGCACACGCCGAGCAGGGTGAAGAAGCTCTTGAGCTTCTGGACCCTTATGGTGGCCAACGCGAGGCGGACGGCTTCGTAGAGGGGCATGTGGGGCGGTAGCGAAGCCGGGGGTGCTGCCGGCGGACGCGGGGGACGGCGACGTAGCGCCGTCTCCCGCGCCGGCGGTCAGACGAGTCCGAGCTTCTCGGTGAACTTTTCGCGCCGCTCGTCGCTCGCGATCTGGCCATCGCGAAGGACGACCACGCGGCGGGCGTGGGCGGCAATGTCAGGTTCGTGCGTGACCATGATGACCGTCTGGCCGCTGTCGGCCAGGCCCTCGAACACCTTCATGATCTCGTCCGAGGTCTGCGAGTCGAGGTTACCCGTCGGCTCGTCGGCCAGCAGGATCGACGGCCGGTTCACGAGCGCGCGCGCAATCGCGACGCGCTGGCGCTGGCCGCCGGAGAGTTCATTGGGCCGGTGATGCACGCGCTCGCCCAACTGCACCTTCGTGAGCGCCTCCATCGCGCGGTCCTTGCGCTCGGCCGCCGAGACGCCGGCGTACACGAGCGGCAGTTCCACGTTGTGCAGCGCCGACGCGCGCGGCAGCAGGTTGAACGTCTGGAAGACGAACCCGATCTCCTTGTTGCGCACGCGCGCGAGCTCGTCGTCCTTCATGGTCGAGACGAGTTGGCCGTTGAGCCAGTACTCGCCGTCGTTGGGCGTGTCGAGGCAGCCGATGATGTTCATCAGCGTCGACTTGCCCGAGCCCGACGGACCCATGATCGCGACGTATTCGTTTCGGCGGACGGCGAGGTCGAGTCCGCGCAGCGCGCGCACAACCTCCCCGCCCATGTCGTACTCGCGCTTCAGGCCGCGCGTGACGATGACCCATTCCTTGGACGGCGCCGCGCCGACGGACCCGACGACAACCTGGCGTTCGGCGGTGTGGCTGAGCGGCGCTTCATCGAGATGCTGACTCACGGTGTCTCTCCGGGCGTGGTGGCGGTCGGAAGGACCTGCTCGCGGACGAGCTGTCCGTCCTTCAAGTCGCGGATGGCCTGGTAGGTGCCCGCGACGATGCGCTCACCCGCCTTCAGCCCTTCGATGACCTCGAAGTGCTTCTCCCCCGCGATGCCCACCTTTACGGGGCGGAACGTGACTTTGTTGTCTTCGCCCACCACGAACACCCCTTCGACATCCTGCTTGCCGAGTTCGGCCGTGGAGGCCTGCGCAACCGGCGCAGTGGCATCCGTCTCGCCCACGACCTCGTTCTCGCGCACGGTCAGCGCGATGATCGGGATCGAGAGCACCTGGTCGCGCGTATCCGTGATGATCTTGGCCGTTGACGAGAAGTCCGGCCGCGTGTCGGCGGGCGGGTTCAGGATACGCACGGTGACTTCATAGTCGATCGCCTGGTCGGTGGCGGCGGTGCCCGCGGCCCGCGTGACCGAGCTGTTGGAGATCTCGACCACCTCGCCGACGAACGTCGTGTCCGAGAAGGCGTCGATCTGGATCACCGCCGAGTCGCCGACCGAGATGCGCGAGACGTCGGTCTCGTCCACGCGCACCTTGGTCTCGAGCTGGCTCATGTCGGCGATCGTCATCAGCGTGGCGGCGTCGCGGTTTAGCGTGCCCATGATCGCCGTTTCGCCGACTTCGACGTTGAGCCGCGTGACGCGGCCCGCCATGGGCGCAAAGATCGTCGTGCGCGAGAGCTGCCACTTGGCGTCCGTGAGCCCCGCCTGGTTCTGCTTGACGTTCTGCTCGGCTGCGTTCGCCAGGGCCTTGTTCACCTCGAGCTGCGTGGCGAGCTGTTCGAGCTCCTGGGCGGCGATCAGGGCGGGGTTCGCCCTGGCGATCTCCTGCTGACGCTCCAGGTTGCGCTCAGCCTGCTGCAGGTTGGCGCGCGCCTGCTCCAGGCTGGCGCGCGCGTTGGCGAGCGCCGCCTCGGCGCGCAGCACCTGGGCCTCGTACTGCTGCGGGTCGATCTGCAGCAAGAACTGGCCCTTCTTCACGAGGTCACCATCCTTGACCTCGAGCCGCGTGATGCGGCCCGTGATGTCGGCCGAGAGATCGACCTTTGTGCGCGGGATCACCTGACCACTGGCCGTGACCGACGCCACGAGGTCGCGCGCTTCCACGGCCTCGATGCGCACCTCCACGCCCTTGCCGCCCGACTTCGCCGCCGAGAACGCCACGATCGCGATCACGCCGACCACGACCGCGCTCGCGACCCCCAGTTTCATCTTCTTACTCATCTGCTCCTCGTTCAGCGAAGGGTGCGTCCGACGGCCGCTTCAAGTGCGGCGAACGCCCGGTGGAATTCATAGATCATGTCGATCCGGTCCGTCTCGGCCTTCTCAAACTCCGCGCGGGCCGTGCTCAGGTCCACGAACGTGTTCGCGCCCACGCGATAGCGCTCCTCGGCCAGTTGCAGCGCCTCGCGCGCCGTCGCCGCATTGCGTTCCTGCAGTTCCACTGTGCGGCGGGCCGCCTGCAGCGTCACCAGTGCCGATGTCACCTGGGCCGTGAGGGCGAGTTCCTGCCGGCGCACGTTGTACTGCGCGTCGGTGCGGCCCGCGTTGGCTTCCTGCAAGCGCTGCTCACGGGCGAGCCCATCGAAGAGTGGCAGGGAGATGGACAACGACAGGTTGTACGGATTGCGAGTGAAGCCGAACGGGAACCGGTCATTTGCGTCGCGCATCGCCTGCGCCTGGGCCGGCGTGAAGGCGATGCTGTTGCACTGCGCCGCGATGCTGGGCATGCCGGCGCCGACGCGCATGGAGTCGGTCGTGAAGCAACCTTCCCGCTGGTTGACGGCGCTGGCGGCCGCTTGGTTAATGCTGGGCTCGATATCCGTCTGGCTCTGCGTGAATGCGCCCACGGATGCGTTCAGCGACAGCGTAGGCGTATATGCACCCCGTGCCGACTTCACGTTGGCCACGGCGACGCGCTCACGGGCGCGCAGCGCCTCCAGCGTCGGGTTCGCGCGGCGCGCGTTCTCGAGCAGGTCCGCCATGCTGAACTCCGGCATCGTCATGGGCAGGTCTGCGAGCAGGTCCACGCCCTCCGGCATCGGGACGCCCAGCTGCTGGAACAGCTCCAGGCGCGCCACTTCGGCCGTGTTGCGCGCGCGGAGCGCGGCCACTTCCTGCGTGCCCACGGCAACCTCCGCCCGCTTGACGTCGAGCGACGTGCCCGCGCCGACACCGGCGCGCGCCTGTGCCAACTGCAGCTGCAGCCGCTGCTGCACCATCAGGGTATCCGCGAGGTCCGCCCGGGCTTCCGTCTGGAGCGCCAGCAAGAACTGTGCGGTCACGCCATTGCGCAGCGTGAAGTACGCCGCCTCGACGTCGGCCTCGGCCGCGTCCATGCTCGCGTTCGCGCGCTTGATGTCGCTGAAGGTATTGAGCGAAAGCCGTGAACTCGCCGACAGGCCCCACGAGCTCGAGATGATGTCCGAGGTGGCACCGAAGGCGACACCGCCGAAGAACTGGGGGCGGCCTTCGCGATAGCTGGCTCCCAGGCTCGCGTCCACGCTGGGCAGCAGGGCGCCCCACGCCGAGCGCACGGCGGCCGATGCCCGCGTGCGGCCCGTGATCGACTGCAGGTACACCGGGTTGTTCCTGCGCGCAATCTCCAGCGCCTCGTCAAGCGAGAGACTCGTCCTGGTCGGCACCTGAGCGGCGGCCGGGACCGCCACGCTCGAGGCAAGAAGCACGCACCACAGCAGCAATCGCATTGACAGGCAGTCCTTATGAGGAGGGTTCCGTGTCGTCGTACGGGCGCCACGTACGTGATGTTTCATGGCATCCGCAAGGCTCCGCTCAACGCGCAGTGCTGGACTCCGCGGGCGGTTCGTCGCGTCGTGCCTCGAGATCCCGCGACGGGATCCGCACCTGCAGCAGCCGGCCAAGGGGGTCCGTCCATACTTCGACCGCCGACGCGAGGTCATCCGTTGGCCGAATAACCCAGCGGTGGGCGGCGAACGTGCGCAATCCCAACGATACACTGTCGGCACCGGCATCCTCCAACGCAACCTCTCGCAGGGAGAGGGAGCGGGGTAGGAGGAGCACCGGGGTGCTCCCGGCGCCCCGCCGCACCACGAACCACAGGTGATGGATCACGCCGTCCACCGCGGCGATGGCGTCGGCCGGTAGGCGGAACTCGCGCGCCGACTCCCCCCGTTCACGCAGCGCGCGGCCCATCCAGAGGCCGCGGCGCGATTCGCCGGAGATGGTCTCCACCGTACGGTCGCGCACAAGCGCCTCCAGCTGGAAGCGCAACGGGCGGCCGGCCGAGTCGGCGTTGAGGGCGACCGTGATGCGGTCGTCGCCGATCGTGACGTTGCCTTGGGCGACATAAGCGCTGCCGCCGGGCCCCGGCGCCGCCCGGATGCTGAAGTCCTCGCGCCCCACGCGCTCGCCGCTGACATACAGCGAGAACGTCCCCTCGTCCACCAGCGTGACCTGCGCCCCGAGCTCGGCAAAGGCACCGAGTGGTGTCACAACGATTGGCGCGAGCGCGACCACGAACGGTAGGAGGCGGCAACGGGGCAAGGGCATCCGGAACCAATGTAATGAGGGCAACGATGGCCGCCGGGTGTCTCCGGGCGGTATAATGCCGTCGTGCCGCCTCTGAAGACCTCCCGGGCCGTCGCCAAGCTGTCGGGCGCGGTTCACCCGCTGCGCGACGCTTGGGCGTTGCTCGCCGCACTGCTGGTTTTGGTCGCGGCGCGCTGGATGCAGGTGCCGTCCACGGCGGCCGTCGGCTTGGCGTTGCTCTGCGTTCTTGGACTCGGCGTCCTCGCGTGGCGGGCCGAGCGCGATGCGCGCTGGCGGCGGATCGCGTTCACGGCGGTGGGAGCGCTGTTCGTGCTCGTCGCCGCGCAGTTCCATCGCGACTCGATGCGGCTCGCGAGCGCTGCCGCGCAGGTGCGCGCCGAGCGCGCGGCCGACGGCGTCGCGGCGCTCCAACAGGCGTTTGCTGCGATGGGTCGCTCGCTGGCGCGCACGGCCGAGGCGGCGCTTGATGCGCCCGCAGACCGCGAGGCCGCTTTCGGCGCGCTGCAGATGCTGCTGCCGGCGGGCGAGGACCAGGCCATCGTCCTTGCGCGCGGCGGGGAACCGTTCGCGTGGGCGGGTCGTCTGCTCGTCCCGGTGGACTCGCTGCCCGGACCGTCGGGTGTCGTCGCGACGCCGTTTTACATCGTGGCCTATACGTCGGCGCGGCGCGGCGACGAGGTGGCCGTCGCCACCGCGCTCGTGAACGCCGAGCGACCGGCAGACCGCATCAGCCGTCCGCTGGCCGCGGCGGTGGCCGAGGAGCACGGCGTCGAGCGCTTCCTATATGGAAGCCCGGATGAGGCGGCGTCCGTGCCGGGTGCGATCGTGCTGCGCTTCGGCAATGAAGACGTGATGGCCGCGCAGGCCGTCATCGCACCGACCGAGATCCTGCAGCTTGAAGCGCGCGAACGGGCGCTCCCGCGTGCGGGCGTCGCGCTGGCGGTGCTGGTGCTGCTGTTGATTGCCACGGCGTGGCGCCGTGATACCGGGCTGGCCCCGCGGCTGGGCGCGCTGGCGGTCGCGTTTGCGGCGCTCGCCATCGTGCCGCTCAGTGCGTTCTCCAACGCATCGAGTGTGTTCGACCCGACGTTCTTCTTCGTGCGCGCGGGCTGGCGGTTCACGGCGAACGCGGGCGCGCTGGCCATCACGTCCGGGCTCCTGCTGCTGGCGTTGCTGTCCGCCCTGCGCGAGCGCGTGCGGCCACGCTCCCGCGCGCAGGCGCTCGTGGGCGTCGTGATCGTGGCGGGCGCCGGTCCGTTCCTGCTGCGTGAGCTGGCGCGCGGAATCCAGGTGCCCGTGATTGGCGTGTCGACCGGCCTGTGGCTCGCATGGCAGGTGACGCTGTTCCTCGCGGCGGTGACCGTGTTGCTGCTGGGCGTGGCGTCGGGGCAGGCGGCACTGGGCGCGCGGCGTGGACTGCCCGTGTGGATCGCGCCAAGCATCGCGGCGCTTGCGGCGATCACCGCGCCGATCGTGCTTGAGGCGCCGGGCCGGTTTCCGCCGCTGCATCCGGTGCTCTGGGTCATGGCGATCGCGGCGCTCGCGCTCACGCGGCGCGCACGCGCGATGGTGCTGCCTGTGGCATTCGTCGCGGCCTGCGGCGCCGTGACGCTCGTCTGGTTTTCGACCGTGCGCGATCGTGTGGAGCTCGCGCGCGCGGACGTGCAGGGGCTCGCGACCGTCGACCGCGGCGCGACGGTCCTGCTCGAGCGCTACGCCTCCATGCTCGACCCCGCGGGCGCGTCGCGCAATCGTGTGACGGTGCTGCGCAGCTTTGCGCAGTCCGACCTCTCCGCGTCCGACTTTCCGGTGGAGATCAATACGTGGTCGGCTGCGGGCGACCCGATGGCCGAACTCACGATCGGCCGCGGGCCGGGCGCGACATATGGCGTGAACATGTTCGCGCGCGAGGCCGTCCTGCGTGGCCGGCCGATCCTGCAGGAAGTCGTCGGGGAGCCGGGCGTGCATCTCGTGCTTGCCGTGCCGCATGCCGACGGCACGGCCACCACCGTCGTCGTCGCGCCGCGCACGCGACTGGTGCCGCCCGACCCGTTCGGCGCGTTCCTCGGCTTCTCGCCGCCGCCCGCGCCGGAGCCGCCCTACACGCTGCGCCTGGGCGAAAGCGCCGCGGAGGCGCCGTCGACCACGGACCACGCCGGCGTGTGGCAGCGTGAGGGCTCCGAACTGCATGGGGATTGGGAAGTCCCCGGCGTCGGGGGCATCGAGCGACGCATCCATGCGACCGTGGACCTGCGTCCGCTCGATGCGCTCGTCACGCGCGGCGCGCTGCTCGTGCTGCTGGACCTCGCGATGCTCGGCGCCGTGTGGCTGCTCATCGTCATCGCCGATGGCGCGCTGCGCCGCTGGTGGCGCTGGCGGCGCAGCGACCTGCTCAAGAGTTATCGCACGCGGCTCACGGTGGCGCTCTTCGGCTGCTTCCTGCTGCCGTCGATCCTGTTCGCCCTGTGGTCATTCCAGCGGCTGCAGGCCGACGACCAGCAGGCGCGCGACCTGTTGGTGCGCGAGACGTTGCGCGGCGTTGCGGCGTCGGACTCCGTCGAGCTCGGGCAGGCGGCGGCGAGATTCGAGACGCTGTTGTTCCTCTACGCCGATGGGCAGTTGATCGCGACGAGCGACCCGCTGCTCGATGCGCTGGCGCCGGTCGGGCGGCTGCTGCCGCCCAGCGTGGTCACGACGCTCGCCGAGGGAGACGAGGTGACGACGGGCCGCGAAGCGGAGGTGGGCGCCTCCACGGTCCGGTTGGGGTATCGCTCGGCCGTGGACGATCGCGGCGTGTCGTATGTGCTCGCGGCGCCCGCGCGACTCGATGAACGCCTGCTCGACCGGCGCCGCAACGACCTCGCGCTGTTCCTGCTGTTCGCGCTCGTGCTCGGCGCGCTGGCGGCACTCTGGGCCAGCGGCGCGGCGTCCCGCCAACTCTCGAAGCCGATTCGCGAGCTGCAGGCGAGCGCATTGGCGCTGGCGCGCGGGGCCCGCGCCCCCATGCTGACGGAGGATCCCCCAGTCGAATTCACACCGGTGTTCAGCGCGTTCCGGCGCATGACGTCGGACCTGGCCGAGAGCCGGGCGGCGCTTGAGACGGCCGAGCGCCGCCTGGCGGCGACGCTGCGCAACGTGGCCAGCGGCGTCGTGGCCGTCGACAGCGACGATACCGTCTCGTTCGCCAATCCGCGCGCGGAGGGCATCCTTGGCCGGCCGCTCACCGTCGGTATGCCGATGTACGAAGCGATGGGCGGCGCGCTGGCGGCCTATCTCACCGCGTTCCAGCGCGGCGACGATGACGACGGCGAGGTGGAACTCGAACTCGAAGGCCGGCGCCTGCAGGTGCGCGTGGCCAGGCTCGGCCGCAGCACGCGCCGCGTGGTCGTGACGATCGATGACGTGACCGACGTGGCGCGCGCCGAGCGCGTGCTCGCGTGGGGCGAGATGGCGCGCCAGGTGGCGCATGAAATCAAGAACCCGCTGACGCCCATGCGACTGGGCATGCAGCACCTGCGGCGCGCGCGGCGGGATGGGCGCGTCGATTTCGACCAAGTGCTGGAGGAGAACACGGCGCGCGTGCTCGCGGAGATCGACCGGCTGGACGAGATCGCGCGTGCGTTCAGCCGCTACGGCTCGGGGCCGGTGCCGGACGCACCCGCGGACGCGGTGGACGTGGCCGCCGTCGCGCGCGACGTGCTGGAACTCGAGCGCATGGGGGCTGAGGGGCTGCACTGGGATGCGCGTGTGCCCGTCGGCGCACTGTGGGCCGCCGCGCGCGAACGCGAGTTGCGCGAAGTCCTGCTGAACCTGCTCGAGAATGCGCGCCTGGCGCACGCGACGCGCGTCGCGATGATCGTGCGCGCGCTCGACGACGGCGGGGTCGAAATCCGCGTCGAGGATGATGGCGACGGGATCCCCGAGCACTTGCTGGCGCGCGTGTTCGAGCCGCACTTCTCGACGCGCACGAGCGGCAGCGGACTGGGGCTCGCGATCAGCCGTCGGCTCATTGAGCAGTGGGGTGGCTCCCTCACGGCCGACAGCGACGTCGGCCGCGGGAGCACGCTGGTGGTGCGGCTGGCTCCGCCGCCCGAGGGCTGAGCGCATCGTCGTGCGGCTGGCTCCGCCGCGCGACGAATGAGTATCTTCCGGTGCCGATGCACACCGCCGACCTCACTGGGCCCAATCGCGCTTCCACGGGGATCCCAGCGCACCTCGATTCGTGGCAGTTGCCCCCGGATTGGACCTGGGGCTCCGGCGGTGTCTTCACACCGCATCGGCACGCGCAGGAGGTCATCGACGCGCTGGGGCGCTCGCTGGCGCTCGTGACCGCGCCTGACCCGGCGCATCACAGTTGGCTCTTCCGCGAGGCCCGGCATCTCGCGCACCGCAGCCACCCGAGCATCCCCACCACGTACCACTTCTGGCAGCAGCATATCGGCAGCCGGCGGGGGCCGGGGTACCTGCGTCGGTGGATCACGGGCGAGACCATCGGCGAACGCCTGCGGCGCAGCGGTGAGGAGACGGTGCCGTTCATGCTGCGCATCCTGCGCGCGATTGGCTCGGCGCTGGCCTACCTGCACGATTCGGGAACGGTGCACGGGGCGCTCGCGCCGGATACGACGTACTTCACGCCGACGGGACGGCCGTGGGTGCTGGGATGGCAGTGGGCGGCGCCGCGCGAGGCGATCCCGCCGGAGATCCGTCCGGACCCGCGCTGGTTCCCGGCCGCGCCCGAGTGGGGCGATGCCTGGGCGCCCACGCAGGCGTCTGACCAATGGCAACTCGGCGCTATCGCCTTCGCGATCCTCACGGGGGAAGTGCCGTCGGCCAACGCCCTGCCACCGATCCGGCTCGCGCGCCCGGATTGCCCAGCCACCGTGGCCGAGCTCATCGATCAGATGCTGGCGCCGTCGCCGGCCGACCGCTTCTCGTCCGTTGCCGGCATGCTGCGGCGCATCGAGCGCATCTCGGGCACGGCCGCGCTCGCGTTTCCCGGGACGGAACAGGCCAGCGGCGAGTATGACGCCATCTCCGAGGAAGACCGCCTGCGCTGGGCGACCGGCGATGACTACGAGGTGCTGTCGCCGCTGGGCACGGGTTCGTACGGCTCGGTGTGGCGCGTACGGGATCTCTCGCTCGAGCGCGAGGTGGCGCTCAAGATGTTGCACCCGTCGGTGGCGCGGAACGCGGTCGCGGTCGGGCGGTTCCGGCGCGAAGCGCAGT
This sequence comes from Gemmatimonadaceae bacterium, assembly GCA_036675455.1. Classification (GTDB taxonomy): domain Bacteria; phylum Gemmatimonadota; class Gemmatimonadetes; order Gemmatimonadales; family Gemmatimonadaceae; genus Pseudogemmatithrix. The sequence goes on along the minus strand of JAKFFA010000039.1, from coordinate 1,318 downwards.
TGGCGGCGCAGCTGCAGCATCCCGCCATCGTGCCCATCTTCGCGTGGGACTCCAAGGGCGACGTGAACTGGTACATCATGGAGCTTGAGGAAGAGGGCTCCGTGGCCGACTTGGTGAAGCGCGCCGGGCCGCGCCCCTTTGCCGAGATCGCGCCGCAGGTGGATTCCGTGCTCGATGGGCTCAGTGTGGCGCACACGGCCGGCATCATCCACCGCGACCTCAAGCCCGAGAACATCCTGATCGACCGCTACCGCCGCTGGCGTATCGCCGACTTCGGCATTGCCAACGCGCTGGGCTCGCGCGTGGCGGGCGCTTCCGGCACGCCGGCGTTTGCGGCACCCGAGCAGTTGCTGGGTGAGGAGCAGGGTGTGGGGACCGACCTGTTCGCCGTGGCGGGCATCGTGATCTTCGCGCTCACCGGCCGCACGCCGTTCGCCGGCGACGATGGCCGTACGATCCTCGCCGCACAGCTCGCCGGCCGCGTCGACTTGGCCACCCTCGACGAGGACTTCGATGACTCGCTGGTGGAATGGCTGCGGCGCGCGCTCGCGGCTGACCCAAGGGATCGGTTCCGCGACGCGGACGCGATGCGGGACGCGTGGCGCGCGGTGGTGAAGAGGGTGGTGCGTGAGGAGCGGCGGTCGCAGTCCGGGTTCTGGCGGTTCGTGCGCCGCATGCGGCGGCGCGTGTAGGCACCCGCGCGCCGCGCGCCGCTACGGCGCGTCCAGTAACTCGCGCACTGCAGTCACGGCCTTGCGCGCCGCGAATGGCTTCTGCAGGAACACGTGGCGCGCATCGCCGAGCTCCGTGCGCAGTGCCTCGTCGTCCGTGTAGCCCGACATGAGGATCACGCGCGTCTCGGGCCGCACACTGCGCAGCCGCTGCACGAGCTCCTTGCCGCCCACGCCTGGCATCATCACGTCCGTCAGCAGAAGATCGATGCGACCGGGGGTCTCCTCGGCCCGCCGCAGTGCTTCGCCGCCGTTGGAGGCCTCGATCACCGTGAAGCCCGCGGCGCGCAGCATGCGCGCCAGCGCCTCGCGGATGGCTGGCTCGTCCTCCGCGAGCAGCAGTGTCTCACCGGCGCGTGCGACGGGCATGCCACCTACGGGCGTCTCGCGCCGGGTCGGCTCGGGATCGGCTGCCGCGGCCCGCGGCAAGAAGACGTCGAACGTGCTGCCCTCGCCGAGCGCGGACTGAAGGCGGATCGTGCCACCCGCGTCGTGTACGATCGCGTAGGTCGTGGCGAGACCCAGACCCGTGCCTTGGCCGGCGGGTTTCGTGGTGAAGAACGGCTCGAACAGGCGCTCCTGCACCT
>JAKFFA010000116.1:0-41860 GCA_036675455.1 Gemmatimonadaceae bacterium | reverse complement strand
TGGCCCGGGTGGCGGCCGTGACGGCCGGGGCCGCGATGGCGGCCGTGGACCGCAGCAGGACCGCGAGGGCAGCGATCTCGTCGAGAACGTGATCTCGATCAATCGCGTGGCCAAGGTCGTGAAGGGAGGCCGTCGCTTCAGCTTCAACGCGCTGGTCGCCGTCGGCGACGGGCAGGGGAAGGTGGGCGTGGCTACGGGCAAGGCGAACGAGGTCTCTGAAGCGGTCCGCAAGGCCGTGGACGGGGCGCGCCGCCACATGGTCAGCATCCCGATGACGGGCGCGACCATCCCGCACGAGATCGTGGGGCACCACGGGGCCGGTGAGGTCCTGATGAAGCCCGCCGCTCCGGGCGCCGGCGTGATCGCCGGTGGCGCGGTGCGCGCGATCATGGAATGCGCGGGCATCCACGACATCCTCACGAAGTCGCTGGGTTCGACGAACCCGCACAACATGGTTCTCGCGGCGCTCGACGGCCTGCAGAAGCTGACGACGGTCGAACAGATTGCGCGCGAGCGCGGTGTGGAGCCTTCGTCGCTGGGCTACCGGTCGCGCGCGAAGACGAAGGAGATCGTCTGATGGCACGCACGTTCGTCTGGCATCCCGGAAAGGGACCGAAGCATACGAAGCCGAACACCCTGACCGAGGGGAAGGTCCGCGTCACGCAGGTGCGGTCCGGTATCGGCCATGAAGCGCGCATGAAGGCGACCCTGGAGGCCCTGGGCCTCCGGCACCACCAGGACTCGGTGGTGCACCCGGATTCGCCCTCGTTGCGAGGAATGATCAAGCGCGTGCGTCACCTGGTCGACGTGACGCCGGTGAAGGAGTGACTGACATGAGTGACGAGAAGATCACGCTGCACACCCTGGCGCGCACGCCGGGCTCGCACCGCAACCGGAAGCGCCTTGGGCGCGGACCGGGCTCGGGCACGGGCAAGACGTCGGGCAAGGGTCACAAGGGCATCAAGGCCCGCTCGGGCCACCATGGCCCGGGCGGCAACAAGCCGCACTTCGAAGGCGGCCAGATGCCGCTCACGCGGCGCGTGCCCAAGCGCGGGTTCCACAACCCCGCGCGCGTGGAGTCGCAGGTTGTCGGACTCGATGACCTCGCGCTGCTCGAGGCGGGCACGGACGTGACGATGGAGACGCTGGCGGCGGCCGGACTGGTCAAGCTGGTGAAGGGCCAGGCCAAGCTGCTCGCCAACGGCGAGATCGACCGCGCGGTGACGGTGCGCGGCATCAAGGTCAGCGCCGGTGCCCGCGACAAGATCGTCGCGGCCGGCGGGACCATCGAGGAATAACGCATGGCCCAGGCCAACCCGATGGCGGCGGTGGGGAACATCTACCGCACGCCGGAGCTGTGGCAGAAGATCACGTTCACCTTCCTCTGCCTGGCGATCTACCGGCTCGGGTCGCATGTGACCGCGCCCGGCGTCGACGTCGTCGCCATGACGAACTTCTTCGCCAGCCAAGGCGGCGGCCTGCTCGGCCTGTACGACCTGTTCGTGGGCGGCAACCTCTCGCGCTCCACGATCTTCGCGCTGGGCATCATGCCGTACATCTCGGCCAGCATCTTCTCGCAGATCGCGGTCGCTGTCGTGCCGTCGCTCGACAAGATGAACAAGGACGAGGAGGGCCGGAAGAAGATCACGCAGTGGACGCGCTACGCCACCGTTATCCTCGCCGTGGTGCAGGCGTACGGCTACGCGCTGTTCACGTCCGGCGTGCAGGGCGCGGTGCTGTACCCGGGCCCCGCGTTCACGATGCAGATGGTGCTGTTCCTCACCACCGGCGCGCTGTTCGTCATGTGGCTGGGCGAGCAGATCACGGAGCGCGGCCTGGGCAATGGCGCGTCGCTGCTGATCTTCTTCTCGATCGTCGAGCGCTTCTGGCCGTCGATCTTCCAGACGATCGGCTTCGTGAGCACGGGCGCGATCTCGCTGATGGCGCTGCTGGGCATGGGCATCATGATGCTGCTCGTCGTGGCCGCGGTGGTCGCGATGACGCTGGCCGCGCGGCGCATCGCGATCCAGATCCCGCAGCGCACCATGGCCCGCGGCCGTCAGCGCGAGGCCGCGAAGAACTTCATCCCGCTGCGCGTCAATAGCGCCGGCGTGATGCCAATCATCTTCGCACAGTCGCTGATCGTCGTGCCGGGCGCCGCCGCACAGTTCTCGGGCAGCGCGCGCATGGCGGCCTGGGCCGAGTATGTGGCGCCGGGCACGTGGCTCTACTTCGTGCTGTCCGCGGTACTCATCATCTTCTTCACGTACTTCTACACGTCCATCATCTTCAACCCGGTGGACCTCGCCGAGAACCTGAAGAAGCAGGGCGGGTTCATTCCCGGCGTGAAGCCGGGCTCGAAGACGGCGGAGTACATCGACCGCGTGGTCACGCGCATCACGCTGCCGGGCGCGTTCTTCCTCACGGCGATCGCGCTGCTGCCGATCTGGATCGCGGACATGTTCGCGGTGCCGTTCATGTTCGGCGGCACGTCGCTGCTCATCGTCGTGGGCGTGGCGCTCGACACCATGTCGCAGATGCAGCAGCACCTGCTCCTCCGGAAGTACGACGGCTTCATGAAGAAGGGCCGCGTGCGCTTCCGTGGGCGCGGGGCGCAGTCGTCCGGCTACTAGGACGGCCGCGACGTGATCGTCGTGCTGCTCGGACCGCCGGGCGCAGGGAAGGGGACCCAGGGGGAGCGCATCGCTGCGGCCCTCGGGGTCCCTAAGATTGCCACGGGCGACGTGCTGCGTGCGGCTGTGAGGGCCGGCACCAAACTCGGTCTCGAGGCCAAGGGCTTCATGGACCGCGGGGCGCTCGTGCCCGACGCGGTCATCCTCGGCATCATGAAGGAAACGCTGGCCGAGCCGGCGCAGGCCAAGGGCGTGATCCTCGATGGCGTCGTGCGCACCGTGCCGCAGGCCGAGGGGCTGGCCGCGATGACGCGCGACTTGGGCCGCACGGTCGACGTCGTGCTGGCGTTCGATATTGCGGATGAGGAACTCGTCGCGCGGCTTTCGGGCCGCACCACCTGCGACCAGGACCAGAAGCCGTTCAAGGGCCTGGAGCCCGGGCAGCCTTGCCCCGACGGCGACGGCGGCACGCTCGTGCGCCGCGCCGACGACGAGCCGGACGCCGTCCGCAACCGCCTGCGCGTGTACCGCGAGCAGACGGCGCCCGTGCTCGACTGGTACACGCGGCAGGGCACACGCGTGGCGCACATCGATGCCGTGGGCAGCGTGGACGAGGTCACCAAGCGCGCGCTCGAGGCGGTGGGGGCGTGATGCGACGCGGCACCCCGATGCGCGCGACGACCGGGTGCACGTCGTGATCCAGCTCAAGAGCGCGCGCGAGATCGAGACCATGGCAGCGGGCGGCCGCATCCTGGCCGCCACGCACGCGCACGTGAAGCCCGCCATCGTGCCCGGCATCACGACGCGCGAGATCGACGCCATGGTGGAGTCGTTCATCCGCTCGCACGCCGGCGCGACGCCGTCGTTCAAGGGCCTCTACGGCTTCCCGGCCTCCGCGTGCATCTCCGTCAACGACGAGATCGTGCACGGCATCCCCGCGGCGAAGCGCGTGCTGAATGAGGGCGACATCGTCACCGTCGACATTGGCGTGCACTATGGCGGCTTCCACACCGACTCAGCGTGGACGTACCCCGTGGGGAAGATCAGCCCCGAGACGCAGCGGCTGCTCGACGTGACCGAGGCGTCGTTGTGGGCAGGCATCGAGCAGGCGCGGGTGGGCAATCATATCGGCGACATCGGCGCGGCCGTGGAGGCCGTGGTGGTGAAAGGCAAGTTCACGATCGTGCGCGACCTGGTGGGCCACGGCGTGGGCGCGGCGATGCATGAGGATCCGCAGGTGCCGAACTACGGCAAGCCGAAGCGTGGGCCAAAGCTGCAGCCGGGCATGACGATCGCGATCGAGCCGATGGTGAATGCGGGTGGGGCGGCGACGCGGACGCTCAGCGATAAGTGGACGATTGTCACGCTGGACGGGTCCATGGCGGGCCACTTCGAGCACACGGTCGCTGTGACGGATGCGGGTCCGCGGGTTTTGACTACGCTCTAGGCTTTTCGACTCGGCGCGCGGTGCCAAAGCCCGCGACGGAAACGCTCTCGGAGTTTGGCGGGCTGGTCGGCCGGACACCGGGACTCGCGACGGCGACGCTCTCGGACACGCTGCGCGGTCCTGCGGCCGCGTCGCCTTGACGCGAGCCCCGGCGCCCGGCCTCCTACGTAACTCGGGCGACTGGCAGCTCACCGCCGCTCGCCGCGATTCGCTCGCCGGTCTATCCTGGGGCGATCGTGGTCTCTGGGGCCTTGGCCGGTACACGTAACGGCGAGGCCGGGGCGGCTGCGTGGCGGGGCTAAACGGCGCTCGGGCTCAAGGCAGGATGGCGAAGCTCGCTTCTGCGTCGTAGTACCGGCTGCTGAAGCCGCCGCGCGCGATGTACTGGCCGGGCTCGAAGGACCCGTCCAAGCCCTGTTCCTCGGCCCGCAGATCGAACACGGCGCGCTTGGTTTGGCCGGCGCTGAAGTGTGCAGTGCCAGCGTCGGTGATGCGGCCGTTGAACCATTGGAGAACGCCATACGGAGCGGAGACCGAGTAACTGAACGCGACTGGCGGACCTGGGTCCCCCGAGGGCGGCAGTGTCACTACGACGTCGTATGGGTACGGGTTGGTGACCGTGATGACGAGCATGAAATAGCCGTCAAGCAGTTCAATTGATGGCGTCGCTGGTTCAACGGCGACGGCGATTGCCAAGTCCTCCGGTGGGATGCGCGGCACTTCGGCGCCCATCTCTGGCGGAGGTCCCCCAGCCGTCACGCACGAGGTGGGACAATCGACGACGCCCTCGCATGCTCCGAGGAAAGTCTCGCGCGGATGTCCGGAGCGCGCGGTCAGGGCGTGCGCCATTTCGTGCCGAACCACGTTGCCACGAAGCCGGTATTCCTCGGCCATCGTGATCCGATGCGCCTCGCGCTCATAAAGGCCGGCGGCGTCCTTACCGTCGGGCGACCGCAGCGGACGTCCGAGTGGGATCATGTACCAGTCGACATCACCAAGCGCGCCACTCACCCCGGTGCACGCCTCCACCTGCTCCCACCAGAGCGCATAGATCGCCGGCGGCTCCATCGGCACTGCACCGAACGGCGGCCCGAACCGCTCGGAGCAGCCCAGCACGCCGAGCGCGGCAAGCAGCGCGCCGCCCGCGCCGGCAGGCAGCCGGGCTGAGAGCGAGGCGCGCGCGTGGGCCCAGCGCACCAACGCGAGTGAGCGGCCAGCCGCCGGGGCTCGCGTCAAGGCGACGCGGCCGCAGGACCGCGCAGCGGTCCGAGAGCGTCGCCGTCGCGAGTCCCGGTGGCTGGCCGCCAACCCACCGATCTCATGCGGAGAGCTGCGCCTCGACCGCCGCAGTCGCGCGCGCAGCAGAAGCAGCACAGGCGGCAACGAGCCGGTCCGACTCCTCCGCGAGCACCGCGCCCGACGCCTTCGACGGCATGGCCACCACATTGATACGCACGTTATATGCTGCACCCCGGCACGCCGCCTCCGCAAGCAGCGCCGCGACACCCGCGTCGCTGGCCGCATTCGTATTCCCCTTCTCCGCGCAGATCGCCGCCAGCGCGGCCACCTCGCCGCACCAGCGCGCCGTCTCGAGCGGCACCTCGGCGGCCTTCATCAAGCCGGCTTGGATCGCCGCCTCGCGCACCTGCTTCTGCTCGTCCGTCTCCTTCGGCAGCTTGTACGCCTCGCTCACGGCCGCGTAGGCGCGCGCGTCCTCATCCTTGAGTTCGCCCAGCCGGCGGACGAGGTGCGACGCCTTGAGGCCGAGCTCCTTCATCTCGGGCTCGACGGCGGCGTACTTCTTCTTGCCGACGGTGAGGGCGGTGACCATCTGCACGAGCGCGGCCGCGAGTGAGCCCACGAGCGCCACGACGGTGCCTCCGCCGGGCACTGGTGCGGATGAGGCCACGCTGGCCGTGAAGCCGGCGAGCGATTCGCCGCCCGCGGCGGCGGTGCGCACCTGACGCTCGAGCACGAGGTCCGGCGTGTAGGTCTTCCAGCGCAGGTGCCTCGCGGCGACGCCGAACAGCGCGCTCTCAGGCACGAGCCCGACGATCTCGCTCCACGTCGGCGTCACGCCCAGCGCCTCGGCTTCCATCTTCACCACGTCATAGGCGCGGTGCAGCGGTGTCGCCTCCAGGTCGACCAGGTTCATGGAGACCTGCGCCTGTCCGTCGACCTCGAGGCCGAGTCCCTTGATGCCCTTGAGCCCGCCGGAAGACCCGCGTACGGCCTTGGCGACGGCCTTGGCGATGCCGATGTGCTCCTTGCCGCCGAGGTAGACGTTGAAGGCGACGAGGAACGGGCGCGCGCCGATGACGGTCGCCCCGGCGGTCGCGTGAATGGCGTTGGGACCGAAGTCCGGCGTGCGATTCGGGTTGCTGCCGATCTCCTTCTTCGCGAGCTCGAACTCGCCGCGGCGGATGTCGGCGAGGTTGGTGCGGTCGGGCCTCGTGGCGGCGCGCTCGTAGAGAAAGACAGGAATCGAGAGTTCCTTGCCGACGCGCTCGCCGAGGGTGCGCGCGAGCATGATGCAGTCTTCCATCGACGTGCCTTCGAGCGGGATGAACGGGCACACGTCGGTGGCGCCGATGCGCGGGTGCTCGCCGGTGTGGTTGTTCAGGTCGATGAGTTCGGCGGCCTTGGCGATCCCGGCGAAGGCGGCGTCTGCGGCGCGCGCGACGGGCGCGACGAACGTCACGACGGTGCGGTTGTGTGAGGTGTCGCTGGAGACGTCGAGGATGACGGTGCCCTCGACGGCCGCGATGGCGTCACGGATGGCGGCAATGACTTCGGGGCGGCGGCCTTCGGAGAAATTTGGGACGCATTCGATTAACGACATGGGGTGTGTCTAGGGGGCTGGGATTGAGTGGGACGGCAGACGGCAGACGGTGGACGGCGGATTTGCCTGCGATGCGAGGGGCGCCTCAAATATCTCCTGCATCCTTCAAACTACGGCGTGCCCGCCAGTGTTGTGCGCAGCCACTCGTACATCGCGGGGCCGCCGGCGAGGACGCCGGACGGGGCGAGCGGCGACAGGGGCTTCCCTTCGACATCGCTCACGATGCCGCCGGCTTCGGTGACGAGCAGCATGCCCGCGGCGAAGTCCCAGGCGGAGAGGCGGTTCTCCCAGAAGGCGTCGAAGCGGCCGCTGGCGACGCTGGCCAAGTCGATGCTCGCGGCGCCCGGGCGGCGGATGCCGGCCACGTGCGCCATCACGCGCGACATCTGCTCTTGGTAGGGCGCGACCTTCGCGGGGTCGGTGTACGGGAAGCCGGTGCCGATGAGCGCGCGGTTGGGGTCCTTGATCGTCGAGACCTTGCATGGCGAACCATTCACGCGCGCGCCGGCGCCTTTCATGGCGGTGAAGATCTCCTCGCCCGGGATGTCGTATACCACCGCCGCCACAGGGACGCCGCCGATCAGCGCGGCGATCGACACGCCGTATTCGGGATAGCCATGCAGGAAATTGGTGGTGCCGTCGAGCGGGTCGATGACAAGGGCGACGCCCTTGGCTACGCGCTCCGGGGCGGTCTCGGCCGCCGTCTCTTCGGCGACCACCACCGCCGCGGGCAGCTCGCGGCGCACGATCTCCAGGATCGCGTCCTCGGCCGCCAAATCGACCTCCGTGACGAAGTCGGTGGGCCCCTTGGACTGCCAGTTGAGCGTGCGGACGCCCGGCACCGCGGCCCGGATCACGTCGGCCGCCGCCTTCGCGGCGCGCGTGCAGAGCGCGAGCAGGTCGCCGTGCTCTGATTGAAACGTCATGACACGCTCCGTAACTTCAGTGAATGACTCGAATCTTCAGCGGGATCCAGCCATCGGGTGAGCTGCATATCGGCAACTACCTCGGGGCGATCAAGAACTGGGTCGCGCTGCAGCACCAGCACGAGTCGTTCTTCTCCATCGTAAACTATCACGCGATCACCGTTCCATTCGCGCCGCTCGACCTGCGGCAGCGCACGCGCGACATGGCGATCTCGCTGCTGGCCTCCGGCGTCGACCCCAAGAAGGCCACGCTGTTCGTGCAATCGGACGTGCCCGAGCACACGGAGCTCGCCTGGGTGTTCAACACGCTCACGCCGCTGGGCGAGCTCGAGCGCCAGGTGCAGTTCAAGGACAAGGCCAGCCGCCAGGAGCAGGTCATGGCCGGCCTCCTCAACTATCCGGTGCTGCAGGCCGCGGACATCCTGCTGTACCTTGCCGACCTCGTGCCGGTGGGCGAGGACCAGGTGCAGCACCTCGAACTCTCGCGCGTCGTCGCGCGCAACTGGAACGCGCGCTTTGCGCCGGAGGCGCCGTACTTTCCCGAGCCGCAGCCCAAGCTGACGCCCACACGCCGCATCGTGGGCCTTGACGGGCAGAACAAGATGTCCAAGTCGCTCGGGAATACGATTGGCCTCATGGAGGAGCCCGACGCCATCTGGCAGAAGCTGCGCGGGGCGGCCACCGATCCCAAGCGCGTGCGCCGGACGGATCCGGGTGAGCCCAACGACTGTCCGCTCATCTATCCGCTGCATCAGGCGTTCTCGCCACCGGAACTCGTGCACGAGGTCGAAGTCAACTGCCGCACGGCGGGCTGGGGCTGCCTCGACTGCAAGAAGGCGCTGTTCAAGCCGATGATGGCCGAGCTTGACCCGATCCGCACGCGCGCGCAGGAGCTGCGCGCGAATCCCCAGGCGGTGAACGACACGCTGGCCGAGGGCGCCACGCGCGCGCGCGCCGTGGCGAGTGAGACGATGGCAACCGTCAAGCGCGGAATGGGGCTCGATGCCAGCGAATGACCTGACGCACAAGGCGGGACTGCATGCCATGGAATGACCTGATCGTCGAGGTGTTCCGCCTGGACCTCGCCGCGAAGCTGTTCGGCGCGGTGCTCATCGGTGGCGGGATAGGCCTCGAGCGCGAATACAAGGGCAAGCCGGCGGGTCTGCGCACGAACATCCTCATTTGCGTGGGCTCCGCGCTGCTCATGGATCTGTCGATGCGCGTCGCGCAGCAGCACGGCGGGGATCCCGGCCGCATCGCGGCGCAGGTCGTCTCGGGCATCGGCTTCCTCGGCGCGGGCACCATCCTGCACACGCGCGGGATGATCACGGGCCTCACGTCCGCCGCGACGATCTGGGTCGTGGCGGCGATTGGCCTCACGATTGGCGCTGGATACTTCATCGAGGCGCTCGGCGCGACGCTCACCGTCATGCTGGTTCTGATTGGCCTGGGCTGGGTGGAGAGGCGGTATCTGGACTTCGAGGCGAATGGCTCGGTCGAGGAGACGTCGACCTGGACGCCGCGCGGTCGTCGCGACAGCGAGGAGCGGCCTGCGGTGCGCGGACCGGAACGGCGCCAGCAGGCGCCGGCGTCGAAGGACCGGGAAAAGCAGCCACCCGCGATGAAGGCCCACGAGAAGCGGCAGCATCGGCCGGTGCATCCGGACGACGCAGACCCGCAGTGATGCCGACGGCTCGCACAGCGGCGCGCTCGTTTCGCACAGCGGCGCGCTCGTTTCGCACAGCGGCGCGCTCGAGCTGATGGCACCGAGAGCTTCGCGCAAACTGGTCGTGGACCTGCGCTCGACCGCAGATGCCTTCGCGCTGCCCGAACGCGTGGCGCAAGCCATCCTGGACGCCACGCCGAGTGACTGGCGCACGCACATCGTCTCCGCGTTCACGGATTCGTTTGGCGACGGCGCGCAGGCGCCCAGCGACGAGGCACTGCGCGAGATCGTCGACGCTGAGGCGTATGTCGCGTTCGGCATGCCGCGCTCGCTGTTCCTGGCCGCGCCGCACCTGCGCTGGGTGCAAACGGGCACCGCGGGCGTCGCGACGCTGTTGTTCGACGAGATGCGCAACGGCGATGTCGTGCTCACGAATGCCGCTGGCCTCTATGGTCCGCCGATCGCCGAGCACGTGCTCGCGGGTGTGCTGCATTTTCTGCGCGCGCTCGATGTGGCCGCCGAACTGCGGCGCGACCGGCGTTGGGACCAGAGCGCGTTCGCGACCCCGCGCGCCGCCGTGCGCGAAGTGGACGAATGCCATGTGCTGGTCATCGGCGCCGGCGGTCTGGGCAGCGAGATCGCGACGCGCTTCAAGGCGCTCGGCGCGCGCACAACGGGCGTGCGCCGGCGGCCGGAGTTGGGCGCGCCGGCCGGGTTTGATGCGATCCACGGTCCGGACGCGATTGACTCACTGCTGCCGACGGCAGACGTGCTCGTGCTTGCGGCGGCGCTCACAAACGACACGCGCACCGTGCTCGACGCGCGGCGTTTCGCGCTGCTCGGCAAGGATACGATTGTGTGTAACGTCGGACGCGGCCCCCTCCTGGACGAGGCGGCGCTGATCGCCGCCTTACAGGCTGGCCGGTTGCGCGGCGCCGTGCTCGACGTCTTCGAGAAGGAACCGCTGGCGGCTGACAGCCCGCTGTGGCAGCTTGAACGCGTTGTTCACACGCCGCACGTCTCGGGCGTGTCGCCACGGCGTTTCTGGGACCGCTTGCAGGACCTTATCCTCGACAACTGGGCGCGATATCGGGCGGGACGCGCGATGCGGAACGTCGTGGACAAGCGCGCAGGTTACTAAAAATAATGGCATCCCGGACGGAGTGATGGAAAAGATCATCAAGGCAGCGGTCGAGCGCGGCGCGTCGGACCTGCACATCAAGGCGGGTGACGTGTTCCGTGCGCGCATCGACGGCAATCTCGTGCCGCTGACGAAGCAGGCGTTGACGCCGGACCAGACGCGCAACATTGCGCTGCGCCTCATCGCCAACGAAGACGACAAGGCGCGCATCGACAAGCTGCTCGACTATGACTGCTCGTGGGGCGCGCCGGGGATCGGCCGCTTCCGCGTGAACATCCTGCGCCAGCGTTCGAGCTTCATGATCGTCATGCGCGTGATTCCGTTCGAGGTGCCGAGCTTCGACAAGCTCGGTTCGCCGCCGGTGCTCAAGACGATCAGCGAAGCCGAGCGCGGCATGATCCTCGTCACGGGCGTCACGGGCTCGGGCAAGAGCACGACGATGGCGGCGTTGATCAACCATGTGAACCAGAACAAGAACAAGCACATCGTCACGCTCGAGAACCCGATCGAGTTCCTGCATCGCGACATCAAGAGTTCGGTGACGCAGCGCGAGATCGGCGTGGACACGGAGAGCTTCCGCATGGGCCTGCGCGCGGCGCTGCGGCAGGACCCGGACGTGGTGCTCATCGGCGAAATGCGCGACCCGGAGACGATCGACACGGCGATGAAGGCCGCCGAGACGGGGCACTTGCTGATCTCCACCGTGCACACGCCCGACGCACAGAGCACGGTGATGCGCATCATCGCGATGTTCCCGCCGGAGGAGCAGGGCGTGGTGCGCGTGCGCCTGGCGGAGTCGCTGCACGCGGTCGTGTCGCAGCGCTTGCTGCCGCGCAAGGATGGCAAGGGTCGCGTCGCCGCGCTCGAGATCATGGTTGTGACGCCGACGATCCGCGAGCTCATGCTCGATGCGGACCGCGTGGGCGAGATCCGCGACTTCATCGCCGAGGGCCGCGAGCAGTACGGCATGCAGACGTTCGACCAGCACCTCGAGGAGCTGGTGAACGATGGTGTGGTGGAGTTCGGCGTGGCGCTCGCCGCGAGCACCCGGCCAAGTGACTTTCAGCTCAAGATGGAGATGCGGTGAGCGACGATGCGGCGGGCGGCGACGCCATGAGCGTGTTCGCGCGATTGCACGGCGTCTTCGCACCGGTGGTGACGCCGTGCCTCGCGGGCAGCGAGGATCTGGACGTTGCCGCATTCGAGTCGAACATCCGCGCGCATCTCGCGGACGGCCTGTCGGGCATCGTGGTCGCCGGCTCCACGGGCGAGGCGGCGCTGCTCTCCGAGGATGAACGCGCGAGACTCGTGGCCGCGGCGCGTGCGGTGATTCCCGCGGACAAGCTATTGATCGTGGGCACGGGCGCCGAGAGCACGCGGCAGTGTGTGGCGCGCTGTCGCGCGGCCAAGGACGGCGGCGCCGACGCGGTGCTGGTGGTCGCGCCGCATTACTACTCGAGCGCGATGACGCCCGACGCGTTGGCGGCGCACTATGCGCGCGTGGCCGACGAGTCGCCGTTGCCGGTGCTGCTCTACAACATTCCCAAGTACATGCACTTCGCGCTGCCGGCCGAGCTCGTGCGCTCGCTCGCGAAGCACGCGAACGTGATCGGCATCAAGGACAGCTCCGGCGACCTCGAGATGCTGAAGGGATTCCTCTCGGCGCAGGGTGACGCCTTCACTGTGTTGACCGGCAGCGGCTCGGGACTGCACGCCGGGCTCGATGCGGGCGCGCGCGGCGGCATCCTCGCGGTGTCGTTGTTCGCGGCGCCGATCGCGCTGGATGTCCTGGCGGCGCACAAGGCGGGCGGGCAGACCGGCCGAGCCGTCGCGGCACAGGCGAAGTTGGCGGGCATGAACAACGTGATCGTGGCCAAGCTCGGGGTGCCGGGGATCAAGGCGGCGCTGGATCACATGGGCCGGAAGGGCGGCGCGGCGCGGCTGCCGTTGCTGCCACTCACGGCCAGTCAGCGGGCGGAGATGCTGTCTGTGCTCTGAACGGCGATGCGGGGGGGGATGCGGGAGGGCACGGGCGGTACGGGATACGCGGGGGGATGATGGATGCGGGGCACTAAAGATCGTGCCTTGCAGCGCGCACTTTGATGCGGGATGCGGCCCGCGCTTCGGCGTCAGATAGGTGGTCGAACTTCGGTCCGTCCGCCTGCGATGGAAATCCGCCATCCTGCCGGCAGCGAGAGCGTCCAGCCGGTACCCTCGAGCTTCAGCGGGCTGTCCAACGTGCCGGCGGTGAGCCTAGTGGTGTTCGCGGTACTCAGCGGCAGCTGCACGTAGCTCCAGTCTGGCGCCACCAGCGCGCCCTCCGGTGCCCGCAGTTCCGCGCCATCCTCGGCTGTCCAGCGGAATCCCATCATCACGGTGCCGTGTTCGCCCAGCGGGTACTGCCCATTGGGATCGAACGTGACGCGCAGGACGCCCGGGAACAGCCGCAGCACGCGGCCGCGGGTGAATCGCTCGCGGAACGACTCCAGCCGCTCGGCGATCTCTTTTTCGCGCGCGCGTTCGGCGACGCGGATCTCATCGCCACCGTAGAGTCGCGCCCGAGCGCCGATGTCGTCGGTCACTGGGCTCGTGCCGAGCACGAGCGCTAGCAGGTCTGGCAAGCGGGCACCAGATCGATGCGCATCGCGCCACGCCGAACCGGCGAGCGCATCGAGCAGGAAGCCGTAGGCAGGGCCCGTCGCATAGGAGACGGCACGCACCCAGCTGCGGGCAAGCATCGGCGAAGAGTCGAGCTGGGCGGCGAGCGCCTCGGGCGTCGCGAGCGTGAGACGCCAAGCCGAATAGGACGGAATCCCCTCGACGAGGTCCAGCGCATCGAGCCGCGCGCGTTCACTGGGCGTCGCCAATGTGTCGCGCAACGCGCGGAAGAGCAGGGCATCGCGCGCAGCGGTTCGGCGGGCATCGCCGTCTAAGGTGATCGCTTTGGCCAGCGCCCGCAGCTCAAGGAACAGCCACGTGCGGCCCGCCGCAGTGGCGAGGAGGTCGCCGCCATCCATCGGCTCTGTGTTGCCGGGATTCGGCAGCAGGTGCGGCTGCAGCGTGTGCGTGGCTTCATGCACGAGCAGGCGCACGCGATCGTCCTCTGTTCCGCCGATGGGCAGCAACACCATCGCGTACCGCTGTCCGTCGATGTCGACCGACATGTTCGCGCGCGGCGTGCCAATGGGCAGCGTGAACGGCACGATACGGTCGCGCGCGCCAGGCGCGCTGCGACGCGTCACGTAAGCACTGTCCACCCCAGTGAACAGCCACTCGACCGTGTCCGCACTGACATGCCAAATCGCCGGCATCCGCGCCAACGCCTCGCGCGCGAGCCCGACCGTGCGCGCCAGCCCGACGGTATCCGCGTCTTGGGCGCCCGCCGAAGTGATCGCAGCGAATGACAGAGCCATGAGCATCAGGTTTCGCAGCATCTCAATTCCTCTATTCAGAGCGGAGCGCGCGAGTGAAAGCGGGTCCGCACAGGACGCACGGGATACGCGGGCGCTCCGCATCCCACACCCCACCCCGCAACCCGTACCGCCGGGCGCCCCGCACCCCACCGCGCATCGCAGTTGATTAGTTGGCGCCATACGCCCCCGCCAAGTATATTCTTCCAACGCCCCGACACCCGGGGCGTTTTTTTGTGTCCACCCGGAGACCTCCGCATGTTCGACACCAAGACCCGCACCATCGTTATCGTCGGCGCGCAGTGGGGCGACGAGGGCAAGGGCAAGTTGGTCGATGTCCTCGCCGAGCGGGCGGACTGGGTCGTGCGTTATCAGGGCGGCGCCAATGCGGGACATACGGTACACGTCGGCGATGAATCGACGGTGCTCCACCAGGTTCCCAGCGGCATCCTCCATCCGGGGGTCCGCTGCGCCATCGGCAACGGCGTGGTGCTCGACCCCGAGAGCATGTTCGCCGAGGTGGATGCCTTGGTCGCCAATGGCGTGGACGTGCAGGGCCGGCTGTACCTCTCCGACCGCGCGCATCTCGTCATGCCCTACCACAAGCTCGTGGACAAGGAAAGCCACGCCAGCAAGGCGATCGGCACCACGGGTCGCGGCATTGGGCCGGCGTACGAGGACAAGGTCGCGCGGCGTGGGATCCGCGTGCTTGACCTGCGGCACCCCGCGCGGCTCAAGGCGCTCGTCGAGCGCGGTATTGACCACGCGAACCACATCCTGCTTGGCTTCGGTTCCGACAAGCGCGCCGACGCCGCCTTTACGCTCTCGGAGCTCGAGAAGGTCGCGCCGCGGCTGCTGTCCATCGCCGACGACGTGGGTCTCGCGGTGCACCGCGCGCAGAAACAAGGCGCCGCGATCCTGCTCGAAGGCGCGCAGGGTTCGCTGTTGGATGTCGACCACGGGACGTACCCGTTCGTGACGTCGTCGAGCACGACGGCCGGCGGCGCCGCGATTGGCGTCGGTATTGGTCCGCGTTGCCTCGATGCCGTGATCGGCGTGGTGAAGGCCTACACGACGCGCGTCGGCGCGGGGCCCATGCCCACCGAATTCGACGAGCCGATGTCCGAGCGCATGCGGGTGCTGGGCAACGAGTTCGGCGCGACCACGGGCCGTCCGCGGCGCTGCGGCTGGTTCGACGCCGTCGTCGTGCGCTACGCCGTGCGCGTGAACGGACTTACGGGCCTGGCCGTGACCAAGCTCGACGTGCTCGATACGCTCGACAAGATCGGCTTGTGCACCGGCTACCGCATCGACGGCGACGTCGTCGAGGAATTCCCGGGCGACATCGCCGACCTGCACACCATCGAGCCGGTGTATGAATGGTTCGAGGGTTGGAAGACGTCCACGGCCGACGCGCGCACGCTGCACGCGCTGCCGAAGCAGGCGCGGAAGTACCTCGACCGGATTCAAGAACTCGTGGAATGCCCGGCGCAGTACATCAGCGTGGGGACGCGGCGGGACCAGATTATCGGGCTGTAGGGGTTCCGCGAATCTGGATGGCGGCAGCTCATCCTTCGCGCCGCGACGTCAATATTGATGCTTGCACAATGAAATGATGACGGCGCGGGGCAGGGAATGCCGTATCGTCGGGCGTGCCTTGCCTTCTCCCCCCCGCCGAGCGTACGCTATGGGTATGCCAGTCGCCACGGAGCGGTACTGGACCGCTGAGGATGTCCGCCAGTTGCCCGAGGACGGCAACCGCTACGAGTGCGTGGATGGGGTGCTGCTCGTGAGCCCCTCTCCTCGGCAGGTCCACCAGACGGCCGTCTTCGAGCTATTCTACCTGCTCGCCGAGTTCGTCAAGCGGCACGCGCTCGGAAATCTTTTGGGCTCGCCGGCGGACATCGGACTGACCCCCGACGACATCGTACAGCCGGACCTCTTTGTCGCCCGAGTCCGGCCCGACGCACCGGTCCCGTGGAACTGGCCGGACATCACCGGCCTGTCGCTCGCGATCGAGGTGCTCTCGCCCAGCACGGCCGGCCACGATCGCATCACCAAGCGGATGTACTACCAGCGCATTGGCGTGGACGAATACTGGATCGTGGATCTGGACGCGCGCCTCGTCGAGCGCTGGCGCCCGGGCGACGAGCGCCCCGAGATCCTCACGACGACGCTCGTGTGGGAACCGCGGACCGACGCCTCACTTGCGCTCGACCTCGCCGCGTTCTTCAAGTCGGTTATCGGAGCGCGTTAGCGCCGTCCGCCGTCCGCCGTCTGCCGTTAGTTTGCAAATACGATGCAGCTTCCCACATCACAACCGGTGGACCCGGCCACGGATTCACCGCTTCCCGTCGCCGTCATCGGCGCCGGACCCTGCGGTCTCGCGGCGGCAGCGGCGATTGAGCGCGTGGGGATTCCGGCCATCGTGTTCGACCGTGGGTGCGTCGCGTCCTCGGTTGCCTCGTATCCCTATTACCTGACGTTCTTCTCGACGGCGGAGAAGATCTCGATCGCCGGCGTGCCGTTCCCGCTCGCTTCCGAGAAGCCGACGCGGCGCGACGCCCTCGCGTACTACCGCGGCGTCGTGCGGCACTTGGGCCTCGACGTGCGACAGTACGAGCCCGTGGAGCGCGCCTGGCAGCGGGGCGGTGAATTTATCGTGCATTCGCGACCCAGCGGCGGCGACATCGTCGAGACGCGCGCGCGGGCCATCGTCGTGGCGACGGGTTACTTCGGCACGCCCAACCAGCTTGGCGTGCCGGGCGAGGACCTGCCGCACGTCACGCACCTCTACACCGAGGGACACCCGGCCTTCCAGCGCGATGCCATCGTCGTCGGCGCCGGCAACTCGGCCGCCGAGGCAGCGCTCGACCTGTGGCGCCACGGCGCGCGCGTGACGCTCGTGCACTTTGGCCCGACGTTCGACAAGAACATCAAGCCATGGGTGCTGCCCGACCTGGAGAATCGCATCAAGGACGGCAGCATCGGCGTGCGCTGGAACACGCGCCTCACCGCGATCGAGCCGGGCCGCGTGCACGTCAAGAGCAACGACGGCGCCTGCATCCTCCCCGCGCAGCACGTGTACCTGATGACCGGCTTCACCCCGCACCCCGGCCTGCTGACCTCCCTCGGCGTCGAGATGGATGCCAGCACGGGAATCCCCCGCCACGACGCCGCGACGATGGAGACGAACACGCCAGGCGTCTTCATCGCCGGCGTCCTCGCCAGCGGCTTCGACGCCAACAAGGTGTTCATCGAGAACGGACGCGGCCACGGCGACCTGATTGCCGCCTCGCTGTCGGCGCGAAACAGCAACGGCGGTGCGAGGCGCCCTACGGAATAGCAGCAACGGCGGTGCGAGGATTCCGGCGGTGCGAGGATTCCCACGATACGAAGGGAGCTGAGGTCCCGCATCCCGCATCAAAGCCCAGCCGCGACCAGCCAAACAGTAGTTCCTCGCATCCATCACCACCCCCCGCACCCCGTACCGCCCGTGCAACCCGCATCCCCCCCCGCATCGCAGTAGATTCGGAGCATGCCCCCCACGGACACTCTCGACCCCCTCGTCAGTCTCGCCAAGCGCCGCGGCTTCATCTTCCAGTCCTCCGAGATCTACGGCGGCACGGGCTCGGTCTGGGACTACGGTCCACTCGGCGTCGAACTCAAGAACAACATCAAGGCGCGCTGGTGGAACGCCATGGTGCGCGAGCGCGCCGACGTCGAGGGTCTCGACGCCGCCATCCTCATGCATCCGCGCGTGTGGGAGGCCTCCGGCCACGTGTCCGGCTTCTCCGACCCGCTCGTCGATTGCAAGGCCTGCAAGGCGCGCTTCCGCGCCGACAAGATCGACGAGGCCCAGTGCCCGCGGAAACCATCCAAGAAGCCGGGCGAGCACACCGACTGCCAGCTCACGGAGCCGCGCCAGTTCAACCTGATGTTCAAGACGTTCATGGGCCCCGTGGAGGACACCGCGGCGACGGTCTACCTGCGCCCTGAGACGGCGCAGGGCATCTTCGTGAACTTCCTCAACGTCCAGCAGGCCACGCGCCAGAAGGTGCCGTTCGGCATCGCGCAGATCGGCAAGGCGTTCCGCAACGAGATCACGCCCGGCAACTTCACGTTCCGCACGCGCGAGTTCGAGCAGATGGAGATGCAGTTCTTCGTCGAGCCCGGCACCGACATGGAGTGGTTCGAGCGGTGGAAGCAGGCGCGCCTCGACTGGCATCTCGCGCTCGGCCTCGATCGGGCGCGGCTCGAATTCCATCAGCACACCGAGCAGGAACTCGCGCACTATGCGCGTGCCGCATTCGACATCAACTTCGACTTCGGCGGCACGCTGGGCTTCCAGGAGATCGAGGGCGTGCACAACCGCTCCGACTTCGACCTGCGGCAGCACCAGGAGTTCAGCAACAAGAAGCTCGAGTACACGGACCAGGTCGCCAACAAGCGCTACCTGCCGTACGTGATCGAGACCTCCGTGGGCGCCGACCGCGTGACGCTCGCCGTGCTCGTCAACGCGCTGCGTGAGGAGACCGTGCCTGGCGAGAGCGAGGGCCGCACGGTGCTGGGCCTGCACCCGGCGCTGGCGCCGATCAAGGCCGGCGTCTTCCCGCTCACGAAGAAGGACGGCCAGCCCGAGATGGCCGAGAAGATCGCCGCCGCGCTGCGCAAGCGGTTCAACGTGTTCTACGATGAAGCCGGCGCCATCGGCCGTCGCTACCGCCGGCAGGACGAGGCGGGTACGCCATTCGGCATCACGATCGACCCGGACTCGACCAAGAACGACGACGTGACCATCCGCTTCCGCGACGACATGGGGCAGGTGCGCGTGTCAACGTCGAAGGTGATCGACGTGATCACGAACTACATCGAGGCCGACCACGCGCGCGCCGAATCGGGTAAAGTGGCGTGAACGGCCGCGGCACCGGAATGAACTCGCTCGCGACGACGCGCGTGACCGGGAGCGACGCCGATCCGCTCGAGGCGCTGCGCGCGCGCGGCGAGCGGTTTCTCGAGGAAATCTCTGCCGAATACCATGCGGCGCACGCGGGTCTGAAGAAGGGCGCGGCGCTGCAGCCGATATATGAAAAGCACAAGGCGGCCTACGACGACGAGGCGTTCGCGTCGGCGCTGGCGCTGTTCAAGGCGAACGCGCCAAACGGCCAGAAGGCAGACGCGCCGGCGAAAGGCGGTGCGAGCGGCGCGGCAGCGGAAGCGGCGCCGAACGATGTCTCCGCAACTTTCCGCTCCGCCCGTCTCCTACTCGACTGGCTCGTCGAATCCCGCGCCGGCCGCGAGCTCGCGCCGCTCGAGGAACGCGAGATCGCCTGGGAATCCGACGCCATCATCCAGCTTCCCGATGGCAGCGGCGAGCCCTACCAGCGTGTTGCGATCACCATTGCCAACACGACCGACACGCACGAGCGCCACGCGATCGATTCGGCGCGTGCGGGCCTCGTGGCGGCCGAGCTCGCGCCGATCCGCCGTGAGCGCCTGCAGCGTGAGCATGAAGTCGTCGCGGCGCTCGGCATCGCGCCGACCTACAACGCGACGTTCGAAGCGCTGAGCGGCGTCTCGTTGCGCGCCTTGCGCGACGAGTGTGAGGCGTTCCTGCGCGACACGCAGGCCATGTGGGACGACCTCATGCCCGCGTACCTCAAGAGCCGGCTGGGCATGCGGCCCGCCGACGCGACGCGCGCGGACGTCGTCGCGCTCATGCGCGCGCCCGAGTACGACGCGTTCTTCCCCGCGTCGTCGATGGAGCGCGAGGTGCGCCGCCAGGTAACTGAGATGGGCATCAGCGCCGACGCCGAGGGGCGCGTGCGCTACGACACGGGTGAACGCGAGGGCAAGCGCTCGCGCGCGTTCTGCGCGCCGGTGCACATCCCCGACGAAGTGCACTTGGTGCTGCGGCCGCATGGCGGCCAGGGTGACTGGACGACGCTCATGCACGAGCTCGGGCACGCGCTGCACTTCGGCTACATGGCGCCGGCGCTGCCGTTCGAGTTCCGCTGGCTGGGCGACAACTCGGTCACCGAGGGGTACGCCATGCTGTTCGACCACCGGCTCAAGGATCGTGGCTGGGTCGAGCGCTACACGGGCATCGGGCGCAAGGAGATGACCGACTACCTGCGCGCCACGGGCTTCGAGGAGCTGCACTTCGTGCGGCGCTATTGCGCCAAGCTCATCTATGAGGTGGAACTGCACGCCGGCACCACGGGCTGGGACGCGTTGCCCGACCTGTTCGTGGAGACGCTGACCTCGGCCACGGGGTTCCGCTATCACGCCGCCGATGCATTCGTGGATGTGGACCCGCGCTTCTACGCGGCGCGCTATCTGCGCGCGTGGCAACTGCAGGCGGTGCTGGACGAGACGCTGCGCGAGCGCTTCAACGAGGACTGGTGGCGCAACCCGCACGCGGGCCCGTGGATCGTGGACGAGCTGTTCTCGCAGGGCCAGCGCGAGCTGGCGGATGAGCAGGCGAAGCGCGTGGCGTCGAGGGGACTTTCCTTCGCGCCCGTGATTGCGGACATCGAACGCATGGTGAACTGACGCATGACGACGGTCTACCTGAACGGCAAATACGTCCCCAAGGCCGAGGCGATGATCCCGGTCGAGGACCGCGGCTTCATCTTCGGCGACGGCATCTACGAAGTCGTGCGCGTGGTCGAAGGCCGGATCTTCGCGTGGGACGCGCACGCGGAACGGCTGGCCAACGGCCTCGCGGGCCTGCGCATCAATAACAAAGGCACCGAATCCAAGACGCTGCGCGCGGTATGCGAGCGCCTCGTGCAGGACAACGCGCTGGCCACGGGCGAGGCCACGGTGTACCTGCAGGTCTCGCGCGGCGCCGCGCCGCGCGTGCACCATTTTCCGGCGCCCGACACCCCCACGACCATCTACGCATCCGCGTCGGCCTTCAAGCCAAACCTCGCGATGCGCGAGAACGGCGCCAAGGGCATCACGCTCGCGGACATCCGCTGGTCGCGCTGCGACCTCAAGACCGTGAACCTGCTGGGCGCGGTGCTCGCGCGGCAGGCGGCTGCCGAGGCGGGCGCGTACGAGGCGATCTTCCACCGCGACGGCATGGTGACCGAGGGCGCCGCCACCAACGCGTTCATGGTCGTCGATGGCACGCTGCGCACGTACCCGCTCTCGCACTACATCCTGCCGGGCATCACGCGCGCGGTGGTCGTGGAGCTCGCGCGCGAGCTCGGCGTGCCCCTCGTCGAACAGCCCGTGTCGCTGCGCGACCTGCCGGCGGTCGAGGAGCTCTTTGTCTGCGGCACGACCACGGACGTGCAGCCGATCGTCGAGCTCGACGGTCGTCCGATCGGCAATGGCAAGCCGGGGCCGATCACCAACCGGTTGCGCGAGGCGCTGGCCGTGCGGCTGTACGGGGTGAAGGCGTGATGCGCGTAGCGGGCATGTCTCGCGGGACGTGGGCAGCGCGGGCCGTCGCGGGGCTGGCGCTCGCCGCGCTCGCCGCGCTCGCCGCGCCGCTCGCCGCACAAGCGCCGTCTGACGCCATCACACGCGAGGCCACCGCGCAGTTGCAGGGCCTCATCCGCATCAACACCACCAACCCGCCGGGCAACGAGCTCGCCTCGGCGCGCTATCTCGATTCGCTGCTCAAGGCCGCAGGCATCGAATCTCGCGTGTATGAGTCCGCCGAGGGCCGCGGCGCCGTCGTGGCGCGCATCAAGGCCACCGTGCCTGAGGCACAGCGCAAGACGCCCGTCATCGTGATGGGCCACATGGACGTCGTCGGCGTGGTGCGCGAGAAGTGGACCGTGGATCCGTTCGCTGCGGAGATCCGCGACGGCGTGCTCTACGGCCGCGGCGCGATCGACGACAAGGGCATGCTCATCGCCAACGTGCAGGCGATGAAGGCGCTGCAACGTCACGCGCGCGCAGGCGGCAAGGTCTCGCGCGACGTGATCTTCGTCGCCAATGCCGACGAGGAAGCCGGCGGCGCGCTCGGTATGGGCTGGCTGCTCGAGCACCATCCCGATGCCATCGAAGCCGAGTACGCGCTCAATGAAGGCGGCCGCACGCGCGTGATGTCCAATGGCAAGAAGTACGTTGCACTGCAGATGGCCGAGAAGGTATCGCACGTGGTGCTGATGACCGCCACGGGACCCGACGGCCACGGCGCCATCCCGCTCGAGGGCACCGCGATTGAGCGGCTGGGCCGCGCGCTGGCCATCGCCGGCGCGCATCGTGAGCCGACGGTGCTGCTGCCCACCACGACGCGCTTCTTCTCCGAGCTCTCCAAGGTGTGGCCGGACCAGCGCGAGGCGCGCGCCATGGCTGACGTGTCGTCCGGTGACGCCGCGCGCGTCGAGCGCGGTGCAGCGGTGCTGCGCGCGATTCCCACGCTCGACGCGGTGCTGCGCAACGGCATCTCGCTCACCATCGTCGAGGGCGGCATCCGCAGCAACGTGATTCCGAGTGAGGCCACCGCCACGCTCAACATCCGCACGTTGCCGGGCGAGTCAATTGATTCGGTGGTCGCGCATCTCGAACAGGCCGTCGACGATTCGCTGGTGACGTTCACGATCGAGACGCGCGGGGAGGAGTCGCCGCCGATGTCGGCCGAGAACGAGTTCTTTGCGGCCGTCGAACGGGCCGCGAAGGCCATGGACCCGACCATCACCGTCGTGCCGTACCTGAGCACGGGCGCGACGGATTCGGCCGACCTGCGGCGCGCGGGCATCAAGGCCTACGGGCTGCTGCCGTTCCCGCTCGAGATGCCGGATGAGGAGCGCATGCACGGCAATGACGAACGCCTGCCGTTGGACGCCTTCGCCTTCGGCATCGGGTTCGTGACGGGCATCGTGCAGGCGCTGGTCGCGCCGTAGCGCGCGATTCGCTCCCCATCGGCGCAACGACCCCGTGGCCAAGCGCAGGAAGCAGGGTGACCGAGACCGGCGCCGCATCTGGCGCGTGACCGCGCCGGCGCCCGAACAGCCGCTCGACAAGGCCGAGAACGAAGAACTCGGCCTCATCAGCGAGCTTCTGCAGACGCTCGTGCGCGCCGACCGCGCCGAGGAAGCGTTCCAGTTCGCACTGGACCGTACATGCCCGGTGGTCGGGGCCACGCTGGGCTCGGTATACCTGCTCGACGGCGCCTCCGAACTCATGCGGCTGGCCGCGGCGCATGCCTGGCCCGACCGCTGGCGGCCATGGCTCGGGGAGATGCGCGTGCGCGTCGGGTTCGGACCCAGCGGCGAGGCCGTCAGCGAGCGACGCATCATCGAGGTGCCCGACGTGCTCGCCGACGCGGAGCTGGAGGACTGGCGGGAGGTGGCCGGCGAACTGGGCTTCCGCGCCCTCATGGCGCTGCCGCTCGGCGTCGGCGGAACGGTGCTGGGCGCGGCCACGTTCTATTTCGCCGAGCCGGCCTCGCCGTCGCCGCGCGTGCGGTCGCTGTTGCGCGCCGCGGCCGACGTCATGGCCGCCATGGCGGTGCACGAGTCCCTGCGCGAACGTGCCCGGCACGCAGAGGCGGCGCTGGAGGCCTTCAAGGCGGACGAAATGGAACGCCTGCCGGCGGCGGAACAGCGTCCTGCCGAGACCGTACGTATAGAGGACACAGCCCCAGGCTCAACCCCCGGGTAGGTGCAGGCGCAAGACATCGCCGCAACCGCCGGGTAGGATGCAGGTGCAAGACATCGACCCAACCGCCGGATAGATTCCGGCTGTCCAATGGCAGCATCACCGAGGAGAATCGTGACGCACAACCAGTCGAGCCGCACGCTCCAGCAGCACCGGACCATCCTTCGGCCCGAGGAAGTTCTCGCCTCCGCGCGCGATTTTTTTGCGCGCAAATCCGGGATCTATTCGGCGTTCCTCGAGAAGCAGGGCACGAACTGGATGAGCCTGCGCGGTCAGGGCGGGGAAGAGATCGTGATCGCCGCAACGTCGGAGTCCGGCAGCACGTCGGTCAGCGCTTCGTCGTATTTGTTCGACGCGCAGGTGGCGCAGTTCCTGTCCACGCTGCCGCCGGCCAACGTGACTGACGAGATCGTGGCATGACGGCGCCGGCGACCGTCGTGAACTCGCTGCGCACGCAGGACGGCGTGCTGGCGATCGGCGACCACCTGGATTCACCCACGGTCATCACGATGAAGGTGACCATGCCCGACTTGTGGGAGACCATCGCCGTGCGCTGCGAGGGAGACACGCCCGTGTCGACGCTCAAGCGCGCGGCGCTCGAGGCGTTCAACCAGCCGACGCACTACCCCGAGGACTACGTGCTCAAGCTGCGCGGCTTCGAGGTGCTCGACGAGTCCGCACCCGTGACGGTGGCCGGCGCGCGCGAAGGCTCGACGTTCCTGCTGACGTTCCGCCGCCGGCGGCCGGTCCGCTGAGCTCCGCGGCGAGCGTGCCGGTGCACTCGACGGACCGCGAGGCCCTGCTGGCCTCCGCGGCCGAGCTGCGCACGGAGGTCGCGCGGCGCATCGTCGGGCAGGCCGACGTGCTGGACGAGATCCTCATGGCGCTGGTCGCGGGCGGCCACGCGCTGCTCGTGGGCGTGCCCGGCCTCGCCAAGACGCTGATGATCCGTTCGGTGGCCGAGGCGATGGACCTCGACTTCCGTCGCATCCAGTTCACGCCGGACTTGGTGCCCAGCGACATCACGGGCACGGAGCTGATGGAGGAGGACTCGCAGTCGGGCCATCGCGCGTTCCGGTTCGTGCGCGGGCCGGTGTTCGCGAACATCGTGTTGGCCGACGAGATCAACCGCGCGCCGCCACGCACGCAGGCCGCGCTGCTCGAGGCGATGCAGGAGCACCGTGTGACGGCCGCCGGTGAGAGCATGGAGCTGCCGGAGCCGTTCTTCGTGCTCGCGACGCAGAACCCGATCGAGCAGGAAGGCACGTACGCGTTGCCCGAGGCGCAATTGGACCGCTTCCTCTTTGAGATCCGCATCGGCTACCCCGACGCGGACGAGGAAGTGGCGATCCTGCGCTCGACCACTGGTGTGAGCGACGAGAAGCTGCGCCCGATCATCGGCGCCACGCAGGCGCGCGCGCTGCAGCGCCTCACGCGCGAGATCCCGGCCGCCGACGCCGCGTTGCGCTACGCCGCCTCGCTCGCGCGCGCCACGCGTCCCAAGTCGGGCGACGCGACGCCGATGGTGGAGCAGTACGTGCGCTGGGGCGCAGGTCCGCGCGCGGGTCAGGCGTTGATCCTGGGTGCCAAGGCGGCCGCGCTGCTCGCGGGCCGGCAGGCGGTCTCGCCCGATGACATCCGGCGCGTCGCGCGTCCCGTGCTGCGGCACCGCATCCTGCCGAACTTTGCGGCCGAGGCGGAGGGGATCGACTCGGAGCGCATCGTCGAGGACCTGCTCGCGCACGTCCCCACACCTCGCGGCCTCACGGGGCTCTGACCGTGCCGGTCGGTCCGTACGGCGCGCTTCTCGACGCCGTGCGCGGCGTTCGGTGGCCCGCGCGACGGCCGGTGCCCGGCGGTGCGCCGGGCGCGCATCAGGCCAGATCGCGCGGCATCGCGCCTGAGTTCGCCGAATACCGGCCGTACCGTCAGGGCGACGACACGCGTCGCATCGACTGGAAGCTGCTGGCGCGCAGCGACCGCGCGTTCATTCGGCTCGCGCCGGATCAGGCGATCCTGGGCACGACGTTCATCGTGGATGCGTCGGCGTCGATGGATTTCCCGGGTGGGTCTGCTGATGCAGGCAAGTGGCTGCTTGCCAAGCGTCTGGTCATTGCGCTCGCGGCCGCCGCGCATGGCGGTGCCGATCCCGTTGGCCTTATCGTCGCGAGCGGCGCGGGCGTGCAGCGGCTCGCGCCGCGCACCCGGCGCGGTGTGATCGCCGAGATGGCACGGACGCTCGACGACACGCGGCCAGTCGGGTCCGCGCCGTTGGCGCCGCTCGTGCCTGCGTCACGCTCGCGCTGCGTGGTCGTCACGGATTGCCTTGGCGACCTCGACGCGCTGCGCGCCGCACTGGCCCGCCACCGCGCGCGCGGTGGGGAGGCGCACGTGCTGCATGTGGTCGCGCGCGCCGAGCTCGAGCCGGCTGCGACGGCGGTGATGGCCACGGACCCTGAGGATCCGGCCTGCCAGCGGCCGCTGCTCGCGACCACACGCGCGGCCTACCGTGACGGCTTCGATGCGTTCCGCGCCGAGACCGCGCGCGCCATGCTCATCGATGGCGTGCATTATCACGAAGTCGTCGATGATGACGCCCCGGAGATCGTCGTGCGGCGCATCGTGATGCCGGTGATGGCGCGATGACGTTCCTCTCGCCGTGGCCGCTGCTGCTCTCCGGCGCCGTGGCGCTGGGCGTGGTCGCGTTGCACCTGCTGACCACGCGCCGCCCGCCGGCGGCGGTGCTGCCGACGGCGCGCTTTGTGCCGTTGGCCGAGGCGCGCGCGGTCGCGCGCACGTCGCGGCCGACCGACCTGCTCTTGCTCGCGCTGCGGGTGCTGGCCGTGCTGTTGATCGGCGCGGCGTTCGCGCGGCCGGTGTTCGACGCGGCCGGGCCCGCGGTGCGCACCGTCGTGATGCTGGACATCTCGCGCGCGGTGGCGGACCCGGCGGCGGCGCGTGCGCTGGCGGAGACAGAGATCGGCGAGGGCGGCGCGCTTGTGGTGTTCGACTCTGCCGCGCGCGAGCTGCCATTGGATTCGTTGGCGACCGTCGGCCCGGGGCGCGGTGCGATTGGGTACCTCTCCCCGGCGCTCGTGGTCGCTCGGCGCGCCGCGGCGCGCATCGCGCGCGGAGCGGACTCCGTGCGGTTGGTGCTGGTGAGTCCTTTGGTGGATGGCGCTTTGGATGCCGCGACGCCCGTCTTTCGCGCCGCGTGGCCCGGACGGCTCGACCTCCGGCGCGTGGCGGCGGCGACCGACACGGCGCGCGGCGCACCGGCCACGTTGGTGACTGCGCTTGAGGATGATCCGCTCGCGCCGGCGGTGGCGGACGTGGGCGGGCTGCGCGGCGGGCATCGCGTGCGGATCGTTCGCGAAAGCACTGGTGCGGTGACCGGTGTTGCGGCCGGCGCTTCCGATGCCGACGTCGTCGTGTACTGGCCTGCGACGTTCGAGGATTCGATCGTCCCAGCCGGGGTGACGGCGTTCGATCCGGCCGGCACGGGCTCGGCGACGATCGTCGCACCGCTGGCGCGCCTCTCGGTCGACGCAGCGGCTGCATCAGACGGCGCCCGCGTGATCGCGCGCTGGAACGACGGTACCGCAGCGGCCGTGCAGGTGCCGGCAGGTGAGAACTGCGTGCGCTACGTCGGCGTCGGCGTGCCGCTCTCCGGTGACCTCACGCTGCGCGCGCCGTTCACGCGGTTCCTCGAGACGCTGCTGGCGCCATGCAATGGCGTGGTCGGCGCGCCGCTGGCTGGCTCGGACGTCGACTGGCTCGCTTCCACGGCGCCACTTGCCTCGGCCGCCGTGCTGGCGGCGTCGTCTCCGGCGCAAGGCGACCGCTGGCCGCTCATTCTGCTCGCGATCGCGACTGTGTTGCTGGTGGCCGAGGTGTTCGCGCGCCGCCGGAGGATCGAATGACCGCGGGTGGACTGAACGCGCATGGACGGCGCGCGGCCGGCCTGAGCGCCGTGCGCCGCATCGCGCGCGCACGCCGGTCACTCGTCGCGGCGGCCGTCGCGCGCGCGTTGCTCCTCGCCGTGCTCGCCGCGCTGCTCGTGCTGGCTACGGGATTGGTCGTCGATACGTTCGTGGGTCTGCCACTGGAGGCGAGACGCTGGCTTGTGCCACTGGCCCTGGCCGTCGGTGCAGCGGCACTGGCGCGCACCGCGTTGGGCCCCGTGCGCGCCGCCGTGCGTGCCACCGACGAATCGGTCGCGCTGTGGTTCGAGACGCGCCTACCGTCACTGCGCTACGCACTGGTGACGAGCGTCGATGCGCGCTACGCCGGCACCGTGCCGGCCCTGGAGCGCATCGCGGATGAGGCACCGCTCGAACGCGAGATCGCTTCGGCGTCGCGCACGGCCCTTATGCGGCCGGCGCTGGCGGTCGGCGCGATCGCACTGGGTCTGCTGTTGATGCCGCCGATGGCCATGGGCCGCATCACCGCACCTACGGCCGGCGACGCGCTCGGGCGCATGCGCACGGACGCGCGCGCCGCGGCCGACCCGCTCGCAACCATCGTCGCGCATGTGACGCCGCCTGCATATGCGGGCATGGATGCGGTGGCGTATGACGAACCGTCAACCATCGCGGCGCTCGTCGGAAGCCGTGTGCGGATCGAAGGTCGCGGCACGGGCGTCCGGGCGGTCGTGGGTGGGACCACTGGCTCGGGTGCCAGCAGTGCCGGCGCGACCGACATCACCCGTGCCGACACACTCGACGCCCGCGAGGCCGATGGCGCCTGGAGCGTCACCCTGCCGTTCCCACCCGTCGCCAGAGCCGTCCGCCTGCTCGGCCCCGCGCGCGACCGCGTGCTCGTGCTGGACCCCATCGCCGATACTGTACCGCTCGTGCAGCTCGAACTGCCCGTGCGCGACTCGGTCCTGCGCGCGGCGCAAGGCCGCGTGCCGCTGCGCGCCACCGTGCGCGACGACCACGGCCTCGCGCGCGCCGCGTTCGAGTACATCGTAAGCACGGGCGCGGGTGAGACGTTCACCTTCCGCAACGGAACCGTGGGCGAGCAGCGGTTCGGCCGCGGCGCGCGCACCGCCACGCTCGAGGGCGTGTTGGTCCTCGACACACTCGGGCTCAAGGGCGGCGACCTGATTCACGTGCGCGCCGTCGGCGCCGACCGCAACGACGTCACCGGTCCCGGGCTCGGCGTCTCCGAGACGCGCACGCTGCGCATCGCGCGCGCGGACGAGTACGACTCGGTGTCCGTGGATCCCATGCCGCCCACGGAGCCCGAGAAGAACGCGATGTCGCAGCGCATGATCCTGCAGATGACCGAGGAGCTCGTCGCTCGGCAGCCGCGGATTTCCGAGGCGACGCTGACTGACGAATCGCGGCGCATTGCGCGCGAACAGGTGCGGCTGCGCAAGCGCGTGGGCGAGGTCGTGTTCCAGCGTCTCGGTGAGGATGGGGGCGAGCACTCGCACTTTGCCGGCGACGGTCACGAGCACGGCACCGAGGGACCGCTGAACCCCGACCAGATCCTCGCGGCCGCCGAGGCTGCGTCCAACGCGGGCGCCACGCGCATGCTCGAGAGCGAGGGCGACGAATCACCGATCGTCGCCATCAATCGCCCGCTGCTCGAGGCGTACAATCACATGTGGCGCGCCGCGACGGAGCTGGAGACCGCGAGGCCGCACCAGGCGATCCCGTGGATGGAACGCGCCATCGAGGCGCTGCAACGCGCGCGCGCCGCCGAGCGCATTTACCTGCGCGGTCGCCCACCGCGCGTCGTCGTGGACGTCGCCAAGGTGCGCGGAACGGGCAAGGATACGGGTTCGTCGAGCGAGCGCGAGGCCCGCGCGCCCGCTGATCCCGCGCGCGCCGAACGACTCGCGCGGTTTGACGTCGCGCTTGGCATCGTGCAGCGCGACGCGTCGGCCGCGGCGGACTCGCTGTTGCTGCTGCGACTGACGGTGCCCGAGGATGACGCCGCGGCGGCCCGCGCGCTGGATGCCGCGGCGAGTCAACTGCGCAGTGGCGGCGACGTGACCGAGGCGCTGGCTCGCGCGCGCCGTGCGCTGGCCGGCGCGCCCGTGCGGCGTTCCACGCTCGGCCCGTGGGGACGCTGACCAACCCATGGCCGACTTCATCTTCGCGACCGTGCAGTACGACTCCGGCGACTGGGACAG
Source organism: Gemmatimonadaceae bacterium (assembly GCA_036675455.1). GTDB lineage: Bacteria > Gemmatimonadota > Gemmatimonadetes > Gemmatimonadales > Gemmatimonadaceae > Pseudogemmatithrix. The sequence continues at coordinate 12,023 of JAKFFA010000116.1, read as the reverse complement.
CGCGCCGCTCGTGCCGGCCAACGTCATCGATTCCATCGCGCGCTACACGTCGATCGATGTGCAGCCCACGGGCGTGATCGTCCCACTCGGCTCGCGCGACCTGTTCCGGTATCCACTCGCGTACCTGACCGGGCACCTGCCTGTGCGGTTCTCTGAGCCCGAGCGCACGACGCTGCGCGAATACTGCGCGCGCGGCGGCCTGCTGTTCGTCGACGACCATAACCACGACATCGATGGCGAATTCCATCGCACCGCGTGGGAGGAGATCGCGCGCGCTGTGGGCCCGCTCAAGGACTTGCCCAACGACCACGCGCTCTACCGCGCGTTCTTCGAGTTCGAGGACGGACCGCCGACGACGAGCCACGAGCTCAACGGCTGGGGTGACAACCTCGTGCACAAGCACCTGCAGTGCGTCATGAACGGCGATCGTATCGCGGTGCTCTACAGCAGCAAGGACTACAGCTCCGAGTGGAATTATCACCCCGACAACAAGCGGTTCCTGTCGGTGGACAACACGCGCTTCAGCGTGAACTTGGTGGCGTATGCGCTTACGCGCTGAATGGGCGGCGCGCGTCGCCGCCTTCGCGCTGCTCGCGTACGCCCTGTGGCGCGCGCTCGCGGCCCTGGGCGCGGCCGAGGCGCCGCGCGTGCATGCGTCGTTCGACGCGGGAGTGAGCGCACAGACACGTGACTCGCTCGCGGCGCTAGCGCGCTCAGGAAATGTCGTGGTGTGGAGCGGCGATGTCGCCGAGGTTGCGGCGATGGCCGAGCCGGAGCGAGAGCCCGCAGCGGGCTGGCGTCTCTCGGTGGTGTCCGACGCAGCGGTGGCCGTACGCGACAGTCTGGGTCTGCTCGACTCGCTCTCGGCCGGCGGCGGCGCACTCGACGCGGCCGGCGTGCGCGGCACGTTCGCCATCAACGAAGGCACCACCACCGCGCGCACGCACGGCGCAGTCGAGGCCGAACTGGGGCGTGTGCTCGTGCTCGCGCGCGCAGGCTGGGAGGCCAAGTTCGTGATTGCCGGGTTGGAGGAGCAGGGATGGCGCGTGGACGCGCGGTTGTCTGTCGCACCGGGGGTGGTCGTATCGCAGGGCAGTGACGCGGCCACCGGCGCGCGCGCGGGTCGCGTGGCCTCGGCTGCGCCGACGCTCGCGCGCCATGCCGCCGTGGTGGTGCTGGACACCGCGGTGGGGCGAGACGCGGCCGCAATCCGCCGCTTCGTGCGCGCGGGCGGTGGCCTGGTGCTCGCCGGTGACGGGGCTGCCGCGCCGTCGTTGCGGTCGATCGCGCCAGCGCGTGTGACGCGCTTGTTGGCGCCGGAATCGCGAACCTTCTACGGGCCTGAACCGTTGCATTCGCTGCCGTTGCATGCGCTGGGTGAGCTGCGCGAGAACGCCGTGACGCTGGAAACGCGCGATGGCACGCCGGCCACCGTCGCGTGGCGCGTGGGCGCCGGCCGCGTGGTCCAGATGGGGCACGGCGAGACCTGGCGTTGGCGCATGCAGGGCGAGGCTGGGAGCGTAGCGCAGCATCGCGCCTACTGGTCGGGGCTGGTGGGCGCCGTGGCGGCCGCAGACTACGTGCCGGTCGATTCCATCGCCACGTCAAACGCCGCGCCGCTCGCGCTGACGGTACAGGCGCTCGGTCCGCCAACCCCCGCGCCGGATCGCAGACCACGCAACCCTAACGCGCCAATGCTACCGCCATGGCTCGCGCCGGCCCTGCTGGCGCTGCTGCTGGCCGAGTGGGCTTCGCGCCGCTCACGGGGGGCGCCATGACCGCACGCGAGGCCGCGCCGCTCGCCTTCATCTCGCACTCGGATGTGGGCCGGCACGACAACGGCTGGAACCACCCCGAGCACGTGGGGCGCCTGCGCGCCATCACGCGCGCGCTGCGGTATGCGCCGGAGCTATTCACGACCGTCGAACATCTCGAGGGCCGGCACGCGACCATCGACGAGCTTGCACTGGCACATGACCGCGCTTACATCGAGCGCGTGCGCGCGATGTCGCTCGCGGGCGGCGGCCGCTTTGACGCGGACACCGTCGCGAGCGAGGGTTCGTGGGACGCCGCCACGGCCGGAGCCGGCAGTGTGCTCGAGGCCATCGACCGGTCGCTCGACGGCCGCAACCCGCGCGCCTTCTGCGCCGTGCGGCCGCCGGGCCATCACGCGTTGCCCGACCGCGCGATGGGCTTCTGCCTATTCGGTAACGTCGGCATCGCCGCCCACTACGCGCGCCGCAAGGGCGCGCGCCGCGTGCTCATCGTCGACTGGGATGTACACCACGGCAACGGCACGCAGGCCATCGTGGAGCACGAGCCCGACATCCACTTCATCTCGATGCACCAGTGGCCGTGGTACCCCGGGTCGGGCGCCGCCGATGACCGCGGTCCGCACGGCAGCGTCTGGAACGTGCCGATGCCGCCGGCCCTTGCACCGCAGCGATACATGGACGCCTTGCTGGGGGCCGTCGACGCCGCGACCGATTCATGGACGCCGGACCTCGTGCTGATCTCGGCCGGATTCGATTCCTTGGCCGGCGATCCACTCGGCGGCTTCACGTTAGAGCTGGAGCACGTGAGTGAACTGACGCGCACGCTCGTCAAGCGAGCCGAGCAATGGTGCGGGGGGCGCGTGGTCAGTGCGCTGGAGGGAGGGTACGAGCCGGAGCGGCTGGGGGCGGCGGTCATCGAACACTTGAGATCGCTGAGGTAACCCGCGAGGTGGAATGCGGGAAACTGCATTTCACGCGGAGGCGCGGAAGAAACAGAGAGGGCGGGAGGCAAGCATGGGGAGCTGCTTGTCACGCGGGATATGGATCCAATACCGGGCACTCGCAAACTGCTTGTTCCGCGGAGGCGCGGAGGTGGTGTCGCGCGCCAAGCCAACATTCGTTTAGTCCTTTTGTTGTTCTCATTTTTCTAAGAGCAGTTCTCCGCGCCTCCGCGTGACAAACAGTTCGTTCTTTCTTTGCGGCCTCGCGCAGCCCTCGCGTAACACGCAGTGCCATTCTCCGCCCCTCTCAGTCAACCTCCGCGTCTCCGCGTGAAAAAGCAGTTTCCGTCTGGCGGCAAGGAACCCACCGAATACCTTCCCGCATATGGCCAAGCGACAAGGACCTCCGCGTACTCCCCGGCTACGGAAACGTGCCGGCCAGAAAGCCATCCTCGAGGAGAGCCGCCCGCGCTCATGGTACCGCGACGCGGCGGGCGCACTGCGGCGGGACCTCGACCCGCGGGAGTTCGCGTCCATCGTCGCCAGTGGCACCGGCACGCTCTGGGTCGACATCAATGTCGCCAGCCGTCATCAGCACGCACTGCTCGAGAAAGTGTTCCGCTTCCACCCGCTCAGCGTCGAGGACGCGCTCTCGGCGGAAGGGCGCGTCAAGGTCGAGGAGTTCCCTTCGTACGCGCTCGTCGTCGTGCGCGGCGTGCGGTTCATGGACGAGACCACCGACCGCTACGACATCGAGACGTTCAATCTCAACTGCTTTCTGGGCCGCAACTTCGTCGTCACCGCGCACGGGCAGCACGCGCCCGGTGTAGAGGCCACGGTCGACCGGCTCGTGCGCACCGCAGCGGCGCAAGCCAGCGCGCCGCGGGATCCGTCCGGCGCGCCGCCGCGGCCGGCCGACGACCTGCTCGGCCGCGGCCCCGCGCGCCTCCTCCACCAGATCCTCGATGGCACCGTCGACGCGTATTTCCCCATCATCGACCAACTCGACGAGTTCGTCGACGGGCTCGAAGAACGCGTGTTCGTGAAGTTCGACCAAGACGCGCTGCGCGACATCTTCAGCGTCAAACGGCTCGTGCTGCAGCTGCGGCGCCATCTCGCGCCCATGCGCGAGGTGTTCAACACCATGCAGAGCCGCCCGTCCGCACTGATTCCGCCCGAGACCCAGTTGTACTTCCGGGACATCTACGACCACGTCATCCGGCTCAACGAGTCGCTGGACAGCTATCGCGACCTGCTCTCGAGCACGCTCGACTCTTACCTCACGCAGGTCTCTAATCGCATGGGGCTCGTGACGAAGGGCCTCACCGTCGTCGCCACGCTCAGCGTGCCGTTCGTCGTGGTGAGCGGCATGTGGGGCATGAACCTGGCCGGCATCCCGCTGGCACAGTCCCCCTACGGATTCTGGGTGATGCTCGGCTTGCAGGCAGCGCTCGGCGCCGGCCTCATCTGGGTCCTCAAGCGCCGCGGCTGGCTCTGACGCCTGTTGTGACGAACTTCACACCGGGGTTGGCCCCGCGGCCCTTCGTGCCCCAGATTCCATCCCGTGTTCTGCCCTGACTGCGGTACCTGGAACCGGAAGGCCGCGCGCGAATGCGTGCAGTGCGGGTCGATCATGCCCGAACTGCTCGCGCCCGTCGACGCGCCAGACCATCTCATCACGTCGCTGCGGCAGGCGACGGGTAACCGCTATCGCATCGTGCGCCGCGTGGGCAGCGGTGGCATGGCCGACGTGTACGAGGCGCGCCATCACCAGCTTGACCGGCCGCTCGCGGTCAAGGTCCTGCACGCACACCTGGCGCGCGACCCGGAGATGCGCGTGCGCTTTCGCCGCGAGGCCGAGGCCGCGAGCCGGCTGCTGCACCCGTTCATTTGCGCGCCGCTCGACTACGGCGAGACCGACGACGCGGTGTACCTCGTGCTGCCGTTCATCGGCGGCGGGTGCCTGGCCGACGACCTCACCGTGCTGCGCGTGATCCCACCCGTGCGCGCCGCGCGCATCGCCGCGCAGATGTGCGCCGCGCTCGACTACTCGGCGCGCCAGGGCGTGATCCACCGCGACGTGAAGCCCGACAACGTGCTGTTCGATGACGATGGCAACGCGATCCTCACGGATTTCGGCATCGCCACCGCGCATTTTCATGGACGGCTCACGGCCGGCGGCCGCGCCATGGGCACGCCGCATTACATGGCGCCCGAGCAGGCCATGGGCCGGTTCGTCGACGGCCGCGCCGACCTCTACGCCGTGGGCGTCATGCTCTACGAGTGCCTCGTCGGCGCGACGCCGTTCGATGGCGAGGATGGCTACGCGATCGGCTACAAGCACGTGCACGAGCTGCCCGTGCCCATCCTCAAGAAGGTGCCCAAGGCGCCCGCCGGGCTCGCGGACATCGCGATGAAGCTGCTCGAGAAGATGCCCGAGGCGCGCTTCCAGCGCGGGCACGACGCGGCCGACGCGCTGTACGAGTGGCTCGGCTCGCAGCACGAGGGCGCAGAGCCGCCGGTGCGCGCCGCGCGACCGGTGGGCGCGGGTTGAGCGAGCCGGGCGAGCGCCTCGTCGAGGTCGCGCTCCCGCTGCCGCTGCTCCGCAACTTCACGTACGCCGTCCGCGGCCCCACGCGCCATCCGCTCGTGCCGGGCAGCCGCGTGGTCGTGCCCGTGCGCAACCGCCGTGTCATCGGTATCTGTGTGGGCGAGGCGACGAGTGAATCGCTGCGCGGCGCGACGGCGCGCGACATCCTCGATGTGCCCGACGCCGAGCCCGCGCTCAGGGCGGACCTGCTCAACGTGTGTCGCTGGATCTCCGGCTACTACGTGGTGCCGCTCGGCTTGGTCTGCCGCGCAGTGTTGCCGGCTGCGCTGGGCGTCGCCGCGCGCCCGCAGGCCACGGAGAAGGCCGAGCGCGTGCTCGTGATCGCCGACGAACTGCCCACGTTGATGGCGCGCGAGCAGGCGTTCAAGCGCGCGCCGCAGCAGCGCCAATTGTACGAGTTGCTCGAACAGCTCGGCGGACGCGCCGCGGTGACGCACTTGGTGGAACGGTTGGGTTGCTCGCTGTCCGTGGTGAACGGCCTCGTGAAGCGCGGGCACGCGCGCCTCGAGTCGCAGGTCGTCTCGCGCGATCCGTTCCTGACGCGTGCCGTGGATGCGCCGCCCAAGTTCTCGCCGACGCCGGACCAGCAGCGCGCGATCGACGCGATCCTGGCGGGGCGCGCTTCGTTGCCGCCTGGCGCGGCTCCGGGCGACGCGCACACCGGCGCGGCTCCCGGCGCAACCTTCCTCCTGCACGGCATCACCGGCAGCGGCAAGACGCTCGTTTATCTACAGGTCCTCGAACAAGTCGTCCGCCGCGACGGCCGCTCGGCGATCGTCCTCGTGCCCGAGATCGCGCTCACGCCGCAGGCAGTGGACCGCTTTCGCGCCGTGTTCGGCGATCTCGTGGCCGTGCTGCACTCGGGCCTCTCCGATGGCGAACGCCTCGACGCATGGCGAGCGCTGCAGCGTGGCGAGAAGCGCATCGCCGTGGGCGCGCGCTCGGCCGTCTTCGCGCCGCTCGCGGACCTGGGCGCGATCATCGTCGACGAGGAGCACGAGGCGAGCTACAAGCAGGCCGAGACGCCGCGGTACCACGCGCGCGACGTGGCGATCATGCGCGCGCGCGAGTCCGGCGCGTTGTGTGTGCTAGGCAGCGCCACGCCGAGTCTCGAGAGCTGGGTGAACGCGCGCGAGGGCCGCTCGACGCTGCTCACGTTGCCGGCGCGCGTCGGCGGCGGCGCGCTGCCCGCGGTGAACGTCGTCGACCTGCGGCAGGAGATGAAGGTCGCGACGAGCGAGGAACGCGCGCGGCGACTCGTGCTGAGCGCGCCGCTCGAACGCGCGCTGCACGACCGGCTCGCGCGCGGCGAGCAGAGCATCCTGTTGTTGAACCGGCGCGGCTACGCGTCGTTCGTGCAATGCGATGAAGGACACGTCGCGGTCTGCCCCAACTGTTCGATTTCGCTGACGTACCACCGCACGCCCGAGCGGCTCGTCTGTCACTACTGCCTGCATCAGGAAGACGCGGCGCGCGTGTGCACCGAGGCTGGCTGCGGGCTGCCGCGCCGTCGGCAGCGCGGGCTGGGCACACAGCAGGTCGAACAATTGCTGCGCGAGCGGCTGCCCAACGCGCGCATCGCGCGCATGGACGTCGACACCACGAGCGGCAAGTGGGCGCACACGGAGATCCTCGACCGCGTGGGTCGCGGCGACATCGACATCCTGCTCGGCACACAGATGATCGCCAAGGGGCTCGACTTCCCGAACGTGACGCTCGTGGGCGTCGTGGACGCGGACATCGGCATCAACCTGCCGGACTTCCGCGCCAGCGAGCGGAGTTTCCAACTGCTGAGTCAGGTGGCGGGGCGCGCGGGCCGCGGGCCGAAGGGCGGGGAGGTGTTCATCCAGACGCGCGTACCCAGCCACCACGCGGTGCGCTGCGCGATGACGCACGACTATCAGTCGTTCGTCGATGAGGAACTGCCCGCGCGCGAGAGCCCGGCCTACCCGCCGGTGGTGCGCATCGCGAACATCGTCGTGAGCGGACTCGACGAGGCCGCCGTCGCCGCCTGCGCGGCGGATGCCACGAAGTGGCTCGCCACCGCCAGCGAGCGGTTCGATCTGGGGATATTCGTGCTCGGGCCCGCGCCGTGCGCGCTCGAGCGCATCAAGACGCGCTGGCGCTGGCATGTGGTGTTGAAGACCGAGCATCCGCCGCGACTCACGCGGTTGCTGCGCGGGTTTCTCAAGGGGTTCGATGTGCCGGCACAGCACGACATGCGGGTGATCGCGGACCGGGACCCGGTTTCACTTCTGTAGCGGTTCCAGCTTGGCGATGCGCTCGACATCCTTGGTTCGCAACGCGTGCCAGAGATCCCAGTCCAACTGCAGACCGAGCCAGAAATCCGCACTCATGCCTGTGACCTGCGCCAGACGGAGCGCGGTGTCTGCCGTAACGCTGCGCTTGCCGCGGACGATCTCGTTCAGCCGGGGAAAAGAGACACCGAGTTGGATCGCAAATGCGGACTGGGAGATCTCCAACGGCTTGAGGAATTCCTCCAGTAGCATCTCCCCGGGGTGCACGGGGGGCACTTCGGTGGGAAGTCGACGGTGCACAAGCGGCCGCTTCGCGGCGGCACGCTTAGTGATAGTCCGTGACCTCGACTTGGTCCGCATACTCTTCCTCCCAGTGAAAACACACACGATACTGTTGATTGATTCGAATGCTGTACTGTCCCGCTCGATCACCGCGAAGTCGCTCGAGGCGATTCCCCGGCGGTACGGACAATTCGCGAACATCACGGACGCGGTTCAGCTGCGTGAGCTTGCGCCTTACCACGGGCCAGAGCGACGTGGGGCAGCACGCCCTGGCGCGACGACTGTCGACGCCATTGAACAAGTCCTCGGTGGCTGCGTCCGCGAAGCTCCGTATCACGGATGGTATTATAACGAAGTGTGTTATAGAACGCCAGCAGGGTCTCTTGCCAAGCCTGGCACCGAGTGGACACGACAGGCAGGCCGGCAGCCCGCCCAACCAACTAGATTTGGTCAATCATGAGCGCCCCACAGCCCCCTGCCGCCGCCGACACCCGCGCCCGATTCCTCGCCTCGATCGTCGAGGTCGTGCCCGAGGAGCGGCTCGCGGAAATCCATTTCTTCGTGCCCATACGCCAAGGTCCGATCGAAACGGGTGTGGCCGTGATTGGCGCCGAGCGTGAGGGTGCAGCCGTAGCGGTTGCCGAGGGCGAGCATGCGGCCTCCGACGAGAGCGGCCAGCCCTCGCCTGACCGCCGCCATGTCGTCTTCATGGCCCGTTACCGCTGGACGCGCAAAGGCCCCGAGCGCGGCAAGTGGGCCAGCGAAGTCGTCGCCGAGGCCGACGCGCCGCTCGTGACGGTCGAGGCCGTGGCGCAGGGCGTCCGCCAGCGCTCGGCCGATGAATCCGAGCCCGATCGTATGACGGGCGACGAGGCGCGCGCGATCCTCGCCGAAGCGCGAGCGCGAAATGGCGAGACGGACGCGCGCACCCGTGATGTCGAGGCCGACGCGCGCACCCGCGGTGCCGAAGCGGACGCGCGCGCGCGCGGCGCCGAGGCCGAAGCCCGAAAATGAGCGACGAGCCGGTCGTCGAGCGCTTCGTCGAGTACCTGCGCGAGCACAACCTGCCCGTGACGGCGCAGCGGCTCGCCATCGCCGAAGTCATGCTGACCTCAGCGCGCCACCTCTCGGCCGAGGAGGTCGCGCAGGAGGTCTCGGCGATGGGCCGCAAGGTCGGCACGGCGACCGTGTACCGCGCGATCGACACGCTGCTCGAGAGTGGGCTGCTCGTCGAGCGCGATTTCGGCGAGGGCTTCCGGCGCTTCGAGCCCGCACGTGACATCCCCCACCACGAGCACCTCGTCTGCACGCAGTGCGGCAAGGTCGAGGAGTTTCGCGATGAACGGCTGGAGCGCATGACGACGCTCGTGGCGGAGACGCGCGGGTTCGCGCGGCAGAGTCACCGGCTCGTGATCATGGGCGTGTGCCGCGACTGCCAGCGCGGTGGCGCGGGCCTCACCGTCGGCGACGGCCGGCAGCCCGGCCGGGAACGTTGATGGAGTTCCACCCGCGCCCACTCATCTTGATCGACCCTGAGGAAATTCGTTGATGGAGACCACCGCTTCACTGGGCCTCTTGATCGCGTTCTCTGCCGGGCTGCTGAGCTTCCTGAGCCCATGCGTGCTGCCGCTCGTGCCGAGTTACGTCACGTTCATCACCGGCATGAGCCTGGAGGACTTGCAGCGCAGCCGACGCAACACGTTCATTCACGCGCTGCTGTTCGTGGCCGGATTCACGCTGATCTTCCTGGCGCTGGGCGCCGGCGCGACTGTGTTCGGCCAGCTGATGCTGCGCTATCGCGACTGGATCAGCCGCGTCGGCGGCGTGCTCGTGATCATCTTCGGCCTGTATATGCTCGGCGTGCTAAACCTGGGTCTGCTCGCGCGCGACACGCGCCTGCATTTGGCCAATAAACCGCTGGGTTACTTCGGCACGCTCGTCGTGGGCATCGCGTTCGGGGCAGGCTGGTCACCATGCATCGGGCCGATCCTGGGCGCCATCCTGACGATGGCCGCCAACGAGGCCGACCTGCAGCGCGGCCTCGTGCTGCTGCTGACCTACTCGCTAGGTCTCGCCGTCCCGTTCCTGCTGGCCGCCGTGATGGTGGAGCGTTTCCTCGGCGCATTCGCCAAGCTGCGGCACCACATGGTGTGGGTGAACCGAATCGCGGGCGTGCTGCTGATCGTCGTGGGCCTGCTGATGGTGACGAACCGGTTCACGATGCTGGCGACATGGCTGCAAGACTTTACGCCGGCGTTTATTCGAGATCGGATCTAGGGAAAGATTGGTGGGCGAGACGGCGGACGGCGGACGGTAGACTGAACGGCGATGCGAAGGGATGACAGCCACTCATGTCCAGGACGAACAGAGGGGCCCGGCGCCAAGCGCCGAGCCCCTCTGCCGTCTGCGGTCTACCGTCTGCCGTCTGCCTCTTAGAACCGCAGGCCGATCACGATCGGCAGCGAGTTCAGCGCGTCGCCGTCCGTCTGGATCGACAGGAAGCGCAGCTCGGCGAACCAGCTCTGCGAGCCCATCGTGAAGTCGTAGCCCGCGCCGACGTTGAAGGCCAGGTCGGAGTCATCAACCGACGCACCGCTACCCTCGAACTTCCAGTTGTACATGCCCAGGCCGCCGAACACGTACGGCTGGAAGCCGCTTTCGGTCGGGATGTCGAGCACGAGGTTCGCAACGCCGCCGAGCAACGTCACGTTGTCGAGGCCGGTCGCATCACCGGAGTAGTAGCCGTAGTCGACGTCGAAACGCAGGCCCAGGTTCTCCGTCATGCCGAAGCCGAGGTGCGCACCCGCATGGATGCCGAGCCCGGCCGCATCGCCAAAGTCACCCATCGGCAGGGCGACGCCCGCCTTGATGCCGAACCGCGAAGGCGTCTCCATCTGCGCCTCAGCGACCGTTGCGACGCCCGCCACGAGGACGGTTGCGGCCACGAGGCCGCGGAGGGAACGACTGATCATGGTCTGCTTCTCCTGAGAGTTGGTGAAACGCCCGCACCCGTGTCACGGGGATCGCGATCAAGGGCCGGGAATTCGAAGCGCCATCGCCGCTAAGCTATGGCGCGAAATGCGCTAGCGCCAGAACAATCCGATGCCGAACACGGCGCCGATGACCGGGTCGCCGAAGCTGTCACCATCGCGAAGCGTGAGTGCGAGGCGCGTCGACACGCGATCGTTCCGCGTCATCTTCATGCCCGCGTCGAGACCGTAGTTTACCTGCGTATCGAACTCGCGATCGCCGGTGCCCTTCATGAGCTCGATGCCGGGGGAGAGGAAGAATCCGCTGCGGCCGGTATCGCCGGCCAGGTAGAACGGCACGAACAGACCGGCCGAGAAGACCGTGCCCTCCGCGATGCCGTCGCCGGACTGGAAGTCGAGCGCGAAGCGCGGCTCGATCGCGACGCTCTCGTTCATGTAGAACGCCACCGCCAGTCCGCCGGGAAACGCCGCGTCGAGACGCGTGTCACCATCGCTCGTCTGCAGGCTCAGGAAGTCCAGCCGGATCTCCTTCTGTCGCCCCTGCGCCGCGAGCGGATCGGCCGTCGCGGCCACCATCGCCAGCGCCACAGCCGCCAAGGTCCCACGCACCAAACCCTTCATCACACGCCTCCGGAATTAGGTGTTGACGTACACAGACCATCTGGGGGTCCCATTCGTCACAACTACAGACGTGTTTTGCGTCACACCGGCGGCCCAACGGCGGCCCAACGGCGGCCCAACGGCGGCCAACGCCGCCCGAGCCCGAACCGGTCGACGATCAGGATTCCTGTGACACCGGCTCCAACTCGATCTCGTCCTCGAGCTGCTGCCGGCGCAGCAGCTCCCAATACCGGCCACGCAGCGCGAGCAACTCCTCATGCCGACCTTGCTCGACCAGCTTGCCCTCATCGAGCACGATGATCCAATGCGCGTCGCGGATGGCGGTGATGCGGTGCGACGCAATGATCGCCGTGCGGCCAGCCAGCGCCTCGCGCAATCCACGCAGGATGGCCGCCTCGGTCTGCGTGTCGACGGCCGAGAGAGCGTCGTCCAGGATGACAATGGAGGGACGGCGCGCGAGCGCGCGTGCCATGGTCGCGCGCTGCTTCTGCCCGCCAGAAAGGTTGATCCCGCGTTCGCCCAGCACGGTCTCGTAGCCGCCGGGG
>JAKFFA010000024.1:0-42385 GCA_036675455.1 Gemmatimonadaceae bacterium | reverse complement strand
CGCGTGCAAATGCAGATTAGTTCTGATGAGTAGTTCGGCTGCGACACTCGTCCACGGCCTCACCAAGGTGAATCAGTGCTCCATAGTGAAAAGCGGGGGCGGCCTCCAAGGCCGCCCCCGCTCTCACATAACCCAGCCGACGAACCGTCTGCCGTCCGCCGTCTCCCGTCTACCACCGATAGTGCGCAAACGCCTTGTTGGCCTCGGCCATGCGATGCGTGTCTTCCTTCTTCTTCACCGCGTTGCCCTCACCCTTGGACGCGGCGATCACCTCGGCGGCCAGCTTCTCGGCCATCGACTTCTCGTTGCGCTCGCGCGAGTAGAGGATCAGCCAGCGCATCGCCAACGCGGTGCGGCGCTCGGGGCGGACCTCGACGGGCACCTGGTACGTCGCGCCGCCGACGCGGCGGCTCTTCACCTCGACGACCGGCTTGAGGTTCGTCAGCGCCTGCTTGAACACATTGACGCCGGGCTGCGACATCTTGGCCTCGACGATGTCCATGGCGCCATAGAAGATGCGCTCGCCGGTGGACTTCTTGCCCTGGTACATCAGGACGTTGATGAACTTGGAGACAGTCTGGCTGTCATAGCGCGCATCCGGGAGGATGGTGCGCTTCACGGCACTCTTGCGGCGGCTCATTTACTTCTTACCCCCAGCCGCGGCTCCAGCCTTCGGCTTCTTGGTCCCGTACTTGGAGCGGCTCTTGTTGCGCCCCTGGACGCCGGAGGCGTCGAGCTTGCCGCGCACGATGTGGTAACGAACGCCCGGCAGGTCCTTCACGCGGCCACCGCGAATGAGCACGATGGAGTGCTCCTGCAGGTTATGGCCTTCGCCGGGAATGTAGGCAGTGACTTCGAAGCCGTTCACGAGGCGGATACGGGCGACCTTACGAAGCGCGGAGTTCGGCTTCTTGGGGGTCGTGGTGTACACGCGGGTGCACACGCCACGCTTGAACGGGTTGTCCTTCAGAGCGGGCGCCTTGTCCTTCTTGACGACGGCGCGTCGGCTCTGCCGGACGAGTTGGTTGATCGTCGGCATCTTTTCCTGACAGTTGTTCGGACACCTGATTCTACGTGGATCGCCCGACGGGCGGCACGGAACAGAGCTACGGATTATAACCTGACCGCCTGCGGCAGGTCAACCATCGCCGTCTGGCGCGTCCCGCCTGAGCAGCGACCGAAGCTCACGAAGGTCTATGCGGTCCTTGTCGCGACCTGCAGCCTCCTTATTTGCAAGCAAGTCCGCTCGTCCGAGCACCGGCACAGGCTCACCGTCAAAGTCCGCCGAGTGCCGCCGGCGCCAAGCGCCTTCGAAATCGTCCACGCCGCTCAGACTCGTCATCAAGTCGATCCGATTGGGAGGGACGCCAATCTGGATTACGTTGTCGGCTCTCAGAAAATCGGCGACAGACACGTCGAGATCGCCGAGGGGGGCGCCAAATTCGGCAAGTGCGCGCCAAACCCGTTCGGCGTTGCCAGTCGACGAATCGACCCACACATCCATGTCCCGTGTCGCCCGTGGAATGCCGTGTATTCCCACCGCGTGCGCGCCGACAAGCAGGTAGCGGACTCCCACCCTGTTCAGCGCCCGGAGCAGATCAATCCAATCAGTGTTCATCTCGCCGGATAATACGAATGGGCATCGTCGCACGCGTGTACGGGCAGGGCGGCGATCCCTGCAGCTTCCAGATACGCTCGGTCAGCTCCCACACCATTGCGAGACGCTCCTCGGGAGTCGTGTGCAGAAGGATGTCATCCGGCGGCTCCTCTCCAAGCCGATGCATGCGGACAACAAGACCCTCACGAACGCGCTTCGGTGCGTCGGTCATCCGTGAAATATACGCTCACGAGCGCCGCTCTGAGCGTTGACGCAGCAGGAAGAAGCCGGCCTAGTGCACGGATGGCATCACAGTCGTATCGGGCGGACCCCCGGGAGGCCCGGGTACCAACCTGCGCCGAATGAGATCGGCGCTGGGCCGTGCACTGCGGTTGCCGGCATCTCGTACGTAAACGGATCCAACCCCATCGGCGAGCCACAGTGTGTCGGTGACCAGCAGATAGTGTTGGCAGTGCGATGCTTCTCCCGCTTCCAGACACAGACCGTCGGGCATGATGGAGGTTCCTCGATGCCAGCCCGTCAACTGAAGTGTCTCATCTAGCGAATACGTCGTTACCTGGCCTCGTGCGACGCCGGTGCTGTCGAGTTCCATCCACCCTTTGTCCGCAGACGACGGAATGACCTGCAGCCACCGTCCCTCAAGAGAGTGGTGGCTTGCCGTCGATGCAGGGCGGTCACAAGCGAACATTGACGCCACCACAGCCATAATTCGAAGCGAATCCTGGAACCGGAAGCGGCTCCGGCACGACGTACGCTTCATCGGTCGCTGCGTAGAAGTCGATAAACAACAACGGTTTCCGCTCCGGTCGAATCAGTGCGGACGCCAGCGACGAAATCCCGGTCGGCATCCCAGAGAACGAAGTGAGGTGGCAGGGAGACGCGTGCCAGCCGCTCACCCAAACGCGTAAGCACGGAAGCTTCGGAAGAATCCAGCTTTGCTCCTCTGCTGACAACCCATACCAACGAGTCCCGTGATACGACGAAACGACTGAAGGCCGGCTCAAGTTGCGGCAATACATCGTCCGAGTACTGCGCTTCCACGCGTGCCTTCATCAGCTCATCACGGACGCTCTCCATCGCGACCCGTCGCAACTCGGCTCGGCGCTGTCCATCCAGTTCTCGGCGCTCCACTTGCGCCGTGAACTCACGCAAAGTCTCGCCCTCCGCGCTGACGACCCGAATCGCACCATTGCCAGTGTCTCCGATCCAAATGAGGTCGCCCAATGCAACCACCGCGAGCGACGCTCCCAACGGAAGTCGGGTCATTGCAAGGCGGTCGGTTCCGGCGAGGCGATAGCTCGTCCACGAGTTGTTCGGCACCGGGCCGATCCAGTCCACTGACCCGAGGAGCGGATCGAACACGCCGATGTCAATGGTATCCCTCTGCACCGTCTCCAGCGGCGGCGGCGAAACGGCACGGAAACCATCGCGTGAAACCAAAAACGCACCCGACCCGAAACGACCGAGTACTCTCAGGCGGCCCGCGGAGTCCCGAAGAGCACCTTGAGCGAAAGTTCCATCGTCAAGGTGCCTCGCGTGGTATTTACTCGGTCCGGGCGCCGTCTCGAATGCAAACAACGACTCTGCGGCGACGCTGATTCCAGCGAGATTCCGGAATTCCCCAGGTCCTGAGCCAGCTCGTCCCCAGCGGAACGCCAATCGGCCGGATGAATCAAAAACGAGAACTTGCTGAATGCTCGCATCCGCAACCGCGATGCGGCCGCCGGACAACATCGAAACTCCGACGATGCGGCCGAACGCCTCATGGGGTGACTGGCCGCCGCCGAGCAGAATGCTCGGCCTCGGCTCAATTGACCATCTGGGAGCACCGGGATTGGTTGCCGCGCCAGAATCCGCCGCTGGCGACGGCGCGTCCGCGCAGGACGTCAAGAGACATGCTGCCAGCAACAACTTTGCAACCTGAGCCAGCAAGAGTTCAATCCTCCCGCGCCATCTCGCGGATAGCAGCTAAGTCGGCAACGCCACGATGCACTGATTCCCGATATCCCAATTCGTCCGAACCCAAGATCCGGGCTGAAAGACTAGGAAGATCGCGAACGCACCGATTGCCGCCGTGAGGAGGTCGAGGTACCAACCGCCTGAGAGCCAGCGGCTGTGCTGTGTCATCGGACCTGAGCCAAAATCACGTCTCGCACATGTTCCAGTTGTAGTACTCGCCGTCGTCGCAGAGATACCTGCAGTTGGAGCAGGTGGACCCGGAAACGTTGTGGCATGCCATGGTGCCGCCGATCACGATGTTTCCGGGGCAGCCGGCAGCCATCGCCGACGCACTGCCCCCGCCGACGGCGACAGCAAATACTGCGATGGCCAACCTCACCAAACGCGCACGCATAGATCTTCTTCCCTAAGTTGAGAGACGACAAATAGCGGTCGGCATAAACGGCACCATTGCGAAACTGACTTGTCAACACGCTGCTTCACCGACCGCTAGCCCGACAACAATTTCCTTCGAAGTCACCTGGCTAGGTCGCTGCGCGCAACGCCACCCAGTCCCGCCTCTCGTCCGTCACCGGTCCCAAGATCACGCGCGCGATCACGATGAGCCCGAGCAGCACGAGCACGCCGATTCCCTGCCCCTTCTCCGGGCTCATGCCCATGCGTTCGATGCACACGTATGCCACCGCGGCCCAGATCAGCGGGCCGGTGATCGCGGAAAAGCGACCCACCATGCCGTACAGGCCATAGAACTCGCCGATGCGGTCCGGCGGCGTGAGCCGCAACATGTACGGCCGGTCCGCGCTCCAGATGCCACCCAGCGCGATGCCCGCCATCGCGGCCACGACAAACAACACTTCGAGCGGCAGGCCCAGCAGCCCGATCGATGCCGCGCCGATGAACGTCGCGACCCATAGCCACAACACCGCGTTCAGCGTGCGTTTGGGGCCGATTTGGTCCACCATGCGTCCCCACACGAACCCACCGATCACCGCGAAGCTCACGGCCGAGAGCAGGATCAGTTGCGCGCGCTGCTCGCCGGCGGTCTCGTCCAAGCCGCTCGCCACGGCGACGTTCACCGTGTAGAGACCCATGATCGCGATCACGGTGTTGATGGCGTCCGTGTAGAACACGCGTCCCACGAGGAACCGCAGCAGCCCGGGGTACTGCTTGCCGCCCTTGAGCGTGCGCAGCGTCTGCGCGGTGGACTCCTTGATCATCGCCCAGCCAAAGACGGGCCGCGGATTCGGATTGCCGCGTTCCCGCACGAACACGAAGCACGGAATCGCGAGCAGCAGGAACGCCGCCGCGATCCACGCGAAGAGCCGCGCCTTGTCCTCCGTGCCCAGCAGGATGCCGATGCCGATGGCGAAGTACGACCCGAGGTAGCCGACGCCGACCCCGATGCCGGAGATGCGGCCGCGATTGTCCTCGGTCGTCACCTCGGGCAACAGCGCATCATAGAACTGCAGGCCGGCCTGGTACGCGGCATTCGCGAAGATGAACGCGACCAGCGACGGCCAGTAGCCCGTGCGCGCGATGAGCAGCGTGAAGCCCACACACAGCAGCGTCGACACGATCAGGAACGGCATGCGCCGCCGCGCGCGGTCGGTCATCGCGCCGAGCAGCGGCGAAATGACGAAGATGATGCCCATCGACACGGCGGTGATGATGCCGTAGACCTTGTCGGCCGTGCCGGCACCGACGGCGTCGCGCACCCATAGCGAGAAGTAGAGCGAGACCACGCCCATCGAGAAGATGGTGTTGGCGAGGTCGTAGATGACCCAACTGGCGACGGCGCTTTTCTTGGTTTCCATGGACGGGGAAGATCGTGCCGTTCGCAGGGCGCCGCTAGGAAGCGCATGCGGGGCGCGGTCGCCGGTGCGGGCAGTGACGCCAGCCGGATTCCACAGGTATGTTCGGGCGATGGAACCGGCGAACTCACACTGGGTAGCCCGCTGATGCGCCTGGATCTTGTGGTGGTCACGCTACTGCTCATCTCGATCGCGATGTCAGCGCGCGCCCACGCGCAGGATGCCGCCACACCGGTTTCAGGTGCCGCCGTCATCGCGGCGCCCTTGCCAGACTCGACGCTCACCCCCGGCCCCTTTGACGCCGGCTTTGCCGAATGGCGCCAAGCCGCTTTCGAGCGCGGTCGTGCGGGTGTCTCTTTCCTCGTCGAAGGCACGCGCTACGAGGTGTTGGTCCTCACGCCGATGGCCGTCGACGCGCTCACGCCGGATTCGCTCGTGCGGAAGGCGTCGCGAGGGTGCCAGCTCGCGCTCGAGCACACCGACGCGACGGTCGAGTCCACGGTGGACGTCCAGCCATGGGACGCGTTCGATGCCGCCACGCGCGACCGGCCCGTCATCGCGTTCGCCATCATGCCGCGCGAAATGGGCCGGTTCGACTGCCATGCGGGCCTTCTGGCGCGATTCGCCGCCGCGGCGCGCGGTGTCCTCTATGGCCGGTTCGCGCCGTACTCACCGCGCGACGACGTGCACCACGCGGAGATCCGCGTGAGTGGCCGGCTCGAGCCCGCTCAGCTCACGGGGCGCGCGTCACTCACCAAGGTCGATGTCGGCACCGTGCACCGCGACGCCAGCGGCCAGTTGCGGGTGTATGCCGACCCGGCCGTGTTCGCGCCCGACGAGGATGGGCGGGCGGCGCGCATCGAGCTGCACGTCTGGAACGCGGTCGACGAAGAGCCCGAGATCATGCCGATCCCCGACCAGGTGAGTCGCGCCGTTTGGCAGCAGATGCTACCGTGGCATGCGCGCTCACTCGCAACCGTGGAGGGCGCCGAGGCGTATCGACTCGATCTCCCGATGCCACGGGACTCCGCGCTGCGCGTCGCGCACACGCGCTTCCGTCGTGGCGAGTTCGGCCCCGCGGCAGCGACGGCGCTCGACCGGCTCATGTACCTGCCGCGGCCCGACCGCGGCGAGATGCGCGATGCGATGCTGCTCGCGGCCGCCTCCTTCGCCGCACACGGCGAGAACGCCGCCGCGGTCTCGCTGGTGTCGGACATCATGGAGGAGTATCCGTGCCTCACGCTGGCGTCCGAAGTGCCGGAGACGCTGCGGCTCATGGTCGACATCGAGCGCATGCCGGCGCGCTGCACCTCCATTCCGCTGCCGCTGATCGCGCTGCGCTCGGCGGTGCCCGGATGGGGCCAGGCCACCGGGCCTCTGCGCAAACGGCTGGCGCTCACGATCCTCGCCTCGACCGCGGGGTCGTATTTGCTATCGAACCTCGCACAGTCGTACGCGCGCGGCCAATACGAGGAGTACCTCGCGTACCGCGGCAACACGGATCCGAAGCCGGAAGCCATCATCGAACGCGCGCAGCTTGCGCGCAACATCGGCAACGGCCTGAGCATCGCCGCCGCGACACTTTGGATCGGCGCCGCGGTCGAGGCCGTGTGGCATGAGCACCAGCACGCGCAGGCATTGGCGGAGGTACGCGACATCGGCGTGCGTGACGCCGGAGTGCGCGACGACGGAGAACGAGCCGCACTCGGCCCGCCGGTCGTGCGGCCATCCATCTCACCGTGGCGCGTCGGGCTGACCATGTCCTTCAACTTCCGATGACTCGAGCGCGCAAGATCGCACGGCTGTGCTTGCTGTTGGCGTTCGCACAGGCCTGCCAGATCGAGGCACCGTTCGCGCGCACCAATCCGTTCGATTCCGGCGGCAGCGCGACGCTCACGCTTGCCGGACCGGACTCCGTGCACGCCATGGCACAGCGCTTCACATTGGATCTGCAGTCGTCGTTGGGACCCATCGACGAGGAGGCGTTTGTGGCATGGGACGCCGTGGAACGAAACGTCCTGCCGCTCGCGAACGGCGAGTTCATCGTGCACCTCGCGAGCGCGCAGTACGTTCCGGTCCACGTGTCGGCCGTGCTCGATCGCGTGATTGTGGGTCACACCGTGTTCGTCGGACAGCGCGCGGCATCGTTTGATGTGTCGTGCGCACCGGGCGTACTGGTCGTCCCCTGCAGCACCTTGTTGACGATCGGTGGCAGACGTGACGCCTGGCTGCTGCTCTATGACGCGAACCTGCGAAGCGTCAACGACGCGCCGTTCGCGTTGGCGCGCGCGGGAAACAGCGTCGTCTCCCGCGACCCGGCGGTCGCCCAGGCGACTCTCTTTCCCGGCGCATTCGCTCCGCTGCAACTTTCGGGCGTGGGTCTTGGCAACACGTGGCTGGTGCTCACCGTGGACGACGCGATCGATTCACTCTACATCGAAGTGACTCCGTAGAAATGTCCGTATCGATGGGATGGCAAGTTTCGCTGGATACGGCGGAGCGTTACGAGCAAACCCTCGGCGACGTCGTGGCCGACGGCGCACGGCGCGTGCCCTTCCGCTCACACGTGGCCATCGGAATCCGCTGACATGGCCGCAGCAAAAGCCGATTTGCCCGAGCGCGCCTTCGCGACAAAGGCTGCCCTGGTCTCCTGGCTCGATCGAAACCACACGAAGTCGCCCGGCCTCTGGATCCTGTTCGGCAAGAAGGACTCGGGCCACCGCTCCGTGACGTACGCCGAGGCGATCGATGCCGCGCTCGCCTACGGCTGGATCGACGGCCTCAAGAAGACCAGCGAGCGCGAGGGCTACTACAAGCTGCGGTTCAGCCCACGCAAGCCGCGCAGCGTCTGGTCGCGCATCAACAAGGACAAGGCGATGGCCCTGATCGCGCGCGGCGAGATGCGGCCGGCCGGCTTGGCCAGCATCCAGGCCGCCAAGCGCAACGGACGTTGGCAGAACGCGTATCAGAGCGGATCCACGGCCACCGTGCCCGATGAGCTCGACGCGGCGCTGCGGAAGGCGCCCAAGGCGGCGAAGTTCTTCGCCACGCTCGACCGCACGAACCGCTACGCCGTCATCTGGCGCGTGCAGACGGCAGCCACGCCGGCCGCGCGCGCGAAGCGGATCGCCACGCTCGTCGCGATGCTCTCCCGCGGCGAGAAGTTGCACGGCTGACGATGGGCGACATCATCCTGCGGCCGCCGCGTGCCGGTGACCTCGGTTGGATCGTGCACCGGCAGGCCGTGCTCTACCACGACGAATACGGCTGGGACCTCACGTTCGAGGGCGCCGTCGCCGAGATCGTGGCCGCGTACGCAAGGCACCACGACCCCGATCGCGAAAACTGTTGGATCGCCGAACACGCTGGCGCCGTGGTCGGCTCGGTGTTCGTCGTGCAGAAATCGGACGAGGTGGCGCAACTCCGCCTGCTCTACGTGGAGTCGACGGCGCGCGGGCTCGGCATCGGACGTCGGCTCGTGGAGGAGTGCATTCGCTTTTCCCGCGCAGCCGGTTACCGGACGCTGATGCTGTGGACCAACGACATCCTCACTTCCGCCAGACGGATCTATGAGGCCGCGGGGTTCCGGCTCGTGAAGGAGGAACGACACCATTCGTTCGGGCAAGACCTCAAGGGCCAGGACTGGGAGCGTACGCTGTGAGACGCTGGGAGCTCACGCTCTGAATCACTGGGAGCGCACGCTCTGAGCCGCCGTCCGCCATACCACTGAGCGGCGCACGGGCCCAGATTTCAATCTTCACGCTGCCCGGAGACTCGATGCCCGACCGCCCGACCTTCGTTCGACGCCCCGTCGCCTCCTTCTCGCCGATCGCCCCCGCACGGGTTGCCTTCGCACCGACCACGCTCGCACGGTCAGCTGTCGCGCTAGCCGTCGCGCTGTTACTCGCCCCGATGGCCCTTCACGCTCAGCCCGGCCGCGGCACCAACGGCGCGCGCATCGAGCCCGGCGAAGAGTGCCCAGCGGGAATGACCGAAGTGCGGCCCGGCAACTGCCAGGCACCGACGATGCCGCCGCCGAGCATCGTCGATTACCGGCCGCGTTCGACGCTGGTCGTGTCAGAGCACGAGCGGCCGCGCGCCAAGTTCCCCGTCATCGACTTTCACGGCCATCCGCGCTCCGAACTGCAGAGCAGCGAGGGCCTGCAGCAACTGCGCGAGGCGCTCGACGCGCTCAACGTGCGTGTCATGATCGCGGCCAATAACGTCTCTGGCGACGAGCTCAAGGAGCAAGTCGCGTTGGCAAAGGCGTCGCCGATGAAGGACCGCGTGGCGTTCTTCACCGGCATCTCCTTCCGCGACGTCGGGCCGGGCTGGGCCGAACGCGCGATCGCGCAGCTCGAGGCGGACGTGGCCGCCGGCGCGGTGGGCATCGGCGAGATCGGTAAGGGCCTCGGGCTCCGCACGACCAAGGCTGACGGCTCGCGCCTGCGCATCGACGACCCCGCGCTCGATCCGGTGTGGCAAGCGGCCGCGCGACTCGGCCTGCCGGTGTTCATCCACACGGCCGACCCGCAGGAGTTCTGGCAGCCGATCGACAATCACAACGAGCGCTGGCTCGAGCTCGCGCTGTTTCCCGGCCGGCGCTACGGGCCGGAGTTCCCGTCGTTCGACCAGCTCATGGACGAGCGCGACAACATGATCCGGCGCAATCCGAAGACCACGTTCGTGATCGCGCACTTGGGCTGGCACGCCAATGATCTCGGCCGGCTCGCCGCCCTCATGGACGAAATGCCGAACCTCAACGCCGAGGTCGGCGCCGTGCTCTACGACATCGGCCGGCAGCCGCGCGCGGCGCACGACTTCTTCGTGAAGTACCAGGACCGCATCCTGTTCGGCAAGGATTCATTCCAGCCGCAGGAGTATCCGTACTACTGGCGTGTGTTCGAGACGCGCGACGATTACTTCGACTACTACCGGGACTATCACGCGTCGTGGAAGCTGTACGGGATCGACCTGCCCGACGAGGTGCTGAAGAAGGTCTACTACAAGAACGCGCTGCGCCTCACGCCGGGGTTGCCGCAGGGGGGTTGGCCGCGGTAATCGCAGTTATCCGCGGCGCCTCCGCGGCTCCGCGGCTCTGCTTGAGATCGTAAACAACTGTCTCACGCGGAGCCGCGGAGAACTACAAGTGAAATAGAGGGGCGCGACCGTGAATAACCGGCCGCGCCCCTTTATATCACTAAGCCCAAAAACTCCAAGAATCTCTTCGGTACGCCTCAAGCCTACTCAACGCACAAATCCCTTCGCGCCCTCTCAGCGCGCCTCCGCGTCTCCGCGTGAAATTGCCGTTCCCCTCTCCCCTCACCGCACCACGATCGTCTTGATGTTGACGAACTCGCGGATCCCGTACGCGCCGAGTTCGCGCCCATAGCCCGAGTCCTTGATGCCGCCGAACGGCAGCCGCGGGTCGGAGGCCACGAACGAGTTGACGAACGTCGCGCCGGCCTCGAGCCGCTGTGCAACGCGCTCGCCGCGTCCGGCGTCGCGCGTGAACACCGCCGCGCCCAACCCGAACGGGGTGTCGTTCGCGATGCGGATGGCGTCGAGTTCGTCCTTGGCGGCAATCACCGCCGCCACCGGGCCGAACAGTTCCTCGTCGTACGCCGGCATGCCGGGCACGACATCGGCGAGCACGGTTGGCGGATAGTAGGCACCGCCGCCGGACGGGATCTCGCCACCGAGCAGCACACGCGCGCCGCGCTCCACGGACGCGGTCACCTGCGCATGCAGCACCTCGCGCAGGTCGCGACGCGCGAGTGGCCCCACCTGCGTGCCCTCGGCCCGCGGGTCACCCATGACCTTTGCGCGCATGGCCGCGACGAAGCGCTCGGTGAACGCGTTCAACACCGACTCGACGACGATGAACCGCTTGGCCGCGATGCAGCTCTGGCCCGCGTTGATGAGCCGCGAGTCGGCGCACGTCGTCGCGGCGAGGTCCAAGTCCGCGTCCTCGAGCACGATGTACGGGTCGGACCCGCCGAGCTCGAGCACCGTCTTCTTGAGCACCGCGCCCGCCTGCGCGGCCACCGCTTGGCCGGCCGGCGTACTGCCCGTGAGCGTCACCGCGCGCACGAGCGGGTGCTCGATCACCGCGCGCACCTGCGCGCTGCCAATGAGCAGCGTGCGGAAGGCGTCCACCGGGAAGCCCGCCTCGCGGAAGATGTCCTCGATCGCCAGTGCGCAGCCCGGCACGTTGGAGGCATGCTTGAGCACGCCGACGTTGCCCGCCATCAGCGCCGGCGCCGCGAAACGGAAGACCTGCCAGAGCGGGAAGTTCCACGGCATCACCGCGAGTACAACGCCCAGCGGTTCGAAGTGCACGTACGATCGCGCGGCGTCCGTCGCGACATGGTCGGACGCGAGATGCGCCTCCGCGTTGTCGGCGTAGTACTCGCAGACCCACGCGCACTTGTCCACTTCGCTCGCACCCTGCGCGAGCGGCTTGCCCATCTCGGCGGCCATCAGGTGCGCGAGCTCGTCCTTGCGCTCGCGTAGCAGTGCAGCGGCGGCGCGCATGAGCGTGGCACGACTGCCGAACGCGGTGGTGCGCCAGACCTTGAAGGTCTCGTGCGCCCGCGCGATGACGGCCGCCGTCTCCTCGGCGGACATCTCGGAATAGCGGCGCACGAGCTCGCCCGTGGCGGGATTGATTGACGTGATGCCCAAGTGGTCACCTCCTGCTTCAAGTTATCGCCGGGGGCGAGGCGTTGCCGGGCTTCGCTGACGCTGTCGGCCGACCGCGGACGCGTCCGGAGGGTAGTACACGATATGTACCACGATCGACTCACAGCATGGCGCGCGTTCATCGGCGCCCTCGCGCTGCTCGTCGCCTGCGGCGCGCCGCCCGATGATGACACGGTCGCCACTGATCCAGCCGCATGGACCATGCGCCCCCAAGGACTCGGTCCGATCGTGGCAGGCATGCGCGTCGAGGAAGTCGCACACCGGGTGCCGGGCTCGTTCGAGCTGCCGGTCGGCGCCGTCTCCAACGCGTGCACCTACGCAGTGTGGGACGCCGCGCCGGCCGGCGTGCGCGTGATGGTCGAAGGCGGCGCCGTGACGCGCGTCGATGTGCTGCGCGGCCGCACGATCGCCACCGAGGAGGGCGCGCGCATCGGCGACAGCGTGGCGCGCATCGACTCGCTGTACAAAGGCCGCGTCGAACACCGGCCGCACAAATACACCGACGGCGCCTACCTGATCGTCCGCGCCGACACCGCGCGTCCCCTACCCGAGGTGACCGAGCCCGGCGCGACTCCCCCCAACACGCGCAGCGACTTCCGGCTCGTCTTCGAAACGGATGGAGGCCGGGTGACGCAGTACCGGGCGGGGCTGTTGCCGGCGGTGGAGTACGTCGAGGGGTGCGGGTGAACTGCGATGCGGGGAAAGGCTGGTTTCACGCGGAGTCGCGGGGAACTGCCTTGAGTGGCAGAGAACTACAAAAAAAGAGGGGCGTGACCGTGGATAACCGGCCGCCCCCCCCCTTCATGTCACCAAACTCAAAAACTCAAAGAACCACTTCAGAACACCTCAAGCGCACGCAGCGCACAAAGCCCTCCGCGCCCTCTCAGTGCCCCTCCGCGGCTCCGCGTGAGATGCAGTTCCCCGCATCCCCCGCAGACTTACTGATCCTCTGGCGGCCCCGCGAGCATCGTCGCGTCGGCCTCCATTGGCGGCGTCAGGAAGCTCGCCGGCAGTTCCCCGAATCCACCGAACTCCGGCGCAGGCGCCGGCGGCGGCTCGATGTCCATATCCACGTCGTGGTACCGGTACATGCCCGTACCCGCCGGGATCAGGTGCCCGATGATGATGTTCTCCTTGAGCCCCAAGAGATTGTCCTTGGACCCGCGGATCGCCGCATCCGTCAGCACACGCGTGGTTTCCTGGAACGACGCGGCCGAGATGAACGACTGCGTCGTCAGCGACGCCTTCGTGATCCCGAGCAGCAGCGGCTCGCTCTGCGCCGCGCGCTGCTTCTTCTTCTTCGCCTTGTCGTTCGCGTCGCGGAACATCGCCTTGTCCACGTTCTCGCCCTCGAGGAACTCCGTGTCCCCCGACTCGGCCACACGGACCTTCTGCAGCATCTGGCGCACGATCACGCCGATGTGCTTGTCGTTGATCTTCACGCCCTGCAGGCGGTAGACCTCTTGCACCTCGTTGAGCAGGTATTCCTGCACCGCGCGCGGGCCCTTGATCCGCAGGATGTCGTGCGGATTCACCGGTCCCTCGCTCAGGCGGTCACCGGCGCGCACGCGGTCACCCTCGTGCACGCGCAAGTGCTTGCCGGCCTGCACTTCGTACAGGTGCGGCGCCTGCTCGTCGTCCATCGCGCCATTCAGGTCCGTCGGCTGCACGAAGATCTCGCGCTTGCCGCGCTTGATGTCGCCGAACCGCACGACGCCGTCCACCTCGGAGATCGTGGCCGGATCCTTCGGCTTGCGCGCCTCGAACAGCTCCGCCACGCGCGGCAGGCCGCCCGTGATGTCGCGCGTCTTGTACGCCTCGCGTGAGATCTTGGCGATCGTCTGGCCCGCCGCGACCTCGGAACCGTCGCTGATGATCAGTTGCGCGCCCACCGGGATCACGAAGTCGCGGATCTTCTTCTCCTTGCCGCCCTTCACCTGCCAGATCTCGATGTGCGGGTGCAGCTTCTTCTCGCGGTCCTCGATCACGACGCGCTGACGCAGGCCCGTGAGCTCGTCGAGCTCCTCGGAGACCGTCTCCTCGTCCACGAGGTCCACGAACCGCACCTCGCCCGTGACGTCGGCGATGATCGGGTTGGTGTACGGATCCCACGTGAAGATCACCTCGTCCTTCTTCACTTCCGCGCCGTCCTTTACCATCAGGATGGCGCCGAGCGGCACCGCGAGCCGCGCCATGATCGGCGCGTTCTTGTCCTCGGACGCGCGGATGTAGAGCTCGCCCTCGTACGACGTCACGATCTCCTGACCCTCGGGGTTCGTGACCTTGACCAGGCGGTCGCCGAACTCGAGCACGCCCGAGACCTTTGACTTGCGCGCCGTCTGCTCCGCGATGCGGGCCGCGGTGCCGCCAATGTGGAACGTACGCAGCGTGAGCTGCGTGCCCGGCTCGCCGATGGACTGCGCCGCGATGATGCCGACGGCCTCGCCCAGGTCCACCATCTGCATGGTGGCCAGGTTGCGGCCGTAGCACATGCGGCAGAGCCCGCGCTTGGCCTCGCACGTGAGCACAGAGCGGATGCGCACCGTCTCGATGCCCGCCTCCTCGATCGCGTGCGCCGTCTCCTCGCTGATCATGGAGCCGGCCTCGACGAGCAGGTGCGGACGACCCGCCTCATCCAGCAACTGCGGGTCCACCACGTCCTCGGCCGCCACGATGCCGATGATGCGCTCGGCCAACGGCTCGATGATGTCCTCGCCTTCCTTCAGCGCGCCGATCTCGAGCCCCATCACCGTACCGCAATCTTCCTCGGTGATCGTCACGTCCTGTGCGACGTCGCAGAGGCGGCGTGTGAGGTAACCCGCGTCGGCCGTCTTGAGCGCCGTGTCCGCGAGGCCCTTGCGCGCGCCGTGCGTGGACGAGAAGTACTCGAGCACCGAGAGACCTTCACGGAAGTTCGACTTGATCGGGTTCTCGATGATCTCGCCGATGCCGCCCGTGAGCTTCTTCTGCGGCTTCGCCATCAGGCCGCGCATGCCGGCCAACTGGCGGATCTGGTCGCGTGAACCACGCGAGCCGGAATCGAACATCATGAACACGGTGTTGAAGCCGCTCTGCGACTCGCGCATGCGCTTCACCATCGCGTCGGCGACGTCGTTGTTGGCGTGCGTCCAAGTGTCGATCACCTTGTTGTAGCGCTCGCCGTTCGTGATGTTGCCCGTCTGGTACGCCTTCTGGAAGCGCGTGACGCGCGCCGTGGCCTCCTCGAGCAGCACTTCCTTCTCGGCCGGGATCTCCAGATCCTCGATGCCGATCGAGACGCCGCCGCGCGTGGCGTTGCGGAAGCCGAAGTCCTTGAGCCGGTCGAGGAACGCGACCGTACCCGAGAGCCCCGCCGTGCGGTAGGACTCGAACACGAGCTCGCCCAGCGCCTTCTTCTTCATCTCGCGGTTCTGGAACGGCAGTTCCGCCGGCACGATGCCGTCGAACAGCACACGGCCGGCCGTCGTGGTCACCCACGCGTTGTCGCCATTGGGCGTGCGGCCGAAGTAGCGCACCGCGGAATGCACGGTGAGCTGCCCCAGCGCCAGCGCCATCTCCACTTCCGCCGCGGACCCGAAGGAGCGCAGCGCCTGCTGCGCCTTCTCGTCCTTGAGCAGCGCGTCGAAGCCAAACGGCGCCTTCGTCGCGAAGTAGCAGCCCAGCACGATGTCCTGCGACGGCTCCGCCACCGGGCGGCCGTCGGACGGCTTGAGGATGTTGTTCGACGACAGCATCAGCACACGGCACTCGAGCTGCGCCTCGTACGAGAGCGGCACGTGCACGGCCATCTGGTCGCCGTCGAAGTCGGCGTTGAACGCCGCGCACACGAGCGGATGGATGCGGATGGCCTTGCCCTCGACCAGCACCGGCTCGAACGCCTGGATGCCCAGGCGGTGAAGTGTCGGCGCGCGGTTCAAGAGCACCGGATGGTCGCGGATGATCTCTTCCAGGATCTCGAACACCTCGGCCGACTCGCGCTCCACGATCTTCTTGGCGCGCTTCACGGTCTCCGCGATGCCCTTCTCCACCAGCTTGTGGATGATGAACGGCTTGAAGAGCTCCAGCGCCATGGCCTTCGGGAGCCCGCACTGGTGCAGCTTGAGCTCGGGGCCGACGACGATGACCGAACGGCCCGAGTAGTCCACGCGCTTGCCGAGCAGGTTCTGGCGGAACCGGCCCTGCTTGCCCTTGAGCATGTCGGACAGCGACTTGAGCGGACGCTTGCCGCGGCCGCGGATCGCCTTGGAGCGACGCCCGTTGTCGAACAGCGCGTCCACCGCTTCCTGCAGCATGCGCTTCTCGTTGCGCAGGATGACTTCCGGCGCGCGATGGGCGATGAGCTTGGTGAGGCGGTTGTTGCGGTTGATGACGCGGCGGTACAGGTCGTTCAGGTCCGACGTCGCGAAGCGCCCGCCGTCGAGCGGCACGAGCGGCCGCAGGTCGGGCGGGATCACCGGCACCACGTCGAGGATCATCCACTCCGGCTTGTTGCGGATGCCGCTGTGGTCGCCCGAGTTGCGGAACGCGTCAATGATCTTGAGGCGCTTGAGCTGCGCCTTCTTCTTGTGCTGCGAGGTCTCGACGAGCACCTGCGCGCGCAGCTGGTCGGCCACGGCGTCCACGTCGAGGCGGCGCAGCAGCTCGCGCACGGCCGGTGCGCCGATGTCGGCCAGGAACGCGCCATCGCCCTCTTCCTTCGCCTTCTGCTTGAGCGCGAGGTACTCGTCCTCGGTGATCAGCGTGTTCACGGCGATCGGACGCACGTGGTCCGGGTCCAACGGCGTCGGGTCGGGCACGGACTCCTGCTTGCCCGGGTCGATCACGACGTAGTTGGAGTAGTACACGACCTTCTCGAGGTCGCGCAGCGTGAGGTCGAGCAGGTTCCCCATCGGGCTGGGGAGGGTCTTGAAGAACCAGATATGGGCCACGGGCACGGCGAGTTCGATGTGGCCCATGCGGTCACGACGGACCTTGCTCAGGGTCACCTCGACGCCGCACCGGTCGCAGATCACGCCGCGGTAGCGGATACGCTTGTACTTGCCGCAATGGCATTCCCAGTCCTTGACGGGACCGAAGATGCGCTCGCAGAAGAGGCCATCCTTCTCCGGCTTGAACGACCGGTAGTTGATGGTCTCCGGCTTGGTCACCTCGCCCCACGACCACCACGAGCGCAGGCCGGCCATCTCCAGCCGCTCACGCTCCTTGGGGTCACGGGGTCCGCGGATCTCCTCCGGGGAGGCGATGCGGATCTGGATATAGTCGAATGCTGCCGCGCTCTTCTCGCGGACGCTCCTGAAATCGATCATCGGTTATTCCTCGCTGCCGTTGCCGAAGGTGGACGGCGTTCCACCGTGCCCCTCGGCGTGCGTATCCATCGTGACGTGGATGCCCAGTGCCTGCAGTTCCTTCACGAGCACGTTGAAGGATTCCGGCGTACCCGGCTCCGGAAGGTTCTGGCCCTTCACGATCGCCTCGTACACGCGGCTGCGTCCGTTCACGTCGTCGGACTTCACCGTCAGGATCTCCTGCAGCGTGTGGGCCGCGCCGTACGCCTCCAGCGCCCACACCTCCATCTCGCCGAAGCGCTGGCCACCGAACTGCGCCTTGCCCGCCAGCGGCTGCTGCGTGACGAGCGAGTAGGGGCCGATGCTGCGCGCGTGGATCTTGTCGTCCACCAAGTGGCTCAGCTTGAGCATGTACACCTGGCCGACGGTGACCGGGTTCGAGAAGTTCTCGCCCGTACGGCCGTCGCGCAGGTGGATCTTGCCGCCCGGCAGCAGGCCGCCCGCCTTGATGAGCTCGACGCCCGCCGCATCGGCGTCGGCGTCCGCCTTCTTGCCGAGCATGCCGGCCAAGGCCGGACGGCCCATGCCGACGAGCAACTCGGCGGCGTCCATCTCCGCCTTCTTCTCGAGGTCCTTGAGCGCCTTCTTGAACTCGGCCTTCTGCGCCGCGGTTGGACCCTCGGCCGCGATCACTTCCTCATGGAAGGCGATCGCGTGCTTCACCGCCTCGCGCTCGCGCTCGGCCAGCTCCTTCGCGGCCGACACGAGGTAATCGAACAGGCGGTTGTACGCGCCCTTGGCCTCCGCGCCCATGCCGCGACCGTTCAGGTCGTTCATGCTCGCGTCGTGCAGCAGCTCCACCTTGTCGGCGTGCTCGATGTCCGGACGCAGGTCGTCGAGGATCGCGCGGATCTCGTCCGGCGTGAACGCCGGCGCGGGTGTCTCGAGCGACAGCGAGTTGCGCACCCACTCGAGGCCGGCGAGGCGCAGGGCCAAGCCGATCTCGCGCTCGTTCGCACCCTGGAACACCGGCGTCTTGGCGTAGAAGCCAAGGATCTTCGCGGCCCACCCAAGGTGGGTCTCGAGGATCTGACCGACGTTCATGCGACTGGGCACGCCCAGCGGGTTGAGCACGATGTCCACCGGACGTCCGTCGGGAAGGAACGGCATGTCCTCCTCGGGGACGATGCGCGCCACAATACCCTTGTTGCCGTGGCGGCCGGCCATCTTGTCGCCGACCGAGATCTTGCGCTTCTCGGCCAGGTATACCTTCACGAGCTGGATGACGCCCGGGGGCAGTTCATCCGGCTGCAGGATGCGGTCGATGCGCTCCTCGGCCTTCTCCTCGATCTTCGCCTTGACCGCGTCGGCCGCGTCGATGATCTCGCGCACCTGCTCGTTCACCTTCTTGTTCTCGACGCGGAACGTCTTGAGGTCGAGCGTGATGAGCCGCAGGTCGCGCAGCGACTCCTCGGTGAGCACGGTGCCCGCCGGGATGGCCTCCTCGACCGTCCCGTTCTGCAGCGCCAACGAGACCTTCTGCCCCACAAGCAAGGTCTTAATTTCATCGTCGCGCACGTCGTTGACGCGCACCTTCTCCTCGCCCTCGAGCCGGCGCACGTCGCCGATGCGCTCGCCGCGGTCCTTCTCGACCACCTGGTCCTCGACGCGCGAGAAGATCTTGACGTCAATCACGACGCCTTCCACGCCCGGCGAGACCTTCAGCGACGAATCCTTCACGTCCTTCGCCTTTTCGCCGAAGATCGCCGTCAGCAGCTTCTCTTCCGGCGAAAGCTCCGTCTCACCCTTGGGCGTGATCTTGCCCACGAGGATGTCGCCCGGGCGCACATGCGCGCCGATGCGCACGATGCCGCGCTCGTCCAGGTCCACGAGGGACTCTTCCGAGACGTTCGGGATCTCGCGCGTGATCTCCTCCTGCCCGCGCTTCGTGTCGCGCACATGCAGCTCGTGCTCCTGGATGTGGATCGACGAGTACACGTCGTCCTTGACCAGTCGCTCGGAGAGGACGATGGCGTCCTCGAAGTTGTGTCCGTACCACGGCATGAACGCCACCGTCACGTTCGAGCCCAGGGCCAACTGGCCGAACTGCGTGCCGGCGCCATCCGCCAGCACGTCGCCGGCCTTGACCTTCTGGCCGAACGCGACGAGCGGGCGCTGGTTCAGTGCGGTGTCCTGGTTCGTGCGGCGGTACTTCTTGAGCTTGTAGCGATCCTGCTGCGAGAGCCGCTGGAGCGGGGCGCCCTGCTCGCGGTTGGCCTTGGAGCCGCCACCCGCGTCGACGATGATCTCGTCGGCCGTCACGCGCGTCACCACGCCCGCGCGCTTGGCCAACACCACGGCGCCCGAGTCCACGGCCACCTTCTCCTCGAGGCCCGTGCCCACGAACGGCGTCTGCGGGTTGAGGAGCGGCACGGCCTGGCGCTGCATGTTGGAGCCCATGAGCGCGCGGTTGGCGTCGTCGTGCTCGAGGAACGGGATCAGCGCGGCCGCGATCGACACGAGCTGCTCCGGTGCCACGTCCATGTAATCCACGCGCGAGGCCGGCAACAGCGGCACGTCCGCCTGCTGGCGGCACAGCACCATGTCGTCCACGAACGAGCCGTCCTCGTTGAGGCGCGCGTTCGCCTGCGCGATCACGGCCGCCTCCTCGCGGTTGGCGTCGAGCCATGCGAGCTCGTTCGTCGCCTTGCCGTTCTTGACGATGCGGTACGGCGTCTCGATGAAGCCGAGGTCGTTGACGCGCGCGAAGCACGCCAGCGACGTGATCAGGCCGATGTTCGGACCTTCCGGCGTCTCGATGGGGCACATGCGGCCGTACTGCGAGTAGTGCACGTCGCGGACCTCGAAGCCCGCGCGCTCACGCGTGAGGCCGCCCGGTCCGAGCGCCGACAGGCGGCGCTTGTGCGTCAGCTCGGACAGCGGGTTGGTCTGGTCCATGAACTGCGAGAGCTGCGACGAACCGAAGAACGCCTGGATCACGGCCGAGACCGTGCGCGCGTTCACGAGGTCGTCGAGCGAGATCTTCTCGCTGTCCTGGTTGATGCTCATGCGCTCCTTGACCAGGCGCGCCATGCGCGACAGGCCGACGGAGAACTGGTTGGCGATGAGCTCGCCCACCGAGCGGATACGACGGTTGCCCAGGTGGTCGATGTCATCCACATGCCCGCGGCCTTCGTGCAGTTCCACGAGGTAACGGATGATCGCGATGAAGTCCTCGGTCTGCAGCACGGTGGTGCTGGCCGGGGTGTTCAGGTGCAGGCGCTGGTTGATCTTGTAGCGGCCCACGCGGCCCAGGTCGTAGCGCTTGGGGCTGAAGAACAGCCGCTCGAGCGCCTGCTTCGCCGTCTCGCGGTTGGGCGCATCGCCCGGCCGCAGCAGCGAATAGATCTGGCCCAGCGCCATGGCCTCGCCGGCGCCGGCGTCATCGTCCTCGGCGACGCCGAGCTTCTTGCGCGCGTCGGCCGAGAGCTTGGCGGGGTCCGTCGGGTCCTTGGCCAGCGTGTTCTTGACGAGCATCGACTCCGCGCGCCCGGAGGCGACGAAGCACGACACCTTCACGACTTCGGCCTTCCGCAGGCGGCGCGTCAGCGTGACGTTGAGCGCCTGGCCGGCCTCGGCGATGATTTCGCCGGTGGACGGGTCGACGACGTCCTGCGCGAGCGTGCGCGGCGTCGGGCGGTCGCTGCGCTCGAACGCGTCGAGCTCGTCGCGCAGGTCCACCGACTGGTACGACGCGAAGACCTTGATCTTGTCGATCTTCTGTCGGCGCAGGCGGTTGAACACTTCCTCGGTGAGCTCGTCGCCTTCCTTCACGAGCAGGCTCGCCTCGGCGCGCTCGCGCTCGGCGCGGGCCTTCTTCGTCTTGGCCTTGGGGGCGTCCTCGGCGGTCGCCTCGCCCGGCAGTTCGACGGCCTCGGCGATGATCGCGCCGATCACCTCGCGGTCACGGCCTTCCTTGCGCTTGGTCAGGTCGAGCTCGCGCACGCCGAAGAACAGGCGGTAGATGTCCGCGTTGCTCCCGTAGCCGAACGCGCGCAGGAGCGCCGTGGCCGGGAACTTCTTCTTCTTGTCGATGTGCACGAAGACGACGTCGTGGATGTCGACGGTGAACTCGACCCACGAGCCGCGGAACGGGATGATGCGCGACGAGATCAGGCGCTGCCCGTTCGGGTGCGTCGACTCCTCGAAGACCACACCCGGCGAGCGGTGCAGCTGGCTGACGATCACGCGCTCGGCGCCATTGATGACGAACGTGCCGAGGTTGGTCAGCAGCGGCAGTTCGCCGAGGTAGACCTCTTTCTCGATCTGGTTCTTGAGGCGCTTCTTGTTGTCCGCCGGGTTCTCTTCGAACACGGTGAGGACCAGCGTCGCCTTGAGGGGCACCGAGTACGTCATATCGCGCTCGATGCACTCCTCGACCGAGTACTTCGGCTCGCCGAGGGTGTAGCGCTTGAAGTCCAGCGAGAAGTTCTCGTGGACATCCGAGATGGGGAACAGGTCCTTGAAGACCCGCTCGAGCCCGACGTCTTCGCGGTCGTTGGCCGCGGCGTCGAGCTGGAGGAGGGATTCGAAGGCGCGCGTCTGGATGTCGAGCAGGTGCGGCATCTGCATGCCGTGCTCGAGCTTTCCGAAGGAGATCTGCGTGATCATGGCAACCCGGGACTCACCCGTGAACAGGCGAAAACCGCCTCGTCCCCGGATGCGCTTTTTGGAAAAGCCGTCCGGAGCGAGGCGAAAGGAACGTCAGATGTGAAGCTGGTGCAGCGAGTGAAACGTGTGCGGCATGTCGGGACCAAGTAGGGGTGGAAGGAAGTCCGCGGGTCGGCGGGGCAGGAGCAGCCCCGCCGCCCGGGAGACCCTTTCGCCCTTACTTGATCTCGGCTTCGGCGCCCTCGGCCTCGAGCTTGGCCTTGAGCTGACCTGCCTCTTCCTTCGAGACGGCGGCCTTCACCGTCTGCGGCGCGCCATCGACCAGGTCCTTGGCTTCCTTCAGCCCGAGGCCCGTGATCTCGCGCACCACCTTGATGACCTGGATCTTCTTGCCGCCGGCCGACTTGAGGATGACGTCGAACTCCGTCTGCTCCTCAGCCGCGGCACCCGCGCCCGCGCCGGCACCCGCGCCACCGGCCGCAACGGCGGCGATGGTCACGTTGAACTTCGTCTTGAACGCATCGATGAGCTCGGTGAGCTCGATGACCGACATCTGGCCGATCGCCTCGAGAATCTCGTCCTTGCCCAGTGCAGTGGTAGCCATTGTTCCGTTCTCCAAAAGTGTTCCCCAGGACGACCTGGGAGCGTGTGATCAGGCAGACGCCTGGGGGATTTCCGAACCTGCGACCGAACCTTCGAGCTGCGACTTCTTCGCCTCGAGGGCGAGGGCAAACATGGACAGCACGCTGTTGAACGTGCCGACGAGGATCGACAGCGCTTCCTCGCGCGTGGGCAGCGATGCCAGCTTGGCGACCATGCCGGCGTCGATGGCGGCGCCTTCGTAGACGCCTCCCTTCACGCTGGGCTTCTGGTCGTTCTCCTTGGCAAAGTCATTGAGCAGCTTGGCCGCGGTGATGGGATCCTTCGCCACCACCACGCCGGTCGGGCCGCGCAGGCCCTGCTCGACGAGCCCCGCGCCGCTGGCGGCGCGCAGCGCGAGGGAGTTCTTGATGACGACGTATTCCACGCCGGCCTTGCGGAAGCGGCGGCGGAGTTCCGTCATACTCTTCACGTTCAAGCCCGTGAAGTCGGTGTAATAGACCGCCCCGGCGCCCGTGAGCTTCTCTTGCAGCTCGGCGACGAGCTGGTCCTTATCGGATCGCTTCATCGTGGGGTCACCGGTACGGGTTGGTGTCGATGCGGACGCCGGGGCCCATCGTGCTGGACACCGCGACCGTCCTGACGTAGACGCCCTTGGCCGCGGACGGCTTGGAGCGCATGATCTGGTCCATGAACGCCGAGAAGTTCGTCTCGAGGGCGTCGAGCCCGAACGAGACCTTCCCGATGGCGGCTTGGACGTTACCGGCCTTGTCGACGCGGAACTCGATCTTGCCGGCCTTGGTCTCGCGGACGGCGCGGGCGACGTCGAACGTCACCGTGCCGGCCTTGGGGTTCGGCATGAGGCCGCGGGGACCGAGCACGCGGCCGAGCTGGCCCACCTGCCCCATCTGGTCCGGCGTGGCGACCATGACGTCGAAGTCCGTCCAGCCATCCTTGATCTTCTGGATGTACTCCGTGCCGACGAAATCGGCTCCGGCGGCCTCGGCCTCAGCGGCCTTGTCGCCGACGGCGATGACGAGCACGCGAACGGACTTACCTGTGCCGGCCGGCAGCACGACCGTGCCGCGGACGACCTGGTCGGCATGCCGCGGGTCCACGCCCAGGCGGACGGCGACTTCCACCGTCTCGTCGAACTTGGCGAACGCGGCGCCCTTGACGAGCTCGAGCGCGTTCTTCGGCGCGTAGGTGATGGCCGCGTCCACCTTGGTGGCGGCGGCGCGGTACTTCTTGCCGTGTGTCTTCTTCATTCGGTGACCTCCACGCCCATCGAGCGGGCCGCGCCGGCAACCATCGCCATCGCAGACTCGACCGAGTCGGTGTTGAGGTCGGGCATCTTGAGCTCGGCGATCTTCCGGACCTGCGCCTTCGAGATGGAGCCGACCTTGTTGCGGTTCGGCTGACCCGATCCCTTTTCGATTCCTGCCTCTTTCTTGACGAGGAACGCCGCGGGCGGCGTCTTCAGGATGAACGAGAAGGACTTGTCGGCATAAATCGTGATCTCGACCGGGAGGATCGAATCAGAGCCCTGCGTGCGAGCGTTGAACTCTTTGCAGAACGCCATGATGTTGATCCCCTGCGGACCGAGCGCGGTGCCGACAGGCGGGGCCGGATTCGCTTTGCCTGCAGGAATCTGCAGCTTGACGAAACCGGTGACCTTCTTTGCCATGGACTTCCCCTGAACGTGAAGCGGCGGCGGGCAGCGCCCGATATTCGGGCGCGCTGGCGACGGCGCTGACTCCCACAGTGAGTTTTACGTCGTGGTGGTATCCGACGGTGCGCTCCTCGGCGTGAACTCCGCCTGCCCCGCGCAAGGGCATGAACATTTCACTTCAGGACCGCGGAGACTAGTAGTTCTGCCGTCCGCCGTCTGCCGTCTGCCGTCTATTCAGTGCCCCTTCAGCTGCAAATAATCGAGTTCCACCGAGGTCGGCCGCCCGAACAGCGACACCGACACCCTGACCTTGCCCTTGTCCGCCATCACGTCCTCGACCGTTCCGTTGAAATCCGTGAACGGCCCGTCCGTGATCGCCACGGCCTGCCCCACGAGGAACGGAATCTCCTCCTTCGGCTCGGCCACTTCTTCCTCGACCGCGATACCCAGCAGGCGATTGACTTCTTCATCGCGCAGCGGCTGGGGGTCGCGGTCCTTGCCGACGAACTTGATGACGCCCTGGATCGCGTTGATCGTGTGCAGCGTCTCCTCGCCCATCACCATCTCCACCAGCACGTAGCCCGGATAGACCTTACGGTCGACCGTCACCTTCTTGCCATTCTTGATCTCCACGACCTGCTCGGTGGGCACCAAAGCCTGCCGGATGAGCCGAGCGTCGGCGCTCGCCGGGTCCGCGTCGATCTTGCGCTGGACCAGCGTGCGCACCTTGTTCTCATGTCCGGACGTGGTCTGGACGGCGTACCACCGATGGCTCACGGGATCAGGCCCCGAACAGAGACGGGATCAGGCGCACGAAGAAGGTCGAGAAGACCATGTCGAGCGCCCAGATCACGCCGCCGATGAACAGCGAGAGGCCGATGACGCCGATCGAGAGCTGGATCACCTGTGGGCGATCCGGCCACGTCACGCGCTTCATCTCCGAGACGACCTCGTGCCAGAAGGTCACGAGCCGCTTCGGAAGACTCTGCTGCGCAGCGACCTCGATGGCCATTTACTTCGTCTCCTTGTGGAGCTGGTGCTTGTTGCAGCGCGGGCAGTACTTCTTCCACTCGACGCGCTCGGGATGCACGCGCTTGTTCTTCGTGGTGAAGTAGTTGCGGTTTTTGCAATCGCTGCACGCGAGGATGATCTTGTCGCGCGGCATGGGACACTCGTGAGGACGGGGTAGTTTGGCTCGCAGGCGGCCTACGGGAGGACACGCCGGGCTGCCCCAAAGGCACCCGGTTAGGGGTGCAGGGGCGGCGAGCCTTGGAACTTAGGGGGACGGAGGCCGCCATGCAAGGTCTGGGCCGGGGGGCAGACGGTAGACGGCAGATCTACCTGCGATGCGAGGGGGGATGCGGGGTGCCCTACGGTACGGGTTGCGGGGTGGGGTTGTGATGCGAGGGGACCTCGGCTCCCTTCGCATCGTGGTAATCCTCGCACCGCCGTTCCTCCTCGTATCGCGGGTCTCTCGCAGCCTTATACCGTAGGGCGCCTCGCACCGCCTTAGTACTGCGATGCGGGGGGGATGCGGGTTGCACGGGCGGTACGGGGTGCGGGGGGTGTTGATGGATGCGAGGAACTACTGTTTGGCTGGTCTCGGCTGGGTATTGATGCGGGATGCGGGGGCTAGTTGAGCATCGCCCGCAAGAGCGCCGGCACCGACGCCAGTGCCGCAAAGCGCAGGGCGCGCCCGGTAATGCATACGGCTAGGAACGCCCCGAGGGGGTATCGCGCGACGCCTGCGGCGATGGCCGCCAGGTGGAACGGCGGCACGCTGGCCAAGGCGGCCGAACCGAGCAGCACCGTGCTGTATGCCGGGCGTGTGGCCATGAGCGCCTTGGCTTGGTCGATGACTGTCTTGATGCGCCTATGCCGCACTCGGTCGGCGAAGGTGCCGAGCCAGTACCAGCCGACCTTGGCGAACACGTGCGCCACGGTGAACGCGGCGAGCATGCCGAGCGCCAGCTCCGGCGGCGTTACCGCACCAATCGTCACCGCCAGCACCTCGGCCAGCCCGATCGGCACGAACCCGACGGCGAAGCCAAGCGCCGCGGCCGACACGATTGCCAGCACGGGCGAGGAGAGGTCGAGCTCGAGGGGCATGGGCGAGGACGCGGAGCAGAAACGGCACGAGGGGAGAGCGGCGGTCGCCACTCTCCCCTCGCCCGACCAAAGCACGCAACCGGGATCGAACCGGTGACCTCATCCTTACCAAGGATGTGCTCTACCGACTGAGCTATGCGTGCGGACTGCAGACGGCAGACGGTGGACGGCAGACGGCGGATACTTGCCACTGCTAACTGCCACTACCAACCGCCACTGCTAACTGCCACTGCTAACTGCCACTGCTAACTGCCTACTGCTTACTGCCTGATAACGCTACGACGGTCTACCTCACCTTCTTCGCACCAAACGAAACTAGAGCGGGAGACGGGGCTCGAACCCGCGACATCAAGCTTGGAAGGCTTGCGCTCTACCAGCTGAGCTACTCCCGCAGAGTGAATCCGATCCGTACCAACGAGGCGTCGTTCATCCGCCGTCCGTCGTCTGCCCCTGTCGTTGGTCCGCCGTCCGCCGTCTACCGTCTGTCGTCTGCCTCAATGGTGGGGGAAGGATTCGAACCTTCGAAGGCATAAGCCGGCAGATTTACAGTCTGCTCCCGTTGGCCACTTGGGTACCCCACCGAAAACGCGCCGCTCTCGCCGCATACCCCAGACCGGGCCGACTTACCTTGCTCCCAGAGCTGACGGCGAGGATCGAACTCGCGACCGCCCGATTACAAATCGGGTGCTCTACCAGCTGAGCTACGTCAGCGAAACGAACTCGTGCGCGAGCTTGGAAGGATAGTCGGCACGGAAGAAGGGGTCAATCCGCGATCAACCCGATCCAGTCGGCACCGCCGACCTACCGCGACGCCTTCCATCGCGTCCCACCCGCGTGATCCTCGATGATGATCCCCTTCGCATCGAGCGCCGCGCGAATCTGGTCCGCCGCTGTGAAGTCACGCCGCGCACGCGCCGCCGCACGCGCGGCCAGTTGCTCCTCCACCCACGCCGCGAGCGCCTCGTCGGTCTGCACCGCTTCCGGCACGATGTCGAGCACGCCGTTCACGAGCGCGAACACCTCGCGCACGCGCCCCAGCGCGCCCTCATTCGTGCCCTCGGCGTCGAGTTCCTTGTTCGCGGTGCGGATGAAGTCGAACAGCGCGGCCATTGCCTCCGGCGCGTTCAAGTCATCGAACAGCGCCTCGCGTACGGAGGTCTCCAGCTTGTCCGCCGCATCCTCGAGCCCGCGCGTGCCGCCCTTGGCCGCGGCCAGCCGCTCGGCGAAATCGCCCACGCGCCGCACGGCCTCCATCGACGCCTCGAGCGCATCACCGGAAAGATTGAGCTGCTTGCGATAGTGCGTCGAGAACACGAAGTGGCGCACGGCCGCGCCGCTCACGCCCGCCGCGCGCAGGTCGGCCACGTTCTGCACATTGCCCACGCGCTTGGCCATCTTGGCGCCGTCCGTGAGCAGGAACTCGCCGTGGCACCAGAAGCGCGCGAACGGCTTGCCCGTGGCCGCCTCGCTCTGCGCGATCTCGTCCTCATGGTGCGGGAACACCAGGTCGATGCCGCCCGCGTGTAGGTCGATCGTCTCGCCGAGGATGTCCATCGCCATCGCCGAGCACTCGAGGTGCCAGCCGGGGCGGCCGCGTCCCCATGGCGAATCCCACGCCGCGCCGGATTTCTCGTCTTCGGGCTTCGCCGACTTCCACAGCGCGAAGTCCTGCGCGTTCTCCTTCGAATAGTCGTCCTGCGCGACGCGCGCGCCGCTCTTGATCTCGCGCGTGTCGAGTCGCGAGAGCTTGCCATAGCCCTCATGCTTGTCGATGGCGAAATACACCGACTTGTCGTCGGCCACATACGCGACGCCTTTCTTCACCAACTGCTTCACGAGCTTGATCATCTGCGGGATGTATTCCGTCGCGCGCGGATAATGCTCGGCGTCCTCGATGCGCAGGTACTTCCGGTCCTCGTGGAACACCGTCACGACCGGCTCGGTGACCTCGGTGATCGTTTTGCCCTGCTCCGTCGCGCGCTTGATGATCTTGTCGTCGACGTCGGTGAGGTTCATGACCTGGTCGACCTTCCACCCGCGCAGCCGCAGCGTGCGACGCAGCAAATCCTCGAACAGGAACGTGCGGAAGTTGCCGAGGTGCGCTGGGTTGTAGACCGTCGGGCCGCACGTGTAGAGCCGCACCGTGTCGCCCTTGGCGGGGGCAAAGGGTTCGGTCGCGCGCGAGAGCGTGTTGTAGAGGCGAAAGGCGGTCATCCAGTAAGCTACCGGCTGGCGTCGGGCGGCGGCAACGGTCGCGGCGGCTCCTCGGGCGGCTACGGTCGCGGCGGCTCCTCGGGCAGCAACGGTCGCGGCGGCTCCTCGGGCAGCAACGGTCGCGGCGGCGGCGTTTCCCCGGGCGGCGGCAACGGCTCCTCCGCCACGCGCGAGCCGCGCACACGCACGCCGGCAGCTCGGCAGGCCGCCAGCACGGCCTCCGGCGTCGTTCCGCCGAGCGGCACGCGCAGCCGCCGTCCGCGGCGGCGCAGGCTCGGCAACCGCGACGAGAGCCGCGTGAGCGCCTCGTCCACGCGCGGGACCGCGAGGTCGATCACGCGATGCGTCAGCACCTCGTGGCCGAGCACGCGCCCCGCCTCGAGTCGAAGCGTGCGCGGCGCGAGGCCGAGCGACGCGAGTTGCGCGCCATCGCGCGCGGCTAACAGCAGGGCGATGCCGCGCGCGGTGAGGTCGCGTAGCAGCGCGGCAGCCAGGATGCGCTCGCGCGGACCACAGAACCCGAGCGGCTCGTCGATGCAGATGAGTCGCGGCTCCGCCAGCAGCGCCTGCGCGACCACCACGCGCAACTGGTCGATGGCCGAGAGCGCGCCGAGCCGCACGCGCGCCATTCCGCGCAGGCCGACGTCACGCATGAGCGGCACGAAGCGCGTCGTGCGCGCGACGCTGGCGTCATGCGCGGCGAGCTGGTCGGCGTGGAACGCCAGCGCCTGTCGCACAGTGAGAAAGTTGTACTCCCACGGCCGCGCACCGATGATCTGCGGCCGCGTGAGTGTCGGATCATGCACGCCACTCCAGCGGATACTGCCGCCCGTCGACACCGCATGCGCGGCCGCGAGCAGGAGCAGTGTGCTCTTCCCGGCGCCCGCCCCGCCCGTGACGGCCAACGTCTCCCCGCGCCCCAGCGTGAAGGAGCAGTCAGTGAGCGCCGTGACTTCCGCGCTGCCACCCAAGATCCCCGCGCGCCATACGCGGGAGACGGACTCGAACTCGAGGACGGGGGCGGAAGTAAGAGTGGTCACGCGCGCAACCTACGGCCGCACCGCGCGAGAGCGTCATCGAGAAATCGCAGGGAGGTTTGTTTGAACGCGAGGAGTCAAGCGACACTGCCGCATCGTCCAAACGATTCGCATATTCGCAGTGTCGAATCGAAACGAGGTGCAATTCATGACCGGTCAGCCCGATCGCGCGAGAACCACCGGCGTTCTCCACGAAAGCTTCCTTAGAGCGAGCGCCGTACTCTCGGCGCTGCTCGCGAGCGCCGTCCTGCAACTCGGCTGCACGTCTGTCGAAGCCGAGCCAGGATCCCTCGAAGGTCGATGGACCGCGCAGGTCGACACACTTGCCGACACCATCACGATCCGCACGATCTCCGGCAGCGAATGGGGCGCCGCGCGGCTCGTCGAGGAACTGCGAATCGGCGCGGTCGACGGCCCTGACCACCTGATGTTCGGACGGGTCGGCGCCGTGGCCACGCGATCGAATGGGGAGATCCTCGTCCTCGACCAGCAGGCGAACGCATTGCGCCGTTTCGGCGCCGATGGCAGCTACCTC
This sequence comes from Gemmatimonadaceae bacterium, assembly GCA_036675455.1. Classification (GTDB taxonomy): domain Bacteria; phylum Gemmatimonadota; class Gemmatimonadetes; order Gemmatimonadales; family Gemmatimonadaceae; genus Pseudogemmatithrix. Next base: position 12,169 of record JAKFFA010000024.1, on the reverse strand, counting down.
GGCACTATTTCGCGCGCGGGTTCCGGACCCGGCGAATACCGTGGCGTCGCTGGCTTGGCCGTGCTCGCGGACGACCGCTTGGTCATGCACGACTTCGGCAACCACCGCTTCAACGTCTACGACGCCGATACCACGTTCCTCACGACATGGCTGCTCAATACACAGGTCGCGGAGTGGCGCCCGGTGCATACGCACGATGGCGGCAGCGTCTATCTCTACGATCGGGTCCTGTTGGGTGACGCAACGGAGCGCACGGGAGTCCTCGTGCGTCTCGACGAGCAAGGCGTACCGGGAGACACGACCATCATCCGGCTCGTCGACCGCGAGACGCCGTCGCTCCAGCTTCGCTCGGCGACGCAGTCGATCGGGATGGCGATCCCGTTCCATCCGACAGCGGACTGGAGTGTCACGGACGCAGGCGACCTCGTCACGTTCGATGGCGCGCGCTACGCCATCGACATCCACCGCCGCGACGGCACCGTGCTCCGGCTGTCTCGCGCGGCACTCCCGGTGCCAGTGACCGCTGGAGAGCGCGCCGCCGAAGAAGCACGCATCACCGCGCGGTTCCGTCAATTTTCGCCGACATGGAGTTGGGACGGCGAGCCAATCCCTGACACGAAGCCGCCGATCGACTGGCTACACACGGCCCAAGACGGCGCGATCTGGGTGCGCGTCGCGCAACCCGGCACTCCACTCCCGGACTCCGCGCGTGTAAAAGGCGCCCGGTCGTTCATACGTGAGCCGATCGTCTTCGACGTCTTCGAATCCGACGGCCGCTACCGCGGCCAAGTCCACGCACCAGACGGCTTTCAACTCGCCCCCCACCCCATACTCGGCGCCGACAAAGTCTGGGCCGTCATCCAAGACGAGAACGGAGTGAACTTCGTCGTGCGGTTCGGAATCGCGCGCGGGTAGAAGTGGAGAGGATTTTCCCGTATCCCGCATCACCCCGCATCCCGCATCCCAACCCCACCCCGCAACCCGTACCGTAGGGCGCCCCGCACCCCACCCCGCATCGTAGTTCAGTCAAGAACAGAGTCTTGCTCTTTCTCCAATTCCAAAGCCTGCAAAGCCTCCAACCGCCGCGTCTCCCGCCGCGAAACCACGGGCTTCACCACCGCCGTCGCTGACTCCGCATCCGCATACACGCGCGCAATCAGAATCCGCCGGATCAAGACCATCACCACCGCCAACGTTGGCACCGCGATCAATAGCCCGAACGGCCCAAGCAGCTTGCCCATGATCAGCACGCTCATGATCGTCAGCACCGGCGGCAGGTCCACCTTGCGGTGCATCAATAGCGGCACCACGAGCTGGTTCTCCGCCACGTGGATCAGCACGCCCAGCAGGATCACGAGCAGCGCCTTCGTGCCGCCGTCGGGTGAACCCAGCACGAACAGCGCGGGCACCAGCGTCGAGACCAGCGTGCCGAAGAACGGCACCACCGCGACCAGTCCCGTGAAGATGCCGAACGCCAGCCAGTACGGCACGTCGAGCAAGTACAGGCCGACGGCCGTCATCGCGGCCAGCGTCGTCATCGCCAGCAACTGGGCGATGGTCCACGCGCGCAGCGTCTCGCTCAGCGCGACGATCACCTCGCGCGCCGCGTCGCGATGGCGCGGCGGCGTCACGCTCATCGCGAGCTCGCGGTACATGTCGGGGCTCAGCGCGAAGTAAATCGCCATCACGAGCACGGCCACGAGATTGATCGCGATGTGCAGCGTGTCGAAGAGCCGAGGCACGAGGCTGCCCAGCAGCTCCTCCGCCTCACGCAGCGCGACGCCGAAGATCTGGTGCTCGCCCGGCACCAGCACGTCCTGCATGCCGGGCACGGTCGTGAGCAGTTGCTCGAGGCGGACTTCCCACGCCGAGACGATCTGCGGCAGCACGGTAATGAGCGCGCGCGTCTGCTCGACCACCGGCGGGATCAGCAGGAACGCAATGCCGACCAGCGCGGCGATGCTGCCGAAGACGGCGATCGCGAAGGCCGCGCCACGCGGCATCTCCGTACGCGCCGTGATGACATCCGTGACGGCCGACAGGTACACGGCCAACAGGATGCCGAGGAACAGCAGGAGCAGGAGGTCTGCGACGGTACCGGCCAGCCACAGCAGCAGTACGGTGACGAGGATCGCGGTGAAGCCCGGAAGGATCCAGACCCGCCGCACTGCGCTGTCGGTCACTTCTTCCCCTTATCCTCGACGTCGGCGTCCACCGTCTCCTCGCCCGCGCGGATGCGCTTGGTCGAGGCCCCGCCCGGCAGCATGCCCATCTTCTGCTTGAGTTCGAGCAGCCGCTGATCCGCGCTCGCGGAGCCGGCCGTCTTCTCGAGCAGCTTGAAATCGTGCGAGAGCCGGTCGCCCGTGAACTCTTCCTCGATCTCGGTGCTGGCTTTGATCATGCGTTCGTTGGAGGTGATCTTCTCCTCCATCCGCGCAAACGCCTCGAAGGCCGATTTCTCCGACATCGACGACATCGTCTGCGAGATCTTCTGCTGCGCCTGCGCACGACGCTGGCGGGCCAGCAGCAAGTTCTTCTTGCGCTTGGCCTCCTCGATCTTGTCGTTGAGGTCCACGAGCGAGTTCTTGAGCTTCTGCGTTTCCATCTGGTGCGCCTGCCACGTGGTCTCGAGCGCGTTGGCGTGCTCAACGTGCTCGCTGTGACGCACGAGCGCCTGCTTGGCGAGGTCGTCGCGCCCTTCCTTCACTGCGAGCATCGCCTTGTTCTCCCAGTCCGCGGCATTCTTGTACTCGGCCTCGGCCTGGTCCTTCAGGCGCTTCTCGTCGGCGATGGCGGCGGCCACCTGCTGCTTGGCGCGCGCCAGTTGGCTGCGCATGTCCGCCACGATCTGGTCCAGCATCTTCTCCGGATTCTCCGCCTTGGAGATCAGGTCGTTGATGTTGGACTTGAGCAGCGTGGCGAGTCGGTCAAAGAGTCCCATTTCAGCGGGCCTCGCGGAAGGTGGACAGCTCGCGCAGGTGCGACGCGAGCGCCAGGGTGATGCTCTCATAGCTCGCGAGGAATTCCTCGTAATCGAGGTGGGCGAGTTCGAGCGCTTCGGTGAGCACGACCTCATCCTGCTGAATCCCGTAGGAGCCGTGCAGCAGATCAGTGGCGTTGAGTTCGAGGAGCCGCCGGCAGAGCGCGCTCGCCTCGGCCTTGTTCTCCGGCAGTGACATGACCTTCACGCGCAGCACCACGACCGGCGGCGAATGGTGCACGACGACCGTGAGGTCGAGTTCGCCACCGGGCTTCACGGCCCAGAGGCCGGACTCGATCTCGGTGTACGAGGCGCCTTCGGCGGCGAGGCGCGACAGGAAATGGTCGATCTGTTCCGGCGTGAGCATGAACGGACCCGTGGGTGAGGAGATGTCCTCGCGTACGCGCGGGACGACGCCGAAAGTTTCACTCCGGGAGGCCGTAACGCCAGTCGGGAGCGCGGGATAGGCCGCGGCGATGAGCCCGGCTCGGCAGTACCTCTCCCGCCTACCCCCGCTTGATCTGCACCAGCCGTTCCTTCGCGAGCCGTCGCCCGGTCGGCGTCTGGGCCAGCCCGCCGCCTGCGGTCTCGCGGTAGCGCACGTCCATTTCCCGGCCGATCTCGCCCATCGTGTCGATGACTTCGTCGGCGGGAATCACGAACGTGATGCCGGCGAGCGCCATTTCGATGGCCGCCAGGGCAATCGCCGCGCCGGTCGCGTTCCGGAACACGCACGGCAGTTCCACGTATCCACCCAGCGGGTCGCACACCAAGCCGAGCGTGCCTTGCTGTGCGAGCGCGACGGCGTGCACCACCTGCGACGGCGTGCCGCCGAGCATCTCGGTGGCGGCGCCCGCCGCCATGCCCGCAGCGGCGCCGGTCTCTGCCTGACAGCCGCCCTCGGCGCCCGAAAGCGACGCGCGCGACGCGACCACCGCACCGATCAATCCAGCGCACGCGAGCGCGTCGATGAGCTTTTCCTCAGGCACCTTCTTGTCGTTGGCGATGCCCAGCAGCACGGCCGGCAGCACGCCGGCGCCGCCCGCGGTCGGCGCGGCGACGATCACGCCCATCGCCGCGTTGACCTCCTGCACCGCGACTGCGCGCATGAGCACCTCGCGGAACAGCGTGCCGGCCAGCGGTCCGGCCGGCCCGGTGCGCAGCTTGGCCGCGTCCCCGCCCACCAGACCGGACGCCGAGCGCAGGTCGCCCGTGACGCCCTGCTCCACGGCGCCGCGCATGACGGCGATCGCGCGCGTGAGTGCGGCGCGGATGTCGTCAATCGAACGGCCCTGGTCGCGCGACTCCATCTCGAGCGCCACTTGAGCGATCGTCTTGCCTTGCGCCTCCGCGTCCCGCACGGCCTCGGCGAGTGAATCGTACATCAGCGCACGTCCTTCGCGCCTTGCGCGAGGTGAGACATCAGCCACCTACCTTGTCGATGCGGTGCGACCATTTCACCCACGGCAGCGCGCGCACCGCGTCACGCACCGTTTCGTCGGGCCGCTCATCGCACTCGATCACCATGAAGGCGTCACCGCCGCGATGTTTCCGCGTGAGCTTGAGCGTCGCGATGTTGACGCCCGCGTCGCTCAGGATCGCCGTGATGCGCGCCACGCTGCCCTTCACATCGTCGGCGACCATGACGATCGTGTGGCTCGAGCCGTCAACCTCGACGGGGTAGCCGTCGATCTCGCTGACCTTGATGCGCCCCGCGCCGAGCGACGCGCCGACCATGACATGCTGCCGGTGCTCGCGCTGCACGGTGATGCGCACGGAGTTCGGGTGCACCTGCGGCTCGCTGCCGAGCGTGGTCTTCTCGAAGCGGTAGTCGAGCCCTTCCTTCTCCATGATCACGAGCGCCGTACGCAGGCGCTCGTCATCCGGCCGGAACCCAAGCAGCCCGCCGACGATCGCCTTGTCGGTGCCGTGGCCCTCGCCCGTGCGCGCGAACGACCCGTGCAACTCGATCAGCGCCGTCTCGGGCGTGCCGGCCACGAGGTCGCGCGCGATCAGGCCGAGGCGGCAGGCGCCAGCGGTGTGGCTGGAGGACGGGCCGACCATGACTGGGCCGATGATGTCGAGGATTGATACCATGCCCTTGAACCTAACTACGATGCGCGGGGGGGTGCGGGTTGCACGGGCGGTACGGGGTGCGCGGGGGGATGATGGATGCGGGACACCAAAGACCGTTCCGCTGCGCGCGCATTTTTGATGCAGGATGCGAGGGCGCCCCGCATCCCCCCCGGCATCGCAGTTAACGGCTGAGGACTTTGCCCAAGTACTGCCCCGTATACGACTGCTTCACCCGAGCCACCTCCTCCGGCGTCCCAGCTGCGACCACCGCCCCGCCGCCCGACCCTCCCTCCGGCCCCAGATCCACGATCCAGTCCGCCGTCTTGATCACATCCAGATTGTGCTCAATCACGAGCACCGTGTTCCCGCGGTCAACCAGCTTGTGCATCACCTCGAGCAGCACTCTCACATCTTCGAAATGCAGCCCGGTGGTCGGCTCGTCGAGGATGTAGAGCGTGCGGCCGGTGTCGCGCCGCGAGAGTTCGGTCGCGAGCTTCACGCGCTGCGCCTCGCCGCCCGAGAGGGTGGTCGCGCTCTGGCCGAGGTGGATGTAGCCGAGTCCGACGTCATTCAGCGTGACGAGCTTGTGGTGGATGCGCGGCTGGTTCTCAAAGACGCTGATCGCGTCCTCCACCGTGAGCTCCAGCACCTCGCTGATGCTCATGCCGCGGAACTTCACGTCGAGGGTCTCGCGGTTGTACCGCTTGCCGCGGCACTGCTCACATGTCACGTACACGTCGGGCAGGAAGTGCATTTCGATCTTCACGAGCCCGTCGCCCTGGCACGCCTCGCAGCGGCCGCCCTTCACGTTGAACGAGAAGCGGCCCGGCCCGTAGCCGCGCAGCTTGGACTCCGGCATCTCCGCGAACAGTTCGCGGATCGGCGTGAACAGCCCCGTGTACGTCGCCGGGTTCGAGCGCGGAGTGCGGCCGATCGGCGTCTGGTCGATGTCGATCACCTTGTCGAGGTGCTCGAGCCCGCGGATCCGGTCGTGCGCGCCGGGCAGCACGCGCGCGCGGAAGAAATGCCGCGCGAGCGTCTTCTGCAGGATGTCCTCCACGAGCGTCGACTTGCCCGAGCCGGAGACTCCGGTCACCGCGACGAACAGCCCCAGCGGGAACTCGACGTCGATGCCGCGCAGGTTGTGCTCGCGCGCGCCCTCGATGCGTAGCACGCGCTTCGGATCACGCGCGCGCCGCGTGGCCGGCATCGGGATCGACCGCTTGCCCGTGAGATACTGCCCCGTCACGCTCTCCTTCACCTTCATCACCTCGGCCACCGTGCCTTCGGCGATCACCTGGCCACCATGCTTGCCCGCGCCGGGCCCGAGGTCGATCAGGTGGTCGGCCTCGAGGATCGTCTCCTCATCGTGCTCCACCACGAGCACGGTGTTGCCCAAGTCGCGCAGGCGCTTGAGTGTGCCGAGCAGCCGCGCGTTGTCGCGCTGGTGCAAGCCGATCGACGGCTCGTCGAGGATGTAGAGCACGCCGACGAGTTTGCTGCCGATCTGCGTGGCGAGCCGGATACGCTGTGCTTCGCCGCCGCTCAGCGACTCCGCTGACCGGTCGAGCGTGAGGTAGTCGAGGCCGACGTCAACAAGGAAGCGCAGCCGCTCGCGCACTTCCTTGAGGATCGGGCCCGCGATGCCCGCGTCGAGTCCCGGCTTCGTCGAGCCCTTCTCGCGCACGGGAATGCTCTCGGCGAACTCGAGCGCGCCCGACGCGGAGAGTTCCGTAAACTCGCCGACGTTCTTGCCGTGCAGCGTGACCGCGAGCGACTCCGGCTTGAGCCGCCGGCCGTGGCAATCGGGACATTGGCCGACGACCATGTACGCCTCGAGGTCGGCGCGCACGGAGTCCGAGGTCGTCTCGTTGTAGCGCCGCTGCACGTTGGAGAGGATGCCCTCCCAACGCGACTCGTCGTCGGCAACTTTTCTGCGCGGGGAATCACCGGCTGCCCGTTTTCCGGCGGCTTCGGTCGATCCGTTTTTCCCCTTGCCCGTGCCGAACAGCAACTCGTTGCGCACGCGCTCGGAGAGCTTTCCCCACGGCGCGTTGAGTTCGAACTTGAGCTGCTTCGCCAGGCCCGGCAGGATCACGCGGCGCAGGTAGCCGTCGGGTTCACCCCACGGCAGCACGACGCCCTCGAGGATCGAGATACTCGGGTCGCCGAGAATCAGGTCCGGGCTCGCCGTGCGCTTGGTGCCGAGGCCACTGCACGTGGCGCACGCGCCGAACGGCGAGTTGAACGAAAAGTGACGCGGCTCCAACTCGGGCATCGAGATGCCGCAGTGCGGGCAGCCGTACTTCTCGGAGAACACCTGGCGCGCCTTCGTCCCATCATGCCGTGCGACTTCCACCAGACCCTCGGCCAACCGCAGTGCGGTCTCGATCGAGTCCGTGAGCCGGCCGCGGTCGTCGGCGCGCACCGTGAGCCGGTCCACCACCACCGACACGTCGTGGTTCTGACGACGATTCAGCTTGGGCGGCTCGGCGAGCTCGATGAGTTCGCCATCGACAATGGCGCGCACGAAGCCCTGCTTGCGCGCGTCCTCGAAGAGGTCGCGGAACTCGCCCTTGCGGCCGCGCACGAGCGGCGCGAGCACCTCGATGCGCGTGCCCTCGGGCCACGTAAGCACGATGTCCGCGATTTGCGCCGGCGACTGCCTGGCGATCGCGCGGCCGCAGTTGGGGCAGTGTGGCGTGCCGGCGCGCGCGTAGAGCAGGCGCAGGTAATCGTAGATCTCGGTGACCGTGCCGACCGTGGAGCGCGGATTCGCGCCGGCCGTCTTCTGCTCGATCGAGATCGCGGGCGAGAGCCCCTCGATGGCATCGACGTCGGGCTTTTCCATCAAGCCGAGGAACTGCCGCGCGTACGCGGACAGCGACTCCACGTAGCGGCGCTGGCCCTCGGCGAACACCGTGTCGAACGCGAGCGACGACTTCCCCGAGCCGGACAGGCCCGTGATGACCGTCAGCCGGTCACGGGGGATCGTGACGTCAATGTTCTTGAGATTGTGTTCGCGGGCTCCGCGAACGATCAGGGCATCGCCGGGCATAGTCTTTGAAGATCGGGAGCGTGTGGCCCATATGGAAGTCCGGGGTGGAATTCGCCGCCGTTCGCCGTCCGCCGTCCGCCGTCTGCCTCTTCGTCACTTCGTGCAACGGGCGCCGGGCACCCGCACCGCCCGCGCTCTAGATTTCATTGGTTGTGACCGAAGCCGGTCCCGCACAGCCCGGAGCCGGTCGGCCGGACTCGTTTTGTGGCCGATTCCCGTCCCGAGGCGTCTTGAGGGAGTCGGCTTTGCGGGTAGTGATACACCGCGCCCGGCCCGTCCCATCTCCTTCTCTGCACAGTTGAACTCCACTGACCTCACCGAGCCGGTCTCGGCTCCCGATCCAGAGCAGCTCCCCCTCGGCATGTTCGAGGGTGTGCCGCTCGTGCCGGTCGAGACGATCGGTCCGGACGACGAGATTGTCATCATACCTGTCCGCGAGCCGCCCGTGTGCGGCGAGTGGTCGTACGACGACAGCGAACTCGAGGAGCCGCGGTTCGTGGCCAGTCGCATCGACGGCGTGGACGCGCCGACCTCGAAGGCGACGCCGATCCATCCGATTCGCGCCATTGCCGCCCCGCGCGGCGCGGCGCAGCCGGCCGCCTTGCGAGCGGCCGAGTTGGCCGTGGCACGCGCCGCGGCCCACACGGTCTCGCACGAGTCTGCGGCCGTCGGCGCGCCGCGCGCACGGAAGGACCCCGAGGCGCCGGCGCCCAGCCGCGCACTGCGTCCCACCATCGCGGCGCTGCGACTCGCGTTCGAGCAGGGACCCGGTGACACGGCGCGCGCGCTGGCGTACATCGCCGCACTCGAGAAGAAGGGCGACAACGACCTCGCACTGGCGGCGATCGAGACGGCGCAGGCCGCCGGCGCCGATGCGTTCCAGCTGTTGTGCGCCAAGGCCAGCGCGCTTGGCGCCAAGCTGCGCTACTCCGACGCCGAGAAGGCGCTCAAGCAGGCGGCCAAGATGAAGTCCGATTCGCCGGACGTGCTGTTGCAGCAGGGCATTCTTGCGTGCCGGCGCGGACGTTGGCGCGAAGCCGTGGAGCCGCTCAAGAAGAGCGTCGCGCTCGCTCCTGAGAACGCGATGGCGCACTACTTCTACGGCGAAGTGTTGAACCAGACCGACAATCTTGCCGGCGCGCTGGCGGCGTATGAGCGTGCCGCTGAGCTCGAGGCCGACCACTGGCGCGCGCTGAAAGGCGTGGGGGTCATGCTGGACCGCCTGGGCAGATCCGATGAAGCGGCCGCCTTCTATCGTAGGTCGCGCGAGGCGCAACGCGCGTGACAGGCCCAGACGGCCACGGGAGCACTCCCGTGCAGGCACCACTGCGGAGTCACGGCGTTTTCCCACGGCGGCCGACCCGCGCGGCACGCGGGCGCCGGCGTGCGGCCCTCGCGGTTGGCATTCTCGCCGCGTGGACGCTCGGCGCCGGATTGCTCGTGCGCCGGGAATACTTCCGTGAGCGCGCGGAGATCCTGGCCGAGGCCGCGCTGCGCGTGGCGCCGGGCAGTTGGTACTACGTGGTCGAGCGCAACGGCCGGCAGATCGGGTTCGCGTCAACGAGCATCGATACGACGTCGACGGCCTTCGAGGTCGTGGACTACGTGATCGCGGACCGGCCGGACTCCGCTGGCACGGTCGTGAGCGCGGGCTCGCCGACTGTCGCCGCAAGCCCGGGCGCAGCCGCGGCCTTCCGCGGGAGCACGCGCGCCGTGATCACGCTCTCGCGCGCGCTCGCGCTGCGCACGTTCGACGTTGGTGTCGAGGCCGCCGACGGCCCGCGCAACGTCTTCGGCACGGCCGAGGGCGATTCGATCATTCATACCGTCACCCGTGCGGTCGGTGAGCCGGTTGACTCACAGCGCTTGGCCGTCGACGGCCCCGTGCTCATGCCAACGCTCGTGCCGGTGGTCGCGATGCTGCTCGAGGAGCCCGAGGTGGGCAACACCATCACGGTCCCCGAGTTCGATCCATTCACGCTCGAGGCGCGCGACGTGCGCGTGCGCTTCGCGGCCGAGTCGCTGTTCACGCTCGTGGACAGCGCGACGCTCGACGCATCAGGCGAGATGTTCGTGCCGGCGCTGCTGGACACGGTGCGCGCCTGGAAGCTCGTGCGCGAGGAAGGCACCGATGCGAACGACTACAAGTGGGTGGACGCGCAGGGTCGTGTGGTCGTGAGCAGCGAGCCGGGTGGCATCATGCTGCGTCGCATCGCGTATGAGATCGCGTTCGAGAACTGGCGTCGCGGCCGCGGCACGGGCTGGGCGGCAGGCACGGCGCCGGCGCCGATCGTCGACGGCGCGGACGCGGAGAACGGCATCCTCAGCGGCGGCGTGATCGCCGCGGGTGTGCTGCCGGTGCCAGGCGGGCCGGCCGAGTTCAGCGTGCGGCTGTCGGGCAGCACGCCAGCAGGCGGCGTGTCCGGCAGCGTCGCTGCCGGCGTGCAAGCTGGCGATCCCGCCGTGGCTGCGCTCGCGCTCGACGGCGGTCGTCAGCGCTTGCACGGCGACACGCTCACCGTCATACAGGAGTTCGGCGCGGCACTCGAAGCTGATTGGTCGCTCGCAGACCGCAACGCGGACTTCCGAGCCGCGTACCGCCCCGAGCTCACCCCCGCGCCGCTGCTGCAGTCCGACAATTCCTCGATCATCGCGCGCGCAGTCCGCATCGCCGGCGCCGAACGCGACCCGCGTATCGTGGCCGAGCGCATCAACGCGTGGGTGCACGACTCACTCGGCAAGGCCGTCACGGCCAACGTGCCGAATGCACTGCAGGCCTACCGCATGCGCCGCGGTGACGCGGGCGAGCATGCACAGTTGTTCGCCGCGCTTGCGCGCGCCGTCGGCATCCCGACGCGCGTCGTGACGGGTCTCGTCTACGTGGACGGAAGTTTCCACTATCACGCGTGGGCCGAGGTGCTGCTGCGCGACTGGGTGGCCGTGGATCCCACGCTCGGCCAGTTCCCCGCCGACGCCGCGCACGTGCGGCTCGTGCTTGGCGAGATCACGCGCCAGGGCGAGCTGCTGCGACTTGTTGGTCAACACAATCTCCGTCTCGAGGTTCTTTTGCCGGGCCAGCGATGATCCAGATCAGGCAACTCACCAAGCGCTACGGCTCGTTCACGGCGGTGGACGCCATCGACCTGCTGGTGCCGCGCGGGGAACTCTTCGGCTTCCTCGGCCCCAACGGCGCGGGCAAGACGACGACGCTGCGCATGATCGCGGGCATCCTGAAGCCGACGTCGGGCACCATCAACGTCGCCGGCGTGGACATGTCGGCCGACCCGACGACGGCCAAGTCCAAGCTCGGGTTCATCCCGGACCGGCCATTCATCTACGAAAAGCTCACGGGCGCCGAGTTCCTGCGATTCGTCGCGGGCCTGTATGACCAGGAAGGCGAGGAGGTCGAGCATCGTGCGCGCGAACTGCTGGCGCTGTTCGACCTCGAGGAGTGGCGCGACGAACTCGTCGAGAGCTACTCGCACGGCATGCGGCAGAAGCTGATCATCTCGAGCGCGTTCGTGCACCGGCCGGAAGTGATCGTCGTCGACGAACCGATGGTGGGATTGGACCCGAAGGCCGCGCGCATCCTCAAGGACCTGTTCCGCGAGTACACGCGGCGCGGGCACACGATCATCTTCTCGACGCACACGCTCGAGGTAGCCGAGTCGCTATGCGACCGCATGGCGATCATCGTGGGCGGCAAGATCCGCGCGCAGGGCACAATGGCGGAGCTGCGCGAGGAACTCGAGGGCGGCGAGCGCGGGCTGGAGGAGATCTTCCTGCGGCTCACCGGCGAGAACGCGGCACGGAACCTGGTTGATGTCCTCGACGCCTGACGGGAGATCAGTGTCCTCAACGCCCGACGGCCAGCCGATGCCTGCGACGCCTGAGACCTTCGCGCCCTTGCCACCGCGTCACGTGAGCGGCGCGCAGGGCGTGGTGGCGCCGCTGCCCGATCCCGCGCTGCTGCACCTGCTGCTGCCCAAGTGGCTGACGGCGCGTGCGCGCACGATGCAGGCCGAGAAGGGGCGCGGCGCGCGCTTTGCGATCCT
>JAKFFA010000006.1:0-1640 GCA_036675455.1 Gemmatimonadaceae bacterium | reverse complement strand
GAGAGCGACCTCAAGGCGCTCGCCGAGGAGATGCAGCTCGTCTTCGACAAGCACTGGTGCATGCTCGCCCGCAAGGACGGCGAGACGGTCGGCATCGCGCTGACGTTCCCCGACATCAACCAGGTGCTCAAGAAGATGAACGGGCGCGTGCTGCCCTTCGGCTGGTTTCACTTCCTGCGCCGCGCGCGGATCATGGACCGCGTGCGGGTCGGCTTTCTCGGCGTCAAGCCCGAGTACCAGCACACCGGCACGGCGGCGCGCTTCTACGTCGAGCACTTCGACATGGCGAAGGTGCGCCCGCAGAAGTGGGGCGAGATGGGCTGGATCCTCGAGACCAACCGCGCGATGAACCGCGGTATGGAGGCGATGGGCGGCCGGATCGTGAAGCGCTACCGGGTCTACGAGTCGAGGTTCTGACGATGGGGGCGTTCGCCGGCGCCCGCATCGCCGCGCCGCGCCGCGGCCCCCGGACGGCCGGTGCGGCGCGCGGCGTGTGGCTGCGCTCGCCGGCCTGGGACCTGTCGCTGCTCATCGGCAGCGCCGCGCTCATCCCGATCCCGCTGCTGCTCTTCCACGGCCTCGGTGTCTCGCAGACGGCGGTGAACCTCATCGTCGCCGGGCTGATCGGCGGACCGCACCTGTACTCGACGTTCACGTACACGGTCATGGAGCCACGCTTCCGCCGCCGCCACGGGCGCTTCCTGGCGGCGTCGCTTGCGCTGCCGGTGTTCGTGACGGTCCTGTCGTTCGTGCACCTGCAGCTGCTGCTGACGATCTTCTTTCTCTGGGCCTCGATCCACGTGCTGCACCAGATCACGTACATCAACGACTGCTACGCGGCGAAGGGGCCGGTGGCGCGGCCCGCGCGCGAGCGGCTCGTCGACTACGGCGTCGTGTTCCTGTGCCTGTATCCGATGGCCACGCCGCAGATCCTCGACGGCTCGTTTCAGCTCGGCGGCACGCCGCTGTACGTGCCTGACTGGGCGACGCAGGGGCTCGTCGCCGATCTGCAGATCTACGGGATCGCCGCGCTGTTCGCGGTCTTCCTCGCCCTCTGGCTGGCCAAGTCGGTGCGCGACTGGCGCGCCGGCCGGCTGCTGGCGCCGAGCACGCTGCTCATCGGCCTGACGATCGCCGTCGGCTTCACGCTGCCGCTGTTTCCGAACTCAGACGTCGCCTTCCAGGGCTTCAACGTCTGGCACTCCGTGCAGTATCTGGCGCTCGTCTGGTTCCTGATGGCCATGCGCAAGGAGCGCGGGGAGATCGACAATCACTTCATCGCCGAGATGAACGGGCCGGATCGCGCGTGGCGGTTCTACGGGCTGGCGCTCGCATTGACCGCGGGTGCAGGCGCTTTGGTGATGCTCGTCCACGCCGTCTTCGGGGTAGCTTTGCAGCAGGCCTACTACATCGTCATCCTGTCTGCCTTGCTCCAGCACTACTACCTCGACCATCTGCAGTTCACGAAGCTGGGCGACATGCTCGGTAGCGGCGACCGCCTGCTCGGAGAGCGCGCGTGAGCGAGGACACGCCCCGCCTGTACGACCAGTCCGCGATCGACGACGAGGTGCTGCACGGGGTGGTGGTCAACGGCGCGACGGCGCGACGGGTCGCGCCCGCCCGGCCGCCGGGCTCGCTCA
>JAKFFA010000051.1:0-136289 GCA_036675455.1 Gemmatimonadaceae bacterium | reverse complement strand
CACCGCGCCACGCGGCAGCGGCAGGATGTAATCGGCCTCGCCGATCGCGTGGCCGCGGTTCGTCCATTTCTCGGTGACGACGTAGCGCAGCACACGTCCGTCGAGCGTGACGGTGACGTCACGGTCGGTGCGCACGACCGGGTCGTGGTTGGCGCAGGGTGCAGGCCAGCACGGGGCCTTGAGGCACACGCGCTGTTCGCAGTCGTGCGCGGGCAGCGTGCGTACCTGTGCTGCCGCGCGCGGCGCGCCGGCAGCCAGCGTGAGGACGGCGATCAGGAACGAAGCGAACGTGCTCGGGCGAGCGGCATGCAGTCGGAACACGGGATCCCCCGGTCAGAGTCACGCAGGAGACGCCGGCCGGGGCATTACTTGCACACGTTGGTTAGGTGCTCCGGGCCGCGGTCGGGCGTGGCACTGCGGCCGAGCGAGCTGGCCGCGGCCCCGTGCCCGCGGTTAGGCCCGTGCGCTCAAATGGCAGAGCGGATCAGATCGGTCTCGCGCCGACGCTGCGCGCGCCGGACGCTGTCGTTTACCGACCCGTGCGGCGGCCGCGGGGGTGGTCGCAGCGACGCTCGCGGCGTAGCGAGAAACTCGCGCGCAGAGCGCGCGAGGTTCGAAGCGTGTAAGCCGCCGCGTCGCGAAGACCACTCCCGCGGCCGACGCACCAGCCCGGAAGCAAAACTCAGAACCGCGAATCGCCGTCCCGCGAAACAGAACCGATGATCCGCGTCGGCGTCCGCTCGATCACGCGGACCGCGAGCAGATTCTGGTCCGCCCGATGGATCGTCGACGTCAGCCCCTCGCCCGGCTCGCGCCACGCCCAGCCCAGCGAGAACGGCACCGGCGCCGTGCGCAGCGCGGCCGACTGCATGCGCTGCGCCACCATCATCGTCTGCGCCTCCGACGCGCCGCGCAGCAGGATCACAAACTCGTCGCCGCCGATGCGGATCACCGGCTCCTCGGCGCGCACCTGGCGCATGAGGAACCGGCTCATGCGGATGAGCGTGTTGTCGCCCATCTGGTGGCCGAACTGGTCGTTGTACTGCTTGAAGTGGTCCACGTCGATGAACAGCGCGCCCCACGGCGTGTCCGACGGGCTCAGCTCCATGTCCAACTCGGAGAGGTATCGCCGGTTGTAGCAGCCCGTGAGCGGATCGCGCATGCTCTGCTGGCGCAGCTCCTCCTCCATGCGCTTGCGCTGTGTGATGTCCACGAGGATGCCGTGGCAGAGCATGTCGTCCGTCTCGGGGTCGTGCACGCGGTACACCGTGTCGAGCACCGTCAGCAGGTTGCCGTCGGGCCGCACGATCTGCATCTCGAAGTCGCGCACGAACCCGTCGCGCTCCAGCTGCTCCAACTGCGTGATGCGCCGCGAGGGGTCCACGATGAGTTCGTTGACGCCGTAGGCGCGCAGTTCATCGACCGACCGCACGCCGAGCAGCGCGAGGAAGGCAGGGTTGGCGTCGAGGATCTCGCCGCGCGCGTTCGTGATGTAGATGGCCTCGCGCAGGTTATGCACGAACGAACGCAGGCTCTCCGGATCCGACAGCGACCTGAGTCGCTGCGGCTGCGGTTCTGCCTGGGGTTCGATCGCTCCGTGGCTCACTCGTGCTCCGCGCCCGTCCTGTGGGTTCTGTCCGCTCACGTGGCCGACTGTAGGTAGGCAATTATGCGGGTTGGCGGGGCCCCACGCCACGCCCTAGGTCACAGGGGGTGAGCGTCGTCACGCGACTGCATCACGGCGCGGCAGCCGGCCCTCCGACAGACGCGCGGCCGCCGACTCGACCGTCCCGCGCCACCCCATGCGGCCAATCCCGCTAACTTTCTTCCCTCGCCTATTACCGATCGCCGCCGGAGAGCCCTGAGTGCCGCAGTCCGAGAAAGACAACGCCGTCCAGCAACTCGCCATCAACACCGTCCGCACCCTTTCCATGGATGCGGTGCAGGCCGCCGAATCAGGGCATCCGGGCACGCCGATGGCGCTCGCGCCACTCGCCTACGCGCTCTACACGCGCCACGTGCGGCACAACCCTGCCGATCCCCACTGGCCCGACCGCGACCGCGTGATCCTCTCCGCGGGCCACGCGTCGATGCTGCTCTACTCGACGCTCTTCCTCACGGGCTACGACGTCACGCTCGACGACATCAAGGCGTTCCGCCAGTGGGGCAGCCGCACGCCGGGACATCCCGAATACGGGCACACCGCCGGCATCGAGACCACCACGGGCCCGCTCGGCCAGGGCTTCGCCAACGCGGTCGGCATGGCGGTGGCCGAGGCGCACACGGCGGCGCTGTTCAATCGTGAGGGCCACAAGGTGATCGACCACTACACGTGGTTCATCGCCGGCGACGGCTGCCTGCAGGAAGGCATCTCTCACGAGGCAGCGTCGTTCGCGGGCCACCAGAAGCTCGGCAAGCTCATCGGCTTCTTCGACGACAATCGCATCACCATCGACGGCAAGCTCGAGCTCTCGAGCAGCGACGACACGGCCAAGCGGTTCGAGGCCTACGGCTGGCAGGTGCTGCGCATCGCGAACGTCAACGACCAGGCGGAGATCGACCGCGTGATCGAGGCCGCGAAGACCGACACCGAGCGCCCGACGATGATCATCACTCGAACCGTGATCGGCTACGGTTCGCCCAACCGTGCGGGTACGTCGAAGGCGCACGGCGAGGCACTCGGCAAGGATGAAGTCGCGCTGACCAAGAAGGAGTACGGCTGGCCGAGTACCGAGCCGTTCCACGTACCGACCGAGGCGCTCGAGCACTGGCGGCTGGCGAAGGAGCGCGGCGTGAAGTTGCAGTCCGCATGGATGCGACAGTTCGCGGACTATGCGAAGACGTTCCCGTCCGAGGCCAAGGAGATCGGCCGCCGCTGGCACGGCGACCTGCCCGCGCAGTGGGAGAAGGCGCTGCCGGAGTTCACGAAGGAGAACGGCAACATCGCGACGCGCGCGGCCTCGGGCATCACGCTCAACGCGCTGGCAACGGGCATCCCCGAGCTCATCGGTGGCTCTGCCGACCTCGCCGGCTCCAACCTCACGACCATCAAGGACGCGGCGGCCTTCACGCCCGCGCAGCGCGGCGGCCGCAACTTCTTCTTCGGCATCCGCGAGCACGGCATGGGCGCCATCATGAACGGCATGGCGCTGCACGGCGGCATCATCCCGTACGGCGGCACGTTCCTCGTGTTCGCGGATTACATGCGGCCCGCCATTCGTCTGGCGGCGCTCATGCGCCAACAGGTCATCTACGTCTTCACCCATGACTCCATCGGACTCGGCGAGGATGGCCCGACGCACCAGCCCGTGGAGCATCTCTCGTCGCTGCGCGCGATCCCGAACCTGCTCGTGATCCGGCCCGGCGACGCGAACGAGACGGCCGAGGCTTGGCGCGCGGCGCTCAAGCATCGCACCGGGCCGGTGGCGCTGATCCTCACGCGGCAGAAGGTGTCGTTCGTGGACCGCGCGACTCATGGTGCTGCGAGTGGCTTGGCACGCGGCGCCTACGTGCTCAAGGAGGCGGCCGGTGGTTCGCCCAAGGCCGTGATCATCGCGACCGGCTCAGAGGTGGAGATCGCGCTGCAGGCGCAGACCACGCTCGAGGCGGAGGGCACGCCCGTGCGTGTGGTCTCGATGCCGTCGATGGAGCTCTTTGCCGCGGAGCCGCGCGAGTATCACGACGAGGTGTTGCCGCACGGGATTCCGCGCGTGGCGGTCGAGGCGGCGCACCCGATGTCGTGGTATCGATGGGTCGGGCTCGACGGGGCGATCGTGGGGATCGAGACGTTTGGGGCTTCGGCGCCGTACAAGAAGATCTATGAGGAGTACGGGATCACGGCGGGGATGGTGGTGGAGACGGTGAAAGGGGTGGTGTGAGACTTGCCGTATCCCTTGGTTACCCCAGAACGGCCAACAATTCCGAGGCGCTCCTCACTGCCACGGGCGCGCCCTTGAAGTCCGCCTTATTCCGCGAAGCCAGATAGTCGGCTCCGATCCGAAGTGCGGCGGCGGCCTGCACCGCGTCCTCGAAGTCATTGAGTCCAATCGAGATCGCGCGCTGAAAGTCATGTCCACTGAGTTCGACGACGGTCAGAAAACTCAGTAGGTCGCGCACGCCGGCAAGGGCCGCCGCTCGATCTCGCTCGCGCGTGACCACGTAGTAAATCGTCGTGATGGCATGCGATGCGATCACCCCCGTCACGTCACCGCTGGCTGCGAGTGCGAGCAGGCGGGCGGAGTCCGCTGACCACGGGTCGCGCTTGAGCAGCACGTCCAGGACGATGTTCGTATCGAACAAGATGATGGACGCCTGGCTCCACGCCGCATACTCAACAGCGGCGCGCTCCCCTGCGGTGATCGAGTCCCGACGCGGAGTTCGCGCCGCGCGCTTCGACCTCATTCGCGAGCGCCGTACTTCTCGTACAGATATTCTCGGTACGCTTCGCGATCAGTTGTGCCGCCCGCCGCGAGGCCATACAGTCGCCGCACAACAGGCGGCAGTTCGAGCGGCGTCTCGTCGTCGGGAAGCGAACGCAGGAAGTCGCTCACGAGGCGCGATACCGTCGTGCCCTTGCGGCGACTGAATGCCTCTGCGCGCTCTAGGGCATCGACATCGAGCAGGAGATTCTTTGCGCGCTTCTTTTCGGTACCGCCGCCGGTGATCTCCTTCGACTGCTTGGTGTCCTTCAGTTCCTTGGAGAGGATCACGCGATTGCCTTCCTTCGCCTTGGATGAGCGCTTGGTCATAGTGCCTCCATGCGCATGAATATCGGTACTTCGTGCGCATGAGGCAAGACGACCCGATGTACGGTCGGACACAAGCATCGCATGGCAGCTGCGCCTCATCAGCATCATCCTGTCTCGACGCGTACCTGAAGTGTGCGGGCGTCGCACGCACCGTTTGCCATCCCCTCCCCCCGGCGCGACATTCCCCTCCCGTCCGTCGCTGGGCCCTCGCTCCATCCACCCGGGATTTCCGCATGACCACACGCCGCGACTTCCTCGTGAAGTCCGGGCTCGCCGCCAGCGCGCTTGCCCTGACCAGCCGACAGCTCGCCGCCGCCGAGGCGCCGTCGCCGATCCTCCGCGCCGGCACGCAGCCCGACCCCGCCGTGAAGGTGCTGCTCCTCGAGGCCCTCACCGCCGCCAAGCTCGCCGGTGCCTCCTGGGCCGACGCCCGCGTCCAGCGCCAGCGCACCCAGCGCCTGAGCACGCGTGAGCAACAGGTCACGGGCGTCGGCGACACCGACACCATCGGCATCGGCGTCCGCGTCTTGGTCGACGGCACCTGGGGCTTCTCGGCCACGCACGCGCTCACCAAGGACGGCGCGGCCCGCGCAGCCAAGCAGGCAGTCTCGCTCGCCAAGGCCAACCGCGTCGCGCAGGACCGGCTCGTGCGCCTGGCGCCCACGGATGTGCACCCGAATGCGACCTGGAAGTCGTCGTATGTGATCGACCCCTGGACGATCCCGGTCGAGGAGAAGGCCGAGCTGCTGCTCGCCGCCAACGCAGCCGCGCTCAAGGTTCCGAACATCCGTTTCGTGAACTCGAGCCTCTCGTTCGTGAAGGAGGAGCGCTCGTACGCCAACAGCGAAGGCTCGATGATCACGCAGGACGTGGTCCGCAGCTGGGTCACGATGTCCGTCACGGCCGTCTCGGACGACCGCACGGAGACCGCCACGCGCGGCCCCGAAGTCGTGCAGCCCATGGGACGCGGCTGGGAGTACGTGCTCGAGAACGACATCGTCGGCAACGCGCCCAAGTGGGCCGAGGAGGCGCGCGAGAAGCTCACGGCGCGTTCCGTTGATGTCGGCCGCTGGGACCTCATCCTGCACCCGTCGCAGCTCTTCCTCACGATCCACGAGTCCATCGGCCATCCGACCGAACTCGACCGCGCCATGGGCTACGAGGCCAACTACGCCGGCACGTCGTTCATCGCCCCGCCCGACGAGGTGCTCGGCAAGCTGCGCCTCGGCCCCGACCACCTCACGATCCGCGGCGACCGCTCGCAGGACAACGCGCTCTCGACGATCGGCTACGACGACGACGGCGTGAAGCCCGACGATTTCGACATCATCAAGAACGGCATCTTCTGGGACTACCAGACGACGCGCGAGCAGGCCGAGTGGCTGCGGCCGTGGTACGAGAAGAACAACATGCCCGTGCGCTCGCACGGCTGCTCGTACGCGCAGAGCTGGAGCGACGTCGCCTTCCAGCGCATGCCGAACGTCTCGATCGTGCCGGACCAGACGGTCGATCGCACGTGGGAAGACCTGATCGCGAGCACGGACAAGGGCATCGCCATGATCGGGCGCTCGTCGTACTCGATCGACCAGCAGCGCTACAACGCACAGTTCGGCGCGCAGGTCTGCTACGAGGTGAAGGGCGGCAAGATCGTTGGCCAGTTGAAGGATGTGGCTTACGTGATGCGCACGCCCGACTTCTGGAATTCCATCGACCTCATCGGCGGTCAGTCGTCGTACGAGTTCGGCGGCACCTTCAACGACGGCAAGGGCCAGCCGGGCCAGTCGAACGCGGTGAGCCACGGCTGCCCGCCCTGCCTCTTCCGCAACATCAACGTCCTCAACACGGGGCGCACCCAGTGAGCAAGCTTCGAACCGTATCCGACTCGCCCAAGCGCCTCATCGCACTGCGCGACGCCGAGCGTCACGGCGTGCTCGACGAGCCGGTGGTGCTCTCGCGCGCCGAGTGCGAGGACATCGTGCAGCGCGCGCTCAAGCTCTCCAAGGCCGACGCGTGCAACATCTCGGTGAGCAGCTCGTACCAGACCAACCTGCGCTTCGCCGACAACCAGATGTCGACGTCGGGCATCACGGACGACGCGGGCATCAGCATCAGCTCGGTGTTCGGTAAGCGGCAGGCCAGCGTGCGCACGAACGACGTCTCGGTCGATGGGCTCGCGCGCGCCGTAGCGCAGTCCGAGGCGCTCGCGCGGCTGGCGCCAGAGGATCCCGAGCTGCTGCCCGAGCTCGGCCCACAGGAGTACCAGGAGATCCCGGCGTGGTTTGACTCGACGGCGACGTTGTCCGCCGAGGACCGCGCCAAGGCGGCGCTGACCGCGCTCAAGCCTGCGCGTGCTGCGGGTGACCTGACGGTTGCGGGCTTCATCGATTGCTCCGCCGGCGCGCGCGCCATCGGCAACAGCGCCGGCTTGTTCGCGTACCACCGCAGCACGGGCGCCAACTACACGCTGACCGTGCGCACCAATGACGGCACCGGCTCGGGCTGGGCCGGCGCTGACGAGAACGACTGGAACAAGATCGACTTCAACGATGTGGCGCGCCGCGCGATCGAGAAGTCGCGCGCGTCACGCAATCCGTCGGCGATCGAGCCCGGCCGCTACACGGTGATCTTCGAGCCGCAGGCCGTGAGCGACCTCGTCGGGTCCGTGCGCGGCGCCTTCGATGCGCGCTCGGCCGACGAAGGCCGGTCACCGTTCAGCAAGCCGGGCGGCGGCACCAAGCTCGGCGAGCAGATCATGGATTCGCGCGTCACGTTGCTGTCCGACCCGGCCGACCCGCAGATCCTCGGCGCGCCGTTCGACGGCGAGGGCCTGCCGCAGACGCGCGAGGTGTGGGTGGAGAACGGCGTGCTCAAGCAGCTCGCGTATTCGCGCTACTGGGCGCAGCGCACGGGCAAGCGGCCGACGGGCGGCGGCGGATTCAAGATGCTCGGCGGCCCATCTTCGCTCGAGGAGATGATCGCGAGCACGGAACGCGCCGTACTCGTGACGCGGCTCTGGTACCTGCGTCCGGTCGACCGTCGCAACATGGTGCTCACCGGCCTCACGCGCGACGGCACGTTCCTCATCGAGAACGGCAAGGTCGCGCGGTCCATCAAGAATTTCCGCTTCAACGACTCGCCGCTGTTCCTGCTCAACAATCTGGAAGCGGTTGGCCCCACGGTGCGCGTCGCCGACGGCGGCACGGTGGTGCCGGCGCTGCGCGCACGCGACTTCAACTTCACGAGCCTCTCGGACGCGGTGTGAGTCCCGCCGCGCGCTTTCCGTGGGCCAAGTGGCCGGATGAACGGCTCATGCAGGTCAAGATCAAGGATCTTGGCCTGCGTCTGGAAGGCACGTGGGTGGCGGATTGCGTGGACGAGTTGTACGAAGAGCTCGAGGAGCGCGACATCCGGCTGCGCCCACATATCTGGGTGTCGGACGAGTGGTTCTCGCCGGCCGGCATCCCGGGGTTCGCGGTGCCGTTCTACCTGCTGCATCCCCGCCTGATGAAGTTGGAGCGCACGCAACTCATCGAGGTCGAGGGCGGTTCGCACCACGAGTGCATGAAGATCATGCGCCACGAGTGCGGACATGCCATCCAGCACGGTTACCAACTGCACCGCAAGCGCGAATGGCAACGGCTGTTCGGCAAGTCGTCCAAGAAGTATCCCGACGCGTACCGGCCGAACCCGGCCAGCAAGCGCTATGTGCAGCACCTGCGCCGATGGTACGCGCAGAGCCATCCGGACGAGGACTTTGCCGAGACGTTCGCCGTATGGCTGCGCCCGCGCGGCGACTGGCGACGCCGGTACAGCGGCTGGCCCGCGCTGCAGAAGCTGGAGTACGTCGACAAGCTCATGCAGGAGATCGCGGGCAAGCGCCCCGCGCTGCGCGACCGGCGCGTGGTGGACCCGCTGCGGTCCCTCAAGCGCACGCTGTTCATGCACTACACCTTCCGGCGGGCAGTATACTCGGTGGAGTATCCCAAGACTTACGACGAGGACCTGCTGCGCCTTTTCTCCGATGATGCGCGCCATAAGCGCCAACCGACCGCCGCCAGCTTCCTGCGCCAGCACCGCGGCGATATCCGTCGCATCGTGTCGCGCTGGACGGGTGAATATCAGTTCTCACTCGACCAGGTGCTCACCGACATGATCGGCCGCTGCCGCGAGCTCAAGCTGCGCGTCGTGGGCGACGAGCGGCAGTTGCTCACCGATTTCATGGTGCTGCTCACCGCGCGCACCATGAGCTTCCTCGTGGGCCAGGGGCGGCGCGACTGGATCGCCGTATGAGACGGTCCGTATGAGGAAGCTCAAGATCCTCGTGCTCACGCACCCCGACCTCGTGCCACCGGACGTCGCGAGCTCGCTCACCGCGCGCGAGGCGTTCGAGATCAAGACGGAAGCCGACGTCATCTCGACGCTGCGCAAGCTCGGCCACGATGTGCACGTGCTCGGCGTGCAGTGGGAGCTGCGGCCCGTGCGCGAGGCCGTGGACGTCCTCAACCCTGACATCGTCTTCAACCTGCTCGAGGAGTTCCACGGCGAAACCGTGTACGACCACAACGTGGTCGGCTTCCTCGAGCTCATGAAGGTGCCGTACACGGGCTGCAACCCGCGCGGCCTCATGCTCTCGCGCGGCAAGGCGCTCTCCAAGAAGCTGTTGGCGTACCATCGCATCCGCGTGCCGGACTTCGCGGTGTTTCCCGTGGGCCGCAAGGTGAAGCGTCCGCCGCGGCTGGCGTTTCCGCTCATCGTGAAGTCGCTCATCGAGCACTCGTCGACGGGCATTTCGCAGGCGTCCGTAGTCGACTCCGACGAGAAGCTCGTCGAGCGCGTCCGGTTCGTGCATGAGCGCATTGGAACCGATGCGATTGCGGAACAGTTCATCCCAGGCCGGGAGCTCTACGTGAGCGTCCTGGGCAACGACCGGCTGGTGGTGTTCAACCCGTGGGAACTGGTGGTGGAGAAGGGGAATCCGGATGAGCCGCTGATCGCCACGGCCAAGGCGAAACACGATCCGGATTATCAAACGAAGAAAGGCATCGTCATACAGGCGGCGCAGGAGCTGCATCCGGACATCGAGGCGCGATTGCTGCACGACAGCAAACGCATCTATCGCATCCTCGAGCTGACCGGATACGCCCGGATCGATTTCCGGCTTGACGCCGAAGGACGCACCTGGTTCCTCGAGGCGAATCCGAACCCGGATATCGCCGAGCACGAGGAGTTCGCCGCGGCGGCGAACTTTGACGGCATCCCTTATCCCAAGTTGCTCGAGCGCATCCTCCGGCTCGGGTTGCGCCCACAGAAATGAGACATGAACCTGTTTTCCCTCTTCTCCCGGCGCCGAAATGGCGCCCGCACGCGGATTGTGTGCGGCACGCTGCTCGCGCTCGGCACATTCATTGCCGGCGCACCGCGAGGGCTCGCCGCCCAGGCTGAGCCCGCCGGCGCGCAGGCGCCCGCAGGCGACCGGATCCGCGTCTTCCTCGACTGCAGGATCCACGGGTGCGACCGGGACTTCCTGATCACGGAGATGCCATACGTGATCTGGACACAGGACCGGCTCGATTCGGAGGTCCACGTGCTCGTGACCTCACTGCGGACGGGCGCCGGCGGCGCGCAGTACACCCTCGCGTTGCTGGGCCAAGGCCGCTTCGCCGGGCGCGGCGACACCGTCGCAACCGCGATCCCGCCCAACTCCAGCGACGACGGCCGTCGCCGCGAGCTCGCCCGCGTGCTTGAGCTGGCGCTCGTGCCGTATATCCTGCGCACCAGCGCCGCCTCGAACTTCCAGTTGGGCGAGCTCGAGCCCACTGAGGCCGGCGATTCACCCCAGACGATCCACGATCCGTGGAATTTCTGGGTCTACCGCGCCAGCGCGAGCGGAAACGGCAGCGCGGAGAGCCGCGAGTCGGAGCTTCGGCTCGAGGGCTCGCTATCCGCCTCGCGCATTACCGAGGCGAGCAAGATCGAATTCGACGTGGACTACGAGTACGAGGCCAATGCGTTCACGCTCTCTGACGGCGAGAAGCGGAGCTTCGCGCTGCGCGAGGCCGACGTGAGCGGCCGTTACACGCATAGCCTGTCGGAGCACTGGTCGGCCGGATTGGGCAGCAACGTCGGCATGAGTGAGTTCCGCAACCACGACGTGACCGCGTCGCTCGACGTGCAGGCCGGGTACAACCTGTTCCCGTGGCGCGAGGCCACGAGCCGGCAGCTCGTGGGCATCATCACAGTGGGCGGGCGCTACTCTGACTACTCGGAGGTCACCATCTATGGCCTCACATGGGAGCTGCGTCCCACGGCGAGCGCGATCGTCGCCGGGGAGTCGCGGCAGCCGTGGGGTTCGGTGGACGCCTCGCTGCGGCACACGCAGTACCTCCATGATCTGAGTGTGTACAACGTCAGCTTCGACGCGCGCACCGAGATCCGGCTCACGCGCGGGCTCTCGCTCCAGGTCAGCGCATTCGGCGAGAAGGTGCACGACCAGCTCGGGCTGCCGCGCGGTGACGCGTCGGACGAGGAGGTGCTCACGCGGCAGCGCGCGCTGGCGACGGCGTATCGGTACGGCGGGCGCATCGGGATCAGCTTCACGTTCGGGTCGATCTACAATACGATCGTGAATCCGAGGTTGGAGAAGATCTTCGACTGATACTGCGATGCGGGATGCGGGAAGCTGTCACGCGGAGGCGCGGAGCGCGCGTCATATTCTGACGTTTGTCGCCGTGAGGTAAGTCCAACGCCGGATGGGGTTTGCGCGTAGAAGTTCTTATGCGCTCTAGAACAAGTTTTCTGCTGGCCATGCTGGCTGCTTTCATAATTTTCGCGCCGGCGTCGGTCCGTGCGCAGGAGAACTGTGCGGCGGAGTCTCCGACGCAGGGCGCGCGACGCGCGCTGCGCGTGTTCCTTGACTGCCCCATGGGTGGGTGCGACCGCAGCTTCTTCGTAACCGAGATGCCATTCGCGCTGTGGACACAGGACCGGCTCGATTCGGATGTCCATGTGCTCGTCACGCGCATCGGCACGGGCGCGGGCGGCGACGAGTATACGCTGAGCTTCATTGGGCGCGGCCGGTTTGCGGCGAGCGCCGACACGCTCGTGACGTTCATCGCGCCGAACACAACAGACGACATGCGTCGTCGCGAGCTCGCGCGCGTGCTGCAGCTTGGCCTGCTGCCGTACGCGCTGCAGACGGCCGACGCCTCGCGCTTCTCCGTCGCCTATGACGCGCCCGCAAGCGACGCGGGCGCGCTCGCGCAACTCGACGACCCGTGGGACTTCTGGGTGTATCGCGCGCGGCTCAATGGCAGCGGGCGCGCCGAGAGTCGGTCGAGCAACTACGAACTCAGCGGGTCCCTCAATGCCAGCCGTGTGACCGAGGACTGGAAGCTCTCGTTCAACGCGTACGACGAGTACAAGTCCAACTCGTACACGCTCTCCGACAGCACCGAGAACACCTACATCCTGCGCAGCGTCGACGTGAGCGGCCGCGTCGTGCGCAGCATCTCGGAGCATTGGTCCGTCGGCACGCGCGTGGCCGGCGGTCTCTCGGAGTACCGCAACCAGGATGCGTGGACGGCGGTCGACCTCTCGGCCGAGTACAACGTCTTCCCGTGGCGCGACGCGACGAGCCGGCAACTCATTGCGCTCGTAGCCGTGGGCAGCCGGTTCTATGACTACGGCGAGGTCACCATCTTCGACCGTACGCATGAGCACCGTCCGGTCGCTCGCGCGATCGTGGCGGGCGAGAGCCGGCAGCAGTGGGGCACGGTGGACGGATCGCTGCGCTATACGCGATTCCTGCACGACGCGGACACGTACAACGTGAGCTTCAACGGCCGCGCAAGTTTCCGCATCACGCGCGGGCTCTCGCTGGAGATTCGCGGCGATGCGGCCAAGGTGGCCGACCAGCTCTACCTGCCGCGCGGCGAGGCCACGGACGACGAGGTGCTCACGCGCCAGCGCGCGCTGGCCACGGGATACCGCTACGGCGGCTCCGTGGGGCTCAGCTTCACGTTCGGGTCGATCTACAACACCATCGTGAACCCGCGGCTGGACGAACTGGGGAACTGAGCGTTCGATAGGTCGTGCGATCCGTTACCGCAGCGCCGCGTACTTGGCGGCGAGCGCGTGCAGTCCCGTCTGGATCTCCGACGCGCTCACCCAGCGGCCGCGCACGATGACCCCCGCGCGCCGCCTGAGGTGGGCAAGGTCCTCGAGCGGGTTGGCTTCGAGCAGCACAAGATCCGCCCACTGGCCCGCCGCCACGGTGCCGAACGCACCGTCCTCCTTCAGCGACTCGCTCACGTAACGCCCGACGTTGCGCGTGCCGCTCTCCAGCACCTGATAGTTCGTCAGCCCCGCCGCATGCGCCACCTGCAGCTCGCGATGCAGCGCGAAGCCCGGCACGTTGAACATCTGCGGCGAATCGGTGCCCATGAGGAGCGGCGCGCCCGCGTCGGCCAGCGTCTTGAGCATCATGCGCCGCAGCTCGAGATAGCGCGCGCGGCGCTCTGGCGTCATGCGCTGCGCGCTGTCGGCGCGTGAACGGCCGCGCTTCTGGTTCATCCAGCCCTGCACCTGTCGCGGATGCGCGTACTGCATCTCGGGCAGCGCGCCGAGTTCCTCGGGCGTACGGTCGTTGTAGAAGTTCTCCCAGAGGTACATCGTCGGGACGTTCCACACATTGAGCGAGCGCGGCATCTCGGCCAGCGCGCGGAACCGCGCGGGGTCGATCAGCGCGATCACCTCACCCAGCGCCGCGCCGTCCGCCCCGCCCGCGTAGACCGCGCTGTCGCGCACGGACGCCTCGAGGTAGCCGTCCAAGTGGTCGATCGTCGCGATGCCCGAGCGCATGGCATGCACCACCCCGACGTCCATCGGCACGTGCCCGCCGAACGTGAGGCCCTGCGCCTTCATCTCGGCCACCGCGGCGTCCCACGTCTCGCGACTCACGCCCGGGTGGATCTTCATCAAGTCGTAGCCCGTCTCGACGGCGGACCGCACCAGCGCCACGGCCGCCTCGGGCGTGGGCGCCGAGTTGCCGTTGAGCGATGGCGCCGCGGCGAAGAACCGGGGGCCGAGCATCTCGCCGTCCGCGAGCTTGCGCTTGAGCTCGATCTGATACGGCGCGCCGAGCATGCCGCGGATCGTCGTGATGCCGTTGGCGACGTAGAGGAACATGATGTCGGCCAGTTGCTCGTCCGTCGGATTGCCGGGTGGCACATGCGCGTGCATCTCGGCGAGCCCGGGCATGAGGAACTTGCCGCGCCCGTCGATGCGCGTGGCGCCCGCCGGCACCTGCGCGCTCGCGGCGGCTGACACGCTCGCGATGCGGCCGTCGCGGATCACCACTGTTTGGTCCGCGAGCGTGCGCTCGCGGTCCATCGGGATGACCGTGACATTGGTGATGACAATCGGCGCCTGCTGGGCGGCGGCCGGCGATGCGGCAATGGATACGGTGGCCAAGCCGGCGGCGGCCGCGGCGCGTGCGGCGGTGAACAAAGCGGCGAGGCGGGGCAGTCGGCTGAGCATTTGAACGTCCGGGGCGGGAAGTCGCGTTAAGTTACGTGACCTCCATGACGACTGTCCAACGGCCACCATCCGCCATGCGTTCCGGCCTGCTGGGGCTGAGCTACCGGCAGCTCATCGCGGTCATCGCACTCTTCAACGCGTTCGTCGCGACGTACCTGCATCTGTGGAAGATCGGCCTGGCCGGCTCGCTCTCGTGCGGGGCCGGCGGAGGCTGCGCGCAGGTCCAGCTCAGCAGCTGGGGCTGGTTCCTTGGCGTGGACGTCGCCCTGATCGGTGCCGTGGGCTATGCCGCGATCTTGCTCGTGGCGCTCTGGGGCGCATCGGCGCGCATGGCGGACCAGCGCGCGCCGGCGCTGGCGCTGCTGACGTTGATCGTGCCGGCGGTGCTGTTCACGCTGCGGCTCAAGTACGCCGAGTTCATTGTCATGCGCACGTTCTGCCCGTGGTGCGCGATCTCGGCGGTGTCAATCACGATCCTGCTGGTGCTGGCGCTGCTCGAATGGCGACGCGTGCGGCAGGGGTGACGGCCGCGGCAGCCAAGCGGCAGCGGAGGGTGAAGCGAGTGGCCAGGGGCAGAATCGAACTGCCGACACGCGGATTTTCAGTCCGCTGCTCTACCAACTGAGCTACCTGGCCGTACCTGCTGAACCGTGAAACGTAGTCGGGACGAGGCCCGCGCTCAAGGCACAAATAGAGGCCAACCCGAAGCCGTAACCCGAACCGGGACGGTACTTTACTTTTACACCGCCCTGAGACATCCACCGAGGCCCCGAGCCCATGCACCGACTCACCCGCTTCCTCGCCGCCGCCGTGCTCCTCGCGGGCACCGCCCAGGCGCAAGGCACGCCGCTGCGCGTGCCGTACGTCATCGACACGCTGCCGAACGGCCTGACGCTGATCATCCACGAGGACCGGACGGTGCCCGTGGTGACCACGAACGTCTGGTACCACGTCGGCTCGGGCGACGAGAAGCCCGGCCGCACGGGGTTTGCGCACCTGTTCGAGCACCTGATGTTCATGGGCTCGGAGAACGCGCCGTACCCGCAGTTCGACCGGCTGCTGGAGGCCGCGGGCGCGAGCAACAACGGCTCGACCAACCCGGACCGCACGAACTATTACGAGATGGGCCCGAGCAGCGCGCTACCGCTCATGCTCTGGCTCGAGGCGGACCGCCAGGGCTGGATGCTGCAGACGATGGACGCGCCCAAGGTGGACCTGCAGCGCGACGTGGTGAAGAACGAGCGCCGCCAGAGCTATGAGAACCGGCCCTACGGCATGGTCTCGGAGAACATGGCGCCCGCCCTGTATCCCGAGGGCCATCCGTACTCGTGGACGACCATCGGCTCCATGGAAGACCTTTCGGCCGCCTCGCTCGAGGACGTCAAGGAGTTCTTCCGTACCTACTACGCGCCCAACAACGCGACGATCGTCGTCGCGGGCGCGGTGAACCCGGACTCGGTGAAGCAGCTCGTGCGCCAGATGTTCGGCGAGATCCCGCGCGGTCCGACCATCACGCGGCCGACACCCGCGCCGTTCACGGTGCGCGATACGGTCATTGTGCTGGAAGATCGCGTGCAGCTGCCACGCCTCTACCTCGCTTGGCATGGCACCAAGTGGTTCGGACCGGACGACGCGGCGCTCGACATCGCGGCCTATGTACTGGCCGGCGCGCGCAATAGCCGTCTCCCGCAGGCGCTCGTGTACGATCGCGAGCTCGCAACCAACGCCTCGATGTTCAACTCGTCGAATCGGCTCGACGGCGACATCGAGGTGGTCGCCACGGCCCGTCCGGGCGTCGGCCTCGACACGCTGCAGGCCATCATTGACGCCGAGATCCGCCGTCTCGCCGACAACGGCCCGACGGCGCGCGAGCTCGAGCAGGCCAAGAACTCGATCGAGGCGTCGTTCCTCAATCGCCTCGAATTCACGAGCGCCAAGGCCGACCAGTTGAACTCGTACTACTACATGACAGGCAATCCGGACTACTTCCAGAAGGATCTCGACCGTTACCTCGCTGTCACCGCGGCGGACGTCCAGCGCGTGGTGCGGGACTACCTGCGCGCCGGCCGCGTGACCCTGAGCGTCGTGCCGCAGGGCAAGAAGGAACTCGCCGCCACCCAGAGGGTCGTCCAGTGACCAGCCGAATCCGATTCTCCAGCCACACGATGGTGGCCAGTGCACTGGCGACCTTGATCGCCGTCGCGCCTGCCCTGCTGAGCGCGCAGGTCGCGTTTGACCGCACGCGTCCGCCCGCCGTCTCGGATCCGGCGCCACTCACGGTGCCCGAAGTGCATGCCGCCCGCCTAGGCAATGGCGCCGCGCTGCGCGTCGTCGAGCATCGCGAACTGCCGCTGGTGCAGGTCACGCTGCAGATCGCCGGCGGCGCGCGGCTCGACCGTGACATGCCGGGTCTCGCCAGCTTCGTCGCCGGCATGCTCGACGAAGGCGCGGGCGACCGTGATGCTGACACCTTCCAGGCCGAGGTCGCGTTCCTCGGTGCGTCGCTGCGCGCCGGCGTTGACTGGGATAACACCGAAGTCTCGCTCAAGGTCTCGCGCCGGAACCTCGAAGCGGCGCTCGACCTCATGGCGGACATGGTCCTGCGCCCGCGCTTTGGCACGACCGAACTCGAGCGCCAGCGCGCGCTGCGCCAGGCGGGTTTGCTGCAGCAGAAGGATCAGGCTGGTGCGCTCGCGTCGCTCGCATTCGACCAAGTGATGTTCCCCGAAGGTCACCCCTACCACCGCTCGATGGGCGGCGATTCCGCGTCCACCGCGCGCCTCGATTCGGCAACGGTGCGCGCGTTCCACGCCGGCAGCTTCCGGCCGTCGCGCGCGTCGTTCACCGTCGTTGGCGACATCGACGAAGCCGAGGCGCGCCGTCTACTCGACGCACGCTTCGGCGCGTGGCGTGCGAGTGGCCCCGAGCGCACGCCGGCTCCGGTCACGGTGCGGCCCGAGCGCCCGAAGGGCACACGCGTGTACCTCGTCGACAAGCCGGATGCCGCGCAGTCGGTCATCCGCATCGGCGCGCCCGGCGTCGAGCGCACGAGCCGCGACTACGCCGCCATCCAGGTGATGAACACGATCCTCGGCGGATCCTTCTCGTCGCGCCTCAACACGAACCTGCGCGAGACGAAGGGCTACACATACGGTGCGCGCTCAGGCTTCCAGTGGCGGCCGTTGCCCGGCGCGTTCGTCGCGTCATCCGACGTGCGCACGAACGTCACCGACAGCTCGCTCGTGGAATTCTTCCGTGAGCTCTCCACGATCACCGACTCGGCCGTCTCGCCTGAAGAACTCGAACGCGCGAAATCGTACCTCAAGCTCGGCTTGCCCGGCGACCTCGAGTCGACCTCACAGATCGCGGCGCAGATCGCGGACCTCGCGGTCTACAACCTGCCGCTCACATGGTTGCGCGAGTACGCCGAGAGCATCGACGCGGTGACGGCCGAGGATGTGCAGCGCGTCGCCAAGCGGTACGTACCGGCGGAGAATGCGGTCGTGGTGGTGGTCGGCGACTTGGCGAAGGTTCGCGCGGGCATCGAGGCGCTCGGACTGGGTCCCGTGCAGGTGTTGTCGGTCGACGAAATCACCCGCGAGTGAGCCCGTCCGCGCCGGGCAGGATGCGCGTCGCGTTCCAGGGGGAGATCGGGTCGTTCTCGGACGACGCGATCCAGCAGCTCTGGGGCGCGGGCGTCGACCGCGTGCCGTCGCGCGATTTTGCGGACGTCACCGGCGCCGTCGCGTCGGGCGGGGCAGATCTCGGCTTGCTGCCGATCGAGAACACCATTGTCGGCTCCGTCGCGGGGAGTCACGACGCCATCGCTGCGGTGCCGGAGTTGTTCGTCGTCGCCGAAACGATTGTCCCGGTGCATCACTGCCTGCTCGTCGCGCCGGGGACGAAGTTCGAGCAGGTCACGACGGTGTTGAGCCACCCGGTCGCGCTCGCGCAATGTGGCCGGTTCTTCGGTCAGAATCCGCGATTGGAGGTGCACGCGGTATACGACACCGCCGGCGCGGCCATGGACGTGTCGCGCGTGGCGGATCCGACCATCGCCGCGGTGGCGAGCCGTCGGGCGGCGGCGCACTACGGCTTGGAAATCTTGCGCGACCGCATTGAGGACCGCCCCGACAACCAGACGCGCTTTCTCGCGATCGCGCGCGCGCCGGAGACGCTGCCGGCCGGCACTGCGGCCCGCACCATGGTCGTGATCCGCACGGCAGATCACGCGGGCTCGCTGCTGGGCGCGCTGGCGCCACTCGCTCGGCACGGCGTGAACATCCGCCGCCTCGAAGCGCGGCCCACGGGCGAGCCGTGGACTTATCTCTTCTTCATGGAGTTCGACCACCTGGCGGGCGACGAGCTCGCCGCACGCGTGGTGAACGACATCAAGATGGCGGCGGCAGGGACGCGCGTGCTCGGGACGTATCCGCGCTGGCGACCGGATTCCGACCCGGAATAACACGATCGTGCGTAGCGCTTCGGGCGAGCGCGCCTAGCGCTTCGCAGTGATGATCGACTTGATCCCGCCGCGCACGTTGAAGTCACCCACGATCGTGATCGTCCGCGGCTTGGCGGCCGCCACGAGATCGTCCAGGATCCGGTTCACGACACGTTCGTAAAAAATGCCGTCGTTGCGGAAGCTCCAGAGGTAGAGCTTGAGACTCTTGAGCTCGAGGCACACCTGGTCCGGGACGTACGTGATGTTGATCGTCGCGAAGTCCGGCGCGCCGCCCTTGAGCAGTTCGAGTTCCTCGGCATCCGACTCCGCGCCGCCCAACGGGCACAGCGACGTGAACTCGGGTGTGGTCATGAAGATCTCGTAGTCCCGGTCCGGGTACGGATTCGGGAACGTTTCGAGCAGTTCAGGGCGTGGCATGGCTGGTCTCGTTCAGCCGTCGCGCAGACGGCGAGAGTGGTCGTCGAGGACGCGCCGTTCGGCGGGCGTCAGGTGGTCGATCCCGTGCGAGGAGATCTTGTCGAGGATCGTGTCGATGTCGAGCGCGCCGGCGTTGGCGCGCCGGCTGCCCGGACGACGCGTCGTCGCCGCGCGCTCTGCCGCGGCAGCGGCGTTGGAGCGGGCCACCACGTCGTCGATGGTCTCCCCCTGCCGGTCGCGCGCGCGCGAGCGCGGCAACGTCTTCGGTATTGCACGCGGCGGCTGGTCCTCGGGCGGCTCGTCGGGTACTGCGGAAACACCTTCGCGGAAGCGCTCAACGAACAGCACGCGTGTCGCGCGCGTGAACAACCACGACGCCACGAGTCCGCCGCCGTGCGCCATGAACGCCAGACCGCCGCCCACGGGCGCCTGCAGTCCGACGACGAGGATGATCGCGCCGACAATCACGGTCAGCCACAGCGACCGGATCTCGAGCCCACCGGCGATCATTTGCTGCTCCGTTCCCCAGCGCAGCGCGTGCGCGGCGAGCACGGCGAACGCGGCCGATGACCCGCCGAGCAGCAGCGCGTCCCCGCCGATGAACAGGTGCAGCATCCAACCGGCGAGCGTGGCGACGCCAAGGAACACAAGAAAGCGGCGCGTGCCCCAGAACCGCTCAAGGCGCGGGCCGAAGAACGCCAGCGCATACGCATTGAGCAGCGTGAGATACACACTGCCGTGCACGAGCGAATACGTAGCCACCGACCACCAGCGCCCGCCGTCGAGATCGCCGCGGCGGAAGCCAAGCACAGCCTGCACGTCAGCCGGCTGCACGAGTGTGAGTTGCATGAACTGCACGCCCAGCAGGATCGCGAGCACCCACATCACACCGCGCGTCATCCACGGCATGCGCGGCTGCGGGATCGGAGCCTGGAGCGCGCCCATCGTCAGCGCAGCCCGGTTGGCGGCGGAATGCGCAGCGAAAGACGCACGTCCGCGTGCACGGCCAACGCCTGGTCAAGCAGCGTCGCCCAACGGCGGTCGAGCGTCGAGGTCGATTCGCCTGACAGGAACGGATGGATCACGATCTGCACCGCAGCACTCGCGGCGTGCGACTCCTCGACCAGCCGTAGGATCAGCGAGTCCGTGGTGTCTTCGCGCGGGCACAATGCCAGCGCCTGCGCGCAGCCACCCTTGGCCGCGGCAGTGACGGTCGCCACCGCGTGATCGAGCATCGCATCGCCGCCGATGAACTCGACCGTTGCCTGCACGAGCGCGAGGTGGGGCAATAGCTCCGCGAGCGCCTCGGGGCGCTGGCCATCGGTGTCGAGCATGACGGGGACTGCCGGCTTCGCCGCTTCGAGCGCGGCGAGCAGGAACGGCACGTTGCCGAGCGCGTCGCGACCGCCGATCACGATGGAGTGGAACGTCGAGCGCGACATCTGGCGGCTGAGTTCACGCACGAGCGCGGTCGCCGTGTACATCGTCGCCGTCTCCGCCTCGCCAGCGAAGCGCACGAACAGTTGCCGCCGGCCGGCCCACGGGCCGAGCGACTGCACACCTGCCGGCACACCGCTGAGTGCGGCCGCGACCATCGGGACCCCTGCCGTCATGCCTTGCCTCCAATTGGACGTACCGCTTCGAGCGCGATCCGTTCGCACAGCGCCGGAAAATCGATGCCCGCCGCCTGCGCGGCCTGCGGCACGAGACTCGTGGCGGTCATGCCCGGCAGCGTGTTCGCCTCGAGGCAGTAGAGTCCGCCGTCCGGCCGCAACCGGAAGTCGATTCTCGCACAGCCTCGCAACTTCAGTGCCCTGTACGCCAGCATCGTGAGCCGCTGGACCTCGTCGCGCACCGCGTCGGGAATGGGCGCCGGAAAGATCTCCTCGGCCATGCCCGCCACGTATTTACACTCGTAGTCGTAAATCTCGTTCTGGGGGATGATTTCGCCAACCGGCAGCGGCACATCGCCGAGCACGCTCACGGTGAGTTCGCGCCCGGGCACATACGCCTCGAGCATGACTTCGTCGTCATACTTGAACGCTTCGGTGATCGCCGCGGCGAGCTCCTGTGGTGCTTTCACGAGTGAGAGACCCACCGTCGAGCCCTGTTTCGACGGCTTGACGACGATGGGCGTACCGAGCGCCTTCACCGCGCGCGCGGCGTAATCGGCGCTCTTCCAGTCGGATGCCGAGGCGTCATCCTGCGCGCCATCGTGCGCGCCCTCGTTCCCCGTGCGGTCATCCGCGCGCACCATCCACCAGTCCGCCGTCGGCACGCCGGCGGCGCGAAACAGGTGCTTCGAGAGATCCTTGTCCATCGCGAGCGCGCTGGCCAGATGACCGCTGCCCGTGTACGGGATGCCGGCCAGGTCGAGCAACGCCTGGATCGTGCCGTCCTCGCCCGCTCCGCCATGCAGCGCCAGCCACACGACGTCGGTCGCGCGCGCGGCGGCCAGCACCGCGAACGGATCCGGCGATGGGTCGGCCTCCACGACCGTGTGGCCGCGTTCGCGCAACGCCGCAGCGACGCGTTTACCGCTCGAGAGCGAGACCTCGCGTTCGGCGGAGTCGCCGCCCAGCATCACGGTGATCAGCATGGTCAGCGTGCCATGAGGAACTGCAGCAGGTCCGAGCGCGTGAGGATGCCCTGAACCGTACCATCCTTGCGCACCAGCACCGCCGGATTGTTGCGCCCGAGCATCTTCACGGCGGCGTCCGCCGGCGTCTGGGCATCGACCACCGGGAACGGCGGCTCCATCACGTCGCTCACCGAGCGCTCGAGCACCTTGGTGTCCTCGAGGCCACTCACGCTGAGCACGCTCTCGCTCACAGAACCCACGCAATTGCTGCCATCCATCACCGGCAGCTGTGACACATCGTGCAGGCTCATGAGCCCGAGCGCCTGGCGCACCGACGCGCCCGGCGCGGTGCTCACGAGCGCCGGACTCTCTCCACCCTTCGCATCGAGCAACTGGCCAAGCGTGACCTTGCCCGAGTCGAGCATCTGGTTCTCGCGCATCCACTCATCGTTGAAGAGCTTCGAGAGGTAGCGCTCGCCCGTGTCGCAGAGGACCGTCACGACGCACGCGTCCGGATCGTTGATGCGACGCGCGACACCCAGCGCCACATGCGCGATGAGGCCTGACGACCCGCCGACGAAGAGTCCTTCCTCACGCGTGAGTCGCCGCGCCATCGCGAACGCATCGCGATCGCTGACCGACTGGAACTCGTCGATGAGCGAGAGGTCGAGCGTGCCTGGGATCTTGTCCTGGCCGATGCCTTCGACCTTGTATGGCGCGCCGTCCGACTTGGCGGATGATCCCGAGCGCCACGTCTCGGCGAGGATCGAGCCCACGGGGTCCGCGCACACGAGCTGCACCTTGGGATTGCGCTCCTTGAGGTAGCGCCCGGCGCCCGTGATCGTGCCGCCCGTGCCGGCGCCCGCCACGAAATGCGTGATGCGGCCTTCCGTCTGCTCCCACAGCTCCGGGCCCGTCGTGGCGTAGTGCGCCGCGGGGTTCGTCTGGTTGTAGAACTGGTTGGCGAGCACCGCGTTGGGCGTTTCCTTCGCGATGCGCTTGGCCATCGACGTGTAGCTGTCCGGATGATCGGCTGCGACCGCCGTCGGCGTGATGATCACCTCGGCGCCGAACGCCTTGAGCAGCCGCACCTTCTCCTGCGACATCTTGTCGGGCATCGTGAAGATGCAGCGATAGCCCTTGAGCGCGGCGGCGATCGCCAGGCCGATGCCCGTGTTGCCGCTCGTGCCCTCGACGATCGTGCCGCCGGGTTTGAGCGCGCCTTCCTTCTCGAACTGCTCGATCATCGGCAGACCGATGCGGTCCTTCACCGAGCCGCCCGGATTGTAGAACTCCGCCTTGGCGTACACCGGCGTGCGGATGCCCTGCGTGACACGGTTGAGCCGGATCAGCGGAGTCCAGGCGATCGTCTCGAGGACGTTGGCGTACGGACGGCGATTGCGCGGATGGTCGGTCATTGGGAGATGGTTTTTTGAGAAACGCGGGAAGGAGAAGCTACGTGCGCGTCGACGGGGTCGCGACCGGGAGCGCAGCCGCCCGTGTCGGTGCGCGTCCGGCTTCTGGGTGACCGGCCGCTGAGTGGCCGGCCGCTGAGTGGCCGGCCGCGTCCGCCGAAAGCTCCGCCAGCAGGTCGAGCGCCTGACGCGGCGTGAGTGCGTCCGTGTCGATGGCCGCGAGGCGGTCGCGCAGCCGCTCGAGCGCGGGGTCGCTCGCGGCGCCGAACAACGCAAGCTGCTCCGTGGGCGCCGCTTGTTGCGCGTTCCGCCGGCCCGGCACCGCCGGCACGAGCTGCTCGCTCTCGAGCACCTTGAGCAACTCGCGCGCGCGCGCGATCACTGGCGCCGGCAGACCGGCGAGTCGTCCGACCTCGATGCCGTACGACCGGTCGGCGCCGCCCGGCTGCAGCCGGTGCAGAAACAGGATCCGTTCGCCCGCCTCACGCACCGCCACGTTGAAATTGCGCACGGCCTCGAACTCGCCGGCAAGCTGCGTGAGTTCGTGGTAATGCGTGGCGAACACGGTCTTGCAGCCCACGCGCGCATGCAGGTGCTCGCTCACCGCCCACGCGATGGAGAGCCCGTCCCACGTCGCCGTGCCGCGACCGATCTCGTCGAGCAGCACGA
Source organism: Gemmatimonadaceae bacterium (assembly GCA_036675455.1). GTDB lineage: Bacteria > Gemmatimonadota > Gemmatimonadetes > Gemmatimonadales > Gemmatimonadaceae > Pseudogemmatithrix. Next base: position 112,457 of record JAKFFA010000051.1, on the reverse strand, counting down.
GACTGCGCTCGGTGGCAGTATGCAGGATCGCGCTGGTCTCCGACATCTCCACCATGAACGTGGACTGTCCGCGCACGAGGTTATCGCTCGCGCCCACCCGCGTGAACACGCGATCCGCGATCCCGACGCGCGCCGATGCGGCCGGCACGTAACTGCCCATCTGCGCCATGAGGACGAGCAGCCCGATCTGCCGCAGGATGGTGCTCTTGCCGGCCATGTTTGGACCGGTGAGGATGATCGTGCGTTCGTCCGGCGCGAGCCGCACATCGTTCGGGATGAACTGGTCACGCGGCATCATGCGTTCGACCACGGGATGCCGCCCGCGCACGATCTCGAGCGTCGCCTCGCCGTCGACCACCGGGCGCACGTACCCTTCGCGCGCCGCGACCTCGGCGAGCGACGCGAACACATCGAGCCGCGCCACACGCGCGCCGATCGCCTGCAGCCGGCCGATCGCCGAGCCCACGCGTGCGCGCAGCGCCTCGAACAGCTCGCGCTCGAGCGACTCCATGCGCTCGGTCGCGTGCAGCACCTTCTCCTCGAACTCCTTGAGCGCCGGCGTCACGTAGCGCTCGGCGCCCGTCAGCGTCTGGCGCCGCTGATAGTCCGCGGGCACGAGGTCGCGATTGGCGTTGGAGACCTCGATGTAATAACCGAACACGCGGTTGTAGCCGACCTTGAGCGACGCGATGCCCGTGCGCTCGCGCTCGGCCGCCTGCAGCGCGGCGATCGCGTCCTTGCCGCCGCTGGCGATGGCGCGCAGGTCGTCGAGCGTTGCATCAACGCCGGGCGCGATCGTCTCCCCCTCGCCGTACGCGAGTGGCGGCCGTTCGACCAGCGTGCTGAGGACCTCGTGCGCGAGCGCGGCCGCATCGTCCCATTCGTCGCGCAAGGCGCCGAGCGCTCCGGCGCAGCGCATGCCGGCCAAGACGCGCGCGACGTCGGGCAGTCGCGCCAGCGAATCGCCCAGCGCGCGCACATCACGTGGTGTTGCACGGCCGGCCGCGGTCTTGCCGCCCAAGCGTTCCACGTCGCGCACGCCGTCCAGTGCGTCGCGCAGCGCAGCGCGCGCGATCGCGTCACTGACCAGCGATTCCACGGCGTCGAGGCGCGCGGAGATCGCGGCCACATCGGTGAGTGGCGCCAGGATCCACTGGCGCAGCAGCCGCGCACCCATCGGCGTCTGCGTGCGGTCGAGCACGCCGAGCAGCGTCCCGGCCGTGTCGCCCGCGGCGCGCAGCGACTCCACGAGTTCGAGATTGCGGCGCGTCATCTCGTCGAGCGGCATCGTGCCGCCGGGCCGCTCGACCGACGGCCGCGCGAGGTGCGGGATGCCCGACGGCTGCAGTTCGCGCAGGTAGCGCAGCAGCGCGCCGGCCGCGGCCGTCGCGACAGCGTCCGCCGCCCCGATGCCGAATCCCTCGAGCGACTGCACCGCGAAGTGCTGCGCGAGCGCGTCCGACGCGAGCGCGGCGTCGAACTCCCAGGCTTCGCGCTCCGTGGCCATCGCCCCGAGGGCGGCGACGAGGCCGGCGACGGCATCGCTGCCCGTTGGCACGAGTACTTCGCGCGGCGCCACGCGCGCGAGCGCCGCATCGGCGTCTTCGAGCCGCGCGATCACGAGACGGAACTCGCCCGTCGACAGATCCACGGCGGCGAGCCCGACCTCGCGGCCGTTCGTCTGCACCGCGCACAGGAAGTTGTTGCGCGCGCCGTCGAGCAGGTCATCGCTGAATGCGGCACCGGGCGTGACCGTCTCGATCACCTCGCGTCGCACGATGCCCTTGGCTTGGCGCGGGTCCTCCACCTGTTCACAGATGGCGACGCGATGGCCCTGCTGCACGAGCCGCCGCACGTAGTCGGCCGCGGCCTTCACCGGCACACCGGCCAGCGGCACCTCGGCCGCGCCACCGTTGTTGCGCGACGTGAGCGTCAGTCCGAGCACACGCGAGGCCGTCTCGGCGTCGTCGTGGAACATCTCGTAGAACTCGCCCATCCGGAAGAACAGGATCGCGTTGGGATGCCGCGCCTTGATCTCCCGGTACTGCGCCATGAGTGGCGTCGCGGACGACCCTTCCTTGCTCACCCGCGCGGCACCTGCACGATGAACGCGTCGGCGCGTTCCTTCTGCTTGTAGGCGTTCGAGGCGGCGGTCGCCGCGTCGCGCGTGGGGTAATGACCGAAGCGCACGCGGAACGGCGCGGCGGTGCCGTCCACGCGCGCCGGATAGCCACGATCGATCAGCGTCTGCGCGAAGTCACGCGCTTCGTCAGCGGTGCTGAAGGCCGCGGCCTGCACCGACCAGCGGCCGGACTGCGCTGACGCGGTCGGCGCGGCGGTCGTTTCCTTTGGCGACGGCGCGGGCGTGCTGCTCGTTGGCGGTGGCGCCATGCGTGTCGGCTCCGCCGCAATCGCCGCGACGCCTTCGGCCGGGCACGCGCGCAGCAGGTAGTCGTACTGATTCTCGAGCTCGATCGAGCCCGAGCGCACGAACGGCCGGTTGGAGCGCAATACGCCGCACGCGTCGGTGCCACGTCCCCCTTCGACGAGCAGGCGAGAATGCAGCAGGCCGGCATCCGCGCGCACGGGGCTCGTTGGCGCTTCGCGCTCGAGGCGCTCGAGATAGTTCACCGCTGCGTCACGGTCGCCGCGCGCGGACTCGCCCTGCGCCAGACGGTACATCGCGGCCGCGGCGAGCGGCGAGCGCTCGTGCTCGAGCATGATGCGCAGGTAATCACGCTGCGCGGACTCCCACGACTCGGCGAGCGTCGCGCGCCAATACAGTGCCTTGGCTTCGGCATTCGAGCGCGGCTGCGACGCGGACAGCACGGAGTCGATCAACGCGCGGCCGGCCGCGCCGTTGCCGTCGTTGACCATGCGCTGCGCGCGCCGGAACACCACCGGCACCGTGTCGACCGGCTGCGGCGGTGCCGACGGCCGAGCCGTTGGTGCCGGCGACTGGGCCTGCTGCGCCGCGAGCGGCGTCAGTGATGCGAGCATCGCGCCGCCCATACCGAGCGCCATGTGGAGCGCCCGCGCTGAGATCGAGCGGCACAGCGCCCTGCGCGTCGTGGTTGTGGATGCGTGCCGTTGCTTCATGCTACCCTCCGTCGCGTTGCCATCGGCGTGATCGCCAACAGCAATGAGGTGACGATCTGTGCTTCGCTCGAGACCTTCGTGTCCTTAAGCGCGGCGTCCGCTGCCAGCAAATGCGGCAGCGCCTGATCGATGTCTTCTGTGCGCCACTTGGGCACCGCGCGCGCCCAGCACTTGACCGCTTCACCCCACGAACGGCCGGTGTAGACGCTGCTGCCTTCCTTGAGCAGGCCGAAGAACTCGCTCTCCAGCCGCGACTGCGGCAACCCGCGCGCGCGCGCCGAGACGCCCCAGCCGATCGCGAGCATCTGCGTGGCGAGCGCCATCACGAGTGTCACCGCGGACTGCTTCGGCTGCGACAACACTTCCTGCACCATGCCGATGGCGCCGTTCGTGTCGCGCGCAGCGGCGAGATCGAGCAGGTCGCCCAGCGTGTGCCCCGGTCGCATGCCCGTGACCGCATCCACGGCCACGCGGTCGATGGGCGCGCCGCCCGTGAACGACGCCAGTTTCTGCAGCTCTCCTGCGAGCAGCGCCAGGTCATTGCCGCCGTAGCTCGCCAGCAGCGACGCCGCCTCCGGCGTGATCGTCGTGCCGCATGCATGACGCACGCGATGCTCGATCCACTTAAGCAAGTCGTCGTTCACGAGCGCCTTGAACTCCACCGAGGCGACCGACGTGTGGCCCCCGAGCGCCGCGTCCGCTTTGGCGCCCGCCGGCGCGATCAAGAGCAGCAGCACCTCCGGCGCAGGCGCGGCCAGGAACCGGTCGAGGCGCTGACGCGCGGGCTTCTTTAGCGCCCCCGGATCGTGCAGCACTACGACGCGCCGCTCGGCCAGCATGGGCAGCGCATCGAGCGCCGCCGACAGCGTCGCGACGTCCAGTCCATCGCCGCGCAGCGACTCGACATTGAAGTCGCGCGTGGACGGCTCGGTGGCGCGCGCAATCACGTCACGCAGGCGCTCCTCCTTGAGGAAATCGTCCGCGCCGTGGAAGAGGTACACCGGCTCAAAGCGCGCGCTCTCGAGGGCCGCCTTCAGCGCCTTGATCGTCGAAGGAGCCATAGGGCCGGAATATAGCGGACGCGCCGCAGCCGGTCTTGGGAGGACGCGGAGTTTCCGGTGAGGAAACTGAGAAACTGCGGAACTGCGTTTCACGCGGAGGCGCGGAGCTGGGGCTCGGCTCGGCGCCTCACGCACAGTCCGGTCCGGGAGGACGCGGAGGATTCGTGTTCCTTCGGTTGGTGCGGCGGGTAGGTGCCGAGAACGACTTGTCACGCGGAGCTACACGGACTCCAGTGGCCGCGCGCAACTCGTACGCCTCCGCGCCTCCGCGTGAAACGCCGTTCCCCACCCCCGCATCGCAGTTCCCCGAAGTGACGAAACGCCCACCCAGATCACTCTGGATGGACGTTTCGCGTGCCGGCGTTGCAGGCCTTCGGAGGTCCCACCCCCCTTCCGTACCTACTACTGCAACTCCGGCTCGATGATCTCGGCAAACGAGCTGCGCGCGCGGTTCAGACGCGACTTCACGGTGCCGAGGTTGCAATGCGTGATTTCCGCAATTTCCTCATAGGAGCGGCCCTCGAGCTCCCGCAGGACGAAGACCTCGCGATGATGCTTGGGCAGCTGCGCCACCGTGTTCTCGACCAGCGAGCGCACATGGCGCTTCCGAAAGAGATCGTCGGGGCGCGACGAGGTGTCCTCGAACTCCAGCGGACGCTCCTCATCCTCCCAACCCTGCGTGATCGCCTGGAACAGCACGAGCGGATTGCGCGACCGGTTGCGCAGCTCGTTCTTGGCCAGGTTCGACGCAATCGTATAGATCCACGTCGAGAACTTCTTGGTGCGGTCGAACCGGGCTAGATGCCGGTGGACCCGAATAAACACTTCCTGCACCAGATCCTCGGCGCGCTCGCGGTCGCCCACGGTGCGGTAGATGAAATTGAGGAGCCTCGTCTGGTAACGGTCGACCAATGCGTCAAAAGCGCGGGCCTGACCACCAATGTATTCGGACACCAAGGCGCCATCATCAAGCGACTTGAAATCGCTCAGCAACCTGAACTGCGCGGGACGTACTGGAATCCTCAGCGCGGCGCTTCCCATATCTTCCTCCGCGGAAGAAGGCGATTGGCCTATCTCTCGCTGAGTCAGATTGCAGGGCGCGTGCCACCGTGATCACGCTTGCAAAGTGTTGCGTGTCAACATCTTAATGCAGCGCTAATCTCCGAAAGTGTCCCGCTCGCTGGAGATTCGTGTCCTCACGAGGGGACACTTTCAAAGCCGGCTGCAAATAAAATAGCCACCATCGTCTTCGCATCGGTGATTTCGCCCTCGCGAATCATCCGCAGCACACGGGTCATCGGCAGGGGCACGACTTCCATGAACTCGTCCGCCTCACGCGCCGTCGCTCCACGTGTAAGTCCGCTCGCACGATACAGGTGGATCTTCTCGTTCGTGAAGCCAGGCGTCGTCCACATCGACGTCATCCGCTCGAGATGCGTGCAGGTGCATCCGGTCTCTTCCTGCAGCTCCCGCCGTGCGCAGTCCTCGGGTGCCTCGTTCGACTCCAGGCGTCCGGCCGGAATCTCCCACAGATCGCCGCCGACCGCATACCGATATTGTCGCAACAACAGAAGCGTCGGGTCATCGCCGGAAGGGTCCGACAGGAACGGCACTACGGCCGATGCGCCGGGATGGTGGATCAAGACCTGCTCGCCCTCGCTGCCGTCCGGGAAGCGCACGCGGTCGATGTGCGCATCGAGGAACCGGTGCTGCCAGACCTGCCTGCCATCGAGGCGTCCGACATCCTGCTGGCCGTTGGGCTTCGACGTCCGAGCCGAAGCGGCCGGCTTGTGCTCGCTCAAGAATCCTCCGCCGGATCATGCGCGGCGGGCACCACGGTCGTGTCGCCCACCCCGAGCGCTTCGAGTGGCTCGCGGATCGCGGCCGGATCGCCTACTGCGAGCACGAGCAACCGCGAGGGGTCGAGGTGCTCGCGCGCCGCGGCATGGATGTCCTGCACGCGAAGCGCGCGCACGCGCTCGCGGTACGTCGTGAACCAGTCGTCGGGCAACCCGAACACGGTGGCCTGCGCGAGCGCGCCCGCCACGGCGTCGGTGCTCTCATAGCGGATCGGAAACACGCCGGCGAGATAATCCGTCGCGAGCGCGAGTTCGTTGGCGTCGGGTGCTGCGGCCCTGAGGCCGTCGATCTCACGCAGGATCTCCTCAACTGCGCGATGCGTGACTTCGGTCTTCACCGCCGTGCTGACGACGAACGGCCCCGCCGCGCGCCGCCAGTCGAAGCCCGACGACGCGCCATACGTGAACGCGTGCCGCTCACGCAGGTTCAGATTGATGCGCGACGAGAAGAGCCCGCCCAGGATCGCATTCATCACCACGATCGCGAGATGGTCGGGATGCGATCGCGGCACGCCGACGTGCCCCACGCGCAGCTCCGACTGCGGCGCATCGGCCTTGCCGACGATCACCGTGCGGCGCGCGTCGCTGCGCGCACGGGCCTCAACGCGCGGCGATCCCGCACCGCTCGCACGCCAGTCGCCAAGCCGCGCTTCCACCATGCGCACGGCGGCGTCGGTGCGGATGTCGCCGACCACGATCATCGTGGTTGCGGCCGGCGCGTAGTACGCCGCGTGGAAGGCACGCGTCGCATCCGCATCCAGCGGCCGCACGGTGTGCAGCGTGCCGCCGGCCGACCGCGCGTAGCGCGTGCCGCTCGCGTAGAGGAATCCGCCGAAGCGCTGATCGGCCAGGCCGCGCGGCTCGGCGAGGCGCTGCTCCAAATCCGCGAGCCGCTCGTCGCGGCAGCGCGCGACATCGCGCGCGGGGAACGTCGGGGCGCGCAACACGTCCGTGAACAGCGCGAAGGCATCCTGCAGGCGCGCCGGCATCACAGTCATGTGCATGGCGCTCGAGTCCCAGTCCGCGTGCGCGTCGAGCGCGGTGCCCAGGGACTCCATGCGGTCGGTGAGGGCCGCTCCGTCCAGCCCGTCGGTGCCCTCGGTAAGGGTGCGCGCCGTGAGCGCCGCCGTGCCTTCGGCACCCGCGCGGTCAGCCGTCGCGCCGGCATCCACCAGCGCGAGCACCGTAACCACCGGCAGCCGCGGCATCGGCACCACCACGACGCGCACGCCGTTGGCGAGCATCACCCGCTCGACATCGGGGAACCGGTACGGCCGCGGCTCGCCTGGCGTCGGACGCTTGGTCTTCGTCACGCGGCCTCCGCCTCGGCGCGTGGCACGTACATCAATGTCGCGCGATTCGCCGGTCCCAGGTGGCTACGCGCAAACGCATTCAACTCGTCAACCGTCACCGCGCGGTAGCGCGCCAGTTCGTCGTTCACGCGCGCCGGGTCGCCGAAGTATGTCGCGAACTGCGAGAGCTTGTCGGCGCGTCCCGCCGACGACTGCAGGCCGGTCACCCATTCCGTTTCCAGCACGGCGAGTGCGCGGTCCCGCTCGGCGGCGTCGACGCCGCCCGTAATCAATCGGTCGATCTCGGTCACGACCGCGCGTTCGAGCAACGTCTCCGCGATGCCAGGCCTCGCCGTGACGTCGCAGATGAGCAGGTCATTGCCCTTGGGCAGGTCGAACGTGTACGCGCTCGCTGCAGACGCGATCTCCTGCTCGCGCACGAGCGCGCGCGGCAGCCGGCTGCCGTCGCGGTTGCCGAGCAGCGCGCCCAGCAGGCTGGCCGCGTACCACTCGTCCGCGCCAAAGGGCGGGACGCGGAACGCGAGAAAGATTCGTGGCGCCACAACGGCGTCCTCCACGGTCTCGCGCAACGGACCGCCGAACGTCGGCGGCAGGGGCGGCATGACGAGCGCCGGACGAGCGACGCCGCGCGGAATCGCGCCGAAATGCAGGTTGATCATCGCGCGCGCGGCCGACGGATCGAAGTCCCCCGCCACGGTCAGCACGGCGTTGTCCGGCGTGTAGTACGTGCGGAAGAACGTGGCGACGTCCTCGAGGCTCGCGGCCTCGAGATCCGCCATCGACCCGATCAGCGAGTGATGGAACGGATGGTCGCTCGGATAGCACAGGGCGGGCAACCTCTCCCACCACGTGCCGTACGGCTGGTTGTCCACTGACCAGCGCCGCTCGTTCATGACGACGTCACGCTGCGTGTCGAGCTTCTCCTGCGTCATCGCGGGCAGCAGCCGCGCCATGCGATCCGCCTCGAGCCACAGCGCCGTCTCGAGCTGATGCGAGGGCAGCGTCTCGAAGTAGTTCGTGCGGTCGAGCCAGGTGGATCCGTTGAGCGTGCCCCCGGCGCGCTGCACGAGCTCGAAGTGCTCGTTGGCGCCGACGTTCTCGCTGCCCTGGAACAGCATGTGTTCGAACAAGTGCGCGAAGCCCGTGCGGCCCGCGCGTTCGTTCGCCGAGCCGACGTGATACCACAGGTTCACCGCCACGACGGGCGTCGCATGGTCCTCGGACAGGACCACGCGGAGGCCGTTGGGCAAGAGGTAGGTGTCCACGGGAATGCGCATCGCCGTCACCAATCTAGTGCGAGGACCAGCGGCGCCTTGACGGTCTCCGCGAGGAAGTACGAGGGCTGCCGCATTACGCGCTTCCACGTTGCGTCGGTGTGCGTGGGAGAGGTCACCGCCGTGAGGCCGTGGCGGCGCGCCAGCAGCGCCACGCGGAATACATGGAACGGATCCGACACCACGATGACGTCCGTTCTTCCCTGTGCTCGCAACAGTCGCGCCACCGCCCGCATCGACTCGCGCGTGGTGCGACCGTCGTTCTCAAGCAGTAGCGCCGAGTCCGCGACGCCTGCGCGCATCACGTACGCGCGTGCGACCGCCGCCTCGCTCGCCGTGTCGCCCTCGGCGGTGCCGCCCGTGAGGACGAGCCGCGGCGCCAGGTCGCGCTGATAGAGCTCCACACCATGGTCGAGCCGCGACTTGAGCACGGGTGACGGCCGCCCGAGGTACTGTGCCGCGCCCATCACGATGATGGCATCGGCCGGAGCGGCGTGGTCGTGCGACGCATACCAGTACACGGCCACGGCCGACGACGTCCAGCAGACCGCCAGCGCGGCGCATGTGCCGATGAGCAATCGGCGCAGGCGGCGGCTGCGCGGGTGCGTCGGCGCGACGTGGTTCAACGGCCCAGCCCGAGCAGTGCGAGGGCGAACGTGTCCAGTTCGGCGTCGAGTTCCGTGTCGCTGAGGCGACCGTGCGCCGCGGCCACGGCGAGACCGTCGAGGTGGCGCACGAGCAGGCGGCCTAGGAGCGGGGCCGGCACACGCGGCTCGAGTTGCATGGCGCGCAGCACCGCACTCGCCAATAACGCGGCCTTGGCCTCGCGCATGACTCGTGCGGCGTGTGCCACTGGCGCAGTGGCATCCGTCGCGAGCTCGGCGTCCTGGGCCAGTCCGGCGAGCAGCGCCACTTCGCCGTCGTTCACCGCGGCGCGCACCAGGTCGCGCCATGCGTCCAGTGGGTCGGTCGCCGAGGCAGCCGCCTCGAGGCGCTCGGCGCAGTGCCGGCCGCAACGCTCCACGATGCGCGCGAGCAGCGCCGCCTTGTCCCCGAAGTGGTAGAGCACCAGCGCCTTGCTCACGCCCGCCTTGGACGCGATGCCCTGCAAGCTCATCGCGCCGGCGCCGCGTTCCACGCCCAGGCGGATCGCGCTCTCGAGCAGGTGCTCGGCCGGCTCAGCGCGCGACATGGGTGCCCGGCGCGGGGCAACTCACCGCGTACCCGGCCGCGGTGAGGGTCGCGGCCAGCGCGTCCTGCGCCTCGTGTTCGCCGTGGACGAGGAACACGTCGCGCAGCGCACCCGAGGATTCGCGGACGGCGTCCAACCACCGCCGCAACTCGCCGCGATCCGCATGCGCGCTGTAGCCGTTGATGATCTCCACGCGCGCGCGCAGCGGGATCTCGTCGCCGAACACCTTGATCATTGGCCGGCGCTCCACGATGCGCCGGCCCAACGTGTGCTCAGCCATGAAACCCACGACGAGCACCGTCGACCGCGGGTCGCCCGCGCTGTGCATGAGATGATGCAGGATCCGGCCCGACTCGGCCATGCCGGCCGCCGCGATGACGATCATCGGCCCGGTCTGCCGCATCGCGGCCTTGGATTCCTCCACGCTCGGCGTGAACCGCACCTGGTCGAACTCGAAGATCGCGCGGCGGTTGTCCTGATGGAGGCGCACGAGCGCCTCGCTCTCATCGAAGTCATGCGTGTTGTCGGCGAACACCGCCGTGGCCTCGTTGGCCAGTGGGCTATCCACGATGATCGGGATGCGCGGGATCTCGCCATGCTTGACCAGCTCGTGCAGGCCGTAGATCAGTTCCTGCGTGCGGCCCACCGCGAACGCGGGGATCAGCAGCCGTCCGCCGCGCGCGGCCGTCTCGCGCACCACGCGCGCCAGCTCGGCGCGCGCGCCATCCACACTTTCGTGGTCGCGGTTGCCGTAGGTCGACTCCATGATGACCCAGTCGAGGTCCGCAAGCGGTTCGGGGTCGCGAATGATCGCCAGTCCCGAGCGGCCAATGTCACCGCTGAAGCCGAGGCGGCGCGTGGCGCCTCCCTCCTCCCACTCGAGCGTCACTGAGGCGGAACCGAGAATGTGCCCCGCATCCGTGAACCGTCCCGTCACGCCGGGCACGACTTCGAACCGATCGTGGTAGCGGTGCGGGCGCATCTGCGTGAGCGTCTCGGAGACGTCCCGCAACGCGTACAGCGGTCCGATGTACTCCTTGCGGTGCCGCCGCAGGTACTCGGCGTCCTTCTCCTGGATGTGCGCGGAATCGGCGAGCATGACTTCGCACAGGTCACGCGTGGCGACCGTCGAATGGATCGGCCCCCGGTATCCCTCGTGCACGAGGAAGGGCAACCGGCCGGCGTGATCGATGTGCGCATGTGAGAGCACGACGGCGTCGATCTCGCCGACCGGCAGCGGCATGCGGCGATTCTTGACGTCCACGTCGTGGCGGCGGCCCTGGAACAGGCCGCAGTCGAGCAGGATCGTGCGGCCCTTGACGCGCACGATGTGGCAGGAGCCGGTCACCTCGCGCGCCGCACCCTCGAAGCGGAGCTCCATCAGGATGTTTCTTCGGCGTCGCGCGCGAACACCAGCGTCAGGCGCTGACCGTCCTGCGTCATCATCGCTGGCGTCCAGCCGCCGCGGCTGCGTTCATTGAGCAAGTCCGTGAGCGCATCCTCGTCCTCCCGCTGGTGACGGGTGAGTCGCAAGATCACGGCCTGATATTCTTTCATGGCGCCGAAGATACTAGCTTGTCGCGGATGCTGACCACCCCCGAAGGTATGCTGCCCGGCCTGACTGTCGTGTCGCACCCGCTGGTGCAGCACAAGTTGTCGATCCTGCGCGACCAGGCAACACCGACGAAGATCTTCAAGGAACTCGTCGACGAGATCGCGATGCTCATGGCGTACGAGGCGACCGCCGACCTGCCGCTTGAGCCGGTCGAACTCGTCACGCCGCTTGAGGGCACGACCGGGCAGCGCGTGGCCGGCAAGAAGCTCACGCTGGTGCCGATCCTGCGCGCCGGTCTCGGCATGGTGGAAGGCATCCTCAAGCTCGTGCCGTCCGCGCGCGTCGGGCACGTGGGCCTGTATCGCGACCACGACACCCTCGAGCCGGTCGACTACTACTTCAAGGTCCCGGGCGACGCGGCCGAGCGCGACTTCTTCCTGCTCGACCCGATGCTGGCGACGGGCGGCAGCGCTGCGAGCGCAGTGACGTCGCTGAAGCGCGCCGGCGCCCAGCGCATCAAGTTCCTCTGCCTCGTCGCCGCCCCCGAGGGCGTACAGCGGCTGCACGCCGCGCACCCCGACGTGCAGATCTTCACTGCCTCGCTCGACCGCCAGCTCAACGAGAACGGCTACATCCTGCCGGGGCTGGGAGACGCGGGCGACCGGTTGTTCGGCACACGGTAGAACGGCTCCCCAAGTCCCGCATCCCCCCTCGCATCGCAGTTCCGTCCGCCGTCAGCCGTCCGCCGTCTGCCGTCTGCTCTCATTCACGACCTCTTGTTTGCAATCACGATACGCCGTATCGTTCGCCGAGTCGCCCCGACGCACGTCGCACTTCGCCTCGCCCCCACTGAATGCTGATCAACCTGCTGCCCGACTTCTTCGCCGTTCTGCAGAGCGCCGATCCAGTCGCAGCGTATCTCCGGTACCACGAGGCGAATCAGCGCATCCTCGCTGCGTACTGGCACAACTACGTCATCGAGCCAGTCGGCCCGCACTTCCACGAAGTCGTGCGCGAGACCGTCGCGGCCGACCGCAGTGATTTGCGCGCAATGCTGGAGCGCACGGATGTCGTCGCGCTCGCGACGCGCGCCGAGGCCGCGTGCACGGAGTTGTTCGAGATCGACTCCACGATCGACGTGGTGCTCATGGTGGGCGTGGGCGCCGCCAATGCGGGTGAGCTCGTCGTCAATGGGCGCGGCATCGCGTTCGTGTGCCTCGAGCATTTCACCAGTGTCAAAAATCCTGCGGCGCGTGGCCTGGGCCTCGATCCCGAACTCGTGCCGATGTGGCTCGCGCACGAGATCGCGCACTGCGTGCGCTACACCTCGCCGAAGAGCGGCGCGGAGCTGCGCCGCTTCGTCGCCGCCGCGAGCGGCTTCTATTCGTACTGGGAAACCGGTCGCTCGGCGACGCTGCGCGAGCATCTCGTCAACGAAGGTCTCGCGGTACATGCCGCGCGACAGTTAAGCCCGGGCCACGCGCCCTGGGAATACTACGGCTACGAACGCAAGCAATATGCGCGCGCGCGGGAGCTCGAGTCGGTGCTCGCAGATGCGGCCGCTGAGGATCTCGACCGCAGCGGCATCGGCTTGCGGTTGCGTTGGTTGTCCGGCGGCATGAGCGACGAGGCGCGCTCGGTGAAGCGCCACGTGTTGCCGGAGCGCTCGGGCTATTGGCTGGGCGCGAAGATGGTGGAGCACGCGATCGCCGAGAAGGGCATCGCATGGGCGTTGCGGTCCGACGCCCGGGAAATCACACTTTTTGCCGACGCGGCCGCTCGCACAGCGTAACTGGGGCGAACCGTTCGGTGAACACGCGCGACCGGCTCCGGGGCCGGCCGCGTGTGGTTTTTTAGATGGCAGACGGCAGACGGCAGACGGCAGACCACTGCGATGCGGGGCGCTACCGTCTGTCGTCCGCCGTCTGTCGTCTACCACCTACTTCCCAACGCAGAAATTTCGAAACACTCGCTCCAGCACCTCATCTACGTCGATGCCGCCGAGGAGTTCGTCGAGCGCGTGCACGGCGGCGCGGAGATGTGTGGCGGCGACGGGCGCGGGTAACTCGTCGCGCTCCCAGGCGGTGTGAAAGGCCTCGACTTCCTCGCGCGCGGCGCGCAGCGCGGCGACGTGACGGGCGCGCGTCACCATCGGAGAGGACTCGGCCGGCTCGGGGACGGTGGCGCGCACGGCGTCGGTGATCGCGGCGCGCAGCTCGGCGAGTCCTTCGCCTGTGGTGGCGCTCACGGCGACGTAGGGCGCGGAGTCCAGTGTCGTCGGCAACGCGTCGCGCTGAGCGGTCGGGAGTAGATCCGCCTTGGTGCGCACCGCCACAACCGTAGCCGGCGGCACGTCGAGGGCAGCGATGGTCGCGCGCGCGGCGCGCATTGACGCATCGTCCTCGCCACAGACGAGCACGACGTGCGCGAGCGCGAGCCGGTGCATGCTCACCTCGACGCCCAAACGCTCGACGACGTCGTTGCTTGCGCGCAGGCCGGCGGTGTCCACGAGCCGCAGCGGCCACGGCTCGTGCTCCACGAGCACTTCGATCGCGTCGCGTGTGGTGCCGGGCACGTCGCTCACGATCGCGCGCCGCTCTCCGGCGAGTGCATTGAACAGCGACGACTTGCCGGCGTTCGGGGCGCCGGCCAGCACCACCGTCACGCCTTCGCGCCCGAGCTCGGCGGCGGGCAACGTGGCCATGAGCGCGTCGAGCTCGGCCACCACGCGCGCGCTGGCCTCGAGCGCGCGCGCGCGCGGCAGCGGCCCGTCGTCCTCGCCCGGAAAGTCGATGTCGTAGGCGATCAGCGCGTCGACGTCGATGAGCGCCGAGCGCAGCGCGGTGAGCCGGTGCGACAACGCGCCCGAGAGCTGGCGCAGCGCGGCGCGATGCATGGCGCGCGACCGCGCGTCGATGAGATCGGCGACCGCCTCGGCCTGCAGCAGGTCGAGTTTCCCGTGGCGCACCGCGCGCTCACTGAACTCGCCCGCGAGCGCGGGCCGCGCGCCCGCCTCGACGAGCGCGGCCATCACCGACGCACCCACGAACGGCCCACCATGCACGGAGAACTCGACGACGTCTTCGCCCGTCGCCGAACGCGGGGCGGGGAACAGCGTCACGAGCGCGTCGTCGATGACGGCAGCCGGGTCGTCCACCTGATGCACATGCACGCGCGTGGCCTCGCGAGGCGCCGGTGGCCATGGCGCACACACCCGCGCGCCGATGTCCCTGGCCGCCGGACCACTCAGGCGGACGATGGCGAGCGCGGCCCGGCCGGCCGCCGTGGCGACCGCGGCGATCGTGTCGCCGCGCTCGTCAGCGCTTCTTGCGCGCGCCCCCACCGGTCGCGACTGCGGTGCCCTTGTCCTTGCCGCCCTTGCCCGGCGCGAGCTTCGCGCGCTCGTTGGCGATGAGCCACTGCTGCGGGAGCGCGGCCAGGTTCTGCACGGCGTAGTAGAGGTTGAGGCCCGACGCGAAGTTCAGCAGCGCGACTGTCATGATCACGGGCATCAGCACCGCCATCATCTTCGTCTGCGGATTGGGCGGTACGTTGCGCATGCCCACCTTCGACAGCGCATACATCGAGGCACCCATCGCCAGCGGCAGGATGTAGTACGGATCCTTGAGCGAGAGGTCGGCGAGCCACAGGAACGATACGCCACGGAACTCGATCGTGTTCCGGAAGACGAAGAACAACGCGAATAGGATTGGCATCGGCAGCAGCATCGGCAGGCAGCCCGACAGCGCCGCGAACGGGCTCACGCCCGCTTCCGAATAGATCTTCATCACCGCTTCGCGTTGCTTCTCCGGATCGCCCTTGTGCTTGGCCTGCGCCGCCTGCACTTCGGGCGCGATGCGCTGCATCTGCATGCTCGAGCGCATCATGCGCGTGTTGAGTGGCCACATCGCCAGGCGGATCACGATACCGAAGATCACCAGGATCCAGCCGTACTCGATCTGCAGGGTCGCCTTCATCCACAACAGCACGCGCATCACGATCGTGGCGAATGGCTGCACGACGGCGTTGGCGAATCCCCCATAGGGATTCGTGTTCTGGAAATCACGGCCCATGCCGACGAGCTGCTTCCACTCCTGCGGACCCGCGTACAGCTCGAAGCTCACGCCCGCGTCCGTCAGCGGCGCGATCACCGTCGCGTTCGCGCGCACGGCGTCGCCGTTCACGCGCGGCGCACCCGTGACCTGCACCTCGGCGAATGGCGATGTCGCGCCCTCGGCCGCGAGCACACCCACGAGGAAGTACTTGCTCTTGGCGACCGCCCACGTGATCGGGCCCGGTTGCAGGATCCGCTCGCCCGCGTCCGGCTTGCGGAAGTCGATGCGCTCGGCGCCGCTCACCACCGGCTTGATCGCGTAGGCGAGGTGCTGCCGGTCCTCTTCCTTGTCGGCTTCCTGCGAATCGAATCCCGTCGGCAGATCCGTCATGAGGAACGCCGGCTGCGGCAGCCCCTCGGCGCGCACCGTGACGTCGGCTACATAGGAGCTGTCGGGCGCGAGCCGGTATGCGATCGTCACCGGCGTGCGCGCCTCACCCAACGTGCCCGTGAATGTCACGGCCGGACGACCGCCGACCATATCCGTCGTGGCGCTGAACATCGTGCGGTCGAGCCGCAGCGTGTCGCCGCCCGCGAGGATGCGGAACGAGAGCATCGGCTCGCTGCCGTGCGTGAGCGAGACGTGTCCTTCGTTGCCGCCCAGCTTGCGGAACTTCGGCATCTCCGCCGCGACGAGTGACGCGCCGCGCGTCGAGAAATGGAAGGTCGTGACGTCGTTGGTCAGCGCAATCGTGTCCGCGGGGACGACCGCGGTATCAGCCACCTGCGAGCCGGCAGCGACCGCCGAGGGGTCCGTGGCTGCACCAATCGAAGGCGGTTCACCCGTGCGCGGCGCATCGGCTGCGCCAGTCGGCGCGGGCGGCGTGGCGGTGGTGGTGGTCGCGGCCGTGTTCGCCGGGACGGCGGGTTCGCGGCTGGGGAAAAGAATCGGTGTGCCGATGACGACGGCGCCCGTCAGCAGCAGCGCGAGGAAGAAACGCTTATCCATCACGTGTCGGTGGCGGTGAGGATGGGAGTGTCGAAGGCGGGTCCGGCACTGGATCGAATCCACCGGGGCGGAACGGATGGCAGCGCGCGATCCGCTTCACGGCGAGCCAACCACCCCGCAACGCGCCATGCTTCTCGAGCGCCTCGATGGCATAGTTGGAGCACGTGGGATGATAACGGCAGGAGGGTGGGAGCAGCGGCGAGAGCACTACCTGGTACGCGCGCACGAATAATACGAGCACGAGCCTCATGCGAGCGCTCCATCGAGCCGGCCAATCACGCGCCGCACATCGGTGGCCAGGTCCGTGAACGCGGCCTCATAGGCCGACGGCATCGCGCGAAGCACGATGTCCAGCGGCGGTCGCGCCGCGCGGCTGGGCAACAATTCGAGCCGCGCAAGCTCACGCAGCCGACGCTTCACACGATTGCGCGCGACTGCGGTTTGCTTATGTCGCGGCACGATGATCCCCACTCTCGAATGACGAAAAAGGGAAGCGAGGTACCGGACCTCGAGATGCGCAGTCCGGAATCGCTTCCCTTCGTGGCGAACCACGTCGAGGTCCGCCTTCCGCGTCAGCCGCTGGGCCGAAGGAAAGCGGCGATCGACGTCAGGCGCCAGCGTACTTGGACGGCAGCTTGACGGTCAGCCGCTTGCGTCCCTTCTTGCGGCGGCGGGCCAGGACTTCGCGCCCCCACTTGGTTTCCATGCGCGCGCGGAATCCATGCGTCCGAATGCGACGCTTGTTGCGCGGGCGATAAGTCGGCTTCCCCATCGTTGCTCCGAAAGGCTGAGAAAAACTTTCACGGACAGAACGCTAAACGTAGCCGGGCTCGTGGCTTAGGTCAATCCCGAAGGTGGGCGGACGCTTCTGGTTCGCACACACGAGCGTTGACTTATCCACAGGCGAGGGGTAGCTTCGACCCCCCACCAGATATCCACACCCGCGCTCCACGGAATGTCCCTCACCGCCACCGAAGCTTGGGCGCGCCTGCTCGACCGCGCGCGCATCGAACTCTCGGATCACATAGTTGATACGTGGCTCGTCCCGCTGACCGCGGCCGAGTACTCCGGCGAAGAAAACTCCCTGACGCTCAACGCGCCGGATCAGTTCTCCGTGGAATGGAACGAGCGGCGCCATTGCTCGGTGCTGGAGTCGCTGGCGCCGGTGGCCCTGGGACATCCGCTCAAGCTCGTGCTCAAGGTTCAGGCGGAGCGGATGCAGCGCTCACAGATGGATTTGTTCGTCCCAGTAAAGGGACAGGAACGCTCCATCATGGCGCCAGAGAAGCCGCAGCAGAACGTCACGCTCAGCTCACTGAACGACCGCTATACGTTCGACACGTTCGTCATCGGCAAGTCGAATGACCTCGCCGCCGCGGCCGCCATGGCCGTCTCCCAAGCGCCCGGCAAGACCTATAACCCGCTCTTCTTCTACGGGCCCACCGGTCTCGGCAAGACCCACCTGATGCAGGCCATCGCGCAGGAGATCCTGCGGCGCTCGCCCGCGACGCGGGTCACCTACATCACCACCGAGCAGTTCACCAACGACGTCATCACGTCCATCGGTAAGGGCGCGATGCACGATTTCCGCCGGCGATATCGCGAGACGGACCTGTTTCTCGTCGACGACGTCCACTTCATCGGCGGCAAGAACTCCACGCAGGAAGAGTTCTTCCATACGTTCAACGCCTTGTATGAAGCGGGACGCCAGATCGTCCTGACCTCCGACCGTCCACCGTCCGACATTCCCAAGCTCGAGGCGCGCCTCGCGTCGCGCTTTGCCTGGGGCATGGTCGCCGACGTCGGCCAGCCGGACCTCGAACACCGCATCGCCATCCTGCGCCGCAAGGCCGAGATGGACCACCTCGAGCACACGATTCCCGACGATGTGCTGCACTTCATCGCAGACCACGTGCAGTCCAACGTGCGCGAGCTCGAGGGCTCGATCATCAAGCTGCTCGCGTACGCGTCGCTGAAGCATCGCGTGATTACTGTCGAACTCGCGCGTGAGGCACTGCGCGACAAGCTGCGCACGGGTGACACCGCCGCGCCGCGCTCCGAACGACAGGATCGCATGGGACAGATCCAACAGCGCGTCGCCGGCGAATGGGGTGTCACCGTCGACGGCATGCAGTCCAAGACGCGCACCAAGAACCTCACGGTGCCGCGTCAGGTCGCCATGTATCTGGCGCGCGAGATCCTCGGCCTGCAGCTCGTCGAGATCGGCCAGGCGTTCGGCGGGCGCGACCACTCCACGGTCATTCATTCGCTCGAGCGCGTGAGCGAGATGATGAAGGAAAGCGCGGAGTTTCGCGGCCGTGTGGACAAGGTGCGGGAAACTGTCCGGCACTCCCCATGATGTCACATGTTTACCACGTGGCGCGCACGCAGCAGGCGATTTCCACGCTGGTCAACACCGAATCCACTGCCAGTGCACGTGACCTCATGCAATGGAAGGCCCCCACTGGCAACGTGTTGCGGTGGTACTCCACAATCCACACCTTACTACTACTACTGCTGATTAGAAATTCTGCTTTAGCAACAACAGTGTGCCCCCGGCGATCAACATTCGCCCACCAGAAAAACCACTCGGCCAGGACCTGAATGCGGTTCACGATCACGCGCGAGAAACTCCAGGAAGGACTCGCCGCCGTCGCCCCTGCGGTACCGAGCAAGACCACGCTGCCCGTTCTCGCGAACCTGCTGGTGCAGACCACCGAGCGCGGCATTCGGCTGTCCGGAACCGATCTCGATATCGCGGTCAGCACGGAAGTCACCGCCGACGTCGAGGGCTCCGGTGCCATCACAATTCCGGCGCGCAAGCTCAGTGACATCGCGCGCGAGTTGCCGCCGGCCCCGGTGCGCATCTCGGCCACGGGCGACCAGCGCATCACGCTCGAGTGCGGCCGGTCGAAGTTCAAGCTGCTCGGCCTCCCCAAGTCCGAGTTCCCGAACTTCCCCGCAATCCAGTTCGAGAAGGCCATGCGGATCCCGTCGGGTGAGCTGCAGAAGCTCATCAGTCACACCGCATTTGCCGCGAGCACGGAAGAGAGCCGGCCGATCCTCAATGGCGTGCTCTGGGAGCTGCGTGACGACCTCATGCGCATGGTCGCGACGAACGGGCACCGGCTGGCGAAGATGGAAGTGCCGGCCGCCGGCGCGCAGAAGTCGGACTTGATCATTCCGCCCAAGGCGCTGGACCAGATCCGCCGGCTGTTTGCTGCCGAGGAGGAACTGGAGGTCGCGCAGGGCGAGAATCACCTGGGCTTTCGGTCGCCGTTCACGTCCGTCTTCACGCGGCTGATCGAGGGCCCGTACCCAGGCTACGAGCAGGTCATTCCGAAGGACAATGACAAGTTCGCGATCCTGGACCGTGCGGCCTTCACGAGCGCGCTCAAGCGCATGAGCGTGGTCGCGTCCGACCAGACGCACCGGATTCGCCTGTCGTTCAACGCGGGCATGCTCAAGTTCTCCGTCAGCACGCCGGACCTGGGCGAGGCGCAGGACGAGCTGCCGATCCGCTATGACGGCGACCCGCTCGACATCGGCTTCAACGCGTCGTACCTGCTCGAGATCCTGCGCTTCATGCCGACGGACGAGGTGCGCATGACGTTCCGCGCGCCCGAGCGTGCGTCGACGCTTGAGCCGGAAGGGTGGAGCGAGGCGGGCAAATATCTCTGCCTGCTGATGCCGCTGCGCCTGGTCGACTAGCGATCCGCGTCAGCTGGGCAACCCACCGCGCGTGAAGCGCGAACTCGCGCCGTGAGGCGCTACTGGCCGATGATCGAGATGCGCGAGCGCTGGAGCACGTCCTGGCGCTTGCGCCGACCGGTGAATGTCATGCGGAGCTCCGAGTCGCCAGACGCGAAAACCACGGCGCCATCGGCCAGCGCCACTTCGAACATGGTGGCGCCCTGGCCGGTGCCGCTGATCAGGACCGGCTCCCCGAACTGCGTCCCGGCTCCCTCGAACGTGGTGCTGGTCCGCCGCTCGATGCTCACGATGAGCGCGCCGTCACGCAGCAGGGCGCTCGTCACGCGAAACGTCCGCGCGATGTCCGTGCGAATGGGAATCGAGTCGCGGCACACGACGTGACTCGTCGAATCGCGCCATGTCTGGCCGGGGCGCAGCGTATCGGGCAGTGAGAGCCAGAGCTCCCGCACGCCATGCACGATCACGGCGGCGGGGTCGCCGCAGGCCGACGCATCGGGCGTGATGAAACGCGGCTGCCACGCCGGGCCGGACTGTTCGGCGACGAAGGGGATGGGCAGCTGCACGGCTGCCAGCGCCCGCAACGAATCGTCCGATTCGCGCACTTGATACATCGTCACCGCCCCGGTGAACCGACGCGGGTGCTCGCTGTTCGGCATGGACCAAATCGCCGTCAGCGCGGATTGCAAGGTGTCGGCGCGCACCTGCGCAAGCGAGTCGTCGATGAAACTGTGTGTCTCCACGGTGGCATCGACCGTGATCGTCTGCTGCACCCGCGCGCCCGTGCGCTGCACCACCCACGGTGCAGCCAGCGGGTTTGCAGGCGGCCCAGGCACATCGCGCGGCGCGGGCGCCGGACGAGGTTCACGCGGCGTGCCGCCGCCGGCACAGCCGAGCGTGGCGAACACGGCCGTGAGCGCCACGGCCCCTAGTGCGAACTTCGCGGCTGGCGCCATCGTGCGCCCGGTCATGCGTGCGTGCGTCAAAGTGGGTCGCCGGATCGCGTGGGGCATAACGAGAAGATGGCAGACCGGAGCCGGGAGGCGAAGCCCCTGGTCCCGCCTGCCATCACTTCTCAATACGAGGTTCCGTCTGTAAGCCGGGTCCTGTCGGGACCACGAGGATCCCGGACGATCATTTCTCTCGGCGCACGATCGCTCGTACGCTCTAGCAGCCAACCCGCGGCGTCCTTGTCGCAGAGGACTGCTGCTCG
This sequence comes from Gemmatimonadaceae bacterium, assembly GCA_036675455.1. GTDB lineage: Bacteria > Gemmatimonadota > Gemmatimonadetes > Gemmatimonadales > Gemmatimonadaceae > Pseudogemmatithrix. The sequence continues at coordinate 91,117 of JAKFFA010000051.1, read as the reverse complement.
CCGCCTATTTGGCCTTGCTCCCGCTGGGGTTTGCCGTGCCGTGCACGTTACCGCACACGCGGTGGGCTCTTACCCCACCTTTTCACCCTTACCTCCGCGCAGCGCGAAGGCGGTTTGTTTTCTGCGGCACTGTCCGTCACACCGCCTTCACGCGGTGCGCCCAGGCGTTACCTGGCAACGTGTCCAAGGAGCCCGGACTTTCCTCGGCGCGGCCAACCCTCACCGCGACGCGATCGTCCGACGGAACCACATGGGAAATCTAACGCGTCCTGATGACGCGTGCGGGGAATCGAACCAGCCGAGGTGACAGGATGATGACCGGTGCGTGGCACGTTCACGAGCGTCGCTTCCATCACGTCGCCATGAGTCCCTGCCCGAGGCCCCGATGTCGATTATCTGCCGCTCGCTCTCCGCTCCTGTCGTGACGGTCCTCGAGCCCGGTGAACGCCCGCGCGTGGACGCGGCCGGCGCGGGCCTGTACCGCACGATCCATCGCGAGTCCGTCGCCGATGCGCTCGAAGACCTCAAGCACCGGCGCGTGAGCGCGGTCCTGCTCTCGGTCGTGCGCTGCGGCCGCGAGCACGACCGCCGCATGCACGCCGTCGTGCATCAGTTTCCCACCGTACCCACGGTGGCGCTGCTCGCCTCCGAGCCGGCGACGGCGGAGTCGCTGCTGCACCTGGGCAATGCGGGTGTCACGCGCCTCGTTGACGTTCGCTCCCCGGCCGGCTGGACGCGCCTGCGCGCCATGCTTGGTGCCGAGGCGAGTCAGGACGCGGACCGTAATGCGCTCTCAGCCATCAGCTCCGAACTCGGCGACGTGTCGGCCGACTGCTGGACGTTCTTCGAGGCGTTGTTCGCGACGAGCGAACGTGTAGGCACCGTGCGCGAACTTGCGCGTCGCATGGACGTCCTGCCAAGCACGTTGATGAGCCGTTTTTTCCGGGCGCGGCTGCCGGCCCCGAAGCGGTACCTCGCCTATGCGCGCCTGTTGCGCGCGGCGCGGTTGTTCGAGGATCCCGGACACTCGGTCGCGGACGTCGCCAACGCGCTCGACTACTCGTCGCCGCAGAGTTTCGGGCGGCACGTGCGCACGGTCCTGCACATCACGGCCGGCGACTTCAGGCGTATGTATGACGAAGACCGCATGCTGGACCGTCTGCTCGCCGAGCTGGTGCGGCCGTACCGTGACGCGCTGCGCGCGCTGCGTCCGCTCGCGATCCGCGTGGGGATGAAGGCGCCGCCCTCAACGCAAAGCCGTCAGCCTGCAATGATGCGGCGCCGGCGGTGAACCAGCCCGCGTGGCGCTCAGAGGCGTGCGAGCAGTTCGCGCGCCGTCGCCAGTGAGGTTACCGCGAGACCCTCGGCCTCGATCGCCTGGCGTCCGCCTTCCTCCCGGTCCACGACCGCGAGCACGCCAAGCACCTGACCGCCAGCGGCGCGCACGGCCTCCACGGCACGCAGCGCGGATCCCCCGGTGGTGATCACGTCCTCTATCACCACCACCTGGTCGCCCGACCGGTAGGGACCCTCGATCAGCTTGCCAGTGCCGTGCGTTTTCGCTTCCTTCCGCACCGTGAACGCGCGCACCGGGAGGCCGGCCAACTGACTCGCATACGCGATCGCGTAGCTCACGGGATCCGCCCCGAGCGTGAGGCCGCCCACGGAATCGGGATGCCAGCCGCGTTCGGCGATGGCATGCAGGCCGAGCGGGCCGATCAACGAAAGGCCCTCGGGGTCCATGGTGGTGAGGCGGCAATCGACATACAGATCGGACTTGCGGCCGGACGAGAGCGTGAAGTCGCCGCGCTGCGCGCTGCGCACGGCGAGCAGTTCGAGGAGGCGGAGTTGGTGGTCCATGCGGGGGAGGGTATCCTGTGCCGGTCCGGTGGTCAATGCGCGTGCGATGCTCGGTGAGGTGATCGGCCTGCTGGCCGTCATCGGCCTTGCGGCGTTCATGCTCTACGAGCGCTCGCAGCGGCGTCGCCTCAAGGAGCGCAGCGCCGAACTCGAGCACCTCTCGTACGAGCTCGCCCGCGCGAACCGTGCCAAGAGCGAGTTCCTGGCGAACGTCTCGCACGAGCTGCGCACGCCGCTCGCCGCGATCATCGGCTTCGTCGACCTGCTGCAGGACGGTTCCTACGGAGAGCTCGCGCCGCGAATGGTGAGCCCGGTCGAGCGCATCCAGGCGTCGGCGGAGCACTTGCAGGCGCTCGTCGACCAGGTGCTGGACCTCGCGCGGCTCTCGGCCGGCCGGCTCGATGTGCATCGCGAGCCGCTTTCGCTGCGCGCGTTCATTATCGACGTCGCGAGTGAAGTCGAGCCGCTCATCATCGAGAAGGGGCTCTCGCTCTCACTGCAGGTGCCTGGCTCGCTGCCACGTGTGAGCACGGACCCCACGCATCTGCGGCAGATCCTCGTGAACCTGCTGGGCAACGCGGTGAAGTTCACGGCGACCGGCGGCATCACGGTGCGCGCGAGCTTCGTCCCGGATGGCGAGGTGACGCGGTACGTCGCGTCCGCGGCACGGCGTCCGCTGCTTGCCGCCGGCGGCTCATGGGTGGCGCTGCAGGTGACCGACACGGGAATCGGCATCGCGCCGCGCGACCATGAGCGCGTTTTCGAGGAGTTCGAACAGGTGAGTGCGGGTTCACGCGGCGATTCTGAGCGGCGAGGGACGGGCCTCGGGCTGTCGATCAGCCGTCGCCTCGCGCGCTTGCTCGACGGCGACATCACGCTCGACAGCGCGCCTGGTCAGGGATCGACGTTCACGTGCTGGCTGCCGGCGTAGCGGACCACTCAGCGGCCGAACAATCCCCGCTTCATGCGTGAGAGCAGGCCACCGTTGTCCGCCGGATCCGCATGCGGCGTCTCGAGCGCGGCCGCCAGCGCGTCGGCAAAGGCGCAGACATCGGGGAAGCGGTCCTTCGGCAGCTTCGCGAGCCCCTTCATCACGACGTCTTCGACCGCCGCCGAATACGTCACGCCCGGTTTGGCGCGGTTGAGTGGGATCGGCGGCTGCGAGAGCAGCTGCGTGAACATCTCGCGCGGGCTCTTGGCCGTGTACGGCAGCGCACCCGTGAGGAACAGGTAGGCCATCGTCGCCAAGGAGTACTGGTCCGCGGCCGGCGAGACGACCTCCCCCGACAGCGCCTCAGGCGCGACGTACATCAGGGTGCCGACAAAGAACCCCGCGCGCGTGAGTCGCTGGTCCGGCGTGACGTCGGTCGACGTCGCGATGCCGAAGTCGAGCAGCTTCACCGTGCGCGTCTCGTGATCGTACATCACGTTGTCGGGCTTGAGATCACGATGCACGATGCCCACTTCGTGCGCCGCATAGACCGCGCTGGCGATCTGGCTCACGACGGCCGCGACCTCGTCCGGCGGGAACGGCGCGTTGCGCTTGGCGTACGTCTCCAGCAGTTCGCCCGCTGCCCATTCGATCGCGAGGAACGGCAGTCCGTCCGACTCGCCCGTCTCGATCGTGCGGATCACATTGGGATGCGTGACGCGGGTGCCGAAGTTGGCCTCGCGCACGAACCGTGCGACCGCCGTGCGGTCTTGGCGCAGCTTCTCGCGCAGCACCTTGAGGGCGACCGACCCGTGTTGAGCATGCTCGGCACGATACACGGCGGCGGTCCCACCCTCGCCGACGCGGTCGACGAGCGTGTAACCGGCCAGGGTTGAACCGACGAGGGAGTCGCGAGCCACGCGGCGAAGCTATCCGACCGGCGCACCCGTCGCAAGCGAATGCACAAAACACCGATGACCGACCGCCGTTTCGCGGGGTAGATTAGTGGCGTTCACCCGCCATGCGGTCGACCGTCGTCGCAGCAGGCCCGCGGCAATACCCTACGCCTTGTCCCCTCTCGATGCGCTCCAGCCTCGTCCCCTGGCTTGTCCTCGCGGTTGCCGCCGGCTGCTCGGGAGGCCGGAGTCCGGAAGATCCGGCCCCGCGCCGTAATCCCGAGGTCCGCACACCGCAGAACCTGGTGTTCGACGCGGCGCCGTTATACCGCCAGCTCGGCATGTTTGCCGTCGGGCAACCGCTTCCGTTTATCGGTCGCGTGTCCTACGCTGCAACGCCGTCGCCCGACAGCACGCACGTCATCGTCGCGCTGTCGTTCGCCAATGCGGCGCTTGCCTTTACGCGCGAGGCGGACAACCGCTTCCGCGCCAACTACGCGGTGACGATCAGCCTCGATGCCGGCGGTCGCACCGTGCGGCGCTCGGAGGCCGTCGAGGAACTCATCGTGAGTTCGTTCCGCGAGGTGAGCCGTACGGGTGAGAGCGTCATCTTCCAGGAAATCCTTGACGTGCCGCCGGGCGCGTACTCGGTGTCGGTGTTCATTCGCGACGAGAACTCGCAGCGCAGCGGCGAGCAGCGCGTCGATGTCACCGTGCCGGCGCTCGGTGCGGGCTCGTTCTCGTCGCCGATCCCAATCGTCGCCGTGACACCGCGCACGACGCTCGACTCCGTCCCGCGGCTCACAACGAGTCCGCGCGGCACCGTGATCTTCGGCCGGGATTCCGTCATCAGTGTGTACGTCGAGCAGTACGACGTGACGGCGGAGCCGCTGCGCCTGCTCGTGCTGAGCGAGGACGGCAAGATTATTTGGTCCGACTCGATGCGCCTGCCGGTGCGCGACTCGATCAGCTCCGGCGTCATCGACGTGCCCGTGGCACGCATCGGCATCGGCGCCGCCCGCATCGCGGTGACGCGCCCGGGCCTGCGCGACACGACCGATGCGGGCGTGTTCGTGGCATTCGGGGAGAACCTCCCCGTGGCGGCATTCGACGATATGCTCAATTTTCTGCGCTATTTCGCCGCGCCGCACCGGTTGGACCGGCTGCGAGACGTGCCGGAGGAGCGGCGCGCCGAAGAGTGGGCCACGTTCGTGCGTGAGACCGACGACCAGCCTGCGACGTCGGCGCATGAGTCGCTCTTGGCGTATTTCGACCGGCTCGTGGTCGCCAATGGGCGCTATCGCGAAGAGGCCGGTCCCGGCTGGATGTCCGACCGCGGCCGCGTGTTCATCACGCTCGGTGAGCCCGACGAAGTCATCGAACCGATGGACAACGATTTCCGGCGCGATCGTCAGATGGTATGGACGTACCGGAATCTCAACGCGCAGATCCTCTTCACGGACCGAACCGGTACGGGCATGTGGCGTATGCATCCATCCAGTGCGTCGCGCTTCGAGGCGGAATTCCGACGCCGGCTGAAGTAGCACCCGGCGCACTCACGCTCCGCCGGGAGCTGACGCGCAAGGCGCTGCATCTCGCGTCGGCCGCACTCCCGCTCGGGTGGTATGCCGCGGTGCTCAACGTCGACTCCCTGCGGCTGCTGCTCACCATGGCGTTAGCCGTGGCGGTGCTCGTGGAAGGCGCGCGCCACCTCTCCGGCCCGTTCGCACAATGGTTCGGCTCGCAGGTGGGCGGGCTGCTGCGCCGTCATGAGCACGCGGGTCTCACGGGAGCCACCTGGCTCATCGCGTCGATGCTTGCCGCGCTCGTGTTCCTCCCGCCGGCGCCGGCGATCATCGCGCTCTGGGCCGCCGCGGTGGGCGACGGCAGCGCCTCCGTCGTCGGGCGCTGGATGTCGCACGTGCGCGGTCGGAACGGTGGAGGCAAGACGATGGCCGGCACGCTCACCTGCCTGGTGGTGACCGCGATCGGTGCGGCCTGGCTCGGCGATGCGCGCGTCAGCGTGGCACTCGCCATCGGCGCCATCACGGCGGCGGCAGAATGGCCGCGCGGTCCGCTCGACGACAACGTGCGCGTGACGATGGTCGCGGGCCTCGCGGCATGGGTGCTCGGAGTGGCGTAGTTTTCCGGTATGACGATGCCCGGACGCCCCCGCCTCTACCTCATCGACGGCTACGCCCTCATCTATCGGTCATTTCACGCGCTCGGCGGCAGCGGTCCGCTGCGCAACGCGCGTGGCGAGAACACCGGCATGGCGAAGGGCGTCAGCGATTTCCTCAAGCGGCTCATCGAGAAACATCGCCCAGACTACCTCGGTTGGGTGAATGACGCCGGTTCCTCCGGACGGGAGGAGATGCTCGAGCTGTACAAGGCAAATCGCGTCGCGCTGCCGGACGAGGAGCAGGAGGACTTCGATACCGGCGTCGAACGCGTGATGGAGATCCTCAAGGGTTATCGCATTCCGATGCTTGCCCTCGACGGCTTCGAGGCCGACGACGTGATCGCCACACTCGCCCTGCAGGGCGCAGCCCAGGACCTCGAGGTATGCGTCGTGTCCGGCGACAAGGACCTGCTGCAGCTCGTGCGGCCGCGCATCTATGTGCTCAATCCCTGGCACGGCCCTCCAGGACGCACGACGGAGAAGTGGTACGGCATCGAGAACGCGCACGAGCGGCTCGGCGTGCCGGCCGAGTGCGTCGTCGACTACCTCGCGCTGGTGGGCGACAAGGCGGATAACGTCCCCGGCGTGAAGGGCATCGGGGACAAGGGGGCGCTGGCGCTCGTGCAGAAATACAAGACCGTCGAGGCGATGCTGGAGCATCTCGACGAGATCGAGCCGACGCGCCTGCGCAACGCGCTGACCAACGAGCGGGAGATGGCGCTGCTCTCCAAGCGCCTCGTCACACTGCAGTACGACCTTCCCATCTCGCTCGACCTGCCGTCGCTGACACTGCAGACGCCCGATTGGGCGCGCCTGCGTGACCTCTTCATCGAGCTCGAGTTCAATTCAGCGGCGCGCGCCGCCGCGGTGCAGATGGAGAGCGCGTCCGGTGTGACCGGCGCCTCTGATGCGGCCGGCGACGGCGACGGTGTCGGCGAGGCAGGCGCCGGTGGGCTCACGCGCCGTGAAGCCGCCGGTCGCGCGGCGGACGCGCGCGCTACGGTTCCCGGCACGCCCGCAGCCGTCGCCACGACGTATCGCGTGGCGGACACGCCGGCGCTCGTCGCCGAAGTCATCGCCGAGGCGCGCTCGGCGGGCTCGATCGCGGTGGACACTGAAACCATCCTGGACGTCGGTGCGCCTCCGCTCATCACGCCGATGCGCGCGAATCTCGTCGCCATCTCGATAGCGACCGCACCTGGCAGGGCCTGGTATCTACCCTTCGCACACCGGGTGCCGAGCGAAGCGCAGGGTGGTCTGGCGCTCGATGATACGCCGGCGCCGCCCAAGAAGACCAAGGCCAAGCAGGTGCCGGCTGCGGCGACGTCCATCGCCGCGCGGCTATTGGCCGAGGGCGCGCATCCGGTCGTGAACCTGCCGCCGCTGCTGTCTGATGCCATGGCGCCGCTGCGCGAGTTGCTCGAGGACCCGGCCGTCCACAAGACGGCCCACAACGCGAAGTACGACCAGCTCGTGCTGCGCCGCGCGGGCGTGACGCTGCGCGGACTCGATTTCGACTCGATGCTCGCGAGCTACGTACTCGACCCGAGCCGGCGATCGCATGCCATCGACGCGCTGTCGGTCGAGTTCCTCGGCATCGCCATGACCGGCTTCGAAGAGCTGTGCGGCAAGGGGCGCCAGCAAGTGCCGTACGACGAAGTGCCCATTGTCGCGGCGCGCGATTATTCGTGCGCCGATAGCGACATCGCGCTTCGCCTGCGCGCGCTGCTCGAGCCGCGTCTCGCTGAGCACCAGGTCGGCGCGCTGCTGCGCGATGTGGAGCTGCCCTTGGTCGAAGTGCTCGCGGAGATGGAATGGACGGGTATCACGATCGACCTGCCGTGGTTCCACTCGCTCAAGACGCGGTTCGAAGCGGCGCGCCGCGACATCGAGACGCAGATCCACGCCGCGGCGGGCGAGGAGTTCAACGTCGCCTCCAACCAGCAGTTGCGCGTCGTGTTGTTCGAGAAGCTGGGCCTGCCGGTGAAGAAGAAGACGGCCACCGGGCCCAGCACCGACGCGAGCGTGCTGATGGAATTGGCTGAGGAAGGGCACGAGCTGCCCAACCTGCTCATGGAATACCGTGAGCTCGCCAAGCTTGAGAACACCTACCTCGACACGCTGCCGCTGCTGGTGAATCCAGGCACGGGTCGCCTGCACACCTCATTCAACCAGACCGTGGCGAGCACGGGGCGGCTTTCATCGAGCGACCCGAACCTGCAGAACATTCCTATCCGGCGGGAGCTCGGAAAGGACATCCGCCGCGGCTTCATCCCGCGCGAAGGATGGACGCTGATGGCCGCCGACTATTCCCAGATCGAGTTGCGGCTGCTCGCGCACCTCTCACACGATCCGGCGTTCGTGGACGCCTTCCGCGCCGGCGGCGACATCCATCGTCAGACGGCCGGCATCATCTTCGGCGTGCCGGTGGAGACCGTGTCCGCCGAGATGCGCGCGCGCGCGAAGACGATCAACTTCGCCACGATCTATGGACAGGGCGCCCACGCGCTCTCGCGCCAGCTCAAGGTGGAGCACGCCGAGGCGAAGGCGTTCATCGAGACGTACTTCGAGCGCTTCGCGGGCGTGCGGCAGTGGCTGGATGGATCCGTCGCGCAGGCCCGTGAGCGCGGTTACGTCGAGACGATCTTCCATCGTCGTCGCTACATCCCGGAAATCCACGACCGCAACTTCAACACGCGCTCGTTTGGTGAGCGGCTTGCGCAGAACTCGCCCATCCAAGGGTCGGCGGCGGACCTGATCAAGGTGGCGATGATCCGCATCCACCACGCGCTGCTGAATCAGGGCATGCAGTCGCGCATGCTGCTGCAGGTGCACGACGAACTCGTGTTCGAATGCCCGAGCGACGAGCTGGAGCGGCTTCGCGAAGTGGTCGAGCGCGAGATGACCACGGCGATTGCGCTCGATGTGCCATTGGTTGTGGATGTGGGGACTGGCGCCAACTGGCTGGAGGCAAAGGGCTAAACGGTCTCGTGGGGGGCGCACCGTCCGGGCGACGGGTGCAGCCGCGGCACGATTCCCGCATACAATGCGTTGCAACCTGCGGCACTCCTTGAGTGGTGCGGGTTACCGGTCGGGTGACGGGGTCGACACCTTGCGGGCTAAGTGATTGATTGGCAACGTATTCCGCGTGTCGAGGCGCGGCGGCCCCGCGCTTGCCTTTCCTTATCCGCTGCGACGGCCATGTGAGCTGACACTGTCACCCAGTCGCGTGATGGTCGTCACATAGCTGGTAACACTCCTACTCAGGATTCCCGGACGTCCTATGCCGGTTACGCGCAGGCGGGGCTTCACCCTCATCGAACTGCTCATCGTCGTCGTGGTCATCGGCATCCTTGCCGCGATTGCGGTGCCGAAGTTCCAGGCCACGAAGGGCCGGGCGAATGCGGCCGCCCTCCGTTCTGACCTGCGAAATCTGGCCAGCGTGCAGGAATCGTATTTCTACTCGCACACCACGTATTCGGCGGACAGCGCCGCGCTGCAGCTCACGACGTCGAACGGTGTCGTGCTGACGCTTGTCGAGGCCACCGGCTCCGGTTGGTCGGCGATCGCCACGCATCCGCAGTCGTATCCGCTGACATGCGCGCTTTATATGGGATTCGCCGCCCCGGTGGCGCCCGCAACGTCCGAAGGCGTGGTCGCCTGCCAGTGAGGCGCGCGGCCGACGCGCCGCGCACGGGACCGCCGGGTGAGCCGCCAAAGGATCCCTCGGCGCTCATGCTTGAATGGATTGAATTCGCCGACCGCCGCTCGGGCATGATTCACGCCATGAGCGGCGGTCTTTGGTTGCACCGGCATCTCTGGCTCGGCCGCCGGCTCGCGCATCTGGTGTCGTCGGATCGTGAGCGCCTGCTCGCGTGGGGTCGACGCGTTGGGCTCCCAGCAGACCGTCTGCAGTACCATCCCCTGAAGGACCCGCGCGACGGTGTGCGTCGCGACGCGTGGCACTGGGACCTCGGCGGACCCTATCTTCCATCGCGGCGTTGAACGTACAGGCAGCTCGAATCCTCATTAGCGGCGACAACGCCGCGCCTCTCCACCCGAAATGCATTTGCCGCGCCTCAGCCCCCTGACGATCGTTGTTGTGTGCTTCGCCTTCGCCTGTGCGCCGGCGGACGAGAGCCCAGAGCGCCGCGCCAGCGAGCCACGGACACCGGCAGATCTCGCGGTCGTGCCGGATTCCGCGCCGGTGGACTCGGCCGACCCGACGAGCGTGGATGTCGAGCGCCTGCTGCTCGCCGGCGCCTGCTTGCGCGGCAACCCCTCGCGCGGGGAACCGTGGTTCTTCGGTGGCGTGTCGGATACGCTCACGTTGCTCTCCGTCGAACCGCTCAGGGGACTTTCCTCGCGTGACTCGTTGGCCTTGGTCGCACGCATCGCGCGCAGCGTTGACGCAATCACCTTCGAGCGCGCCGACACGAGCGTCGCGGACTTCCGCAGCCTGCCGGTTGTGGTGCGCGATGCATGGCGCGTCCTCGCCGCCGCGGGCGATACGACGCTGATTGCCATTGCCTCGCGCCGGCTGCCGATCGAGTCGAATCCGATGGAGGAGCAGATCACGTTGCTCGCATCGCCGGCACCTACGCCGGGCGTGCGTCATGCGCTTGAGGTGGAGTGGTATGCGCGCACCGCCGGACGTGAGGACGAGTTGGAGCCGCGCGAGCCCGTGGGTGCATTCACCGCGGCGGACGGCCTGCTGCGGGTCGTCATGCTGCGCGAGACTCCGGGCGGTCCGCGCCTCGAGTTGCTCACGCGAGTGGACGGGGAGTGGCGCACGCGCTGGGAAGGCGTCGTGCCCGCCTGCGCTTAGCGCCCCAGCTCCGCGGGCGCCGACGTGCGCCCGCGCATGCTCGCGAGCAGCACAAGCGTGAGCACATACGGCAATGCGAGAAACGCCTGGTACGGCACGGCCCAGTCGAGTGCTTGGAACGCGTACTGGAGCGCGAAGGCCGCGCCGAACAACAACGCGGCACCGGCTGTGCCGAGCGGTGTCCATCGACCAAGGACGACGACTGCGATCGCGATGAAGCCGCGGCCGGCGCTCATGCCTTCGTTGAACGAGCCCACCTGCGCGAGCACGAGCGTCGCGCCGGAGAGCCCTCCCATGAGTCCGCTGAAGAGGATCGCCAGCCAGCGCACGCGATCGGTCGGAATGCCCGCAGCCCGCGCGGCCTCGGCGTGTTCGCCGGTGGCGCGCAATGCGAGACCCGCGTGCGTGTTGCGCATCCACCAGACCATCGCCGGTATGATGAAATAGAGCGCGTAGGTTGAGAGCGGCTGGTTGAACAGCGCCGGGCCGATGAACGGCATCTGCGAGAGAATCGGCAATGGCACCGGCGCGATCGTGGGCACGGTGAGCGTGGCGCCCAAGGCACCGAAGGCCGCGCGGTACAGCGTGCCGGTGAGTCCGAGGCCGAGGAGCGTGAGTGCTGTGCCTGTGATGATCTGGTCCGTCCGCAGTGTCACGACGAAGAACGCGAACAGCGCCGTCATGAGCATGCCCGCGAACGCGGCACCAACGAAACCGGCGCCCACCCCGCCGGCGCCCGCCGAGATCAGCGCACCGAAGCAGCCGGCAACGATGGCGCCCTCGAGCCCGATGTTGATGACGCCCGCGCGTTCGGCGACGAGTTCACCCAGTGCCGCGAACGCCAGTGGCGTGGCTGTGCGAATGGTCGCCTCGAGGAACGGCACCAGCGCCACGGCGAGCATCTCCATCACAAGCCCTCCGCGTGCACGGTGCGCCGACGCACGCGCGCGGCTTCGTGTAGCCGTGCACCCGCGAGCACGGCGAGGACGACTACGCCGACGATTACCTGCACGGCGACCGACGGGACACCTGCGTTGCGCTGCATCGCCGCGGCGCCGGCCTCGAGGGCGCCGAAGAACACGGCACTCACGATGACCCAGCGCGCGTCGAGACGCGCGAGCAACGCCACGGCAATCGCCGTGTAGCCGTAGCCCGGCGAGATGCCCTCGTATAGCGCCCACGTCACGCCGCCGACTTCGGCGGCGCCCGCGATGCCGGCGCATGCGCCACTGACCAGGAACACCCACGTCACCGTTCGTGCGGCGTCGACGCGGCCTGCACTCACGGCCGCCCGCATGCCATCACCCACGGCGCGCGCCCGAAAACCGGCGGCCGTACGCGCTGTCACCCACCAGGTGAGCAGCGCCAGCACGAGTCCGATGGCGAACCCGAGGTGCAGTCGCTGTCCCGGAATGAGGAACGGCCAGCGCGCGTTGTCGGCGATCGTCTCGGATTGCGGATACGCCAGCGTCGGCTCCTGCAGCGGACCGCGCACGAGCCAGCTCACGAGGTGGATGGCCACGAAGTTCAGCATGATGGTGCTGATCACCTCCAGCACACCGAATCGATGACGCAGCAGCGCGGCGATGCCGGCCCACGCCGCGCCGGCGACCGCGCCCGCAATCACCATCATCGTCACGACGACGGGCATCGGCAGCGCGGTGCCGCCCAGCGCGAGCGCGACGGCCGTGGCTCCTGCCGCGCCCACCAGCAGTTGGCCTTCGGCGCCGATGTTGAGCACTCCCGCGCGGAATGCAATCGCCACCGCGAGTCCCACGAGGACCAACGGCGTCGCGCGCACGAGGGTCGCGGACCAGACGGCGTACGCGGAGCCGAAGGCGCCTTCCCACAGTGCGACGAGCGCGTCCATCAGCTCGGCCGCATCATTGGGCACCCATGAGCGCGCGTGTGTACGGCTCGCGATCATTTGGATCGGCCGGCCGGGCGATCTCGGTCACGCGCCCGCCAAAGCAGACGACGACACGCGTGGCGACTGCCAAGACTTCGTCCATGTCGCTGGAGTGGAACACGACCGCTGGCAGCGGATCGCCATGCAGGTCGCTGATGCCTGCGCGCACGCGTGCGGCCGCGCGGATGTCGAGTCCGCGCGTGGGGTTCTCGGCCACGAGCGCCCGGGCGGCAATGCTGCGCTCTCGACCGACGACGAACTTCTGCTGATTGCCGCCGGACAGCGCATCGATGCGCACATCGATGCCGGGCCCACGTACTTCGAGGTCGTCGACGATGGACTGTGTTCGGACGCGCATCGCTGCCCAGTCCAGCCGGCCGCGCCGCGTGCCGGCGTCCGCCAGCGCGAAGTTCTCCACCAGCGACATCGAGGGGATCAACGCGTCCCTCAGGCGGTCCTCGGGGATGAAGCCAACGCGCTCGGGGCGCACGACCGACCCCGAGGTCGGCTCCAGCCGGCCCGCGAGCAGGCGCAGCAGTTCGTGCTGCCCCGCCCCCTCGACGCCGAGCACGCCGAGGACTTCACCGCTGCGCACGCTCAATGAGACGTCACGCAGCCGGCGCACGCCTTTGGCATCGGTGTAGCTCGCATTCTCGAGCGCGAGCACCGGGTCGCCGGGTGTGGGCCTCATGCGAGGTGCCGTGCGCTCAATGCCTTCTCCGGCCACCTCGGCGCCGTCTTCCCCGACGAGCGCCGCGATCACGTCGTGTTCGACGAACCGGTGTTCAGTGTCCTCGAGCACCGTGCGGCCGCGGTGGAGCACGGTCACGTCATCGGCGACGTCGAGTGCTTCGCGTAGCTTGTGCGTGATGAGCACGACTGCGCCGCCGTCGGCGGCGAAGCGGCGCAACCATGTATACAGCTCATGGGACTCCGCCGGCGTCAGCACCGCTGTCGGTTCGTCCAGGATCAGGATGCGCGCATCATGGGCGAGTGCCTTGACGATCTCCAGACGTTGTTGCGCGCCGACGCTCAGGTCGCGCACGAGCGCGCGCGGGTCGATCGCCAGGCCGGTCTCATGCCCGATGGCGCGCACGCGTGCGGAGGCGTGCCGCAGGTCGAACGGGCCTCGCGCGCCGAGCGAGACGTTCTCCGCCACCGTCATCGCCGGCACGAGCATGAAGTGCTGATGCACCATGCCGAGACCGGCGGCGATGGCGTCCGCGCTCGAGCGCAGGTGCAGTGTGCGGCCGTCGAGCGAGATGGACCCCGCATCCGGCGCGACCATACCGAATGCGATGCGCATGAGTGTCGTCTTTCCGGCGCCGTTCTCGCCCAGCAGTGCGTGGACTGTTCCGCCCCGCACGGTACACCTCGCGTCCTCCAGCGCCGCCGTCGCGCCAAAGCGCTTGTGTACGCCGCGGAGTTCGAGGCGACGGGTCACAGTCCCGTAGGCGCGTGCACGAAGGTCCAGGGCAGCGCGTACTTCGTGCCCAGGTGTTCGGCGAGCGCGCGCACGCCGAGGGTCTCGGTGGCGTAATGACCCGCGTAGATGATGACGAGGCCTCGCTCCGCGGCGTCGACGGCCGACCAGTGTGGTCCTTCCCCGACGATGAGCGTGTCGATGCCCGTGTCGTACGCCTCCCGAAGGTTTGATGCTTGCGCACCTGCGCCGGTGCAGATCGCCCACCGACGCGTGCGGTGGCCGGCGGGTACCGCCGATGCGATGGTGTGATGACCCAGTGGCGTGGCCCACGCGCGTACGCGCGCGATGAGCTCGTCGGTCGCGAGCGCGTCGTCGCCGCGCACACCGCAGTCAACCTGCTCGTGGCGCGCGAATCCGGCGGTGGCCTTCAGGCCCAGCGCCTTCGCGAGCAGGGCCGAGTTGCCGAATGTCGCGTGGGCGTCGAGCGGCAAGTGGGCGGAATACACGGCCATGTCATGCGCGAAGAGCGCGCGCAGCCGGGCGTGATGGGCGCCGGTCACGGGTACGAGGCCGTTCCAGAAGAGTCCATGGTGCACGAGCAGCAGATTCGCGCCTTCGGCGGCGGCGAGTTCGATTGTGCGCAGGGAGCCATCGACGGCGGCGGCGATGCGATGGACCGGGCCGCGGTGCTCGACCTGCACGCCGTTCAGCGCCGGCGGATAGTCGGTGATTTGCCGGATCGCGAGTAGGTGGTCCAGGTACGTGGCGATGTCGCCGAGGGCGACCGATTCTGGCGTCATGGTTCGGAGGGCTCGGCCGGGGCCGGCATGCGAAACTCTCCCGCCACCATGAGTGTGAGCACGGAGTCGATGCGCGCCGACATGGAGTCGGGCACGGCCGAGACCAGCGGATTGGGTACCCAACGCACCACTTCGCTTTGGGTGTCGAGCGCAATCACGCGCGGCTCGAAGGTGCCTGCCTTCACCTCGCGTGCCACCAAGAGAAAGGCGTGCGGCACGTCGATGACGACGGAACCCAGTGTGCGCTCCGGAGCGATGTGATTCTGGTTGGCATTCGACCCGACGACCCATGTGCCGGGCGTTTCCTTCACGGCCTGGAAGACGCCGAGCCCGGCCGCGTCCGCATTTTGGAAGAGCACGTCGGCGCCGCGGGCCATCTGGGCGAGTGCCTGTTCCTTGCCGGCGCCGGCGTCGTCCCAGTTGCCGACGAAGGCGGTCAAGATAGTAATGGCTGGGATCACTTCGCGCGCGCCGGCGCTGAAGGCGACGAAGCTCGACTTGACCGGTGGCAGCTCGGTGCCGCCAATCACAGAGACAACACCGCTCTTGGTGACCGACGCCGCAGCCATGCCAGCGAGAAACGACGGCTCATCGAACGAAAACGACATGGCGGCCAGGTTTGGGCCAGTCGTGGAGCCGCCAGTGGTTACGTATATGGTCTTGGGAAACTCCGGCGCCACGCGCTGGGCAGCGTCCTGGAACTCGAACCCGTGCCCGAAGACCAGATCGTAGCCGAGCGCGCCGTACTGCCGGAAGTTTTCTTCGAACTCTGCCGGCGTCTTGGTCTGGATATGGCTGATTTGTGCGCCGAGGGAGTCGCGGATACGGATGAGTCCTTCGTACGCGGAGGCGTTCCAGCTCTGGTCAGAGATGGGACCTGGGGTGAGGACAGCGACCCGAAATGACTGTGAGTCATTGACTTCAGCGCGTTCACCAGCGCACGCGGCGGTGAGAAGCGCGAAAGTGTGGAAAAACAGTACAGTTCTGCTATGGTTACGCATTGTTTACCGTGTAAATCATTTATTTTGCAACGAGTTACACTCAATTTGCAAACATATGATTGTTACCCACATTTCCTGTGGACAATCTTAGCGCGCTGCTCGATGGAGAGTCCATGCTGGCTCTATGCTGGCGGCGACCGTCACGCTGCCACGCAGTGTCGTTTCGAACGGACTTAGATCTCTGGTGCGGCCGGGGAATCCGTCATCTTCACGCCACCATTGATACGGGCGCCCTCCATCACGATGATTGACTTCGCCGAAATCTCGCCGGTCAGCTTGGCGGTGGTTTGAAGCTCAAGTCTGTCGCTCACCGTGACGTTCCCGTCGATCGACCCGCCCACCACCACTTCATGCGCGGTCACATCGCCCTGTATGCGTCCATCCTTGGCGAGCATGACCTGGCGCGCGCGCCGCACGCTGCCCTCGATGCGCCCTTCCACCTTGAGCACGCCGTCGCAGTCCACGTCGCCGAAGATCGTGGTGCCCGGTGAGACGATGGAGAGACTCGTCTCGTTCGCGCTGCGCCCGCCGGAACGTGCCGCCGGCTTGGGTGCCGCCTGCTCCTTGCCGAACATCGCCATCAGTCCCCCTGAAAGGTCATGGTGTTATATCGGGCGGCGTATCGCCCGAAGATCGCGCGCGTGCATTGGCCGCGCTGAGCATCTCCTGCACCTGATCGTACCGCGCCTGCAGAAGAGTCAGTGTGGCGGTCAACGTGTCGAGCCGCTGCGCATCCGCGGTCAGCCGGGTGATCTGTTGTTGTAGCAGCGGCACGCGCGACGCTTGGCCGGCGACCCAGCCCCACGAGGCGAGTGCGACTACATACACCACGAGCATCGGACGAGACGTCATCACGGCCAGGACCCGGACCTTCCACGGCTGAAGCACGTAGTGTCGATGCGCGAGCCCTGCTTCGCGATGCATGTGGACGTACAGTGCTCCAGCGCCGCGCTCGAAGATTCGGCCGTGGGCGTCGCGTGCGCCGGACGCCTTGATCGGCCTCGGCGTGATGTTGCGCGTCACTCGGTGCCTCCGGCACCGAGCAGCTCGATAAGGCGCTCGAAGTCATCTGCACTGTAGAACGGGATGCGCACTTCTCCCTTCTCCGCGCCGGCCTGCGTGATGCGCACGTCCGTGCCCAATCGCTTGCGCAGCTGGTCCTCGAGGCGCCGGACTTCGGCGCTCCGATTGTCCGACGGGCCGCTCTTCTTGCGTGTAACGGGAGCGCCGGAGTCAGCGGTGGGCGGCGCCTCCTGGCGCACGCGTCGCTCGACTTCGCGCACCGAGAGGCCGTGCGCCACGACTTCCTTGGCGAGCTCCGCGATGCGCATTTCGTTGCCGATGCCGAGCAGCGCACGGGCGTGTCCGACGGTGAGCTGCCCGTCCCAGACCAGCCGACGCACCGACGCCGGCAGCGCGAGGAGGCGCATTGTGTTGGCGACCGTAGAACGGTCCTTGCCGACGATGTCCGCGACCTCCTGCTGCGTCAGCGAGAAGTCCTTGACGAGTTGCTCGTAGCCCTCGGCTTCTTCGATTGGATTGAGGTCGGACCGCTGGAGGTTCTCGACCATCGCCAACGAGAGCAGGGTTTGGTCGTCGACATCCTTTACGATGGCCGGGATCTCCGTCCACCCTAAGCGCTGTGCGGCGCGGAACCGTCGTTCGCCGGCGATGAGCTCGTAGCCGCTGCCCTTCGGGGCTGGGCGCACCGTGATCGGCTGGAGCAACCCGCTCACACGCAGTGAGGCTTCGAGGTCCGCCAGTTCCTCGGGCCTGAACTCTTTGCGGGGTTGGAGCGGATTCGCGCGGATTTTCGACAGGGCGATGGCGCTCAGCGGAGACGCAGCCTCCGGCGCTTGCTTCGACTCCGCGCCGGCTTCATCGACGGTGGCGGCATCCCGGCGCGGTGGCGCCTTGGCGAGTAGGGCCTCCAGGCCGCGGCCCAGTCTCCTTCCCTTGTCGACGTTCATGAAATATTGGGTTTGTGAATAATTCTAAGTCGTTGTACAGCAACGACTTACGGCAATGCCTTACAGTCGGCGGTCGAGCAGCTCGCGGGCGACCCCCATGTACGCTTGCGCACCTACAGAAGCCACATCGTATAGGATGATGGGCTTCCCGAAGCTCGGCGCTTCGGCGAGGCGGATGTTTCGCGGCACGACGGACTGAAAGACTTTGGTACCGAAGTACTCGCGCGCGTCCGCCGCGACCTGACGCGAGAGATTGAGGCGCGCGTCGTACATCGTCAGCAGCACACCGTCGATGCCGAGCGAGGGGTTCACGCCCTGCTGCACCAGGTGGACCGTGTTCAGGAGTTGTGAGAGTCCTTCCAGCGCGTAGTACTCGCACTGGAGCGGGATTAGCAAAGCGTCAGCAGCCGCGAGCATGTTGACCGTGATCAGACCCAACGACGGCGGGCAGTCGATCAAGATGAAGTCGTACTGATCGCGCACGCGCTCGAGTGCGCGACGCATGGCCAGCTCACGATCGTCTTGGTCAACGAGCTCGATCTCAGCACCAGCCAGGTCGGGCGTGGCCGGCAACACATCGAGGTGCCGGAACTGAACGCCTTTTCGAATCACGCCATCGATTCGGTCGGGGTTCAGGAGGACATCATAGATGGTTTCCTGAATTTCGTCCCGCACGACGCCGATGCCACTCGTGGCGTTCCCTTGAGGGTCGCCGTCGACGAGGAGGGTTCGTTGTTCGGCGGCGGCTAGCGAAGCGGCGAGATTCACCGCGGTCGTGGTCTTGCCTACGCCACCTTTTTGATTCGCGATTGCGATGATGCGAGCCACGTTGGCGTGCGGAGTTATGGGGTACCGACGGTCCAGCATGAACGGCCGAATATACGTCCGAGCGCGTTCGCTTACTAGCCTAAATGTTTCACGTGGAATGACTACTCACCGGCGTTAATGTTTCACGTGAAACAACATCCAATCCACATCAGCTTCACCGCTCCTCCCCCGCGAAAGCGAAGCGGAACCAGCTCCCCCGACGCAAAAAGGCGCACGGAGAAAATCCCCGTGCGCCTCCCCAATCCACATCTTGCCCGCTATCGCGAGATATAATGGAACTTGGCGGTCAGACTCACGCTCACCGTGATCAGCCCCGCTTCGATCGGCGTCGTGGCTTCTGCCTGCGCCGACTTCATCAGCGCCATCGGCATCACGTCGTAGCCCTGACGACCGTCATCGGCCGGATGCACCAAGATCTCAATCAGCGAACCCAACTGCCCTCCCGCCGCCCGCGCCACTGCCTCGGCGTCCATGCGAACACTCTCCACCGCTAGGCGCATCGCTTCGCGGCGCGCCTCGTCCGTGTTCGAGGCAAAGAACCGCAGACCGCCGACCCTGGTCGCACCGGCGCCCAACCCCCCGTCAATCGTCGTCCCGACCTTCGTCAGGTCGCGCAGCTCGATCTGCACCGCATTGCTTGCCTCGTAGCCGACAATCGTCGGACGCCCCCCATCGCGCGGATACTCGTACTGCGGCGACACGCTGACGCCCTGCGTGCGGATCTGCTCGGATTCGATGCCCATCTTCTTCAGCGTGTCGAGCACGGCCGTTTGGATACGGGCATTCTCACGACCCGCCGCGGCCGCCGTCTTCGCGGTCGTCTGCACCGCCAGGCTCAGCATCGCCCGGTCCGGCGAGATCTCCACCTGCTCGCGCGCGCTGGCGATGATTTGCGGCGGCGCGGCCATCGGCGCGGCGAGCGCCGGCGGCTGCGCGGCGAGCGCGGAGGAACATCCTGTCACCACCACTGCACACGCCAGCATCCGAACGACCGAGTGAGTTCTCATCACATTCTCCAATTAGTAATACCTCGATACTAATAACGACGCGGCCATCGCCGGCTCGTGACCCACGCGGCCTCACGTACAACGCACCGTCATACCCCGCAGCGGCGCCCGCGGTCAGCGCTCGCGCAGCGGCTCCCAGACCAGCGGAGCCCGCACCTCCGGCCCATCCCGACTCAGCAAGTACACGTCCCGATCCGGGAAGCGCGCCATGATCTCTGCCTCGCGGCCCGGCAACCAACGCGCGTAGATGTTCCCATCCTGGGCCAGGCGGAACGGCGCGAGGTGCGTGTAGCCCTTCCAATCGCGCTCGAGCTCCTCCTCGCACAACGGCGGATACACGATGCCCGGCTGCATGCCTTGGGTGTCGTCGGGCGACCGGGTGGAGCGTATCACCTGCGACGAATCCGCCAACAGCGGGCGCAACCGCCGTTCGGCCTCCTCACCCGTGATACCCTGCTCCTCGAGCGCCGTGATGGCCAGCTCCAGGCGGCAGGCATCGACGAGCCGGTAAAGCCGCTCCGTCGCCGTGCGCGGCACACCCAGTGCCCATGCGCGCACCACGAGCCGGGCGCCCCAGCTCTCCTTCACGAGCACCAGCGCATTGCGCACGCCGGCGCGCGCCGACTCACGCTCGATGTCCGTTCGCATCGTCGTGAGGCCGTTGCGATACGACGGGATCCGGACGGCAACCAGCTGCACCACGGCCAGCAAGCCCGCCGCGACGAGCCCGGCCCGAACGCCCATCCACGCGGCGCTCGCAGCGCCCAATCTGGCGCGGACGTAGACCGGGAACCGCGCAAGCCAGACGACGCACAGCGGAAACAGCGCGAACAGGAATCGTGGGCCGAGGAAATCGCCTTCGTGCCAATACGCCCAATAGCCGAGCGTGACCAACCCGGCCGACCACAACAGGTACTTGTCGAGTGACCGCAGTCCGCGCGCCAACCACAAACTGCCGACGATCAGCAGCACCGCTGGAAATGGCGTCTCGAGCAGGTGGGTCGAAAGCTGCGTGAAGTAGAGGCTGATGAGCTCGACGCCGCGCATCGGTGTGTGCGGTGGCCCCCACGCGGCCTCATGGAAACCGATCGCGTGCTGGCTTCCCCACAACTGGTCGTAGCCAAACACCAGCGCGCTTCCGGTCGTCTCGGCGTTCACCCAGAACAACAGCGCCAAGGGGATTGCCACGCCGACGCCCGATGCGACGAGAGAAATAAGCGCGCGCCCACCACGCCGCGCGCGGAACAGCAGCCAAGCTGCCGCAGGCAGCGCGAATGCGACACCGTCCATCGGCCGGATCGTCGCAGCGCAGCCGAGCGCGAGCCCCATGGCGAGGGCCCACCAGGGCGAGGCGTCGTCAGACCGTGTGGCGTGCGCCAGCATGACCACGGCCAGCAGCAACCACATGAGCGACGTGGCGTGGTTCATGTGCGACCCGAACATGAACGCGCCGAACGGCGCGAGAGCGAACAACACGGTCGTCCAGCGCCGCCAGCGCCGCGACGACCCCGGCTCGAGGTACGGCAGCAACTGCGCAAAAAGCACGACGCTCACGGCGCCCACGGCGGGTCCCACGAGCCATTCCGCGCCGACCAGCGAGCCGAGTGCGAGCATGGCCGGTCCGCCGGCTGGATACTGACTGAAGACCTTATCGCCTAGGTCCACCAGGTGCATGATCGAGAAGAACTCGCGCAGGGCCGGCACCGGCATCCAGAGGTGGCCCGCAGCATACCAGCGCGCCTGCAGCACCTGCACGATCTCGTCGATGAGCAGTGGCCGGCCGCTGAAGACAAATCGCGCGATGGTCGCGTATAGCGCGAACACGAGTACGGCGGTGACGGCGAGGAAGACGCGGTCGCGTGCCGGCTCCGAACCCACTGCCGGCGTTCGAGTTGTTTCGGTGACAGCCGCCGCCGTGCGGCGCTGCGCGCGCGTGATGTACACCGCCAGCGCTCCCACACCCGCACACAACGCGAGCCCATTCAACCAATCGAGCATCCGGCTCAGGTAGGCCGGGTCCGTCTCACCCGCCGGTAGCATGTTGGCGAATGGGAGCAGTGACATCGCCAACAGGAACAGCGCGATCAGGCGCGTTGCCATCTATCTATTTCAAGGACCAGGTTCTGGAGATCGGCCGGGCTGACTCCCGGGATCGTCGCCGCCTGCGCCAACGTGCCCGGCCGGCGGACAGCGAGTTTCTGCCGCGCCTCGGCGCTCACGGAGCGCATGAGCGCATACGGCGCATTGGCAGGCAACGGGCGCTCACCCATGCGCTCAAGCCGATCGGCTGCGGCGCGCTCGCGCGCGAAATATCCAGCGTACTTGATCTCGAGGTCCGCCGTGATGACGGCCTCACGCGTGAGGTGGCCGCCCACACCGGCGGCATCGAACAACTCACCCAACGCGACCTTTTGTCGCCGCGCCACCTCGATCACCGGCACCGCGTGTGCGAGCCCGCGTTCGCCGGCTCGCTCAAGCACGCCCGCCGCAGCGTCCGGCGTAAGGCTGGTCGTGCGCGCGAGCGTCATCGCGCCGACTTCGTCCGCGAGCCGGCGGTCCGCGAGCCGCTGTTCGTCGTCGGTCAGCAGGCACAGCTCTCGCGACGTTCCGACCAGCCGGCCGAGTGCGTTGTCCTGTCGCACGGTCAGGCGGAACTCCGAGCGCGAGGTGAACAGCCGGTACGGCTCGTCCACACCGCGCGTCACGAGGTCGTCCACGAGGACGCCGATGTACGAGCTCGAGCGACCCAAGACCACCGGCGCCAGGTCCAGCGCGGACGCCGCGGCGTTAAGCCCTGCGACGACGCCCTGCGCACCCGCCTCCTCATAGCCGGTCGTGCCATTGATCTGCCCGGCCAGAAAAAGCCCAGCCACCGCGCGCGTCTCGAGCGTTGGCTCGAGCTGCGTCGGTGGGACATAGTCATATTCGATCGCGTAGCCGGGCCGCGTCATCACGGCCCGTTCAAGGCCGGCGATGCGATGCAGCAACTCCAGCTGTGCGTCCACGGGCAGCGACGTCGACAGTCCATTGACGTACAACTCGCGCGTGTCGAGGCCCTCGGGCTCCAAGTACAACTGATGTCGCTCGGCGTCGGGAAACCGGACGATCTTGTCTTCGATGCTGGGACAGTACCGCGGCCCTCGTGCGCCGATCGCGCCGCCATACATCGCCGACTCGCCCAGCCGCTCGCGCACCAAGTCTTTCGCGGCGTCCTCGACGTAGGTGATCCAACACGGCAGCTGTTCCGGGTGACGCGTGCGATCTCCCACGCGCCGCGGCGACGGCCAAAAGGCTGACCATGTGAAATCGAAGTCCTCGACCTCGCTGTCCTGGCGCTGCAGCTGTGCATAGTTCACCGAGCGGCCGTCGATGCGCGGCGGCGTCCCGGTCTTGAACCGCTGCGTCTCGAGCCCGAAGTCTGCGAACTGCTCGGCGAGCGCGACCGTCGCCGCCTCGCCCGCACGGCCGCCACTCATTGCCAGCCCAGTCCCCACATGGATGCGCCCGCGCAGGAACGTGCCGGTGGTAATCACGACGGCCCGCGCGGAGAAGCGGCGGCCCTCGACGGTTTCGATGCCGCTGATGCGGCCTCCGTCGGCGAGCAAGCGGGCGGCGGTGCCCTGCAGCGTCACCACACCGGGTTGCTCCTCCACAAGCGAGCGCACGGCGCGTCGATAGAGCCCGCGATCAGCTTGCGCGCGTGGCGCCCACACGGCGGGCCCCTTGCCGCGATTCAGCATGCGGAACTGGATACTCGCCACGTCGGTCGCGCGGGCCATGACGCCGCCGAGCGCGTCGATCTCGCGCACGACCGTGCCCTTGGCGACGCCGCCCATGGCCGGGTTGCACGACAGTTGCCCGATGGTTTCGAGCGACGTGGTGAGCAGCGCAACGCGTGCGCCTCGACGGGCCGCGGCCACGGCGGCCTCCGTGCCGGCGTGGCCTCCGCCGATCACGATGACGTCATAGTCCTGCGCGGCCCGATCCATTCACGTAATCTACAGCATGCCCATCCCGCTCACGACGAACGCCCCGACCCTGTTCATCCGCCGCGAGGCCTTCGAGCGCTCCGGCATCACCCGCCAGTCCATCGATGAGTGGCTCAACCTCACGGCGGATGAATTCCAGGTGGAGGGCGCGCTCATCGCCATCGGCCCCATCTATGAGGACGAAGGCCTGCAGGCGCTCATCGCCGCACTCGAGGAAAAGGGCCTGACGTATTTCGACGATTTCTTCGAGATGAGCGGCAACTGGCCCGACTGGATCCGCTTCGTAGCAGTCGCGGCGCGATAGTCCGCCGACTACTTCAAGTACTGTCGGAACCAGGCCACCGTCTCCGGCCAAGCCTGCCGGCTCGCGGCCGCGTTGGACGAATCATCCTGCGCGCGGAGAAACCCGTGCCGCGCACCCGAATACACGTGCTTGACGAAGCGCACGTCATTCGCCTTGAGCACCGAGTCCGCGCGCGGGATGGTCGCGTTCACCCGCTGATCCGTGTCGGCATAGAGTCCCAGCACCGGTACGCGCACCTTGGCGAGATCCTCGGCTGACGGTGAGCTCCCATAGTACACCACCGAGGCACTCAGGCCGGGCGCCCCGAACACGGCATGGTTGAACGACGCCGAGCCGCCCCAGCAATAGCCCACGACGCCGTACTTGTCCGTCGCCGCCGGCAGCGCCATGCCGTAGTTGGCCACGGCGGCCACCATGGCATTCATCTCGTCCGGCGACACACTGCGGATCATGGCGCGCGCCTCGTCGTACGGCAGCGAATCCGTCGTCGCGCCGCCGCGCTCGATCGAGAGCAGGTCGGGTGCGATCGCGATGAAGCCGTCTGCGGCGAGCTGGTCCGCCACGCTGCGCACCCAGGTCGACAGCCCGAAGATCTCGTGGATCACAATGACCACCGGCGCGTTCTCCCGGCGCTCGGGATACACGACGAACGCGGCGATTGAATCCGCCGAACCCGGCTCGAGCGCTACCATCGCCCACTCCGCGTGGCGAGGCGAATCCTGCAGGCGCTGGGCGGCCTCGGCCGCACCGGGTGCGATGCCTTCCTGGGTATACACGCTGGCCGCTGCTTCGGACATCCCTGCGTCCATGTCATGTCCCGCATGCTCGGCGGCGAGCGCGGCCGCGTTCGCATCCTCTGGCATCACGCGTTCGAACGAACACGCGCCGAGCACGGCGACGAGGGGAAGCAGCAGGAGCGAGGAATGATTTGACATGGGAGTCTCCGGTGATCGCCACGCGGCACGACGGCCTTCATGGCTGCGGCAGTGAAACAGGAGCAGAAAAAGGAGGGTGGCCTGCGTGGCCACCCTCCTTAAACGTGCATTCGTTGATGTGCGTTCGTGAGTCCCGACGAGCGCACGCGCGCGCCGGCCGAATTGAGGATGGGTCAGGCGAACGTGGGACGCAGCTCGGGGAACAGTTCGATGCTGAATCGCTCGGCGATCATCTGTCTCGTGCGCGCGACGATCTCGTCCGTGGACGGTGACTCCGCGTACAGCGCAAGGGCGCGCGCGCGAATCTCGGCCGCGCTCGGCAGGTGCGGCAACTGCGGCAAGTGCTGCTGCAACTCGTGCCATGCTTCCTCGGCGCGCGCCTGGCCGGCCGCGAGCTTGGCGCGCAGCTCGATCACCTTCGGATGCGCGTCGAAGCTCTCACGGGCCTGCGCGGCCTGCGCCGAGATCGCGGCGGCCGAAAAATGCTCGGCCAACTGGCGCGAGACTTTCTCGAGCACGGCCGTGCCGACGCGACGCTCATTGCGCACGACTTCCGCCGGCGGCTCGCCCAAGTCCCACACGAGGCCGGTCCACGAGAGCGCCTTCAGCACGTAGTACGTGATGTCGATCTCGTACCAACGGAAGCCCTGACGCGTGGAGCGCTGGTAGGCGTGGTGGTTGTTGTGCCATCCCTCACCCAGCGTGATGATGGCCAGCCACCAGTTGTTGCGCGAGTCATCGCCCGTGAGGTAGCGCTGCTTGCCGTGCACGTGCGCGAGCGAGTTGATGAAGAACGTGCCATGGTACAGCAGCACGGTGCTCAGGAAGAACCCGATCAGCAACCCGGCCCAGCCGTCGATGAGGAAGCAGACGATGCCAAGCGCGATGCCGGGGATCAGCTGGTGCCGGTCGAGGAAACGCAGCTCGGGATACTTCACGAGGTCGGGCACATCCTCGACGCGCGTCTCGCTGTATCGCTCGTCGAAGATCCAGCCGACGTGCGAGTAGAAGAAGCTCCGCAGCACGGGCGAGTGGATGTCTTCTTCCTGATCTGAATGCCGGTGGTGATGGCGATGCAGCGCGGCCCACCAGAGCACCGACTTCTGCGTCGAGCTCATGGCGAGGAAGGCCAGCAGGAACTGGCCCAGCCGCGATGTCTTGAATGAGCGGTGCGAGAAGTAGCGATGGTAGCCGGCCGTGACGCCGAACATGCGCACGACGTAGAGCGTGATGCAGAGGACGATCGAAGTGGCCGTGACGCCGGTCCAGAAGGCAGCCAAGGGCGCCAGATGGACGAAGACGAACGCGACCGTATTGGGATAGATGATGTCGTCGTGGAACTCAGTAGCCGTGCCGCTCAATGGAGGTCCTTCGAGAGGGTTTGAGAATCGCTATCAGCTAGTAACATATACGTTTTGGGGCCGTGTTAGTTGGCCGCCTTGGATCCGTCGGTTATTCGTGACTGTCGGCCAACCAATCCGCAACACGCTGTTCCATCTCGTACTGCGGCGACCACGGCTGTCCCGCGATCCATCCCACATGCCCCCCGTGCGTGGTGAAGTCGATGTCCAGCAAAGGGTTGCCCCCGGCCGTCCCACGGACCTGGTCGAGCACGGAGCGTGGCAGGAAGGGATCGTCCTCGGCCGAGAGGAGCAATGTTGGCACTGCGATGTCGCGCAGGAAGTGTATGGAGCTCGAACGGCGGTAGTAGTCATCGGCGCCGGCGAATCCGTGCACGGGTGCCGTGAAAGCGTCGTCGAACTCCCAGATGGTGCGCGCGGCGTCGACCCGCCCTGGAATCACCGGCAGGGTTGGATGTCGGGCGATGGCGGCCACGGCCTTCCGCTTGAGCGATTTGAGAAAATGCCGCGCGTACACCTGTGCGAAGCCTCGCTCCAGGTTCCGGGCGCCCGCCGTGAGATCGAACGGCGTTGAGACGGCCGCCGCGGCCTTCACCTCGGCCGGAACCGCAGCGCCTTGTTCACCGAGCCACTTGAGCAGCACGTTCGCGCCCAGCGAGACTCCCGCGCAGAAGAGCGGCGCGCCGGGCCGCTCGGCGATGAGCCGCCGGATGAAGAAATCGGCGTCCGAGGTCTCGCCCGAGTGATACATCCGTGGCACGGTGGGCACGCGCCCGTCGCACGAACGGAAAATCAGCAGCGAGGCACCCCATCCGAGCCGCGTGGCCTGCTGCATGAGGCCCTGCGCATAGGTGGACCGGATGGAGCCCTCGAGGCCATGAAAGATGGCCAGCGTCGGAGCGCCGGTCTCGCGCGCATCCACGCGCGCCACGGAGATCGTGTCCCCGTCGGGCGTTGGCCAGCACTCGACGCGCTGATACGCCGCGTCGATCCGGCGGGCCATCTTGCCCCAGATGGTCGGCAGATGTGCACCCGGAAGCCACCAGGCGGGATGAAATGACGGATGATTCGGCACGTACCTCTCAGTAGATTGCGACCAGAGCCGGGGACCGCTTGCGACCAGAGCCGGGCAATGCGCAGGCGACGAAATGTGCGCTGACGAAGGAATGAATCCGACCTTGCAATATCGGGGGCTGTTCGCGTGGAAGTGCAGGTGTTCGGTACACAGAAGAGCCAGGAGACGCGGCGGGCCCTTCGGTTTTGGAGCGAGCGACGCGTGAAGGTGCACTTCGTGGACCTTCGCGAGCGGGCGGCGAGCAAGGGCGAGCTGCAGCGCTTCATCCAAAGATTCGGTGTCACCGCCCTCATCGACAAGAATTCGCGACGGTATGCAGAACTCGGCCTCGGCGTCTCGCGCATGGGCGATGATCGCTGGGCTTCGCTGTTGGCAGAGGAACCCCTGCTGTTGACCCAGCCACTCACGCGCTGGGGCTCAAAACTTACGCTCGGCCTGGCCGAGCCCGAATGGACACGGTGGATGGAATCGGAGCGTCGGGCATGATCTGGATGTGGCTTGGGTTCTTTGCGTTCATTTTCGTCGTGCTCGCGCTCGACCTGGGTGTGTTTAACCGGGAAGCGCACGCGCCGACGCTGCGCGAGGCGAGCCTGTTCACCATCGGCACGGTAGTGATGGCGTGCGCGTTTGCCGTCTTCATCTATTTCGCGTACGAGGGGCATTGGCTTGGACTCGGCAATCACTTGGACGCCGTGGACAAGGTGGTCAACGACGGCCGTGCGGCCGCGATCAAGTTCCTGACGGGCTATGTGGTCGAACTCAGCCTGTCGATGGACAACGTGTTCGTGATTGCGCTGATTTTCGAGCATCTGCGTGTGCCGCTGATGTATCAGCACCGGGTGCTGTTTTGGGGCATCCTCGGGGCGCTTGTGATGCGCGGCGCCATGATCGCCGTGGGCGCGCAGCTGGTGGCCCGCTACCACTGGATTCTCTATTTGTTCGGCGCCTTCCTGGTGTTCACGGGCGTGCGCATGCTGCTGACGAGCAGCGCGGATAAGGAAGAGGAGGTCGAGAGTTGGGTGACGCGATGGCTGCGGCGCCATTTCCCCGTGACCGACAAGTTCCACGAGGAGCATTTCTTTGTTGAGCTGAACGGGAAGCGGTTCTTGACGCCGTTGGCCGTGGCGTTGGTACTCGTGGAGACTACGGACCTCGTGTTCGCAGTGGACTCGATTCCTGCGATCTTCGCGATTACGGCGGATCCGTTCCTTGTGTTCACGTCAAACGTGTTCGCGATCCTGTGCCTGCGGTCGCTCTACTTTGGGCTCGCGGGCCTGATCCAGAAGTTCCGCTACCTGAAGGTGTCGCTGGCGTTGGTGCTGGCGGTGGTGGGTGTGAAGATGCTGGCGGGTAAGTGGATCAAGGCGTGGCTGGGCGAGGACGCAAACTTCTGGTTACTGGGAATGATTGGCGTGATTTTGGTGGGCGGTGCGGTGGCCAGCGCGATCGTGGACCGCAAGAAGGGGACGGTGATTGCGGCCGAGTAGGAGCGACGCTTTGATGGTTGCGTAAGCAGACTATCGCTTTACGATATTCTGGAATATAGAATAGAGGGTGACTGCCGACCGGACCCACCCCTTCGATATCGTCCTCGCCCTCCGGCTGCTCACGCCAGCCGGGACGATGGCGACGATTGCGGACGAACTCGCCGTCGCGCCGAGTCAGATCCACGCGGCGCTCGGGCGACTTGGCACCGCAGGGCTACTTCGTAAAGCTCCACGCTCCGAACCGCGCACGACCAACGCCAAGGCGCTCGCCGAGTTTCTGCTCTTCGGCGTGCGCTATGCGTTTCCCGCCATGCGCGGTCCGCTCGCGGACGGTGTCCCTACCGCATGGTCCGCTCCCGCGCTCGCCATGCAACTCGATGCGCCCGATGCGGTGGTGTGGCCGACGGCACTCGGTCCGTCCACCGTGCGCGGATTTTCGATCAAACCGCTCTACCGCAACGCAGTCCGGATCGTGGGGTCCGCACCGGCCACCTACCGGCTTCTCACACTTGTCGACGCCATGCGACTCGGTGAGCCGCGCGCGCGCAATGCCGCGCGCGCGATACTGGAGACGGAGCTCGGCTGGTCACGCGAACCCGCGTAACCGCAAGAACTTCTCGACCTCCTCGGGCTCGTCGACCACTTCGAGCCAACCCGGCCGCAACGCGATCCGCACGACGATCGCGCCATCAGACGACGTCACGGCGAAGGCGTCGGTGAAATCGCACTTTGCCACCGCGGTGTCCGGAATCTCAAGGCCCGGGATTCCGCTGTACTGAATCGAGTGATCGGGGCCGAGGTCGGGACGCAACTCGAGCCACGTCACGCCGCGGAACACCGCAACATCGTTCAAGTCTGATGTGAACGCCGAGTCGCGAGCCGGCAAGTCGCTCGCCTCGGGCCGGTAGTCGGCTACCAG
Source organism: Gemmatimonadaceae bacterium (assembly GCA_036675455.1). GTDB lineage: Bacteria > Gemmatimonadota > Gemmatimonadetes > Gemmatimonadales > Gemmatimonadaceae > Pseudogemmatithrix. The sequence goes on along the minus strand of JAKFFA010000051.1, from coordinate 61,409 downwards.
ACACGCGACCTCAAATCCGGGCTCGATCAGACCGCGGTCCACGTGCGCGAGCACGGTGCCGCCCTCACGCAGGCGCACCCGGAACTCGCCCTCGGCAATCTCCCAGCCAGCCCAGCCACGCCGCAGGCGTCGCAAAGCCTCGAGCGAATCCGTGTCGGCGATGAAGGAATACGCGCGCGGACCCATGATGTCGAAGAGTAATGGGCTGGATGGCGGCCAGCAGTGCCACGACCCTCGCCTAGAAGATCGCGAGCACCACTCCCACGACCACGAGGATCCCAACGATGTCGAGCGCGAGGCCTGCCCGCGCCATATCGCGGACCGTCAACTCGCCGCTGCCGAACACGATCGCGTTGGGCGGCGTGGCCATGGGGAGCGCAAACCCAACGGAGGCCGCCAAGCCGATCACCAGCATCATGAGCAGTGGCGGCTGTCCGAGCGCTGCCGCGAGCGAGACGGCAATCGGCATGCCCATGGAGGCGGTGGCCGAGTTGGATGCGAGCTCCGAGATGAGCACGGTGCCCGCAGCCACGCCGAGCATCACGACGGGCAGCGGGAGGCCTTCGAGTCCCGACATCCACAGGCCGATCTGCGCGGCGAGGCCGCTCGTCCCCATCGCCGCCGCCAGCGAAAGCCCCCCGCCGAAGAGCAGCAGCACATCCCAGGGAATCTCGCGGGCTTCCTTCCACGTGAGCAGTGGACGCGGCGGATCACCGTCGGCGCCGCGACCCGGCAGCAAGAACAGCAAGATCGCGCCGATCACGGCGATGCCGGCGTCGGTGATGCGACCAAACACCGAGGACAGGCCGGGAATCGAAAGCGCGCCGATCTCCTTCGGCTCGCGGAATAACCACGCGAGCGCCACCATGCCGAATACGATCAGTACGCGGCGCTCTCCATCACTCAGGCGTCCCAGCGCGGTGCGACGGTCATACAGCTCCTGCACACTCGCCGCATCGAGCTCGAGGCGCTCGCGATGAAACACGAACACGAGCAGCGCCCAGCACGCGGGCAGCAAGATCGCCGCCACGGGCAGACCGTACTTGAGGAACGTGACAAAGTCGAGCTCCACGCCGATGAGCTCGCGCGCCGCGCCCGCGAGAATGAGGTTGGGCGGTGTGCCGATCAGCGTCGCCATGCCGCCGATGCTCGCCGCGAACGCCACGCCGAGCAACAGCGCCATGCGCTGACTGCGTGCGGCGGGACCCTCGCCGAACATGGAGCCGATCGCCAGCGCGATGGGATACATCATCGCCGCGGTGGCCGTGTTGGAGATCCACATCGAGATGAACGCCGTCGCCAGCATCACACCCAGCACGAGCCGCCTGGAGGTGGTGCCCACGGCACCGATCACGGCGAGCGCCACGCGATGGTGCGCGTTCCAGCGTTCGAGCGCGGCAGCCAGCATGAAGCCGCCGAGGTAGAGAAAGACCACCTCGTTGGCGAACGGCGCGGCGGCCTCGGCCGTGGTCGAGACACCCACGAGCGGGAACAGGGCGATGGGCAGCAGCGCCGTCACGCCGAGTGGCAGGCACTCGCTGATCCACCAGATCGCCATCCAAGTCGCCACGGCCAGCACGGCAGAAGCCGCGGGGGCCAGGCCGGCCGGCTCAAGGATCCAGATCAGCAGGAAGGCCAGCGGACCGGCGATGCGCGCAGCGTTCATCGCGCCAAGAATGACGGCCCGTCATCCTCAGTGCAAGGCGGTGAGCGCCACGGATTCCGTCGACGCCAACCGAGGCGTCACGGAACGATGCCCACACTGGGCATCCGAGCCCGAATGGGGTATGCTCAAGCATGGCGAAGCAAAGCGGACTCCGGCGGGCCACGCTGACGGCAGTCGTGATTTCAACGCTCACGACCGGCGTGGTGCTGCACAGCCGCGTGCCCGCCGCCGAGGCGGCGCTTTCGCCCTTTGCCCGACTGCTGAGCGATTCGGCGCGGGCCGATTCCGCCGCATTCGGCGCGCTGCCGCCGCGCCTGCGTCCGATACTCGATGTGCGTTCGCTGCTCGACTCGGTGTCACTCGCCTCGCTGCCGCTGGCCGAATGCACCGTGCTTGAGGACGGCCCCGCGTCCGAGATGCGGCGCCGGCTGCATCTGCGGCTTCCCGACTCGAGCGTGGTCGTGCTGTACGCCACCGCCGACGAGATGACGGGCGGGCTGCTGCGTGTGGAGTTCATCCGCCGCACGCCGCATGAAGGCCAGCGCGGGATCATCTGGGACCACGAGCGCGACCAGACATCGTCGATGTGGTGGACGGAGGTTGGCCGTCGCCGCCGCGCCGAACGTGGCGGCATTCCGCGCGGGGGCCCGGTCCCCCGCGCGGTGCGCGCGCTCGGGCGTCAGCTCGTCATGATGCCGTGTGCGGAGTCGGCGGAGCGAACTCCCCGATGAAGCCGATCTCCGGCTCCAGGAACTGATCGAAGCGCTCGGCCACGGCGCGCTGCGCGTGGCTGATGAGCGCGCGCACGTCGGACGCCGTCGCGCCACCCAAGTTCACCATGATGTTGGCGTGGATGTGCGAGATCTGTGCGCCGCCGATGCGATATCCCTTGAGCGAGCACTGGTCGATGAGCCGTCCTGCGCCAACGCCTTCAATTTTGCGGAAGATGGAGCCCGCGCTGGGATGGTACTCAAGCCACGGATGACGCGAGCCGCGCCACGACAGGTTCTCCTGCATGATGCGGTGCAGCGTCGCCGGGTCGCCGCGTTCGAGCCGGAACGTCACGGCCAGAGCCACCTCGCCGGACGTATGGAGCCGCGACACGTCGTAGCCGAATGCCATCGCCTCGCGATCGGCCGAGATGCGCTCCCCGCCGACGCCGAGCAGCTCAACGGATTCGACCACTTCCTCGATGAACATCGTGCGCTCGCGTTCCGGCGCGGGCGACAGGAAGTGGAGATTCTGCCACACGGCGCCGCCGACGGTGCTCGGAATCCCGACGTAGTGCTCGAGCCCACTCAAGCCGGCGGCAACGGTGCGCCGGATCAGGTCGGCCACGACCGTGCCGCTCTCCGCGCGCAGCCGCACGTCATCGAGCATGCGCACGTGTGATGCGACGTTGCGCACGACGAGTCCACGCACGCCGAGGTCGCCGACGAGGATGTTGGCGCCCAGCCCAAGCACGAAGCACGGGATGCCGTGCTCGCGCGCGGCCTGCACCGCGCTGGCGAGTTCGTCGTCCGTTGTGGCATCGTACAGCACGTCGGCGGGACCGCCGATCCGGAATGTGGTGTATGGGGCAAGCGGCTCTCGCAGCCTGAGACGCTGGACTCCCAGAGCCGGCGCGAGTGCGGCCGCGATATCCTGGGGCGCGGCGGACCGGTCAAAAACGCTCGAAGGAGACTGATTCATAGATGCGCGAAATCAATAGGACGCGGCGCAAGGCCGCCACTCATGCCGCGCTCGCGGTGGCGTTCGTGTTCGCGGCAACGGCCGTCGTGCCGTCCGTCGTCGGCGCGCAGCGCGCGGACGTCGAGCGCACCATCAGCCAGCGCGTGTTGCCCAACGGCCTCGAGGTCATCGTCGTGCCCAGCGGAGGCGTGCCGCTCGCCACGGTCGAGCTGGTCGTCAAGAACGGCGCCTTCACGCAAACGCCCGAGTACGCCGGCCTCGCGCACCTGTATGAGCACATGTTCTTCAAGGCCAACGACTCGTACCCCCAACCCGACGAGTTCATGGATCGCGCTGCGAACCTGGGCGCCGTGTTCAACGCGACGACGCGTGAGGAACTCGTCAGCTACTACCTCACGGTGGTCGCCGATTCCGTCGAGGGCGGGATGCAGTTCCTCAATGCGGCCCTGCGCGGCGCGCAGTTCCGCCCTGACGAACTGGCTCGTGAGAAACAGGTGGTGCTCGGCGAATACGACCGGGCGGAGTCGTCGCCGTGGTTCCGCCTGGACGAGAAGGTGTCGCGCGTGCTGTGGGGGTCGTTCTTCAGCCGCAAGAACACCATCGGCGACCGCGAGGTCATCGCGAACGTGACGCCGCAGCAGATGCGCACGATCCGCGACCTCTACTATGTGCCAAACAATTCGGCGCTCATCGTCGCGGGCGAGGTGGCGCCGGAACAGATCTTTACCATGGCCGAGCGCATCTTCGGCAGTTGGCCCCGCGGCGCGGAGCCGTTCGAGGTCGCGCCCGTACCGCCGGTGCCGCCGCTCGCGGCCAGCGCGGGCGTCATCGTCGAGGAGCCCGTGAACGCGGTGACCGTGCAGATCCAATGGCACGGCCCGAGCGCGAGCGCGGATCAGGATGCGACGTTCGCCGCCGACGTGTACTCGGATGTTCTCAACCAACCCACGTCGCGCTTCCAGCAGGCACTCGTGGAATCCGGGTTGTGGCAAGGCGTGATCGTGAACTACTACACGCTCAATCATGTGGGTCCCATCACCGTCAGCGGCCAGACATCGCCAGAGCAACTGCGGGATGCGCTGGCTGCACTGTACAAGGCGCTCGACGAGACTGTGCAGCCGGGCTACTTCAAGGCGGAGGAGCTCGAAGCCGTGAAGGCGAACCGCGCGGTGACGACGGCGTTCGGGCAGGAGCGCGCATCGGAGAACGCGCACACCATCGGCTTCTGGTGGAGCGTGATCGGGCTCGACTATCACCTTCGCTATGTGGACGAGATGGCACGGCAGACCCCCGAACAGCTGCAGGCGTACGCGCGCCGCTACATCATCGGCAAGCCGCATGTGACCGGCGTGATGCTGCCGCAGGGCGCACGCGCGGCGCTGCGGCTCACCGAGCAGGAACTCGCGGGCCTGGGGGTGACGCCATGAATGCGCGTCTTACGCATCTGCGCGCGCTGCGGACCGGCGCGGCCGCGCTTGCCGCATCCATCGCGGCCGGCGGCATTGCGATCCGGCCGGCACCCGTCGCCGCCCAGCCGCCAGCCGCAGCGGCATCGGGTGGCGCCTCGACGCGTGGCATGGATGGCATCGCGGCCGACTCCCTGACCACGCGCTTTGACGTTGCCGGCGTGCGGGTCATTCATCGCCGCACGAACAACAACACGTTCGTCGCGAATCTCTACCTGCTCGGCGGCGTGACGCTGGCCACGCCGCTCACGGCGGGGCTGGAGCCGATGTTGCTTGAAGTGACCGAGCGCGGCACGGCGAAGTATCCCGGCGACGAACTGCGCCGCGCGATGGCGCGCACGGGCAGTGAGATCGGCGTCATCCCGCACGAAGACTGGACCATCTTCGCGCTGCGGACGACGACGGACCGCATCGACTCGACCTGGAGTATCTACGCGGACCGGTTGCTGCACCCAACGCTGGCGGCCGCGGATTTCGAGTTCGTGCGCGCCAACCGGCTGGCCGCCGTGCGTCAGCGCGGCGATAGCCCGGATGCGTTGCTCGAATATCTCGCGGACAGCGTCGCGTTCGCGGGACATCCGTACCACATGTCCCCGGTCGGCAGTGAGCAGTCGCTCGCGGCCATCACACTCGATGACATCCGCGAGTTCCACGAGGAGCGGCTCGTCAAGTCGCGCATGTTGCTTGTGGTCGTCGGCAATGTGGAGCGCGCCAAGCTCGAGTCGATGGTGAGCTCAACATTGGGCACGCTCGACGCCGGATCGTATGACTGGAGCATGCCCAAGGCCGGCGGCGAGCGGCCAGGCGCGGGCGTTGCCATGGTGTCGCGGCGCCTGCCGACGAACTACATCCTCGGCTGGTGGAGCGGCCCCAACGCGGATCATGCCGACGTGCCGGCGTTGCGCGTGGCCTCGGCCATCCTGTCCGGCCGGCTCTTCAATGAGATCCGTTCCAAGCGGAATCTCACCTACGCCGTGGAAGCGCGCTTTCGTGACAGCGGCCTCACCAGCGGCGGCCTGTACGTCACGACCACGCGTCCCGACACGACGCTGGCGCTCATGCGCAACGAGATCCGGAACCTGCAGACGTACACCTTGCCCACCGAGTATCTCGGGCCGCTGATCCAGCAGTTCATCACTGAGTACTTCCTCGACAACGAGACGTCGGGCGCACAGGCGGACTTCCTCGCGCGCGCGGAGTTGTACCAGGGCGACTACCTGGCCGGCGAACGGTTCATGGCGGACCTGCGCGCGGTGACGGGCGAAGATGTGCGACGCGTTGCGAACACCTGGATGAAGGACATCCGGTTCGCGTACGTGGGCAACCCGTCGCAGGTCGACCGGTTCCGGCTGCTGGCGTTCTAGGTCGACTTCAGGGCGTCGCGGCGCGGCGGGCCAGCACGCGCCGCACGTCGGCCAGCGAGCCGCCGACTGCGTGCAGCGCCACGAGCGCGTGGTACAGCAGATCGGCGGTCTCTTCCGCGGCACGCACCGCGTCGCCATCGGCGCAGGCGGTCACGAGTTCGCTCGTCTCCTCGCCGAGCTTCTTGAGTCGCAGGTTGCGGTCGGTGAGCAGGCGCCGGGTGTAGCTGGTCTCCGCACCCCTGTCGGATGCCCCGCCTCGCGCGGTGGGCTCGAGGTACGTCGCTGCGGCGTTCTCCTTGCGGCTGGCGATGATCGCATCCAGCGCCGTCAATGAATCGACGTTGGTTGCCGCTGTCGCCGACACACCGAAACAGCTCGTCGCGCCCGTGTGGCACGCGGGGCCCGCCGGCCGCACGCGCGCGAGCACCGCGTCGCCGTCGCAGTCCGCGACGAGCGATTCCACGCGCTGCACGTTCCCGCTGGTCGCGCCTTTGTGCCACGGCCCACGCGAGCGGGAGCGATAGTGCATCTCACCCGTCTCCATCGTGCGCTCGAGCGCTTCGCGGTCCGCGTGCGCGACCATCAGGACCTGGCCAGTCTCGGCGTCCTGGCAAACGACCGTCACGAGCCCCGACGGCGACTCCTTGCCGAAGTCGAGCGCGTCCAGGTCAATCATCGAAAAAGTCGCGCGCGCTGCGCGCCAGCGCGCTGTTCGTCGCGATCACGCTGCCCTTGAACGCGGACTTGCCGCCCTTGAGGTCGGTGAACACCCCGCCGGCCTCCTCGATGATCGGCTGGAAGCACGCCACGTCCCACGCGTTGACTACCGGGTCGACCATCACCTCAGCGCGACCGGTCGCGACGAGCAGGTACCCGAAGCAATCGCCCCAGCCGCGTGCGACCCCTGCTTCGCCGGTCAGCGTGCGCCAGCTCTCACGCTGGGACGCCCTCGGAAAATCGCGTTCGTCCGTGATGAGCACCGTGGCGCCTGCCAGCGAGGACGTGTCGCTGACGCGCGCCCGGCGCTCGTTCCAGTAACACCCCTCGCCCGGCGCGGCGGCGAGACGCTCGCCAACCGCAGGGTAGTACGCCGCGCCGGCCAACACGCGCTCCCCGTCCAGCACGGCAACGAGCGAACCCCACATCGGCACGCCGCGGATGAAGCTCTTGGTGCCGTCGACGGGATCCAACAGCCAACGACGCCCGCTCGCACCGGGCTGCTCGCCGAGTTCCTCACCCGTGATGCCATCGTCGGGAAATCGCTTGGCGAGCCAGGCGCGCGCGGCCTCCTCTGCTTGGTGGTCCGCCGCGGTCACCGGTGAGCCGTCTTGCTTGGTCTCCACGGTGAGCGCCGTGCGATAGTGCCGCATGGCCACGTCGCCGGTGAGTTTGGCCAGTTCCTGTACCGCTTCGAGCAGGGACGAACTCATGCAGCGACCTCGCGCACTGGAAGGGTTGCGGCGCGCATCGCCGCCTTGATCTCGCGCACCGTTGTCACGCCATCGTGAAGGATTCCTGCCACCAGCGCGGCGTCCGCGCCACCGCGCCCCAATACTTCACACACATGGGACGCCGAGCCGGCCCCGCCCGATGCGATGACCGGCACATTCACCGCGTCAGACACCGCGCGCGTCAGTTCGAGATCGAATCCGTCGCGGACGCCGTCGCGGTCGATACTCGTCAGCAAGATCTCGCCCGCCCCGCGCGCGACGCACTCGCGGGCCCACGCAACGGCGTCGAGGCGCGTGGCGATGCGGCCACCACCGACGAACACATGGCGTGCGCCGCGCGCACCCGCTCCGCTCCGCGCGACGTCGATGCTGGCCACCACACACTGTGCCCCGAACTGCGCCGAGCATTCCGTGATCAATGCGGGCCGCAGGACCGCCGCGGAATTGACGCTGACCTTATCGGCGCCGGCGCGCAACGCGTCGGCCATGTCGGCGACGCTGCGGATGCCGCCGCCGATTGTCAACGGAATCGACAATCGTGTCGCTGCACGCTCGGCCGTCTTGAGCCGTGTGGCGCGCGCCTCCGGCGTGGCCCCGATGTCGAGGAACATGACCTCGTCGGCGCCCTCCGCTTCATAGCGCGCGGCGAGTTCCACGGGATCACCCACGTCGCGCAAGGCAACGAACCGCGTGCCCTTCACGACACGGCCGTCGCGCACGTCGAGGCAAGCGATCACGCGTCGCATGAGACTCATTCGGCCTCCAGCGAGACGGCGCCCTTGGTGCTGAACACCGCGCCGGTATCCTCGGCCGCCTGGCGTAGGGCGAGGCCGAGCGCCTTGAACGCCGCCTCGACCACATGATGGCGATCCTCGCCGCGCAATACGGACACGTGCAGCGTCATCCCAGCGGCGCCCGCGAACGAGCGCATCCAGTGATCGTACAGGGCGCTGGGCAGCGGACCCTGATAGTACGGGCGTCCGCCCACATCGATCACCGCGCGCACGAGCGCGTCGTCCATGGGCACCGAGCGCTCGCCGTACCGCGCCGCCGTCGCCGGAATGGCCGCGGCAAGCGCCGGCCCGAGCGTCAGGGCGACGTCCTCGACGATGTGATGACGCAGGTCGCCGCGAGCCGTGACGCCGAGGTCGAAGCCCGAGTAGCGCGCGAGCACGGTCAGCATGTGGTCGAGGAACGGCACGCCCGTGGCCACGTCGGCGCGTCCGGAGCCGCGCGCGGCAGAGACCCGGACGGCGGTCTCGCCGGTGCGACGAACGAGCGACTTTGCGGGTCGCCTCGGTGCCGGCTGGTTGGTCGAATCTCCGCTCATTCGGCAAACTCCTCCGCCACGACGCGCGCATCGAGCGCGTCCGTGTAGAGCGCCATCCCCAGCACCGCGGCCGCCATGCCGCGTTCCTCGAGATTGCGCAGGTCGTTCATACTGCCGATCCCGCCCGAGGCGATGACCGGCCACGCCGAACGGTCGGCCAGGTCTTCCATGAGCGCGAGGTCCGGACCGTCCATCGAGCCTTCGCGGTGCACCGCCGTGGCGAGCAAGCCGGCCAGCGGCAGACCCTCGAGGTCGGCGACAAGATCGAGGACCTCCCGCTGCGTGCCCACGCTCCAGCCGTTGGTGACCACGTGGCGGTCGCGTACATCGGCCGCCACGATGATGCGCCCGGGCGCAAGGTCCGTGACCTTCGCGAGCCAGTCGGGATCCTCCACCGCGCGCGTGCCGACGACGACCCACTCGGCTCCCTGATCCAGCAACGCCACCACGGCCCCGCGACTCCGCACGCCACCGCCCACTTGCATCGGAACTGTCGTGGCGCGCAGGAGGTCGCCGATGACGTCACGGTTCTCTCCGCGCCCGGTGGCCGCGTCGAGGTCGACGACATGCAGACGCGTGAAGCCCGCCGCGACCCAGCGCGAGGCCACGCCAACGGGATCGTCGAGGCGCACCGGTTCGTTCTCGTAGTCACCGCCCACGAGCTGCACGCAGTGTGCGTCACGCAGGTCAATTGCCGGGATCGCGAGCATCAGAAAGTCACCTTGGAGGTCGAAGGAATTCTTGAGTCAGGCAATGATCGCAGGAAGCGATCAAGGAAATCCCATCCCGGCGCACCGCTCTTCTCGGGGTGGAATTGTACACCCATCACCATCCCGCGCCGGACGCTGGCGACGAACCGGTCGGGGCCGTGCGTCGACCACGCCGTGACGCGCGCGACTTCACGGACGCGGCACCCCGAAGCCGCGCGCTCCGTCTCGTCGCTTGCCTGGGAAAGTCCACGGCAGGCAAAGCTGTTCGCATAGTACACGACGCTCAACGCGCTCGCGTCGAACAACGGATCGTCCACGTCCTCGAGCGTGTTCCATCCCATATGCGGCGTCCGCGCAGAGCGCAGGCGCTGCACGCGCCCGGGAAAGATGCCAAGGCCCTCGCCTTCGCCCTCGTCGCTGGCGTCGAACAGGAGTTGCATGCCGAGGCACACGCCGAGTGTGGGCAGTCCAGATTGCATGGCGTCGCGCATCGCGGCACGCGCTGGGGCCAGGCGCGCCGCGGCGGGCCCGAACGCCCCTACTCCCGGCAGCACGAGCACGTCAGTGTCGAGCGCGCGGAGCGGGTCTGCCTCCACGCGCACGGTGCGCCCGGCGCCCGCGAGCGCCCTGCCCAACGAGTGCAGGTTGCCCGCGCCGTAGTCGAGCATGGTCACGCGCATTCGGCGGCCTCCGCACAGAGGAACGCACGTGTCGCATCGAGTACGCGGACGAGGCGCGGCCACGGCGCCACGCCGATGCGCAGCGCGGTGTCGACGCCTTCCATCCGCTCAAACACGCGAACGCCGATGCGATGCGAGCGGAGCGTGCGCTCGAGCGCCGGCGCGAGTGCGCCGACTTCGAGGAAGACGAAGTTCCCGCGCGACTCCCACACGCGCGCGCCGTCGATCCGCCGCAGGGCGGCGGCGAGCCGATCCCGGGAGGCGCAGGCCTCGGCGGCTGTGCGAAGCATCCACGGCTCGTCTTCGCGCAGCGCGGTGACCGCGCATCGCTCCGCGAGCGCATTCACCGTATACGGGCCTTGCGCGCGCGCGGTCGCCGCGACGAGCTCGCGCCCGCCGACACCATAGCCCACGCGTAGCCCCGCGAGTCCCCACGCCTTCGAGAACGTGCGTGTGATGAGCACACGCTCCATGGCCGGCGCCTCCGACCGCCAGTCGTGCCCGTTGGCGAACTCGGCATACGCTTCGTCGACAAGCACGACGCCCGGAGCGTGCGAGACGAGGCGGCGGATGTCCGTGCTTGACGTGACCGTGCCCGTCGGGTTGTTCGGCGAGCAGACGTAAATCACGCGTGCACGGGTGGCGAGCAGCGCATCGATGTCCGCCGCACCATCGGCGCGCAGCGGGACCGGCATGGGCACGAGTCCGTTCAGGCGCGCGAAGACCGGGATCATGCTGAATGTCGGCGCGGCGAAGGCAATCGTGTCGCCGGGCGACGTCACGGCCCGCAGGAAGGCGTCGATGACGCCATCACTGCCGCAACCCGCGACGATTTCCTCGCCGCGCACGCCGAGCGTGGACGCGAGCGCGTCGACAAGCTCACCGCCGCCTGGCGATGGGTACACGAAGAGATCCTCGTCGCGCGCAGCGCGCAGCGCGGCCAGCGCATGCGGCGGGCCGCCCCAGAGGTTCACATTGTCACGCAGGTCAAGGTCAACGCCGGGAAGCCGACCCGCGGAGTACACGGAGGTGGGCATCGCGTTCATCGTGCCTCCCACGCGGCGGCTGCCCGTGCGTGTGCGTCGAGCCCTTCGGCCGTAGCGAACACGGCTGTGTCGTGCGCCATGCGAGCTGCAGCCGGGCGATCGACGCGTTGCCATGTGGTCCATCGCACGAAGTCCTGTGTGGAGAGTCCCGACCATGCGCGGCCGGCGCCGCCCGTGGGGAGCACGTGGTTCGCGCCGGTCATGTAGTCGCCGAACACCACACTGGCGCCGTCGCCGTGAAGGATTGTCCCGCAGCCGCGCAGCGCGACCAGCGCGCGCTCGCGCGCGGCAGGCGCCACGAGCAACAGCAGGTGCTCCGGCGCCCACTGCGACGCGAACGCAATCGCCGCTTCGAGCGACGTCGCGGTCAGGATGGCGCCGCGTGAGCCCAGCGCGGCGCACATCGTCGAAGCACGCGCGGCGTCCCCCATGCCGGAGGCGAGCTTCGATTCGACGTCCCGGGCCAGCGCGCGGGACGTGGTCACCAGCACGACCGCCGCGCGCGGATCATGCTCGGCCTGCGCAAGCATCTCGCGCGCGACCAGTAGCGGCTCCGCCGAATCATCGGCGAGCACAAGCAGTTCACTGGGGCCAGCGGGCGAGTCGATGCCAACCTCATGCGAGACCTGACGCTTCGCCTCGGCCACGAACGCGTTGCCGGGACCGACGATCCGGTCGACCGAGGGAATCGTCGGCGTGCCGTACGCCATCGCCGCGACGGCGCCGGCACCGCCGACGGCAAACAGTCGGTCAGCGCCGGCCAGCGCGGCCGCGGCGAGCACCACGGGTGAGGGCCGCCCGTCACTGGCCGGCGGTGAGCACACGATGATCTCGGACACGCCGGCTACGCGTGCCGGGATCGCGCCCATCAGCAGCGAGCTCGGGTACGCCGCGCGTCCGCCGGGGGCATACACGCCCACGCGTTGCAGTGCGTCGGGCCGACGGCCGATGCGGACACCATCCGCCGTGACGAACTCCGACGCGAGCGGCCGGAACGCCTCGTGCACCGCGCGAATGTTGTCGGCCGCGCGCTGCATCACGCGCCGCAGCGCTGGGTCGAGCGCGGCGAGCGCGGCGTCACATTCCGCTCGGGGCACCTCGAGCGACCATCCACGCGGATCGTCGCCGGGAGCCCGGTCAGCGCGGAGCGAGTCACGCTCGGCACCGTCGAGTGAGTCGCCGCCGCCGCCGACGCCGTCGTACTCGATCGCGAACGCGCGCAGTGCGTCGTCGCCGCGCTCGCGGACACGCTGCATGATCTCCGCCGTCCGATCGCGAATAGTCGAGTCGGGGGACGAGTTCTCGGTGGCCGCGCGCGGCACGCCGCGAGGCGCGTCGCACCGTGAATCACGTGCGAACAGCGCACGCCGCGTCGTCGCGTCGAGCGTGTCCACGTCACCACGCACGGCAATGGTCAGCGCGCTCATGCCATCAACCTCTCGATGCGCGTGACCAAGATGCCTTCGCCGCCCACCGCCTTGAGCGCGTTGATGGTGCGATAGATGCCCTCGACCGCGCAGACCGCGTGCACCGCGACCTTCGCGCCGCCGTTCATGACGTCCACCACCGTCGGGCCGGAGATACCGGGCAAGATGCGACGCACGTCGGCGAGCCGGTCACGCGGGACGTTCGCCATCACGTACCGCTGCGTGCGCGCGGCGAGCACGGAGCGTAGCGCGGCCACGAGGTCGTCGAGCGCGCGCCGTCGCGCGCCGCTCGGCGGGCGGCCACTCGCGTCACCGGCCACGAGCAATCGTGCGGTCGACTCAAGCACCGTGGCGACCTCACGCAGGCCGTTGACGCGCAGCGTGGAGCCCGTCGACGTGAGATCGACGATGACGTCGGCGATGCCCAAGTGCGGCGCGACTTCCACCGCGCCCGATACGGGGACCACTTCCACGCGCCGGCCGGCAAGATCGAGAAACCGCCGTGTCAAGCGCGGAAATACGGTGGCGACGCGCGCGTCCATGCGGATGTCGGCGAGGGAGCGAATCGGGCCGTCCTCGCGCGCCGCGACGACGAGACGACATCGGCCGAATCCCAGGTCGAGCGCGGAATCGACCGGACGACCGGACTCCTGCGCCAGGTCCCAGCCGGTGATGCCAGCGTCGGCGGCACCGTCGGCAACGAACTCAGGAATGTCGCGGGCGCGCACGAAGATCGCCTCGAAGTCGTCGCCGAGCGCGGCGACCAACGCGCGATCGGAGGACGCGCGGACCTCGAGTCCGGCGTCAGCGAGCAGCGAGCGGGCGTCTTCGTTGAGGCGACCCTTATTGGGCAGTGCAAGGCGCAGCATATGGGGGCGTGGAGTGGAAGTCTGCTGAAAGGCGTCTTCGCATGCCCTCACGGCGTTGCGAAAACAAGAAGGCCCGTCCGGAGATCCGGACGGGCCTGGGAGTTGTGCGGGCTGTGACTGGGAGCAGCCGTAGAGCCTACCGACCGGCCTCCGCGCACACCGAACATCCCCGACCCGTACGGTCGTGGAGATGGTGCGCGTGATGATGGCGGCGGGTAATCATGGAGCGCGAAGGGTAGTGGGTTGGACCTCCACGCGTCAAGTCATCAGGAGTGAGCCCGTTGTCGAGCGGGGGACAAACACGGCGCGCTTGGAACATCGACCCCACGGCTGGTGTTGACGGTCAAGTTGTACATTCGCTCGCATTAGTGATATTTTTCACAATCCGCCGGAATAACGATTCCGCGGATCACACAACTCCTATTTGTTCGGCCTTGGAGGCCAATAGCAATGTTCAAGAGTCTGGCGCTCGCCGCGAGCGCGCTTGCCTTCGCCGCATGTGGCGGCGGTGCCGATTCCGCAGCCGCGGACAACGCTGCTTCGACTCCTGCAGGCGGTGCCGAGACTGCGGCGCCCGCCACGGCGTCCGCCGGCTCGGCGGAGTTCGCGCCGGCCACCGGCACGACGCACGAAGTCAAGATGATCGGCGACGACAAGGGTTACCGCTTCGAGCCGGCGAACCTGACGATCAAGCAGGGCGACGCCGTGAAGTTCGTGTTCGTCTCGGGCGGCCCGCACAACGTGTCGTTCACGAATGACACGGACATGCCCGCTGACGTGAAGGCGCAGCTCGATGCGAACCTCGGCACCGAGCGCCTCGCCGAGCTGATGTCGGCCATGTACACCGAGCCGGGCCAGGGCATCACGGTCTCGTTCGCGAAGATCCCGGCTGGCAACTACGACTACAACTGCACGCCGCACCTCGCGATGGGCATGACGGGCGTCATCACCGTCGAGTGATTTCCGGCGCCGCTTGACGTGCGGCGCTTCCGGATCCGTCACTTTGTAGCGTGGTCATCTGGCGGGTGATGGGGACTTTGTCCTCATCACCCGCTTGTTTCTTGCCGTGGACGGGCGATACTACACGCGTTGATGCCCACCCAATCTTCGACCCCCTCGCGTCCCCCACGACCGACGCCGCCCGTCGCTCCGCTGGTCGGAACCGAATGGCTCGGCGCGCGCGCCTCACTTGCCGCGCGACGCATTCGCCGATTCGCGCGCGTCTGGGCGTTTGTCCTCGGCCCGCTTGCCCTCGCGGCCGTGGTGATCCCACTCGCCACCTACGATCCCGTCGCGATCGATCGTAGCGAGCGAGACCGGCTGCGCGCAGACACGGTGCGCACGGCGGCGCGACTGGCGGCCGCCGAAGGTGCCGTCGCGCAGGCGGATTCGCTTTTTGTCGCGGCGTCGTCAGCGCTCGCGTCACCGGCGCGCACGCGGCCGCCGCAACGCGCGACACAGCAGGCCACCACAGCGCGGGAAGTTGACGACCCGCTGATTCGCTCGCTCGAGGCCGCCATTCGCGAGGCGCGTCGACTTCGCACCCCGGCGGCGTGGCTGGCCGTCGCGTCCGAGCGCCCGGTGAGCGGAGGCCCGCGCATGCGGGCGCTGGCCGACTCGCTCGCGGATTATGCGCGGCAACGCGATGCTCTGCCGTCTGGCCCGATGCGAGAGCAACGCGCCGCGCCGCTCAGTGCGACCATCAATCGCCTCGGCTACACGATCTTGGCCATCGCCGAGAACCGGCACGAGGACATGGTGGCGGAGTTCCTCGCCAGCGCGCCCAGTCCCGCGCCGGTTGCGGATGAAGCGCCTGTCGCGAGCAGCGCGGACACCGCTGCGCTGGGCGCGAGGCTGCGCGCCGCACAGGACACTGTTGCGGCGGTACACACTGCGCACGCCACCGCGGTGTCGGCGCTTGCGGCCTTCGAAGCCAACGGCGCGTCGACAGGACCGCCGCTGCTCGTGACACTCACGCCGGGGCTCATCCTACTCGGCGTCTTGGCGGGCGGCATCTTCGTGCGCTTCTCCATCGCGCTCAACGGAGAGATCAAGCGCCCGACGCTTTCGACGGCTCTCGAGGCGGAGCGATCGATTGGCGCTACCGTGCTCGCCACCGTGAAACACGCGCCGAACGATGGACCGGCGCGCTTCCGGCCAGGCGGCGTTGATCCGTTCCGTATGTTGTATCTCGGACTCACGTCGACGGGTACACGCGCACGCACGACGATCATCACGGGTAGCGACCCCGAGATCGTCGCCGCCGTGAGCGCGCGTCTCGCGATCTCCGCGGCGGCGGATCATCGCACGACGCTGATCGCCGGATTTGATCCCGGCAACATCGCGCTTGCGCGCACGTTCCGCGGCCGGCCGGAGCCGGGTCTCACCGACGCGCTCGCGGGTTCGTTCAAGTGGCGCGAAGTCGCGTTCGCCGTGGGCTCGAGCGACGGCCTTCCCATCACGATGATTCCGGCCGGCACCGAGCGCGACGATTTGCCGGTGGGCGAGGCACTCGCCGAGCGGCGCGACGACCTGACGAAGTTCCGCGATTCGTTCGAGCTGACGATTCTTTCGGTGCCGGCTCCGTATCTCGACCAGGCGATTGAGTTGGTGGAATCGAGCCCGATCGTGCTATGCGCGACTGTCGGCGACACGACGGTCGACGCGTTCACGGCGGAAGGCATGGCGATCAAGGCGGCGGGCCGGCGGCTTCATGGCACGGTCCTCTGGGATGCGCCGCGGCCGATGCTACCCACGCGTGCACAGTTGGCGGCGCTTGTCTCGAAGCAGAAGGGGCGTACTCCGGGGGGCTCGTTCGCTGCCGTGCAGCGGGCAATTAGCGGCGAACAAAAGCGCCATTAAAAAGACAGTATCGTGGACTTAACTGGTCAGTGGGCCGATACGCTTCTTGCCCTTGAGCGTCTGTTCTATCTCAAGATCATCGTCTGGGGCGCGCTTTGCACCCTTGGCGGCAGCAGCGTCATCACTTGGCTTCTTGTCAGTCGAACGGAGTCGCGCCTGCTGCGCCGCTTTGCGAATGTCACCCTCGCGAGTGGCGTGCTCGCCGTTGCGGCCGGCTTCTGGATGCGCCATGCCGCAGGCCTTCGCGACCTGACCGCCGCGATCTGGCTCGATCGGTGGCTGTGGTTCGGAGTCGGGTTCGCTACCGGCGTCGTACTGGCGGGCCTAACCCTAGCCTTCCTCGCGACGCGCGCCAGCGCCGAACGACGTCCCGGCATGGTCGGCGCTGGCATCGCGGTGATCGTGCAAGGACTCGCGTTCGCGCTCCTCTCGCTCCAACTCAGCGCCGGCGTCGTGCGTTAGCATCCACACGGCCGGGCTCGCCTGCGGCTATGTTCCCTACGCCACCATGAACGGCTACTCAGACCGCATCAACCACGCCTTCGCCTTCGCCGCGAAGCATCACGACCGCCAAGTGCGCAAGGGCACGCGGCTGCCGTACCTCACGCATCCGGCGAATGTGGCGATCATCCTCACGCGCTACGGCCGTGAGGAGTCCACGGTAGTGGCTGGCATCCTGCACGACGTCGTGGAGGACTGCATGCGTGAATCATGGACGCACGAGATGCTCGAGGATCGCATTGCCTCGAAGTTCGGCCATGAGGTGATGAACACGGCGCTCGCCGTCACCAAGCGGCGCGTGGACGACGAAGGCATGGAGTTCTCGCGCGAAGAGGCCCGCGCGGACTTTCTCTCGCGCCTCGCGCACGCCTCCGAGGCGTCCCGCTGGGTATGCGCGGCCGACGCCGTGCACAACGTGGGCAGCATCCTCGCTGACCTGCGGCGGACGATCGATGCGCCGACCGTGTGGGGCCGCTTCGCCGGCGGCCGCGACGGCACGCTGCACTGGTACCGCAGCCTCCGCGACAGACTGGCGGAGCTCGGGTTCGATGCGCCGATCATGCAGGAGCTCAGCTCGCTGGTCGGCCAGCTCGAGGCAGCCTAGTACAGCGACCGCGGTCGGACTAGCCGACCATCACCCGCGCTAGCCGACCATCACCGAGTGGGCCGACAATTCTCGCCCTAGCCGACCGTCGCCCGCTCGTCCGACGGATAGGTCTTGGCGACGTACTCGTCGAGGATGCGCAGGAAGTCGGGCACGATCGCATCGCCCTTCAGCGTGACGCGCAGCTTGCCGTCCACGTAGACCGGCGCCTTCGGCTCCTCGAACGTGCCGGGAAGCGAAATACCCAGATTCGCGTGCTTCGACTCGCCGGGGCCGTTCACGACGCATCCCATCACGGCGACCTTCATCTCCTCGACGCCTGGATGCGCCTCCCGCCAGCGCGGCATCTGCTCGCGCAAGTAGTCCTGGATGTCCTCGGCCATCTTCTGAAAGAACGTCGAGGTCGTGCGGCCGCAGCCCGGACACGCGGTGACCTGCGGCGTGAACGAGCGCAGCTCGAGCGACTGCAGGACCTGCTGCGCGACGAGCACTTCTTCCGTGCGGTCGCCGCCGGGACGCGGTGTCAGCGACACGCGGATCGTGTCGCCGATACCTTCGCTTAGCAGGATCGACAATGCGGCGGTCGTCGCGACGACGCCCTTTGTGCCGAGCCCCGCCTCGGTGAGTCCCAAGTGAAGTGGGTAGTCGCAACGCGCTGCAAGCCGGCGGTATACGGTCACCAGGTCTTGCACCTGCGAGATCTTGGCCGAGATCAGGATCTGGTCATGACGCAGCCCGGTCTCCTCGGCGAGTGCCGCGGAGCGAAGCGCGGACTCGAGCATCGCCTCGAAGTAGACTTCCTTGGCCTCGAGCGGCTCGCTGCGCCTCGCATTCGCATCCATGAGTTGGGTCAGCAGATCCTGGTCGAGGGATCCCCAGTTCACGCCGATGCGCACAGGCTTGTCGTTCTCCACCGCGACTTGCACGATCGTGCGGAAGTTGTCGTCGCGATGCTTGGTGCCGACGTTGCCCGGGTTGATGCGATACTTGGCGAGCAGCTCCGCCGTGCGCGGAAACTTGCGCAGCAGCAGATGGCCGTTGTAGTGGAAATCGCCGATGACGGGCACGCTCACGCCGAGATCGGCGAGGCGTGAGATCACGTCCGGCACGGCCGCCGCGGCGGCCTCGTTATTGACGGTGACGCGCACGAGCTGTGAGCCGGCGCGGGCGAGCGCGGCGACCTGCAGCGCGGTCGCCGCGGCATCGGCGGTATCGGTGTTCGTCATGGACTGCACGACCACCGGCTGCGTGGAGCCGACCTTCACGCCGCCGATGTCGGCGGTCACGGTCTGGCGTCGGGGCTTGAACGGGAGCAATGAACTGCGGGTCTGGAGAGGGCGGAATGGCCGGGCCGGCCGAATGGCAACAACCGACCCCTGAAGTTATCATGCGCGGCGCCTGAAGTCCTGCCTAGGCGGCCCGCGGAGTTGTTCCGCGAGGGTCGCGGTCCGTTTTCGCCAGTGTTTCCCCGGGCTCGGCTGGTTCGGATTCTGCCTCGGCGAAGATTCGGTCCGGCCGGCAAAACGCTGCTATTGCGGCCCGCACCAGGACACCGTACCTTTCTGGCATCCTCCGGGCTCTCCGGCAGGATGGTCCAACGCGAGGGATCATTTTAAGTCTCGTGAGTCCGATTGTGCAGGGCACGGCGCTTACCGCTCCCGGCATCAATCAACAAAATCAGGAGTAGGGAATGCGTACGACCGGCAAGGTGAAGTGGTTCAACGATGCGAAGGGCTTCGGGTTCATCACGCCCGACAACGGCACCAAGGATTGCTTCGTGCATTACAGCGCGATCCAGGGTTCCGGCTTCAAGTCGCTCGCCGAGGGTGACGCCGTCGAGTTCGACATCGTGCAGGGTGCCAAGGGCCCCGCTGCCGAGAACGTCTCGAAGGTTTCGTAAGCCACTAGCCGGCACAATCGAGAAGGCGCCCCGAGCTTTGCTCGGGGCGCCTTTTTGATCTCCTAAGGGACCGCGATGCCGGATGCGGGAAACTGTGTTTCACGCGGAGCGGCGCTGGCGGTGGTGTCCACGTTCTCCGTGTTATCACGAAAGCCCTTCCGCGAGACTGTCTCACTTCGCGCGAATCGTAAGCCCCGCGCCTCGATGAAACGGATCTCGTTCAGAAAAGCGGAGCCTCCGCGCCTCCGCGTGAAATGCAGTTCCGCGCATCCCGAATCACCGTTAGCCGGAAACCCGGCGCGGCTGCTGGCGTGGGCGGCCCCTTGGGCGGCGGACGACGGTTTCGATTGCGAGCTCGAGTCGCTCCGCAATCTCCTGCTTGAGCGACTGGACGTCGGCCTCCAGGCGCAAGAACGGTCCGATTGTAACCGCAATGGTTGCCGACGCGGCCTTCTCGGGCGAGGAGACCAAGCCGCTCGCCAAACCGAATGCATCTCGGATGCGCATGCCAGTTCGATCAATCAAGGCCGTCGTGAGCGCCAGCGTATCGAGTAGCGACACCGGAATTCGGCGCTCGACTCCCTGTCGGCCTGGCGGCAGCGCCAACGGCCCGAGTTGGAGGAGAAGATTGTCGAGAGATCGACGATCGATGCCGAGCACCGTGGCGGCCGTGGCGGTGGTTACAGCTCGCACAAATATCCTCAGTTGAGAGAATATTAAATGCTAACGACCTAAATCATTGTGCGCCATAGTGTAGAGCGACATTCGTTTGGAGTCGTTTTATTTATGCCGGCGCGCGTGTGTTTCCGTTCGACGGGCCAGGACCGACATCTGAAGGATGACGAGCGATGCGGCGACTCGAACCATTCGGCAGCATTCAGGACCGTGGATTTCCCGGCAATTATTATTCCGTCATTCAATAATAAATAAGCAAATCGTGCTACGGAAACGGGTTAGGATACGTACCTCGCTGCACTATCTTGCACGCACCTCAAGCGATGCTTTAGCCGCTGCAACCTGAAATTTCACCGATTCTGGGCCCGTTCCACCCTCGAGATTCCGGTGCGAAACGGACGTTTCCGGCCTGAGTTCGGCAAGTACATCCTCGCCGAAAGCCGCATGAGCGGCCGAAAAGCTGGAAAATGGCAGCGCGTCGAGCTCAACGTTCTTCTCCTCGGCCTCGCGGACCAATCGCCCGACCGCACCGTGTGCGTCCCGAAACGTCACGCGTTTGCGCACGAGATAGTCAGCCAGGTCGGTTGCCATCATCGATCCCGTCACGGCTGCACGCATGCGCGATTCATTGAACGTCAACGTCGCCAGCGAACCGGCCACGGCCGGCAGCAGCAGCACCATGCCGTCGACGGCGTCGAACAGCGTGCGCTTGTCCTCCTGCAAGTCCTTGTTGTAACCACTGGGCAGGCCCTTGAGCGTGGCCAACAGCGCCGTCAGGCCGCCGAGCATGCGCGCGCCAGACCCGCGCGCAAGTTCGAGCGCATCGGGATTCCGTTTCTGCGGCATCATCGACGATCCCGTCGAGAACGCATCGCCAAAGCGAACGAACCCAAACTCACTCGACCCAAACAAAATCAGGTCCTCGGCCAGCCGCGACAGGTGTGCGCCCAGCAACGACAGCGCGAACAGTGCCTCGGCCACGAAATCCCGATCTCCAACCGCGTCGATCGAATTTTCCGAGATGAGGTCAAAGCCGAGGGAGGCTCGAAGTTGCTCGCGCGGCACGGGAAACGCAGACCCCGCGATGGCGCCTGAACCGAGCGGCATCACCGCGGCCGCGCGCCGCGCCGCGGCCAGGCGCGCGCGATCGCGACCAAGCGGCCAAAAGTGCGACAGCATCCAGTGCGCGACCGACACCGGCTGCGCGCGCTGCAAATGCGTGTAGGCTGGCATCAAGGCGTCCAAATGCGCATCCGCCTGCAGGAGCATCGCCTGTTGAAGGTCGTGCATGAGCGCGTCGAGCCGATCGCACGCGTCCATGGTCCACAGACGCGTCGCGGTGGCGACTTGGTCGTTGCGGCTGCGGCCCGTATGCAGCCGGCCTGCCGGTTCGCCGGCCTCCTCGTGCAGTAGCCTGTCGATGAAAGTGTGCACGTCCTCATCTGACGCGATCGGCTGCTCGCCGGCGGCGATGCGCGCGGCCACGCGGTCGAGCCCATCAATGATCAGCTGCGATTCCCGCGTGTCGAGCACGCCGGCACCAACGAGCCCGGCGGCCCATGCCTTCGACAGGCGAACGTCGAACGGCCACAACCGAAAATCGGTCCCGATGGAGCGATTCACCGCGTCGAGTTCAGGCGCGGGGCCGCCAGCGAACCGGCCGCCCCAAAGCTTGTGCGACCCGCTGCTCACGCCTTCGCCTTCTTGCCACCCTTCGCCGCATCGAGCGTCGGCGACGGCAGCGTTTTCGGCCTCACGTCGACGCCCTTGGCTTCGAGGTCCTTGATAGCGCGCACGCGTGACGCGAGCCCATATAGGCGAATGAAGCCGGCGGCGTCGGACTGCTCATAGACATCGTCCTCTCCGAACGTGACGAAGCGCTCGTCATAGAGGGCCTCAGCCGACTGACGACCGGCGATTGTCATCGTGCCGCGCAGGCAGCGGATGGTGATCGAGCCCGTCACACGCTGCTGCGTCACGTTGACGAACGCGTCGTACGACTCGCGCTCGGTCGCCCACCAGCGACCCTCGTACACGAGATCCGCGTAGCGCGGCGCGATGAGGTCCTTGGCGGCCAGCGTGCGACGATCCAGCACGAGCTGCTCGAGTTCTGAATGCGCTGTGTACAGCAGCGTGCCGCCCGGCGTCTCATACACGCCGCGCGACTTCATGCCGACGAGTCGGTCCTCGACGATGTCGGCACGACCGATTCCATGACGGCCGGCAATCGCGTTGAGCTGCTCGAGCAGCGCCACCGGGCCAAGCCGCTGGCCGTTGACCGAGACCGGCGTCCCCTGCTCGAATCCGATGCGTACGTCCTCAAACCGGTCGGGTGCGTCCGCCGGATCGGTGGTGAGCATGAACAGGTCCTTCGGCGGCACCGAGTTCGGATCCTCGAGCACACCGCCCTCGTGCGAGATGTGCCAGATGTTGCGGTCGCGCGAGTAGATCTTGGTCGTGGACGCCGACACGGGAACCTTCTTCTTCGCGGCGTACTCGAGCGCATCCTCGCGTGAACGAATATCCCACAGGCGCCACGGGGCGATGACGGGCAGCTGCGGTGCCATGGCCATGTACGTGAGTTCAAAGCGCACCTGGTCGTTGCCCTTGCCCGTGCAGCCGTGCGCGAGCGCATCGGCGCCGATGTCGAGCGCGACTTCGACTTGGCGCTTGGCAATCAGCGGACGCGCCATCGATGTGCCGAGCAAGTACTTGCGGTTGTAGATGGCGCCGGCGCGCAGGGTGGGGAATACATAGTCGCGCACAAACTCTTCGCGCAGGTCGGCGATGTGGCAATCGGCGGCGCCGGAAGCCAGTGCCTTCTCGCGCACACCTTCCAGTTCGTCGCCTTGGCCGATGTCGGCGGCGACGCAGACGACGCGCGCGTCGTAATGCTCGCGCAGCCAAGGAACGATGATGGACGTGTCGAGTCCGCCGGAGTAAGCGAGGACGATGGTTTTCATGGACTAAGCGGGGGGACGGGTGACGGCGAACGACGGACAGTAACAACTTAGTCGCATAAGTATGCGACTGGAAGGCCGCGGCTCGATGCGCGCGGCCGGCGCGGCGTCATCGGCGCTTGGCGAGCGTGATGAGCCGCTTGGCGGCGCGGTCGCGGGCCGCCTCGCTGCGACAGATCATGAGGACCGTATCGTCGCCGGCGATGGTACCGAGGATGTCGGGGTCGGCCTCGGTGTCGATAGCGGAGGCGATGGTCTGTGCGGCGCCGATCACGGTCTTGAGCACGATGAGGTGTCCAACGCCATCAAGGCGCAAGAACAGTTGCGGCAGGATGGCCGCCAGCGGCGCGCGGGACCCGTCATCCGGACCGGCATCACTGATCACGTAGCGCGCGCCTTGGGCGGTGGGAACACGCGCGACGCGCATGTCGCGCAGGTCGCGGGAGAGCGTGGACTGCGTGACATCCCAGCCGCGTTTGAGCAGCAACTGACGCAGCTCTTCCTGGCTGCCGATCTCGCGCGTGGAGATGAGGTCGAGGATGGCGTTCTGGCGGTCGGCTTTGCTGGCCGTCACAATAGATCTCCGGGTGTCCCCCAGTGTAGCACGCTCGCGGGCGGAAGGTAAGGAAGTCATTGACAGAGAGCGACGGCATTAGTATGCATTAATCGTGCATAAGATTCCAGTCGGCGTGCTCGGCGCCTCCGGTTACGCGGGGCGCGAACTCTGCGCCCTCATCTCCCGCCATCCCCGCCTGTCCCTCGCGTTCGCCACGGCGAACTCGCAGCGCGGCGAGACGGCGCGCCTGCCCTTGGGCGGACGCGTCACGTTCGACGCGACCGACGATGTGCGACTCGCCGATGCCAAGCTCATTTTCTCCGCGTTGCCGCACGGCGCGAGTGCCGAGTGGGTCGCGCGCGCGCGCGAGGCCGGTGCGCAAGTCGTCGACCTCTCGGCCGATCATCGCATCGGCAACGGCGCGAGCGACGGCATTCCGTATGGACTGACAGAACTCAACCGCGAGCAGGTGCGCGGCGCCGCGTGTGTGGCGAACCCGGGATGCTATCCGACGGCGATCCTGCTCGGCTTGTTGCCCCTCCTCGAGCAAGGCCTTGTCGCGCCCGGCTCCACGGTGAGCATCACGGCCGCGAGTGGCGTCACCGGCGCCGGCCTCTCACCGCGCGCCGACTTGCTCTTCGGCGAACTCACCGAGGACTACCGCGCGTACGGCGCCGGCAACACGCATCGTCACCTCGGTGAGATGCGCGCGCTGGCCACGGCGCTCGGCGCCGATGTCGACTTGCTCTTCACACCGCATTTGCTGCCGGTGGCGCGCGGCATCCTGGCCACGATCAGCGTTCCCTTGCGCGCGCCGCTCGAGACGGCGGTGGCCACGGCACTCTGGCGCTCGCGCTTCGCAGGCGAGAGGTTCATCGAGATCGCAGACGAGCTCCCGACACTGCGCGACGTGCAACACCGCAACGTCGCGCGCATCGCGGTGCGCGCGGCGGCGCACGTGCGCACGCCGACGCTGCTCGTCTTCAGCGCCATCGACAACCTCATGAAGGGAGCGGCGGGACAGGCGATGCAGAACGCAAACTTGATGCTCGACCTCGATGAGGCGATGGGTCTCCCTGCATGAGCGAACGTCGCCGACGTTCCGACTCGCCGCCCGTAGGCACGCGTTCGTCGAGCTCGCACCATGCGGCCTCGACCGGCGCGGGCGTCTCGATCCGCGTGATCAAGGTGGGGGGGCGCGCACAAGCCGATCCGCGTCTGGCCACCGCGATCGCGACGGCCGCTGAGCGACCCGGCGCGCGCATCGTCGTCGTGCACGGCGGAGGTGACGAGGTGTCGGCCATGCAGCGTCGGCTCGGTCTCGAGCCCAGCTTCATCGGTGGTCGCCGCGTCACCAGCGCCGCCGACCTGGATGTCGTCCGCATGGTGCTCTCGGGCACGGTCAACAAGCGGATCGCGGCGCAGCTGTGCGATGCCGGTGCGCCGGCGGTCGGCATCAGCGGTGAGGACGGCGGGTTGCTCTCGGCGGATGTCGACGTCGACGGCGAGATGGGTCGTGTCGGCCGCGACGTCTTCGCCGACGCGAGCCTGGTCGCCCATCTACTCAACGGCGGTTGGGTGCCGGTCATCTCGCCGCTCGCCCGCGAACGTGTGGTGAAGCGCGGGCAGCAGAACCCCGAGGGCACCCCCCCCTTCGCGTTCGACGCTGATCGTGGAACCGTCGACCTCGGCGGCACGCTCAACGTCAACGGCGACGACGCGGCCGCTGCCATCGCCGCCGGCCTCGGCGCCGATGAGTTGCTGTTCGTCGCGGACGTGCCGGGCGTGCTCGAGGAGGGCACGCTGCTGCGGTCGCTCGACGTCGACGCCGCGCGCGCGCTGTGCGACCGCGGCATCGCGCGCGACGGCATGCGCGCCAAGTTGGAGGCCGCGGCCAGCGCGCTGCGCAACGGCGTGCGCGCGGTGCGCATTGCGGCGCTCGAGGGCATCGCCAATCGCGCCGACGGCACGGCCATCACCCCCAAGCCCGTGACGCGGGAACGCACATGATCACTGACACCCTGCCCGCCGTGGAAAACGCCTCGCTGCTCGCCCTGTACCGCCGCGCGCCGATGGAGCTGACACGCGCCGATGGTGTGCGCCTCTATGACGACGAAGGGCGCGAGTGGCTCGATTTCACGGCGGGAATCGCGGTCAACGCGCTCGGCTACAACGACGCCGGCGTGCGACAGGCGACCATCGAGGCGCTCGACACGGGCCTGGTGCATGTGTCCAACCTGTTTCGCACCGCGCCCGGCGAACGGCTCGCGGACAAGCTGGTGGCGGCGTCGTTCGCGGACCGCGTGTTCTTCTGCAACTCTGGCGCCGAGGCGAACGAAGGCGCGTTCAAGATGGCGCGGAAGTGGGGACGGCAGGTCGGCGGACCGGCGAAACATGAGATCATCGCGCTGCGGGGAGCGTTTCACGGACGCCTGTTCGGCACGCTCGCGGCCACCGACCGTCCGCAGTATCGCAACCCGTTCCGTCCGCTCGCCGGCGGCATCCACATCCATGAGCGCGACCTGCGCGATCTGGCCGATGCGCTGGCCGCCGACGCCGTCTGTGCCGTCATCGCCGAGCCCATCCAGGGCGAAGGCGGCGTGCGTGTGCTCGACGCCGGATTCCTGCGCGAGCTGCGCGCACTGACCCGTGAGCGCAACGTCCTGCTGATCCTCGACGAGATCCAGTGCGGCTATGGCCGCACGGGGACGTTCTTCGCGTATGAGCAGTCGGGCATCGAGCCGGACCTGCTCACGCTCGCCAAGCCGATGGCCAACGGCCTGCCGATGGGCGCGGTGCTGCTCACGCAGCAGGTGGCGGACGCGCTGCAACCCGGCGACCACGGCACCACGTTCGGGGGCGGCCCATTGGTCGCGCATGTCGCCAACCACGTGTTCGACCGACTGCATGACCCGGCCATGCTGGCGCACGTCGTACGCGAAGGCGCATGGCTTGGCGACCAGCTCGAGGGCATCCGCAGCCGCTCACCCAAGGTGCGTGCGGTGCGCGGTCGCGGCTTCATGTGGGGCATCGACGTGACGGACCCAGCCAAGGACGTCGTGGCGCGCGCGATGGACGCCGGGCTGTTGCTGGTGGCTGCGGGTGACCACACGATCCGTCTGCTGCCGCCGCTGGTGATGTCGCGCGCGGACCTGGCGCTCGGGTTGGAGAAGCTCGAGGCCGCAATCGGTTGACGGCGTTCCTTCGTCGACCGCACGGCTGGTCGCCGGCATGTCCGCGGCTCACCCTTGAGGCGTGATGTCTGACCACCACCTGTTCGGACCGGCGAACACGCTTGACCTCCATACGGCGCTGCCGAGCGCCGACGAGGCGGTGCGACGTACCGAGGCATGGTTGCGCGAGCGCCAGATGGCGCGCGCCGGCGACGTGCTGGTCATCACCGGTCGCGGCCGGCGCAGCGAGGACGGCGTGGCCGTCCTGCGCCCGGCGGTGGAGCGGCTGTTCACGCGGCTCAAGCGGCTCGGCGTGATTCGTGGCGTCAGCGACCGGAATGAGGGCTCGTTCGTGGTGAGCCTCGCGCCCGTCACCGCGCTGTTCGAGGCGCCCAAGCGGTCGCGCTCCGCGCACCGGCCGCCGGCAGTCGACGAGTCGGCGTACCAAGGACTTAGCGCCGAAACGCGCACGGCGCTCAGGCACTTGGCGGTGCGGACCTTGGAGTCCCTCGGGGCGCCGACGACGCCGGAATTCGTCGAGGACGAAATGCGCCGCCAGCTCTCCCTGCTCGCGCCCGGCCTCCCCGTGGGCGAGAATTCCGACCGGGCCTTGCTGCGCATCGCCACCGAGGCCGCTGACTCCTTCGAGGAGTAGCGACGTCGTCCCTCACACTCCACCTGCCCAACGATGACCAGATCCCAATCGACCATCGAGCAGCGTGCGCTGGGAAGCGGCGCGACGAGCATCCTCGGACTCGGCACGCGACGCCTGGCGGCAGCGGGACAGCAAGCGACGATCCGGCTTGTGCGCACGGCCATCGACAACGGCGTGACACTGATCGAGCTCGCGCCCGAGTATGGGGATGGCCGCGCGGAGCGCTGGATGGGACTCGCATTGCGCGATGGGTATCGCGACCGGGTGCAACTGCTCTGGCAGTGCTGCGCCCATCAGCGCGATTACAAGACGGCCATGATGCAACTCGAGTCCACCTTGCAACTGTTGCGCACGGACCGGATTGACATGTGGTCGTTTCATGAAGTCATCTATGACAACGACCCGGACTGGATGTACGACCACGGCGGGCTGGACGCCGCGCAGGAGGCGCGCGATCAGGGCCGCGTGCGCTGGATCGCCTTCCACGGCGAGAAGTCGCCGCATATCGCCCTGCGCCTGCTCGCGCGCGGGTTCGAGTGGGATGCGGTGCTCATGCCGCTCAATCCGTTCGACGCGTCGTACCGCTCGTTCGAGAAGCAGGTCCTGCCCGAGGTCATCAAGCGCGGCGGCGCCGTGATCGGCACCAAGCCGCTCGCCGGCGGCGCGATTCCCGGTTGCCGTGTGGTGAAGGCCGAGGATGCGCTGCGCTACGCGTGGTCGCTGCCCGTGAGTTCAGTTCTCGCGGGATGCGACTCGGTCGCTACTTTGCGCAAGACGCTGCGCTGCGCGGCGGGCTTCAAGGCGTTCCACCCCGGCGAGATGGACGCCGTGCGTCAGAAGGCGCGCACGGCGGCCGGTGACGGGCGCTTTGAGCGCTACAAGACGACGCAGGAGTTCGACGGACGCGTTGGGCGTGAGGTTCACGGCCTGCTGTAGATAACAACCGCTCGACGATCGTCCCCACTTTTCCCCGCACTTTCCCAGATCCTCATGAACCTTCGCATCCTCCTCGCGACCGCCGCGGCGCTGGTCGGCGCGCCGCTCGCCGGCACGCGGTACGCGTCGATCTCCGCACAGCAGATGACGGGCTACACGGCCGCGCGCGCCGACGCCGAGCGCGCGGCCGAGGCCGCCGCGATCGCCCGGCCGGATTCCGCGCGCATCAAGGCCCTGGCACGCGCGCTTGCCGATCGGCCGCACGTCGCCGGCACGCCCGCGCAGGCCCGCACACGCGACATCGTCATTGACGCGCTCAAGGAGTACGGCCTCGAGACGGAGGTGCGTGAATACGAAGTCTGGCTGCCGCACACGGTCGAGTACGGCGTCTGGCGCATCGCGCCCGACCCGCAGGAGCTCGACCTGCGCGAAGGGTCAACGCCGTCGGACCCGACCACCGTCGAGCATGCCGAGTACCCGACCGTCAACGGCTACAGCGGCACCGGCGACGCCACCGGCGAAGTGGTGTACGTCAACTACGGACTTATCGAGGACTACGAGCAACTCGACTCGATCGGCGTGTCCGTGCGCGGCAAGATCGCGATCGCGCGCTACGGCCGTTCCTTCCGCGGCATCAAGGCGCGCGAGGCCGAGAAGCGTGGCGCGCTCGCGCTGCTCATGTACTCGGACCCCGCCGATGACGGCTACGTGCGCGGCGAGGTGTATCCGGAAGGGCCATATCGCAACGCGCGCGGTGTGCAACGCGGCAGCGTGATGAACGGCGCCGGCGACCCGAGCACGCCGGGCTATCCCTCCACGGCCGGTGCGCCGCGCGTGCCGCTCGATTCCATGCCGGTGCCGCGCATTCCGGTGCTGCCGCTCTCGTACGGCAACGCCACGGAGCTGCTGCGCGATGTGGGCGGCGCGTCGATCCCGCAGTCGTGGCAGGGCGGGCTCGCGTTCCGGTATCACGTGGGGCCGGGGCCCGTGCGCGCCCGGGTGCTCGTGAAGAGCGACACCGCGACGGTCGAGTACAAGAAGATCTGGAACACGTTCGGCATCATCCGCGGGACCGACTTCCCGGATGAGGTCATCGTGATCGGTGGCCACCGTGACGCGTGGAGTCCCGGCGCGGTGGACAACGTCTCCGGCACGACGAGCGTCGTGGAGTCGGCCCGCGCGATCGCGGCGCAGATGCGCGACGGCTGGCGTCCGCGCCGTACGCTGTTGTTCGCCACATGGGACGCGGAGGAGTGGGGCCTGGTGGGTTCATCCGAATACGTCGAGGACGACTCGCTGCGGCTCATGCGCGGCGGCGTCGCGTACTTGAACCAGGACGTGAGCGCGAGCGGCCCCAATTTCGGCGGCGGCGGCACGCCGACATTGCGTGCGGTGCTGCGCGACGTCGTGAAGCACGTGGATGACCCATCGGGCAAGGGCAGCGTGTACGACGTGTGGCGCGCGCGGTCGCGCGTGGCCGCGGGCGAGGAGCCGCGCATGGGCGACCCGGGCGGCGGCTCTGACTTTGCCGGCTTCTACAATCACCTCGGCATCCCGCATTCCGATTGGGGATTCGGCGGTGGCAATGGCATCTACCACTCGAACTACGACACGTACACGTTCATGGAGCGCTTCGGCGATCCGGGGTATCGCTACCACACCGCAGCCGCGCGCATCGCCACGGCGATGATGATGCGTCTCGCGAACGCGGACATCCTGCCGTACGACTACGCGGAGTTCGCCCGCACGATGCGGCAGTATCTCGAGCCGATCGACGCGAACCTGCGCACCAAGGGATGGGACGGCTCCTCGCAACCGCTCGCACAGGCGATCGACCGCATGGAACGCGCGGCTCTGGCGTTCAACGCGGCGCGCGACGAGGCGCTGCGCGGCACGGTTTCGCTGGAGACCCAGCAGGCCACGAACGCCGCGCTGATGCGCGTCGAGCGCGCGATGACGAGGCCGGAGGGCTTGCGCACACGGCCTTGGTATAGGAATCTCATATATGTCGCGGACGTCGATAACGGATATGGGACCATGGTGTTCCCAAGCGTGAACGAGGCGATCCGCTACGGCAGCGAGGAGTTGTTCGCGAGTGAACTTGCAGATCTCGTGCGGCGATTCGATGCCGCGACCGCCGCGATCGAGGCGGCGCGCGAAGCAGTTGCGAGGTAGCGAACGGCGGCGCGCGCGGTGATCATGCAGTAGTTGATGCGTTTCTCCGGGACGTGCTCGTGCGTCCGGTGAGAAGAGCGGGGGTGGTTCCGGGACCACTCCCGCTGACACGAGGGGGCATCGCGGGTTCGATGGCTGAACCGGCGCTGCCCCCTCGCGTATATTCCGGCGATGTCGCTCTCCGGTGACGAACTCCAGCGTTACGCGCGACACCTCGTGTTGCCGCAAGTCGGGCGTGAGGGCCAAGAACGGTTGCGCGCGTCGTCCGCGCTCATCGTCGGGCTGGGCGGACTCGGCTCGCCCGCCGCGCTCTACCTTGCCGCCGCCGGTGTCGGCCGGCTCGGCCTCCTCGACCACGACACCGTCGCCGTGCACAACCTGCAGCGCCAGGTGCTGCATGACACCGCGTCGGTCGGCCGCGACAAGACGGACAGCGCGCACGACCGTCTCGAGGCGCTCAATCCGCATGTGCGTCTCGATACGTGGAACGTGACGCTCACGCGCGACAATGCGCGTGGCATCATCGGCGACTACGACATGGTGCTCGACGGCACGGACTCGTTTGCCACGCGCTACCTCGTCAACGATGCCTGTGTGCTAGAGCGGCGACCGAACATCCACGCGAGCATCCATCGCTTCGAAGGGCAGCTCAGCGTCTTCGGCGCGGACGACGGCCCATGCTATCGGTGTCTGCATCCCGAGCCGCCGCCGGCCGGCAGCGTGCCGAACTGCGCGGAGGGTGGCGTGCTCGGCGTGTTGCCCGGCCTCATGGGCATGCTGCAGGCGACCGAGGCGCTCAAGCTCGCGCTCGGCATCGGCGAGCCGATGCGCGGACGGCTGTTGGTCGTCGAAACGCTCGGCATGCGGTTTCGCGAGATTGCCGTGGAGCGCGACCCGGACTGCGCATGGTGCGCCACGCGCGCGCGCACGGAGCTGTTGGCCGACTACGCGGCGTTCTGCGGTGAGGGTAGCCCGGCTAACGCCAGCGCCAGCGCCGATGCGCATGCCTCGGCGCCGTCCGCAGACTCCGATGACGTGGCCGCGCACGAGATCGCGCCGGCCGCGCTCTCCGTGCGCCTGGCGCGCGGCGATGACCTCTTCGTGCTCGACGTCCGCGAGCCGTGGGAGCACGAGATCGCGCAGATCGAGGGCGCGACGCTGATGCCCATGCAGACCGTGCCGGCGCAGCATGGCGCGCTGCCGCGCGACCGCACGGTGGTTGTGTACTGTCACCACGGACAGCGCAGCGCGATGGTTGCCGACTATCTGCGCGCGGCCGGATTCAAGCGCGTCCTCAATCTCGGCGGCGGCATCGACCGATGGAGCGTTGACGTGGACCCCAGCGTCGCGCGCTACTGAGCGTGCTGGGGGCGATCGCGTGGGGACTGGGCGCGACCGCGCTAGTGTGGGGACAGCGCGTGCTGCGCGCGAGCCGGCGCGCGGGGCGCTTCCGCACGCGGTTCCCCACCGGTGATGACGAGATCGTAGACGGCGCCGAGCCGCGGACGTTCCACGCGCCGGGCCGGCGCGCGCTCTTGCTGCTGCACGGCTACAACGATTCGCCGCAGTCCCTCGACCAAGTCGCGCGCGTCATCCATGCATCCGGATGGACGGTGCGCCTGCCGCTGTTGCCCGGCCACGGACGCTCGCTCGACGCGTTCGATTCATGGACGCGCGAAGATCTGCTGACGGCGGCGCGCGCGGAGTACACCGCACTGCGGGAGACGCACTCGACCGTGGTCGTCGGTGGGCTCTCCATGGGCGGCGCGATTGCGTGCTGGCTCGCCGCGGAATCGGAGGCAGCGGGCGTCGTGCTGTTCGCGCCGATGCTGTTCGTGCCGCGTCCGATGGAGATTGCGGTGACAACCGCACGACTGTGGTCGCTCTTCTCGCGATTCATGAGCGGCGGCGGCGCTCGCTCGATCCGCGACCCGGAGGCCGCACGCGCGATGATCGCCTATGGCGCGTCCAGCCGCCGTTCGCTCGAGGCACTCGAGAAGGTCTGCCGCCATACTACCGCGCGACTCGGCTTCATCCATGTGCCCGTGCTCGTGATCCAATCCGAAGAGGACAACCGGCTGCCGCGCGATCAGTCGGTGCGCGCGATCGCGCGCATCGGCTCGGACGACAAGACGGTGATTTGGACGCAGGGCGCCGGACACGTGCTGACCGTGGACTACGGCTGGCAAGAGGTCGCCGCCACCGCGGCGCGCTGGTTGGCCGAGCGATTCCCCGAGCCGCGTGGCGGGCCGCGTGACGAATCGCGCGGTGAGTCGAGTGGCGAGACGCGCCGCGACGGTGATGCGCGCATAGCTTCGCCTCCCGCCTCCGGATAGATTGCGGGTTCACGAAGTGCACGGAGTGACCATGTCGGACATCAAATGCCAGCGCTGCGGCGAGACGAAGCCGGGCTTCGAGCGGCCGCCGTTTCCCGGCGCCATCGGCGCGCGCATTCTTGAGGGCACCTGCCCCGACTGCTGGCAACTGTGGCTGAAGCAGCAAACGATGCTCATCAACCATTACGGACTCAACGTCATGGATCCCCAGGCGCGGCAGTTCCTGACGCGCAACATGGAGGCGTTCCTGTTCAAGAAGGGGCAGGAGGATGACGTCGACACCTCGAAACAGGGTACGATCTCTCATTGATGGCTAGCAAGCGCACCACCGCAGGGTCGCCGTCCACCTCGCTCGACTTCGTGTGTTGCCGTATCCTCGATGGCCGGCTCACGGTGTTGCGGACGGCGCCGGGCTCGGCGCGAGGCAAGACCGCCCGCCGCAGCGTGAATCCGGACCGCACGGGCACACTCCCGTGGGTCGCATTTACGGCCGGCGGCTCCACGACCATCGACGACGCGGGCGCACGCCTTGCACGATCGGTGCTGGGAGCGGCGCCGGCCTGGATCACGCAACTCGGCGCGTTCAACGGCGGCGGCGCGCATCCATCGCGTGCCGCGCTCTCTGTCGCGTACCTCGCCGTCGTGCCGGCCGACACGGACGCGCCCGAAGGCATGGCGTGGGTCCCGGCCGAGACGCAGGCCGGCCTTCCGCCGCGGCAGCGCGCGATGCTGCGCTCGGCGCTGATCACGCTGCGCGAGCGCATGGATGTCGCGCCGGTGGCGTTCCGCATGCTGCCGGCCGTGTTCACGCTCTCCGACCTGCAGCAGGTCTATGAACTGTTGCTCGGCCGGTCACTGCACAAGGCGAGCTTCCGCCGCGCTCTGCAGGGGGCCTATCTCGTGACGCCGACAGGCGCGTGGCGCTCCGAGGGCCGTGGACGGCCGGCGCAACTGTTTCGCTACGCGCCGCGCAAACGGAAGCGGGGTGCGACCGGTGCGTCGCGGCGGCCCGTGCGATTCGAACTGCTTGGCTGACGGCCGCGGTCGGCAGGGAACAGAACGCGCGAGACCCCCGCACACAGCGTGTGCGGGGGTCTCGATCGAACCGGCCTTGCTGTTACGCGTTCCGATCAGGTCTTCGAGACGTTGGCCGCCTGGGGACCTTTCTGCCCGTCCACGATCTCGAACTCCACCTTGTCGCCTTCGGCCAGCGACTTGAAGCCCGAGCCGGAGATCGCGCTGAAGTGAACGAACACATCGGGACCGCCTTGACGTTCGATGAAGCCAAAACCCTTCGCGTCGTTGAACCACTTCACGGTGCCGGTGATGCGCGACATCTGATGCGTACTCCTGTGCGAGCGAGTGAGAGAGGATTACGCGGCGCCGGCGATGTACCGGGCGACGCGGCCGCAGCCGACGCACTTCAACGTCACGTGCGAGCGGGGCGGCGGAGGTGCGGAGCCCGGCTCCCGCTCAATCGAACCAGAGCAAGACGGGCAGCTGAGCGGATCGCCGTTGCGATCGCTCGCGATAAGGTGGAGTGCCTGCGCGGGGTTGTACGAGTTCGGACGTGGCTTCCGCATTCGGTCTCCGGCTGAGTCCATCGTGACGCGCTCGGGAATGGCGCGGCACACTTGCAATGAGAGGAACTTAACCGAAAATGACGTAAATCCAAGTGGGGCCGCACTTTGCGCAGTGCGACCCCACGAAATTCGTTGCTGTGCCGACCCTTTTCGGACGCGTAAGCCGTTATGCAGTGGGCATTTCCGCCGCCAACGGGATCGTCAGTATCTGTGTAAAACTAATCATCTATTAATGAGGCGTTTGTGCCATTCGGCGCGTCCGGGCAGCCAATCGCTCGGCGAGTGTCCACGACAGAAAAGATGCGCCACTGTCCGTTCTGCTTATGTAGCTGGAACGCATCGACGCCGCAGTGCGATTGTCGCGTGCCGACGAAGAACCAATAGTCCACCCACACCGTCGCCAACGCACCATCCACCTGCACCACCGGATTCGCGAGACGTTCGTCGAGCAGCACACCGGGGCGCGCGCGCGCGACCGAGTTGATCCATCCATCCACTGACGCGAACTCGACGCTGTCCGCCGTGAGCGCCTGCATCGACGCATTCGACGTGAACGCGGCGCGCATCGACGAAGTGTCGCGCGCACGCATCGAGTCGAACAAGTCAGTGACCACCTTGTATACGCTGTCATGTGCCGCGGACTGCGCGGCGACTGGCGCGAGCGGTATGAGACAGACAACGAATAGCAGGACCAGGCGACGCATGATTCTCTCCGGGCTTTGTGGGCGGTCAAACATGGCCAGCTCGGCCGGTGCATGCACCACGGGCCGCTCAGCCGTTTAGCACGGGCAACTCGCGAATGCGCTTCTCCCACTCCTTCGGACCGCGCTCGTGCACGTTGCCGCCCTCGGCATCCACGGCTACCGTGACCGGCATCTCCTCGACCTCGAACTCATAGATTGCCTCCATGCCAAGCTCCTCGAACGCCACCACGCGTGAGGAACGAATCGCCTTGGACACAAGGTACGCCGCACCACCGACCGCCATCAGATAGGCCGCCCGGTGCTTCTTGATGGCGGCGACGCCTTCCGGCCCGCGCTCCGCCTTCCCGATCATGGCCACCAGTCCCGTCTTGGCCAGCATCATCTCGGTGAACTTGTCCATGCGCGTGGCCGTCGTCGGGCCGGCCGGTCCCACGGCCTCATCGCGCACGGCATCCACCGGACCGACGTAATAGATCACGCGGTTGGTGAAGTCGACGCCGGCGGGCAGGTCTTCGCCGCGCGCGTACAGATCAGCGATGCGCTTGTGCGCGGCGTCACGACCGGTGAGCAGCTTCCCGCTGAGCAACAGACGGTCGCCGGCCTTCCACGAGGCAACCATGGCCGGCGTCAACTCGTCCAAATCCACGCGTCGCGCGTTTGCGTCCGGCCGCCAGGTCACGGCGGGCCAGTCGGCGATGCTGGGCACCGGCAGGCTTGCCGCGCCGGAGCCGTCGAGCGTGAAGTGTGCGTGCCGCGTGGCCGCGCAGTTGGGAATCATCGCAATGGGCTTCGACGCCGCGTGAGTCGGGAAGTCGAAGATCTTCACGTCGAGCACGGTCGAGAGCCCGCCCAGTCCCTGGGCGCCGATGCCCAGCGCGTTCACCTTGTCATGCAACTCGATGCGCAGCTCCTCGATGCGGTTCTGCGGACCGCGCGCCTTGAGCTGCGCCATGTCGATGTGCTCCATGAGCGATTCCTTCGCCATGAGCATGGCCTTGTCGGCCGTGCCGCCGATGCCGATGCCGAGCATGCCCGGCGGACACCATCCGGCGCCCATGGTCGGAACGGTCTTCATGACCCAGTCCACGATGGAATCGTTGGGATTCAGCATGGCGAACTTGCTCTTGTTTTCCGAGCCGCCGCCCTTGGCCGCGAGCTTTACCTCGACGGTATCACCGGGGACGAGCTCGACGTGCACCACGGCCGGTGTGTTGTCGCGCGTGTTCTTGCGCGTGAACGCCGGGTCGGCGACGATCGATGCGCGCAGCACATTGTCGGGATGCAGGTAGGCGCGCCGCACGCCCTCGTTGACCATCTCCTGCAGCGAAAGAAGCGTCGCGGCACCGGCGTCCCAGCGCACGTTCATGCCGATCTTCACGAACACCACGACGATGCCGGTGTCCTGGCAGATCGGCCGGTGACCCTCGGCGCACATGCGCGAGTTGGTGAGGATCTGTGCGATGGCGTCGCGCGCGGCGGGGCTCTGCTCCTTCTCGTAGGCCTCGCCCAGGGCGCGGATATAGTCGAGCGGATGGTAGTACGAAATGTGCTGCAGCGCGTCCGCGACGCTCTGGATGAAGTCGTCTTGGTTGATCGTAATCATGTATGGAACTTAGCGAGACGGCAGATGGCAGACGGCAGACGGCAGACCAAACCGCGATGCGGGAGGCCGTCCCAAGGCTCGCGCTCTACTCCCACCGGTGCGTGCGCCGCCACACGCGGCGCTCAAGTCGCCAACTGCGCTTGCTGGAGAACTCGAGGTCGTCGGCCGGAAACAGCTCAGGATCGCGGACGGCCTCGTTGAAGTCGTTCCCCTTGGCCGAGGCTTGGTCGGCGAAATGGAGGATCTCCGCTTCGAGCGTCATCGGGCGCACGGCCGCGCCGAACTCCGGAATGCCGTGATGCGACTGGATGAAGTGATGTAGCTCGAGGCGCTGGCTCTCGTCGAGCGTGCCGGCCGGCAGGGTGCGGATCCGTTCCTCCAGCATGAGCGATCCCAGCACGATGTGGCCCACGAGGTGCCCCGCCTGCGTGTTCTCGAAGCCGCCCACGCCGACGGAGTACGCCTCGACCTTGCCGACGTCATGCAGCAGCGCGCCGACGGTGACGAGCCCCACGTCGCCGCGCATCGTCTGCGCGGACGCGCGGGCGATGTTGGCCACCTCACACGTGTGCAGCAGCAGCCCGCCGATCTGCGCGTGGTGCCCACGCGTGGCGCCGGGCGCGCGTGCGAACCGCTCCCGGAACGCATCGTCCGCATAGAACAGGTCGATGGCCGTGCGAAGCGCACCGCGTAGTTCACCACGCCAGGTATCAACGCGCGCCCACAGCTCGGTGGTGCTGACGGAGATCCGCGGCAGGAACTCGTCGATGTCCACGGCGGCATCGGTAACAACGCGTGGTGGCCCCGTCAGCTTCAGTTGGCGACGGCCCTGATACAGCTCCACCTGGCCGATGACCTGCACCACCTGCCCCGGCCGGATGCCAAGCACATTCGGCACGTCCTCCTTCCAGACGTTCGTCGACATCTCGCCCGTCGCATTGCCGAGCTTGAGCACGACGAACGGGTCGCCGGTCTTGGTGGTCTTGTCCTCGCGGCCGCGCACCAGCAGCTCATGCTGGATGCGCTCGCCGGGCGTCAGTCGTGGGATGTCGAGCACGGCCATCGGAGCTCCAGGTGGTGATTCGTTCGACACGCCGGTGCTGCCAAGCGTGGTGCGCGCGCCGTCAGCTCGCGTAGACGATGTCGCCGTCCGCGGCGATGCCGATCTCCTCCTCATGTTTGCACACGCCGCAGAGCCGCACCGCAACCCAAACCACGCCGAGCTCATCCTCCAGCGCCTTCGTCGCCGGCTTCACGGTGAGCTTGCGGAACGTGTACTCAGCGCAGCGCGAGCACGCGTGCGCCTTGGCGATGCGTTCGGCCCGCTCGTGCGTGATGCGCCTCGCGGCTCCGTCGGACACTAGTTCTCCCCGGGCAGCCGGAAGGGACCGGCACCCGGGATGGCTGGCGTGGCCGTATGCGCCGGCGCCGACGCCGCCTGCAGCAGCCCCTTCATGCCGCCAATAGCCCCCAGCACGCCGGTGGCCTCGCTGGGGAGGAAGATCGTCGTGCCCTTGCCCTGCGCGATCTGCGGCAGCGCCTCCAGGTACTTGAGGCCGAGCAGGTAGGTGGCCGCCTCACCCGGCGGCAGCGAGGCCGCGATCCGGCGCACGGCTTCGGCCTCCGCGTCCGCCATGGCCAGGCGCGCGGCGGCGTGGCCCTCGGCGCGCAGAATGGCGGCGCCCTTCTCGCCCTCCGCCTTGCGGATCTGCGCCTCCTTCTGGCCCTCGGACTCGAGAATGGCCGCCCGCTTGGACGCCTCGGCGTTGGTCACCGCGGCGCGCCGCTCCCGCTCGGCGCGCATCTGCAGTTCCATCGACTGCTGGATATCGGCGGGCGGCTCGATGCTCTGCAGTTCCACGCGCGTGACGTCCACGCCCCAGCCGATCGACGCCTCCTCGATCACCTCGCGCATGCGGCGGTTGATCATGTCGCGCGATGCCAGCGTTTGGTCGAGTTCGATATCGCCCACGATGTTGCGCAGCGTGGTGCGCGTCAGCGTCTCGAGGGCGTACGGCAGGTTCTGCACCGAGTAGGTGGCCTTCTGCGGGTCCGCCACGCGGTAGTACAGCACCGCGTCGATGTCGATCGTCACGTTGTCCTTCGTGATGACCGGCTGCGACGGGAAGTTCAGCACCTGCTCGCGCAGGTCGATGCGCGCGATGGTGCTCGCAATCATCTTCTTGTTGCCCAGCGGATCCGCCTCGAAGTAGCGGACGTCGATCGACTTGGCGCGCTCGAAGAACGGGATGATGACGTTGAGCCCGGACCGGGCCACGCGGTGGAAGCGGCCGAGCCGCTCCACCACCATGACTTCGGCCTGGCCGATGATCCTGATGCCCATCGCGGTCAATCCAGCGAGCACCGCGACCACCACTCCGACGAACACCATCATGGGGACGCCTCCGGGGTTGACCGGATACTAGCGTCTACCAGCGGAAGTCGGCAACGAAGACGTTGGTCTCGCCTTCCGACTTGGCGTGCCGGTTGGAGGCCCAGATGAGCTGGTTGCCGTCGGGACTGAACATGGCGAACCCGTCGAAGGTCGGATGCGTCGTGACCTGCTCGAGTGCGTCGGCCCCCGCCATGGACGCGTCGGCGTCAACGAGGTAGAGCTCGAAGTTGCCGCTGCGCGGCTCCGTGAAGTTCGACGAGAAGATGATGCGCTTGCCGTCCGGGCTCCACGACGGGCCGAAGTTCGCGCCCCCAAGGGCCGTTATTTGCCGCTGGTTGGAGCCGTCGGCGTCCATGACGAACAGCTCGACCTTGCTGGGGCGGATCATATCCTGCGCCAGCAGGTCCTTGTACTGCGCGAGTTCGGCGGAGTCGGCCGGATGGTGCGCGCGGTAGACGATCTTCGTGCCGTCGGGCGACCACCACGGGCCTCCGTCGTAGCCCACGGTGTTCGTCAGGCGGCGGACGTCGGTGCCGTCGATGTTCATCGTGTAGATGTCGAGGTCGCCGTCCTTCATCGACGTGAACACGATCGTCTTGCCGTCCGGCGAGAGCACGCCCTCGGCTGTGTAGACATCGTAGTTCGTGAGTCGGC
This sequence comes from Gemmatimonadaceae bacterium, assembly GCA_036675455.1. Lineage (GTDB taxonomy): Bacteria > Gemmatimonadota > Gemmatimonadetes > Gemmatimonadales > Gemmatimonadaceae > Pseudogemmatithrix. The sequence continues at coordinate 21,436 of JAKFFA010000051.1, read as the reverse complement.
GCATGTCCGTGCCGTCACGATTCACGGTGTAGAAGTCGTACTTGTCCAGCGGCCACACGTATCCCTTGGAGGGATCGGGCCGCACGGGGCACGCCTCGTCGTGTGCCGTGCTCGACGAGAAGAACAGCCGGTCCGTACCGGGAATGAACCAGCCGCAGGTCGTCTTGCCGCGCCCGTCCGAGACACGCCGCAGGTCGGATCCGTCGGCGCGCATGACATACTGCTGGTCGCACGCGCGCCCATCGCGCGTGGACTGGAACGTGATCCACTTGCCGTCCTGGCTCCAGTAGGCCTCGGCGTTCTCGCCGCCGAAGGTGAGCTGACGGATGTTCGCGAACCGCTCCTCGCCCGCCTCGGGCGTGATGAAGGTCGGATCGACGTCGGGCGCGGACTGACCGCAAGCCACCGCGCCAAGCAGCGCGGCGGCCATCAGGAAGCGTGAGGACATCGTCGGGTGTTCTGGTCGATAAAGGGGGTCGACCGTGAAAGAACGCCGGGCGACCGCCCGGCCACTCGGTCGACGGGTGATCAGTCGGGGCGGGACGCCGCCGGCGACTGGGAGTTGGCGGCGAGCGCCAGCAGCTCGGCCGTCGTGCGGCCGCGGCGCAGGAGCTCGAGCGCCTTCTGCAGCTGCGCGTCGTCCGGCACGTCGCGGCGCTTGGCCGTCGAGTCACCGAACGCGCGCCGCGCGATGCGGTCGCCCAGCAGGCGGTCGACGTACGACTCGCCGGCTTCCCATTCCGCGGTGTCGACGGCGACGCCCTTGGCCACCAGGCGGTCGAGGAACTCGTCACGCATCGCCTCGGTGACCTTGAAGTCCGGCTTCACATCGCCCTTGAGCGTGAAGGCGTAGTCGTCGAGCACGAGGTACACATCCTGCGAACTTGGGACCAAGGCGCGCGCGAGCTTCTGCTCCGCGGTCGTGAGCGTGTCGTAGGGCACGATGACGTCGGGCGTGATGGCGCCGCCTCCGTAGACCACGCGGCCGCCGGCGGAGCGGAACTCGGGCCGGCCCTTGACCGAGGCTTCTGTCTCGAGCGAGTCCGGCGTGACCTCGACGAGCTCGCCCGAGGCGTCGAGCTTGCGCTCCTTCTGAATGGAGCGGCCGCTCGGCGTATACCACTTGCCGGTCGTCAGCTTGATGGCATAGCCGCCGTCGAGCCGGTACACGGACTGCACGAGCCCCTTGCCGAACGACGTCGTGCCGACGACGATCGCGCGGTCGTGGTCCTGCAGGGCGCCGGCGACGATCTCGGAGGCGGACGCGGTGTAGCCGTCGGTCAGGATGACGAGTGGGATCCTCGGGGCGATGGGATCCGCCTCGGCGATGTAGCGCTCGGGCGGGCCGACGCGCGTGCGCACGCTCGCGATCTCCTTGCCGCGCTGCACGAAGAAGTTCGTCATGTCGAGCGCCTGCTCGAGGAAGCCGCCCGTATTGCGCCGCAGGTCGAGGACGACGCCCGTGGCGCCTTCGGCTTCAAGCCGCCGCAACTCACGCTCGAACTCGCGCGTGGTGGTCTCGTTGAACTGCTGCACAGGGATGTATGCCGTCTTGTTCTCGAGCATCAGGGCGAAGGGAATCGCCGGGATGCGGATCGTGCGGCGCGTGAACTCCACCTCGAACGGCTTCGGGACGCCGGGCCGCTGGAAGCTTGCGTTCACCTGGGTGCCGGGCCGGCCCTTGAGGGCGGTTGAGACCTGTTCGAGTTTCCAGCCCCGCGTCGAGGCCGTGTCGACGCCGACGATGCGGTCACCCTCGCGAATGCCGGCCTCTTCGGCCGGGGTGTTCGGATAGACCTTGCTGATCATGATGGACCCTTCGTGGTCCTCGATCAGCATGCCGACGCCACCGTAGAAGCCGCCGGTGTTGGTGTTGAAGGCTTCAAGCTGCTTGGGCGTGTACAGCTCGGAGTACGGATCGTTGAGTTCGGTCACGAGGCCACGGGCGGCCTTCTCATAAAGATCACCCGCCGGGATGGAATCGACGAAGCGGTCGCCGACAATGGCGAACACCTGGTCGAAGAGGCGCGCGCTCGAGGTCGTCGCCTGCTCCTGCACGACGAAGGCGCCGACCGCGAGGGGCAGCGCAACGATACCGAGGAAGGCGAGCTTACGGGGCCGGGGCATGCGGTCTGGACCTATTTTGGAGGGACGCCGGAACGTACCTAGGGAATACGTTTGGGGCCACTCGCAGTTCCTTGGTAACTGCGATGCGGGGAGCGATGCGGGGCGCCCAGCGGTACGGAGTGCGGGGGGTGGTGTGGGATGCCGGGGGTGGTGCGGGAGGCGGGGGGTGGTGCGGGAGGCGGGGAGCTGCGCCCACGCTGACCGGCAGACGAGGTCAGTCAGAGCTCGTACACCACGCTCCAGACCCGCCCGTCCTGCACGAACTTCGCCCGTCGCACGATTCCCGCCGCGACCAGCATCTCGTGTGCCGGCTGGAGCACGCGCTGCAGGTGGGAGGGGAACCGTTGTGACAGTGGCAGCGTCTCGGCGAGACGTTCCAAGGTCGGCCTCCACTCCCTTCCCTGTTCCGGACGTATGGCCTCGACCAGGCGGTATATGCGGCGCGCCACGGGGGACGAGAGGGCGACGTAGCGCGGGGCGGAGATGGTCGTCGTGTGGCCGGCCGCGATGTTGGCGCGTAGGGGCGCGGAGATCGTCACGCGCGCGTCGCCGGGTTCGTTGGATGCGAGCGATGCGAAGAGCGCGAGTTGTTCGCGGTCCGTGAGTCGTCGTCGGTCGATGGCGACGGCGGAGAGGATCGTGAAGCGCGCGGCGACCGCTTTACCCAGTGTCGCATCGAACCAGGCGTCGTCGCTCTCGAGCACGGTGCGTTCGAGCCGGCCGAGCGCGCCGCGCAGTTGTTCGTAGGTGCGGCCATCCACGCGCCGTCCCATGGAGCGCAGGAAGGCGTGCAGCGTGAACGAGAGGACGCCGTCGTCGGGCGCGCCGGCCTCGTGGAATCGCCGCATGAGTTCGACGAAGACGTCTTGATCGAACGTGCCCGGGAGCCGTTCACTGGGCGCGGGCAGGACGCGCCAGCGGCCGCCGCCGTTGGTGGTGAAGGCGACGATGCTGTCCTCCGAGCTATCGGAGAGCCGGAAGAGAGGGAGCGCCTCGATCGCGCGGTCGAGCAGGACGGTGCGCGAAGGAGGCCGTCGCCGAGGAGGAGGGGCCATCGCGCTCTAATGTTGTGCCGCACGTGAATCCGGGCAAGGGGCCGGACAAAACTCCTGCCTAGCGCACGTCCTCGCGCCCGAGCGCCGCGCGCACGGATTCACGGATTGCGATCATCACCGATTCACGCGCGGCCGCCGAATCCGAGCGCACGTGCAGTTCGATGCCGTCGGCAACCGTCACGCGACGCCAGACCGCCGGCGCATCGTCATCGCGCGAGACCGCTTCGTCCGCGCCGGCGCCAAGCGCAGGTGCAAGGGAAGTGGCGACACGGCGCTCCAACTGGTCGCCCTGCATGTCGCCGATCTCGCCCTTGATCACGTCCAGCGTCTGCCCTTCACGCTGCCGGATCTTTATCGCCAGCAACTGCAGCAGGTGCTTGTAGTGATACGTCGCCGCGGTGCCCTTGCCGTCGGGATGATCGAGCAATCCGTTCGACACGTAAAACCGGATCGCGCGCGCGCTGGGCGTCGCGCGCGCAGACGTGTTGGTGGGCCGCATACCCGCCGCATCGACGAGAGCGGTGGCATGAGCAGCGAGACCGCGGGCATTCCACGGTGCGTGGCGCGAGTGCGCGCGAAGCAGTTCGACAGGCGATTCCGACATCGTCCGCAAAGATTAGCGCGGAACGTCGCAACCGGATAGCGCGTGGCGCGCGATTGGCCGCGGCCGAGAGACTTGCGGGATTCGCAAAGACTCCACCTGTGAAATGACAAGCCCGGCTGAACCTGATTCAGCCGGGCTTCCCAGGTACGGCCGCGTTCCTGATACGAGCGTGAGCGTACGGTCTGGCGCCTACTTCTTCTTGGCCGGCTTCTTCGCCTTGCGAGCCGACGACTTCTTGGCCGTCCGCGCGGGTTTACGCGCCGAGCGGGTGGCGGCCTTTCGCGCCGGCTTCCTGGCCGGCTTCTTCGCCGCGGACTTCGCCTTGCCCTTAGCTGCGGACTTCTTCTTCGCGGCCTTGGCCGGCTTCTTCGCCGCCGACTTCATGGGAGCGGCCTTCTTGGCCGCCGGCTTCTTCGCCGTCGGCTTCTTGGCTGCCGAGGCTTTGCTGGCCGGCTTCTTGGCCTTCGAGACCACCGGCTTGCCGTCGGCCTTCGCCGACTGGCTGGCCGAGCCGTTGCCGGACGGCGCGACCTTGGGCGCCGTCACTGGCGCGGCCGGCTTCTCCGGCGCCATCGGAATGATCGCCGCCTCGTGCTCGCCCGTTTCGAAGACGCTGCGCACGCGCGGCTTCTCAGCCGGCTTGCGCCCACGGCGACGCGGAGCGGGCTCGCCAAAGAGGTCGCCCTCCTCTTCCTCGTCCGATGTATCGGCCACCGGAGCGACGCCGCCCGACTCCTCGTCGTCGTCGTCGGACTCATCGGTGGAATCCCACAGCGAATCCGAGCTGTCCTTGTTGATGGCCCAGCCGCCGTCCTCGTCCTCGTCGTCGTCGTACGAGGAACTGCCTCGTCCGCCGCCGCCGTAGCCCGACTCTTCCGCCTCGTCATCACGGTCCGAAAACAGCATGTCGTCCATCGCTCCGCCCCGCGGCATTGTGCCTCCCTGTTTTGATCGCCGTACGCTCAGACCGCTGAATACACTGGGCCACCCCCCGCCGTCAAGCGGTATGGCCGGCCCGTTGGCTCGCCAAGGCGGGCGCATCACCCGCTGGCTCCGCTGTTGCGGCCGTCCGGGCACGTCCCCGCCCGGCGAACCACGCGGCCAGGTCGTCGAGCAATGTATAGACCGCCGGCACCACGAACAGGGTCAAGATCGTGGAGGTGATGAGACCGCCGATCACCGCATGGGCCATCGGGGCGCGCTGTTCGGCGCCTTGGCCGATCGCCAACGCCAGCGGCATCATGCCGAAGATCATCGCGGCCGTCGTCATGATGATCGGGCGCAGGCGGATGCGGCCGCCCTCGAGGATCGCCGGCAGCCGCTCCTTGCCTTCACTGCGCGCGTGGTTGACGAAGTCGATCAGCAGGATGCCGTTCTTCGTCACCAGGCCCATCAACATGATCACGCCGATCATCGACATGACGTTCAGCGTGCCGCCCGTGACGAGCAGGGCCAGCGCGACGCCCAGGAAGGACAGGGGCAATGACAGCATGATCGCCAGCGGCTGCACGAACGAGCCGAACAGTGACGCCAAAATCAGGTAGATGAACACCACCGCGAGCAGGATCGCCTCGAGGACGTAGCCCTTGGTCTCGTTGAGGTTCTCGACGTCGCCCGTGAAGACCGTGCGATAGCCGGCGGGCAGCACGATCGAATCCATCGCCGCCATGACCATGTTGGCCACGTCGCCCACGGCGGCGCCGGGCAGCACGCCGGCCGAGATCGAGATTTGCCGCTCGAGCTGCCGGCGGTTGATCTGCTGCGGTCCGACGCTGGGCACCACCTCGGCCACTTGTGACAGCGGAATCGCCGCCGGCAGGCCCGTGCGTGGATCGATCGCCGTGCCGGTCACCGGGATGTTCTTGACGTCCTCCGCCGACGCGCGCAGCGACTCCGGATACACGACGCGTACGTCGTGTGAGTAGCCGAGTTGGTCCTGCCACAGCGTGGCGCGCGAGCCTGTGAACAGCGGCTGCAGCGTCGCCGCGATGCTGCCGATGCCCAGGCCGGCGGCCCAGGCGGCCTGGCGGTCAACGCGCACGTCGAGCTGCGGAATGTCCCCCTCGTCGCTCGACATCGGCTGGTCGATGCCCGGCACGGCGCTCATCACGTCGAGCACCTGCTGTGAGATGAGTTTGAGGCGCACGGGGTCAGGACCCTGCACGTTCACGACGATCGGCTGCCGGTAGCCGCCGAAGATCGAGCGCGTGCCCTCGATCGACGGCCGGATGCCCGAGACCTGCGTAAGCTGCGGCCGCAGCGCGTTCTGGATCTCCGCCATGGAGCGGGACCGCTCGCCCATGGGCGTCAGGCGCACGGTCAGGCGGCCGTTCGTCGTGGAACCGCGGAAGCCGGAGCCCACGCTCAAGTAGGTGAACTCCACCTCGGGCACGCGACTCACGATCGAGTCGAGCGCCATGCCCTTGGCCGTGGTGTATTCGAGGCGCGAGCCGGGCTGCGTCCGGTAGCTGACGTTGAACTCGCCCGCGTCGTAGTCGGGCATCCATGTGAAGCCGATGCTGGTCGCGATGAAGAACGCGATCACGACGGAGCCCAGCGCGCCGCCGAGCACGAGCCAGCGGTGCTGGATCGCACGCTCGAGCATGCGCGGGTACTTGTCGGCCGTGCGCTCGAACCAGTCGTCGAACGCCAGCGCGACGCGCCGGATCGGGCCGGCGCGCCGGCGCGCCTCCTCGCCGTGCTCCTCCGCGTCCGGGTCATGCCACACCGACGAGAGCATGGGGTCGAGCGTGAACGACACGAACAGCGACACCATCACGGCGAACGCCACCGTGACGCCGAACTGGAAGAAGATCTTGCCGATCATGCCGCCCATGAACGCCACGGGGATGAACACGGCGATCACCGCGAGCGTCGTCGCGAACACCGCGAGGCCGATCTCGTCGGTGCCTTCCTTCGAGGCCAGGTAATGGTCCTTTCCCATGGCCACGTGCCGCACGATGTTCTCGCGCACCACGATCGCGTCGTCGATGAGCAGGCCGATAGCCAGCGAGAGCGCCAGCAGCGTCATCGTGTTCAGCGTGAAGCCGAAGATCCACATCGCGAAGAAGCTCGAGATGATCGCCACCGGCAGCGTCAGGCCCGTGATGACGGTCGAACGCCACGAGTTCAGGAACAGGTAGATGATCATCACGGTGAGGATCGCGCCCAGCACGAGCGTGAGTTCCACGTCGTGCAGCGCCTCGCGGATCTTCTCCGAGTCGTCCTCGACGATCGTGAGCCGGATGTCGGACGGCAGCTGGCGCAGCATCTCCTGCACGACCACGCGGACCTGGTCCGCCACCTCGACGGTGTTGGCGCCCGTGATCTTGCGGATGTCGAGCGCGAGCACGGGGTCGGTCCCCATGTACGAGGCGCTGCGCTTCTCGGCCGTGCCGTCCACCACCGTGCCGACGTCACGCACACGGATCGGCACGCCGTCGCGCACGGCGATCGTGACGTTGCCGAACGCCATCGGGTCCTCGACGCGGCCCGTGATGCGCACGAGACGTTCGGTGTCGCCGCGTTCGATCCGGCCCGCGGGGACTTCCTGGTTCTCGCGCTGCAGCGCGGCGACGACCTGTGCCGGCGAGATGCCGTACGCGCGCAGCGCACTCGGCGTGAGCTCGACCCGGATCTCGCGCGCGGCGCCGCCCACCACTTGCACGCCGCCCACACCGGGGATGGCCTCGATGCGGGTGCCGATCACCTCGTCGGCGAGGTCGGTGAGCTCGCGCATCGGGCGCGTGGCGCTCTGCAGCGCGACCGCCATGATCGGCCGGTCGTTCGGGTCGAACCGGACGATGACCGGCTCCTCCATGTCGCGCGGGAGCTGGCGCCGGATGCGCGCCACCTTGCCCTGCACCTCCGGCTGCATCGCGGTGACGTCGACGCCCAGATGGAACTGCAGGCGCACCAGCGACGCGCCCTCGGAGCTCGTGGACGTGATCTCCTTGAGCCCTTCGGTGGTGTTCAGCGCCTCCTCGAGCGGCTTCGAGAGCTCGCGCTCCACCACCTCCGGCGACGCGCCCGGATACGACGTCTGTACGACAATGACCGGGTAGGTGACGTCTGGGTACTCGTCCACGGACAACCGGAAGAAGCTCACGGTGCCCAGCACCACCAGCGCCACCATCATCATGGTGGCGAAGACGGGCCGCTTGATCGAGACATCTGAGAGGAACATCAGCGCACCCCAGTGTTTTCCGTACCGATGAGCTGCACCTGCATTCCCGCGCCGAGCATGCCCACGTTGCCGACGACGATATCATCGCCCGCGTCGACGCCTTCGACGATCTGCACCACGCCGCGCGCCTCGTCCACGATGCCGAGCTTCACCGGCGCGCTCACCAGCGTGCCGCCCTGCACCTTCCACACGAACGGGCCACCGCCCGCGCCGGGCGCGGACTGGCGGATGGCCGCCTGCGGCACCACCAGCTGGTCCTCGAGTGCGCGCTCGATGATCTGGCCCGTCGCGAACGCGTTGCCCTTGATGGCGCCCGACCGATTGGGCACCTGCACATACACCGTGACCGACTGCGAGGCGAGGTCGATGGTCGGGCTCACGCGAGCGACGCGGCCTTCGATGCTGCGTCCGCCCGCGTCGAAGCGCACGACCTGACCGGGCTTGAGCGACGCCGAGCGCCGTGCCGGCACCGCGGCGGTCAGTTCGAGCACGTCGCTGCGCACGACGGTGAACATCTCCGTACCGCGGCTCACGCGCTCACCGCTTTCCACGTCGCGGCGCTCCACCACGCCCGTGACGGGCGAGACGACGCGGGTATCGCGCGCCACGGTGCTTGCCGCGCGCACGCGCGACACGGCCGCGGCGAGGCGGGCGGCCGCCGTGGCCGCCGCCTGTTCCGCCGCGCGCAGGTCACGCTCCGCCACCGCGCCGGCCTTGAAGAGGTCGCGCGTCTGTTCCAGCTCCCACTGTGCCGTCTCGGATTCGGTGCGGGCCGCGAGCTCGTCCGCCTCGGCCGACCGCAATGCGGCATCTTGCTCGACGCGCTCGAACTCGGCCATCACCGTACCTTCGCTGACGCGGTCGCCCTCGCGCACGTGCAGCTGCGTCACGTTGCCGTCGATGCGCGCGCGCACGCTCACGGTTTCGATCGGGCGCAGGTTGCCGCTGATCGCCGTGCCTTCTTCGATGATGCCGCGCGCGACCGTATGCACGTCCGCCGATGACAGCACGATGGAGCCGCCGCTGCGCTCGCCGCCCCCAGGCGCCGATTCAGCGGGGACGCCCGTGGCGCCGCGTTCCGCGCCCGCGGGAAGCCGCGTGCCTGCCGGCGCACTGCCACTCATGCCGTTGCGCTGGGCGGCGGCCGCGTCGCCGCCGGCTCCGCAGGCGACGAGCAGCCATGACAGCGCGAGCGCGCCGATGGGCAGGAGGGCGGTTCGCGGACGGCGCGTCACGGGAGTGCCGTTGACGCTCTGGGTGTCGTTGATCGACGTCATGGGGTTCCACCGGTAGCGGCTGTCCCGCCGTTGGGCAGCGGGATCGGCTCGGCGCGCACGCGCGCCAGTTCTGCCACCGCGAGATAAAGGTCGAATGTGGCGCGTGCCTCGGTGGAACGCGCATTGAGCAGGGCGAACTGTGCGTCGGAGACCTCGAGCTGCGTGCCGATGCCGCGCTCGAAGCGCAGCGTCGCGAGTTCGAAGGCCTCCTCGGCCTCACTGACATTGGTCGAGCGCGCGGCGAATGCGGCCTGTGCGCGCGCGAGCTCGGCGCGCGCGCCGGCCACGTCGATCGCGGCCTGCTCGCGTGCGCGGCGCAACTCGATGTCCGCGATGCGCTGCTGCGCCTGGGCGAGGTCGATCCGGCCCTTCGTCAGCAAGCCGTCGAAGATCGGCCAACTCATCGAGATGCCGAAGTTGCGGTTGGGGAACCAGCCGTTGTTCTGGCACACGCGGCCAGGGTCTGAGCCGGGCGGGCACAGGCTGGCCGATGTCTCGCCCAGCCGGCTGGGGAACCCCGGGGACGACGGCAGCGCGAGATAACCCAGGTTGAACGAGGCGGAGATCGACGGCATGAGATCGGCGCGCGCCACGCGCACGCCGGCGGCGCGGGCCCGCGCGGTGAGTTCGGCGGCGCGGACCGACGGGCGTATGCCTGCGGGCGATCCGTTGGCGGCCGCGGCCTCTGCCATCTCACCGACGCGCACCGGATCCAGTGCGGTCGTGAGCATCACCGGCTGCTCGACCGGGATGTCGAGCAGCCGCTTGAGCTCGAGTTCGGCGAGGACGCGATCGCTCTCGGCCTGCAGGGCGAGCGGCTCCAAGTTGGCGCGTTCCACGCGCGCGCGCAGCACGTCGTAGCGCGATGTACGTCCGGCTTGCTCGAGTTGCTGGACCTGAGCGAGTCGCTCGTCGGCCAGCGCGAGATTGCGCCGCTGGATGTCGGCGATGCGCGCCGTGAAGAGCGCGCTGAGGTAGACGCGCTGGGCGTCCACGGCGAGCTGCGCGCGCGTCTCGGCGCGCGACATGGTGGCGGCTCGTCCGATGCGCGAGGCCGCTTGCGAGGCCGCGACCACGCGTCCGCCCTCGAAGATCGACTGCTCGAGCTGGAGACTCGCGTTGTACGTGTAGCTCTGGCCGAACACCGAACCGACGATCTCGGCGCGCGCGTTCTTGAGCACTTGTTGGTAGCTGGAGTTGAGGCGCAGCTGCGGCAGGCCAGCGGATCGCGCGGACGTGATTGCGGCGTCGGCAAGGGCGACCTGCGCGTTCGCGAGGCGTGCTTCGTCGGAGGTCGCGAGCATACGGGCGACGGCGTCCTCGACGGCCAGGCGCAGCGTGTCAGCCGGGGCGGCGCCGAGCGCGCCCACGGGACGCGCGGCCTGCGCATCGAGCGAAGTAGGCGCCAGCCCCGCGAGGGGAGCCAGCGCCACGAAAAGAAGGCGTGTGCAGATCATCAGCGTCTAAACGTACCACGGGCGGGCCGCGTTCAGACCGGCGGGTATGTGGGAAGAGGCAGACGGCAGACGGCAGACGGCGGACGACGGACGGCAGCGGACGGCGGCGGCGGGTTGCGCGCCGCCTACCGCGGCGGCGGCTCCGCTACTCGGACGTCGAGTCGAGGAACTGGAGCGTCTTGCGCCGCATGACCACCGAACGCATGGCCGCGTATACGCGCGGGTCGAGCAGGGCGCCGGATCGGTCGCCCAAGAACTCGATTGCCGCGGCAGGGCTCAGCGGGTCGCGCCACGCGCGCCGCGACGTCAGCGCGTCGTAGGCGTCGGCGGCGGCGAGGATGCGGCCGCCGAGGTCGATTTCCTCACCCGCCAAACCGCGCGGGTAGCCGGAGCCGTCCCAGTGTTCGTGGTGCGCCTCGATGGCCGGCAGCGTGTGCGCGATCGGCTTGATGGACGACAGGATGTCGAGGCCGATCGGGACGTGGCTCTTCACGTGGTCGAATTCTTCGGGCGTCAGCGTATCGGGCTTGTTGAGCACCGACTCGCGAATGCCGATCTTGCCCACATCCATGAGCCGTCCGGCGAGGCGCAGGGTATCCACGGCGTCGTCGTCCATGCCCATGGCGCTGCCGATCGAGCCGGCCAGGTCCGCGACCCGGTCCGAGTGCCCGCGCAGGAAGGGGTCCTTGGCCTCCTGTGCGTTGACGAGCGCGCGCACGACATCGACCACCATGCTGTGCAGCATCTGGCGCTCGCGGCCGAGCTCTTCCGTCTGCGCGGCGACTTCTTCGCGAATGAGCCGCTCGACCTTGCGCTGCTCGAGCCCGAGTTCACGCTTGTGCAGCACGCGATCCACGGCGGTCGCAAGGTCGCTGAGCTCGATGGGCTTCATGAGGTAATCCATCGCGCCTTGCGCCAGCGCCTCGGTGGCCGTCGGCGCGTCGTTCACCGCGGTGAGCATCATGACCGCGAGGTCAGGATCGATGGCCAGCGCCTGCGGGACGAGCTCCAGGCCGGTCATGCCGGGCATGCGCACGTCGGCGAGCATGGCGATGAAGCGCTCCGCGCGCAGGGCGTCGACAGCCGCCATACCCGAGTCACAGGTCACGACGTCAAAGCCGCGCGAGCGCAGGAACTTGGCCAACGCGCTGCGGATCATGTCCTCGTCGTCGACGACGAGAATGCGCCGCGGCGTCGGCTCGCTGACGGCGCGGATGGCGCGGGTGAGTCGTGACGGCGTACCTGCTCGAGGGTCGGACATTCCGTTAGTTGGGTTCGAGCAAACCACTGGGCAATCGATAATCCGCCCGCACACTCACTGCGGACCCAATACGCTCGGGCCGCAGCAGTCGCCACGCAAGTATCGGTCGGCGCGCGTCGATTCGTCAGGGCCGGGCCGCGACGGGATGTGCGCGCCCTGGGCTGTCCTTCTCGACGAGCTACACCGGCGGCCGTTACTCGTGGACACCCTCGGCCTTTCCGGGTTATTCGTCGACGAACTCGACCTTCACGGTACGCGGGATCAGGCCGGCCTGTACGCCGCGCTCAAGGAAGAGACGGATGGCCTCTCGGCCGCGCGCACCGTAGTCGAGCGTCCAGTCGTTCACGTACATGCCGACGAAGGTGTCGGCCTTGGAGCGATCGAGACCGCGCGCGTACTGCATGGCGTGATCGAGCGCATCCTTTCGATGCTCCAATGCATACGCGATACTGGCGTGAAGATGGCGCGAAATTTTCTTCATCATCGGCTCGCCAAGGTCTTTCCGGATGACGTTTCCACCGAGCGGCAGCGGCAGGCCACCCGTCTCGCCATGCCACCACTCACCGAGGTCCGCCACCAAATGCAGACCCATGTCCGGGTACGTCAGCTGGCCCTCGTGGATGAGCAGCCCGATATCCGCCTTCTTGTCCACCACGGCCTGCTCGATCTCGTCGAACGGGATTACTACGGGCTCGAAGTCCGGCTCGTAGAGTCGCAGCGCCATGTACGCGCTGGTCTTGAGGCCCGGCACGGCAATCCGCTTGCCTTTCACATCGGCGCGTCCCATCGGCTCTCGCGCCACGAGACGGGGTCCGTAGTTGTCACCCATCGACGCGCCGCTCGGCAGCAGCGCGTACTTGTCCGCGATGTCCGCGTACGCATGGATCGACACCGCCGTGACTTCGAGCTCACCACGCATCGCGCGGTGATTCAGCGACTCGATGTCCTGCAGCTCGTGCACATAGGTGAGGCCTTCGGTGTCCACCTTGCCCGTGGCGAGGGCGTAGAACATGAAAGCGTCGTCGCTGTCCGGTGAATGAGCGACATGAATCGTGCGCGACGCGGTCGCGGTCTGGTTGGTCATGACGGTCCTGTCCCCTGCGGGTTCGGAGTGGAGGGCGCACGGCCGTCGACCTCACGCACGGCGGCGTCGATGTCGGGTGCGTGGTCGACGTACTCGGGCAGCCGCTTGGCGCGTTCGGCGGCCAAGACGCGTTCGAAGTGCTCGACATACTGCGCGCGCGCGGCCGCGTCGAGCTGCAGTCCCGCCGCGCGCATGCCGAGGATCAGGCCGAGCAGGTGGTCGGGCTGTTCGGCGAGGATGGTGTCCGCCTGCGCGCGCGCCATCGCGCCATCGCCACTCACGACACCGAGCAGTCCGAGGTCGTAGCGGCGGTGCGCGTTGAGCGGCGCCAGTGCCTGCATGGACTGGATGGCCATCGGGGCAAAGAACTCGATGGAGTCACGGTGCCCCTGCGTCACGTACGTCATCACGCGGTTGAATAGCCGGTCGGCGCGCTCGTCGGGGGACATCTGCGAGATGTCGACCGCGCGAGCGCCGGTGCCGCCGCCGGGCGCGGCGGCGGTCGTTGGGGCGGTCACGGGCGCGCGGCGCCAGTTCATCGCGACGATGAAGGCGAGCAGGCAGAGCAGGGCGATGCCGGCGACGGCCCAGGGGAGGATGGTCTGGGCTGCGGGGGCGGGAGCGGGATGCGCCGGGCGACCGGCTGCGGGTTCGCCGGATGCGGGCGTCGAGGCGCCGCCGCCGACGGCGGCCCCGCATCTATGACAGAACTTGGCGGTCTCACCGAGCGCGGCGCCGCAGTTGGAGCAGTGCTTCTGCATCCGGCAAACCTAATCGTTCGTCTCTCCATATTCTTGTGGGGGGGCGGATGCGGGATGCGGGGTGCTGTGCCTTGTCCCCGCGCGAGCGCCGAGCCACCGCTTCGTCGGGCCTGTCGCTTGCACGCTTCAAGCCTCGCACGCGTTGCGCGCGAGGCTTTCGCTACGCGACGGGCGGGGCGAAGCCCCGCGCCGCGAGCGGTTCCAGCAACAAAAAAAGCGCAGATTGGCGGAAAGAGAGGCAGTCGACCGATATTCCCCGCATGTCCGAGCTCCCCACCGACCTCGCCGGCGCCACGGCGAAGGACGTCCTCGAGATCGCGCGTGCCCAGCACGTGCGCTTCCTGCGCCTGCAGTTCACCGACATCCTCGGCATCAACAAGAACGTCGAGGTGCCCGCCTCGCAGTTCGAGAAGGCGCTCGCGGGTGATATCGTCTTCGACGGTTCCTCGATTGAGGGCTTCGTGCGCGTCGAGGAGTCGGACATGCTGTTGCGGCCCGACCACCAGACGTTCCGCATCTTTCCGTGGAGCGACCCGCACACACGCGTCGCGCGCGTCATCTGCGACGTCGTCAAGCCCGACGGCGCGCCGTTCGAAGGCGACCCGCGGCAGGTCCTCAAGCGCCAGGTCGCGCGCGCCAACGCGATGGGCTTCGTCATGAACGCTGGCATGGAGGCGGAGTTCTTCCTGTTCCGGCCTTCGACTGACGGCGGTCCCGCGACGCTCACGCATGATGTCGGCGGGTACTTCGACTTGGCACCGATGGACCGCGGCGAGGATGCGCGTCGCGCGATCGTCGCCATGCTCGAGCAGCTCGGCTTTGAGGTCGAGGCTGCGCACCACGAGGTCGCGCACGGCCAGCATGAGATCGACTTCCGCTATGCCGACGCCCTCACCACGGCCGACAACATCGCCACGTTCCGGTTCGTGGTGAAGCATGTCGCGCAGCAATTCGGGCTCGTCGCGTCCTTCATGCCAAAGCCGGTGTATGGGCAGAACGGCAGCGGCATGCACACACATCAATCGCTGTTCAAGGGCGGCGTGAATGCCTTCTTCGACGCCAAGAGCGAGTACCAGCTCTCGCAGACGGCACATCACTACATCGGCGGACTGCTTAAGCACGCGCGTGGCATGTGCGCGATCACGAACCCGCTCGTGAACTCCTACAAGCGGCTCGTGGAAGGCTACGAGGCGCCCGTGAACGTCGCGTGGTCGATGAAAAATCGCTCACCGCTGATCCGCGTCCCGGAGCGCCGCGCCACCGGGACGCGCATCGAACTGCGCTCGCCCGATCCATCCGCGAACCCGTACCTCGCGCTCGCCGTCATGCTGGCTGCGGGGCTCGATGGCATCGCCACCGAGGCGACGTCGCGCGAGCCGGTGAACGAGAACATCTGGGAGATGTCGTTCCGCGAACGCCGGCGCCTGCGTATCGATGACCTGCCGCGTGACCTCAACGAGGCATGCGATGAACTCGAGAAGGACGCGGAAATGACGGCGGCGCTCGGACCGCATGTGACCGAGGCGTTCCTCGCCGCGAAGCGCCAAGAGTGGCGTGACTACATCTCGCAGGTCTCGGCGTGGGAACTGGGGCAGTACCTCGCCAAGTACTGACGGATCGTCCAATGTCGGAGTCATCATGAGAGTCTGGGTTTTCGCCACACTGCTCACCGTGTCCGCGTGCGGCGCGCGGTCGCCGCGCGCGGGTGACGCCAACGACGTCCCCTCCGAAGTTGCCGAACTCGGCGACGGAGAGGTGGAGAACACGACATTCGCGCCGGATCTCAACGTGGTGCTTCTCGCGATGGAGAAGCTGCCGCAGGGCATCTACTACCGCGACATGGTCGAGGGCGAAGGCGTGCCGGCCATGCCTGGGCGTGAGGCGCTGATCTCTTACGTCGCGTACCTCGCCGATGGCACCGAG
Source organism: Gemmatimonadaceae bacterium (assembly GCA_036675455.1). Taxonomy (GTDB): domain Bacteria; phylum Gemmatimonadota; class Gemmatimonadetes; order Gemmatimonadales; family Gemmatimonadaceae; genus Pseudogemmatithrix. Next base: position 5,701 of record JAKFFA010000051.1, on the reverse strand, counting down.
GTGGATCGCACTGCGCCAGGCGCGCGGCCGCTGCGCTTCACCATCGGTGAAGGTGAGGTGATCCGCGGCTGGGACCTCGGCGTGCGCGGTATGCGCACCGGCGGCATGCGGCAGATCGTGGTGCCGTCGCGCTATGCGTACGGACGGCAAGCCGTAGGCAAGATCCCGCCAAACTCGGTCATGGTGTTCTTCATGCGGCTCGACGGCGTACGCTGATCGAAGAATCTCGCGGCGTGATCAAGGTTTTTGTCGCGGCACTGGACGCGACCCCGGAGGCGACTTCGGACGCGCCGCCGAACGCAACGTCCGGCACGCGGCGTTCGCATGACCGCCTCGACCCAGCATCGGTGCTGTCGGCCGACGAACTCGAGCGCGCCGAGCGCCTGCGTGGCGGGATCCTGCGCCGACGCTGGATCGCCTCGCATATCGCGCTGCGACGAGCATTGGCCGCCGAGCTCAATGTCCCGGCACAGTCACTTGGGTTCACGACGGACGCCGCCGGCAAGCCTCACCTCGCCGGCGCGCATGCCGGCGCACTCGAATTCAGCCTCAGCCACTCGGCTGCGCTGGCCGTCATCGCCGTCTCCCGTACCGTGCCGGTTGGCGCGGATGTCGAGCTCATCGAGTCGATCACCGACAGCAACGCGGTCGCGCGGCGACACTTTTCGCACGACGAATGGCACGCCCTCGACCGCCTCGCCGGCGACGAGCGCGTTGAAGCGTTCTACCGCATCTGGACGCGCAAGGAGGCGTACATCAAGGCGACCGGCTCGGGACTAGGCCACGCCCTCGACCGGTTCGTGGTGAGCCATGCGCGAGACGATGCGCGCATCGCGAGTATCGAGGGCGACGAAACGGCCGCGCGCGACTGGACGCTGGTCGATCTTCAGCTCGATGCGCCGTATGTGGGCGCCGTCGCCGCGCAGGTACCGAACGCCCGCGTTGTCATCACGCATCTGTAGGCGAGCGGATCTTTTGGGCGGCCGCTCGGACGCGGGTGCACCTCCACCGTCAGTGATCCGTATCGTTGCCCGGTTGGCCCGCTCTCGGCTGCGAGCGGAGTAGCCGCAGCCGAGAGCGCGGCGTCATGGAGTATCGCACGAGCCGCCCGGCCGGCATCGCCGATTCCGCGAGTCGCGACGCATCCCGGCTGCGGCGCCGACGATCGCCAGCGCGCGGCACGCCGGTGAGCAAGCGGCCGGTCTCGGCGCTGCGCGGATCGCGGCCGCCACGGCGTTCTCCCACCGGGGAGGGCCGCGTACGAAGCTTGTCCGCCGCTGGTGCGACGCTGGCTGATGCGCGACCGGGCGACAGCGCATGGCCCATGCCCGGGCGACCGAGACGTTCGCCCGGGTCGCGAAATTCCGTCTCGCTGACCCAGGTCACGAGCCGCCGCCGCAAGCGCTCCTGCAGCGCGGCTCCCGTGAATGTGTGGTCGGAATCCGCGAAGTAGTGCAGGTCGAGGCGCGACCCGAAGTCCAGTCGCGGAAAGAGCCGCACGAACTGCTGCTCATAGTTGTACTGCTGTTCAAGGCCGGCCGTAAAGATGCACAGCAGTTTCACATCGCGCGCGAGAATGCGGTGCAGATACTCGCGCATGACGGGATGCGGCACGACGGCGTCGGCCTCGATCGCGCCATCCACTCGCTGGTCGGCCGCCTCGGTCGACGACCGGCGCAGCAAGAGCCGGCGCAGCGCAGGATGCCGTCCGGTGAGGAGGTTCACCCAGGTGCGACCGCTGAACAGCCGCCGCAGATAGAAGCGCGCGTAGTAGCCCGGTGTGCGCGCCACGGTGAGATCGAGCAGGAAGAGACCGACCACCGCACGCCGCCGCGCCGCGGTGCGCAGGGCGTTGTCGGCGCCGGAGCAGAGGCCACCCATGATGAAGGATGTGGCGTGGCAATGATCGCGCGCGAACTCGAGCGCGTCGTCGATGTCGGCCTGCACGCGTTCCTGCACCCCCATCGGTGCCGCGTCGGCGGGAATGACCGAGTCGCCGATCCCCGACAGGTCGAACCGCAGGCTCGACACACCGGCCTCCGCGAGCGCGCGCGCCAGACGCACGCTCATGCGATGCGGCCCGGCCCGGTGAACGATGCCGGCGTTGAGGAAGATCACGAACGGCTTCGGCGACAGAGCGGCCGACGGCCGACATACGGTGCCGACCAGCGAATGATGCCGCCCGAAGACGACGGGCGACTCCACATACTCCCGTACGCCGCTCATGTGTCCCATCCGGCGATGCGAGCCAGCACGTCCGGCGGCGCGGGGCCGACGCCGTCGTCACTCGTGGCCAACCACGGCGGAGTGCACGGCATGATCTCGAACTGCACGTTCGCACCGTTCGGCAACGCGGCCAAGTGGTCCCGCAATTGCCGATGCGCGGGTGAATCCACGGCCACCAGCAGCAGGGTGCGCGGCGGCAGGGCGGTGAACTCGTAGTCATCGACGACGGGCTCCCACAGCACGAGGCGGTCGACCGCGCGGGCGCGCGGCGCAGCCAGCGCAGCGACCAGCGCGCCGGCGCGCAGTCCCACGAGCGTCACGTGTCGCACCTTGGCCAGGGCGAGCGCCTCGTCCACGGCGACCAGGGCATCCTCGACCGCGCTGCCGACCGACAGCTCCTCATCCTCGCCAGCCGATTCCCCACTGCCGTAGTAGTCGAAGCGCAGCGCTTCGGCGCCGCTCGCGGCCAGGCGCTGGGCGAGGACGCGTCCCGTGCGCTGCGCATTCGTCCCTTCGTCGCGAAATGGGGGGCAGAACACGACTGCGCGCCGCCGCCGGCGTCCGGCGGCGGCCGTGAAGATGGCGTGCAGCGGTCGCGCCTGACTGCCGATCAGCATCGGAATCATGGCGCCGTCGCCTGCATCGGCCGCCCGCCATCCGCCGCTCCCTGTAGCGATGCAGCGACCTGTTCGAGCGTCTGGAAGAACATGGCGCGCGGGTCGGGGCGCACACCGACGCGGTCGCCGAGGCGTGCGGTCGCGCGGATGGCGAGCAGCGAGTGTCCGCCGATCTCAAAGAAGTTGTCCATCACACCGACCCGTTCGACACCGAGGAGCTCGCTCCAGACGCTCGCCACAGTGCGCTCGGCTTCGGTGCGCGGTCCGACGAACTCCACGTCGCGCCGTCCGGCCAGCGGATCCGGCAAGGCCTTGCGGTCCACCTTGCCGTTCGGCGTGAGCGGCAGCGCGTCGAGCGGCAACACCATGGATGGCACCATGTAGTCGGGCAGTCGGTCGCGCAGCGCCCGGCGGATCTCGCTGCCGAAGACCGGCTCACCGTCGGCGGCCACGACGTACGCCACCAAGCGCGCGTCCCCGTCCTCACCCGCGCTGACCATCGCCGCCGCCTGCCGCACCGACGGCAGCTCCTCGAGCACCGACTCGATCTCGCCCAGCTCCACGCGATGGCCGTTGACCTTCACTTGGTTGTCGAGTCGTCCGAGATAGAGCAGCCGGCCGTCGCCCAAGCGCACGACTTTGTCACCCGTGCGGTAGAGCCGGCCTTCCTTGGTGCCGAACGGATTCGCGATGAAGCGGTCAATCGTCAGGTCCGGCCGGTGGAGATAGCCGGCGGTCACGCCCGCGCCGCCGATGTACAACTCGCCGGGGATGCCCGCCGGCAGGAGCTGCCGGCTCGGCGAGAGCACGTGGCATGTCGTGTTCTCGAGCGGACGGCCGATGGTGATGGGTGACCCGGGCCGCACGCGTTCCCGCATCGACCACACGGTGGTTTCCGTCGGCCCATAGAGATTCCACAGCTCCGTGACCCGGGCCGAGATTGCCGACGCAAGCGCAGGTGGCAACGCTTCGCCGCCGCACAGCGCGCGGAACGTTCCCGGTGTGCCGCCGCCGGCGTCGCCCTTGACGCCCTCCCAGCCGGCTTCGATCAGCATGCGCCAGGTGCTCGGCGTCGCCTGCATCACGTTGACGTCGTGCTCGTCGATCAGTTCGGCCAGCGCGTCGCCGTCGTGTGTCTGCTCGCTGTCGGCGAGCACGACCGTGCCACCCATGGTGAGCGGCAGGAACAGCTCCAGCACGGCGATGTCGAACGACAGTGTCGTCACGGCAAGCAGCCGGTCGGTCGCACAGAACCCGGGCGCTTGGGCCACCGCGTGAAGGAAATTTGACACGCACGAATGCGGCACGGCCACGCCCTTCGGCCGTCCGGTCGAACCTGAGGTGAAGATGACGTACATGATGTCGTCTGGACCGGGGTCGGACCCAGCCGTCCCCGGTGCGTGACGCGCTGGCTCACGCGCCGCATGGACTTCGGGCACGCCGGATCCATCCGCGTCGAGCAAGATGGGCTCGCATCCCTGCGGCTGATCGAAGTCTGCCAGGCCCGGCTCGGCGACAAGCACACGCAATCGGGCCTCGCGCGCGATGTACGCCAGGCGATCGTTTGGATAGTCCGGGTCGAGCGGCACATACGCCGCGCCCGCGCCCATGACGCCGAGCACGGCGATGATCATGCCGAGGTCACGCGTCATGCAGACGCCGACCAGGTCGCCGCGCTGGATCCCGCGCGCCGTGAGCATGGCGCTCAGCTGCCGCGCGCGCATGAGCAACTCGGCGTACGTCATCCCGCCCGAGTGCGCGATGACGGCGATATCGTGGGGGTGCCCGCGCGCCTGCTCGGCGAACATGCCGAGTGTCGTGGCGGCGGACGGCCAATCGCGCTCGACCCCATGCCACGTCGTGAGCTCCGCGAGCTCCTGCGGCGTGGCGATCGGGAATTCCTCGAGCGGCGCATCGGGGCGGGCCAGCAGCGCCGCGATCAGGTGCACGTAGCGATCCATGAGGCGACGCGCGAAATCGGCATCGAAGCGTCCCGTGTCGTACCAAAGGGTGCCGCGCATGCGACCGGGCCCACCCGCCCGCGCTGCATTGGCGAGACAGAGGTGCAGGTCGTACATCGCGCCGCCGCTGTGCACCTCGATGTTGTCGCAGCGGATGCCGTCGAACCCCGGCGGCAACAGCGCATCCTCGAATGCAAAGCCTACTTGGTAGATCGGGTTGAGCCCCGGTTCGCGCCGCGGACGCACCGCTTCCACGATCGACTCGAACGGCACCGCGCGATGTGCGTCCGCGTGACACAGCGCCTCGTGCGTGGACGTCGCCAATGCGCCGAATCCTTGCGCGGCGTCCACGCGTACGGCGATCGGCAGCGTGTTGAGGAAGCACCCTACGACGTCCTGCAGTCCCACGTCGTCGCCGCGATCGCTCATCGGCACGCCGACGATGATGTCGTCCTGGCCGGAATGCTGGTGCAGCAGCGCGTGAAAGGCCGCCAGGTACACGGCGTGCTCGGGCAGCGTGCGCGCGTCGGCGAATGCGCGCACCGCATCGGCTACTTCGTGCGGCACGGAGAACCGGTGCACGTCCCCCGACGCACCCGCTTCCGCGCGTGTGCCGGCGCCATCCTTGATCGTGGGCAGGTTCAGCACTCCCGAAAATCCGTCGAGACGCGCGGTCCACGAGGTGAGACCGTCGTGCTCATCGCGCTGGGCGCGCGCGCGTCCCGCGCGTTGGCGCGCGAAGTCGGTGAAGCGCGACGAGCCGGTCGAGCTTGTGTCTGCGGACGACGTTCCGCCGCGCCGCGCGTCGTAGAGCGCGGCGAGTTGATTGACGAAGGTGCCGATCGCGGGTTGGTCCACGGCGATATGATGAAAAACGAGCGTGAGCAGATGACGATC
>JAKFFA010000054.1:0-1655 GCA_036675455.1 Gemmatimonadaceae bacterium | reverse complement strand
CGCCACGGCCTCGCGCGGGTAGCCGGGCTGGCCGCGGTCGTAGGCCTCGACCACGTTCCCGAAGGAGAGTGCGGCCGTGGTGCGGGGAGTGGAGTCGGTAGCCATCAAGGCGAGGGTACGGCGAGGAGCGGGTTGCGTCGCGCAGGCGCGGCGATCACAGTGAGTCAGAGAGCGCGCAGCACGTCCGTGTGGGTGAAGTCGTCCCCCTTGAAGAGCAGTGGCTCACCGGATGTGGCGGAGAGCGCGTAGGCGAAGCAGTCGCCGAAGTTGAGGCGGGCCGGGGAGCCGGACCCGCGGCCGTAGCGACGGAAGGCGATCCTGGCGGCACGAGCGTGGGCCTCGGTGACGGGTTCGATGGTCACCTTGGCCGTTTCGACCAGTTGGTCCAGACGATCTCCTGCGCGCAGGCGTGAGCTGTCAGCGACCATTGCGGCTTCGAACCAGTTGGCGGCCGACATCCTGGGCTGCTGCTGGGCAAGCAGCGCTATGAAGTGTTGCCGTTCGGGTTCGTCGCGAAGGATGGCGATAAGGGCTGAGCTGTCAACGATCATCAGGCCGGCAGTCCGGTCTCATCGTCGTAGAGGTCCTCGACCTCACGGATCCGATCGGCCCCTTCGAGTTCGGGCAGGGAGTGCCATTCGAGCGCGATTTGGCGCATGACGTCCATCCGCCGCTGCCGATCGGCCTCGACCGGGTCCACGCCGTATTCCGCCAGCAACTTCACCAGCGCCTCCTCGATCACGCTCGTCTGCGTCTTGCCGGTCACGCGCGCAGCCTCGCGGGCGAGCGCGTGCACACGCTCGTTCTTGATGTTCAGGCTCATCGTTCAACCTCCTGGAACGAATCTACCTTCCACCTCCGATGCCTTCTACCTTTCCACCCTCCTAGGCTGCACCTCGTGACCACCGATCCCCACGCCTGGCTGATCTCCCTCGAAGGCGTCCCCTCGGGCTTCACGGCCGCCCGCGACGGCATCGACGTCGTCCTCCGTGACCGCGGCCTGCGCCGCACCAGCCCCGAGCTGACGGCCGAGTCGCTGCTGCGTGGAGCCCATGCCAGCGCCGTGCTCGAGGGGTCGACGTCGACCCTCGCCGAGGTGCGCGAGGGCGCCGGTGACGAGATCGCGACGGTCGCCGTACGACTGGCCACCGAGCTGTTGTCGCTGATGCCGGTTCTGCGCCGCCAGCCGCTGCAGGCGCTGGCCCGGATGCACACGGTCGCGGCGCGCGGCATCCTGCCCGACGAGATGCTGGGGCGTCCGCGCGACGACGAGGCGGCGTTGAAGCTGCGCGCCGTGGCCGAGCTGATCACCGCTCCCACCGAGGCGCCGGCGCTGGCCGTGGCTGCCGTGGTCCACGCGTACCTCGTGTCCGCAGCGCCCTTCGGCTCCCACAACGGCATCGTCGCGCGGGCGACCGAGCGGTTGCTGTTCGCGGTCAAGGGGGTCGACGAGAAGTCGCTGATCGTGCCCGAGGCGGCGCACCTGGCGCTGCGCGCGGAGTACGAATCGAACCTGCGCGGCTGGGCGAACGGCGGTCAGGCCGGCCGGCATGCGTGGCTGATCTACGCGACCGAGGCGTACGCCGCGGCGGCCGAGGCGAGCCCGCTGGTGCGCGAGGCGGAGTAGAAACCCCCAGAACATGCAGGTGACACCC
>JAKFFA010000001.1:0-1679 GCA_036675455.1 Gemmatimonadaceae bacterium | reverse complement strand
CAGCGCGACGTTGTAGCCGCCCTGGACCATGCGCGTGCAGCCGGACTTGCCGAGCAGCCCCTTGACGGCCACCGTGACCGAGAGCGAGGGGTCGGCCGTGTGCGCGTGCAGCGCCGCGAAAAGGCCGGCGCCTCCGGAGCCGAGGATGAGCACATCCGTCTGGACGCGCCGGCAGTTCATGCCTTGACTCCCAGGCCCGCCAGCACCCGGCTGCGGCGGTCTCTTGCGTCCTGCGTCACAGCGTCGTAGAGGCTGTCGCCATGGCTGTCCATCGCCACCAGCAGCGGGCCGAAATTGCGGATCCGAAAGCGCCACAGCGACTCGGGGTTCAGGTCGTCGAGATCGACGTCCTCGATCTGCTCGATCCACGTCGTTTCCAGCGCCGCGGTGCCGCCGACGATCGCCAGGTAGGCGCCGCCGATCTCGCGAAAAGCCTCCCGCGTCGCGTCCCGCATGCCGCCCTTGCCGATGATGAGACGAACGCCCTCGCGGCTCATCAGCGGCCGCGTGAAGCGCTCCATGCGGTCGGAGGTGGTGGTGCCGATGCACACGGGCGCGTAGCCGGCCGGGTGCTCGGGGCTCTGCGGCACGCGCTTGACGTTCGGAGCGGTGTGGATCACGGCATGGCCCCGGAGGTCGAAGCGCGTCGTGCGGCCGCGGTCGAACATGTGGATCTGCGTCGCGTCGCGGATGCCGAACAGCGTGTCCTGCAGCGTGACCGTGTCGTTGACCCGCAAGCGGCGGACCTGCGCTTCGTCGACCGGTGTCGTCAGTTCAAAGTGCGCCATGGCGGCCTGCTCCTTCAGAAGCCGTAGCTCACGCCGTCCGGCGTGAAGGTGGCACGGGCGCGCCGCGCCGAATGGCACTGCATGTTGACGGCGATCGGGTTCATCGTGATGTGTGTCCCGGCCAGTTCGATCTGCACCGCGAAAGCCGTCGAGTCGCCGCCGAGCCCCTGCGGCCCGACGCCGAGTTCGTTGACCGCCTTCGACAGTTGCGCTTCGAGGGCGGCACCGTCCGGGTCGCTGCACACGCTCCCCAACGCCCGCGTCGCCGCGCGCTTGGCCAGCGCCACCGCGAGGTCCGAGGTGCCGCCCAGACCCACGCCGACGATCGTCGGCGGACAGGTCTTGCCCCCGGCGGCGAGCACGCAGTCGATGACGAAGGTCTTGATCGCGTCGATGCCTTCGGCCGGGATCGCCATCTTCAGGAAGGAGTTGTTCTCCGAGCCGCTGCCCTTGGGCACCATCTCGATCTCGAGCCGGTCGGGCACGTCGATGAAATCGATGTGGATCACCGGCACCTCGATGCCGCACGAGGTGTGATCGTTCTTGCGCGTCAGCGGATGCACGACCGACGAGCGCAGCGGGTACTCGCGCGTGGCGCGCTCGCAGCCGCGCCGCACCGCCTGCTTGAGCGCATGGCCATCGAGCTCGATGCCGCGGCCGATCGCCACGTTGTAGATCGGCACGCCGGTGTCCTGACACAGCAGGTTGTCGGTGTCCTCCGCCACGCGGATGTTGGTCAGCATGGTGCCGAGCACACGCTGCGCGGTCGGTGCCGTCTCGGACGCAGCGAGGCGGTCGAAGCCCTGCTTGATGTCCGGCGGCAGCACCTTCAGCGCGCGGATGTACAGCTCCTTGGCCGCGTCCTCGACGCGCTGCAGATCGATCTTCACG
>JAKFFA010000110.1:0-1696 GCA_036675455.1 Gemmatimonadaceae bacterium | reverse complement strand
CGGCAGGCTGCGGCTGCGGCCCTCGATGATCGCCTGCTCCTTGGCGCTGCCCGTGGTGCGGATCACGAAGAGCCAGATCACTCCCGTGTCCCGGTCCACGACGACACACGGATTGCCGAACGTATCGGCGCCATCGTCGCCGACGATCTGCAGGTCCGACCAGGTGCGGCCGCCATCCGCGCTCCGGCGTGACACGAGGTCGATGTCGCCCGCGTCGGCCGAGGCGTTGCGTCGACCTTCGGCAAAGGCCAGCAGCTCGCCTTTGGGCGTGCGCACGATGGCCGGGATGCGGAACGTGTGGTAGCCGTGCTCGCCTGAACGGAAGACGGACACGTGGGTGGGCGCCGTATCGCGCGCCGTGTTTCCGACCTCGGTCCAGGCCCGCTCGACCACCGGCCTGACCACGGTCGTCAGGCGATCGTAGGCTGGCGGCAGATAGTGCAACCGGTCCGGAAGGTAGAGATCCATGCGCGGCTGCCCTGGCGCGTTCTCGAGCGCGGGATGCAGATCGATGTACCCGCGGCCCGGCGTGCGCGCGGCATAAGACCGCACGCGCGCGTTGGCGGCCTCGACGACGTCCCACCGATCGCGCTTCTGCGGCGCCTTGATGATCGACGCGAAGTACACGCGGGTGTCGGGAAGTGCGGCGCGCACCCGCTCGGAGAAGGCCTCGACGTTGCCCGCGATCGTCGCGGCGCTCTCGCCTGCGTTCACGTCATTGCTGCCGCAGTAGTACACGATGACCCGCGGACGGTACGGCAGGACGATGCGGTCGAAGTAGTGCAGCTGCTCGGCTGTGCGGGAACCACCGAATGCGCGATTGAGCACCGGGAGCGGGGCCATCTGTTCCTTCAGCCCTGCCCACTGCCGGAAGATGCTGCTTCCGACGAACAGAATGCCGCCCGGCGGTGGCGGCGACGTGCGGTCGGCCTGCTCGAATGCGGCGATGTCCTTCTCGAACCGCGAGAGATCGAGAGGCGTGGTCGCGCTCGGCGAAGGCTGCGCAGACACGGCCGCTTGCGGACGTGCCTGCAGCATCACTCCGGATGCCACGCTGCATGCGCATGCAAGTGACAGCGCCACGGCCGCGATCGGGCCGGGTCGAGTGGACGCAAAGCTCGGTCGGATCATGGCTATGCGGGCATTATGCGCCCGCCGCAGACAGACCAGACCACTGGCGTCTGCCGCCGGGCCGCACGCGGGTCCGGCGCTCACCGCTGCACGCGGAGGAGCCGCTCGATCGCCTCGCACGCGGTACGCACGCCGTCTTCGGCGCGCACATCCGCGGCGACACGGGCCGCCGCGTGTGCGTACGAGGACTCGCGCATCAACGCACGCAGCGCCTCGGCCACGCGGGCGGCGCGATAGCGACCCGGTCGGATGACGCGAGCCACGCCGAGCCGATGGGCCCGATTGGCGTTGTCCGGTTGGTCGTGGGCGTACGGCACCACGAGCATGGGCCGGCCTGCGGCCAGCGCCTGATGCAAAGTGCCGGCGCCTCCCTGATGGACGATGAGCGACGCGCGCGGGAAGAGCGCCGCATGCGCGGCGTATGGGATGGCCATGACGTCGGCAGGCAGCGGCACCGAGGGACGATTGGCCGGGTGGTGGCCCACGAGCAGCACGGCGCGGCATCCCACCTGACGGACGGCGCCGAGACTCTCGTCGTAGAAGCGGCCCGGCGCGCCGACGGCCG
>JAKFFA010000032.1:0-1707 GCA_036675455.1 Gemmatimonadaceae bacterium | reverse complement strand
CATCGCGCCGGGCGCCACGTTGCCGTTGCGCAGCGAACGGTCTTCGACGGGCGGTGCAGTCCGCGGCCCGGACGCACAGGCCGTCAACGACAGTACGGCGGCCGCCATGAATGCGGCACGCAGGCGCTCTCCGCGAAGAAACTGGAAATACATGAGCTTCGTCACCTTCCTTCAACCAACGCCGGATTTTAGAGGGACGAACCGCACCGCCTCGTGCAGCGTGCGTCGCAGACTGCCGTCGGGGCGGCGATCGATGACCACCAGCACCTGACCGCCGCTGCGCTCGTCGAGCATCGGGGCAACCAGCCGGCCGCCCACGTCGAGCTGCTCGCACCAGGCCGCCGGAATGTCCTCGCCGCCGGCCGCAGCGATGATGCCGTCGTAGGGCGCGTTGGGCGCATGACCGAGGCGGCCATCGCCGTAGACCAGGCGCAGGTTGTCGTGGCGCAGTCCGGCCAGATTGTCGCGCGCCTTGTCGTGCAAGGGTTTGAGTCGCTCGATCGACACCACCTGGCGAGCGAACTGCGCCAGCACCAGCGCCTGGTAGCCACACCCTGTCCCGATCTCGAGGACCTTCAACCGCGCGTCCGGTGGCTGCTCGGCAATCAGCAGCTCGATCATCCGGGCGACCACGGAAGGTTTCGAGATGGTCTGTCCCAGCCCGATGGGCAGGCTGGTGTCCTCGTAGGCCTGATTCGCGAGCGCGGTGTCCACGAAAACGTGGCGAGGCACGGCGCGCATGGCGCTCAGCACGCGTGCGTCACGCAGGCCCTCGGCATTCAGGCGTACGAGCATGCGTTCACGCACATGGTGCGAATCGAGTCCGAGACCGGCCGGCACGGCCCCGCGCCGGCCGTCGCGCGCCGCCTCGTGCAGTGGACGCTGCGGCCGCGTCAGCGGGCCCTGAGAACACGCCCGAGACGCAACGGTCTTCACGGCGGGAGTCGCCGCAGTCTGCACTCCACTCGGGCTGGCGAGCTTGCGTGCAGGTCTCGTCATGCGGTCCAGCCGCAAAGGGAACTTGGGCGCCGGCTGTTCCGCGTCGCTCACCGAGGCACCCTGGCGCTGCGCGTGTCGCCACCGAGCGAGTGCGAGCCTTTCACGGACTCGAAGGAGCCACCTCTCGACTCGTGATGCCCGGGCGGAAAGTTCATGCGCGACTCACCAGCATTTCCTGCCAGTCCGCAAGGCCGGCATGATCGGTCAGGTCGACCTGCAGCGGCGTGACAGACACGCAGCCGCTGACGACGGCGTGGAAGTCGGTTCCCTCGCCGGCCTCGCGCGCGTCGCCGGCCGCACCGATCCAGTAGATCGGCTCACCGCGCGGGTTGCTCTGGCGGATCACGGGCTCGCTCGCATGGCGGCGGCCGAGCCGCGTGATGCGCAGGCCGCGCAACTCGGCATGCGGCCGATCGGGAATATTGACGTTGAGCAGCCACGCACCGCGCGCGGAGGCCGGTGACGACTGCTCGATCACCTGCTCGATCAGAGTCCGCGCGACTCGAGCCGCCGTATCGAGATGCGCCCAGCCGCGCTCGGTGAGCGAGAACGCGATCGAGGGAATACCGAAGAGATAGCCCTCCATCGCCGCCGCCACCGTGCCGGAATACAGCGTGTCGTCACCCATGTTGGCGCCGTTGTTGATGCCCGAGACGACCAGATCCGGCTTGTGCGCCAACAGGCCCGTGAGCGCCACGTGCACGCAAT
>JAKFFA010000111.1:0-10365 GCA_036675455.1 Gemmatimonadaceae bacterium | reverse complement strand
CGATCGACATCAAGTTGATCGAGCCCAGCAATCCTGACTCACCGCTGTTCGACTTCCTTCGGCGTACGGGCGGCGGACTACATCACCTCGCGTTCCGCACGGACGACGTCGAGGACTCCGTCGCCGAGCTGACATCGCGCGGCGCGCGCATCGTCGCACGGCCCGAGCCCGGCGAAGCGTTTGACGACGGCCTGATCGCCTTTGCCTTCCTGGGCGCTGGACTGCATGTCGAAGTCATCGACACCGACGCGCGGCGTAACGAACTGGACAACGACACGTCCGCGTCGGCCTGAGCGCAGCTCAGACGCCTACGAGCACGTCAGCATGGGCGCCCGTCAGCTTGGACGCCCGTCAGCGCAGCCTACGCCGCCGACTGCGCCAACTTCCCATGCACGAACTTCGCCGTCGACCGCAGACTCCCGAGGTTCGCCTCAGTGATCTCATCATCCTCCGGCGTCACATCAAACGTGTCGGTGAGGAACTGCATCACCTCCAGCACACCCATCGAATCCACGACACCCTTCTTCATTAGACTGTCGTCGTCCGAGAGCTGCACGCCAGGGCGCATGTACAGGAACTCCTGCTCGATGAATCCCCTGAGCTTCGCGAGGATCTGCTCTTCGGTCCAAGCCGTCACGGTCTCTCCACAAGTTGTGATTTGTTCGCTAACGGTCGGCCAGAACCGTCGCGTCGTTCATGAGCACGTCCGCGCCATCGGCCGGGAGCGGCTCCGGCAACGACCCCTCCAGAAACTGCTGGTGCCACAGCTGCGTGGAAAGCACGGCCACGATCGCCTGGTTCTCCCGGAATCCCGTCGCCTGCCCGCGCCGCGCGCGACGCACCAGACCCGCCACCGCCTTCGGCTCGAAATATCCGTACGCCGCCACACGGTCCGCATCGAGCACGTCGTCCACCCACGCGGGCGACCCCTCGCCGAAGAACGACGGCGCATCAGGCGCCCGATACGGCTGCTTGCCACGCTGCCGGATCGACGGCGGCACCACGTCCTTCGCCCACCGGCGCAGGATCTCCTTCTCCTTGAGCCCGAGCAACTTCGAACTCGTCGGCAACGCGGCCGTCCATTCGAACAACCGATAATCGAGGAACGGATAACGCCCCTCGACCGCGTGCGCCATTCCCATGCGGTCGCCCTGCGACGACAGCAGGTACGGCGACAGCAGCGTCGTCATCTCGAGGTACGCCGCACGATTGAGCGGCGACCACTTGGCGAAGTCCGCCGGCAGGTCATCGCGTAGCTCACCCATCGCGTCGCGCGCGCCCAGCGACTCGCGCATCGCCGGTCCGTAAAAATCCTTGATGCGCGACGTCAGGTTGAAGCGCGGCAAATGCGAGAACAACGGATCGTCGCTCGACCCGGCGTCGAGGAAGAAGTTCTTCCAGAACTCGCCGCCGCCCGCGCCGGCCAGATACTTATAGACTCGGCCGAACAACTCCGGTCGCGCCGTGCTCTGCGGCTGACGAGCGCAGAACAGGCGCACCGACACTTCCTTGAACAGGTCGTAGCCAAGGAACAGCTCGTCCGCGCCCTCACCCGTGAGCACGACCTTGATGCCGCGTTCACGCGTGAGCTTCGCCAACCGATACATCGGCACCGGCGCGGTACGCACGAGCGGCGTCTCCGCATGCCTGATGACATCCGGGAAATCCGACGCGATGTGGCCGGCCGAAATCAGCGACACGGCATGCTCGCTGCCCAGCTCGTGCGCGAGCGTGTTCTGCCACTCACTTTCGTCGAACCGCGGGTCGTCGAACGCCACCGAGAAGGTGCGCAACGAGAACGGCGACGCCGCCGAGGCCAGCGAGCACGTGATGCTCGAGTCGAGCCCACCGCTCAGGTAGCCGCCCACCGGCACGTCGGCGCGCAAGCGCAGGTCGACGCCGGTGCGCATGAGCGCATCGAGCTCGCGGATCGCGGACGTCGACTCGTCGCGCGCCTCGGGATACGCGAGCGCGTACCACGGCCGCACGGTGAGCTTGCCCTCACGCCACACGGCATAATGCCCAGGCGGCAACTGCTGCACGCCCTTGAACTGCGTGCGCGGCGGGCGCGTGCCCCAGAACGTGAAGACCTCGTCGAGCCCCTCGGGATCCGCCGCGGCCTCCACCTCGCCACTCGCGAACAGCGCCTTCACTTCCGACGCGAAATACAGGTTCCCATTCCGCTCGGCGTGGAACAGCGGCCGCACACCGAACCGGTCGCGCACCAGGATCACATCCTGCGTGGACCGATCATGCAGCGCGAACGCGAACTGCCCATTGAGCCGATCAAACATGCGCGGCCCCCACTCCTCCCAGCCGTGCACGAGGACTTCCGTGTCGCTCACGGTGTGGAACGTGTGTCCGCGCGCCTTCAGCTCGGCGGCCAGCTCGCGATAGTTGAAGATCTCGCCGTTGAACGTGACGACGACACGCCCTTCCTCACTCGCCAACGGCTGCGCGCCACCGGAAAGGTCGACGATGCTGAGCCGCACGTGCGCGAAACCCACGTGCGGGCCGGTGAGGAAGCCGTAGCCGTCAGGCCCGCGATGGCGAATCGCCGCCGCCATGCGGCCCAGCACGGGGAGTTCCACCCCGCGCGGTTCCGACCGCGCGATCCCCGCGATGCCGCACACTACGCGTGTGCCCCGTTGCCATCCGTCCAACCCAGGTCCACATGCTCGACGAGCTGTGGGCCGAGGTGCAGATAGCGCGTCGTGGAACGCTTCTGCACCACATCGCGATACGCCGCGCGCACCTGATCCGGCGTCAGCCCGATCTCCTCCGCGACGGCCTCGGGCTCAAGGCCCGCGTCGTGCGCGTACATGACCTTGTCGAGCGTCTTCGTCGGCAACAGGTAGTAGAACTCTTCCTGCGACTGCGGCAGCGAGAAGGTGTCCGTCGTCGGCGGGCGCGACGTGATCGACTTGGGCACGCCGAGATAGTCGGCCAGCGCGTACACCTGCGTCTTGAACAGGTGCGCGATCGGCTTGATGTCCGCGAGGCCGTCGCCGCCCTTCACGAAGAAGCCTTGGTCGTACTCGAGCCGGTTGGGCGTGCCGATCACGGCGTAGTGCAGGCGGTCGGCGTGGAAGTACTCCATCATCGCCCGTGCGCGTTGCTTGAAGTTCGACGCGGCGACGATCTCGCGGTATTCGGCGGCCGGCAGGCGGATGCGACGCATCTCGCCGCCCGGCGGCTGCACGACGATGTACGTGACGTTGATGCGCTCCGTCTCGAGCCGGTCGGCCGGCAGCGAGAGCTTGCAGCCCCAGTCATCGCGAAACTCGGGCACCACGCGGCGAATCGCGTCGTTGCGGCGGCGGTAGCACGCGGCGCCCTCGAGCAGCGGCGCGATGTCCTCCTTCGTGTGCTGGATGCCGAGCTGGTCGGCCAGCTCCGTCGCGAGTTGCAGCGAGGCGGGATCGCTCTCGTGCTCTGGCAGAAAGAGTCCGAACACGCGGTCCTTGCCGACGGCGCGCACGGCCAGCGCGGCGCACACCGAGCTATCGACACCGCTGCTCATGCCGACGACGAATCCCTTGCGGCGGAATGTGTCGGCGAGATGGTGGCGCATGGACGCGATGATCGATTCAACAACCGCCTCGGCGTCGATCTGCAAAGCGGTGGCGATGGTTCCTGGCATGGCGCGTGGTCAGGGGTTTGAACGCATCAGGATAACGGGCCGAACACCGACTGAACGGCAAACCGCGTGCCAAAACGGTTGCCGCATACATTTTGCACGGGCATATTCGTCGGTATACGCCCGCAGCGCCATCAGCGGCGTTGTTTCCGACGTTTTTTCCGTCTATTTCGCAGCTTCGCCGTCTCTCCAAAAAGGTATCGACCCGACGTGAACGTTGCACGCCTCCTGTGGGAGATCGCCTCCAAGGCCCCCGACCGGATCGCGCTCAGAAACCCTGAACGGGCCGTCACGTTCGAGGCCTTGGTCAAGCGGGCGGCAGCGATTCGCGATGTGCTCGTTTCAGAGGGCCTCAAGCCCGGGGAACGCGTCGCCATACTGCTTCCGCACGGCTCCGATGGCGCGGCGGCCTTCTACGGCGCCGCCGCGGCCGGCGCGATCGCCACGGTGATCAACTGGCTCTACCGCCCGAGGCAGGTGGAGACGGTGCTCGAGCACGCCGGCGTGGTGATGCTCATCACCACGCGTGAGTGGGTCAGCCAGCAAGCGCGGTCGCTCGAAACCGGCGAAAAGACGCGGATCATCTACATCGACGACGTTCCGGACGCCGGCGCGGGCGAACCTGTGGACGCCGAGAGCGACACTCCTGCGCAGATCAGCTACACCTCCGGCTCCACGGGCGGGCCGAAGGGCGTCGTGATGAGCCACGCGAATCTGCTGGCTGGCATTCGCACCGTGGTGGGCTACCTGGGCATCACCGCCGAAGACCGCATCGCGAGTCCCCTGCCCTTCAGCTTCGTGTACGGGTTCAACCAGCTCAACTGCGTCGTCGCCACCGGCGCCACGCTCGACATGCTGAGCGCCACGACGCCGGCCGACGTGGTGCGCACGCTGGCCGAGCGCAAGACAACGGTGTTGGCCGGCGTGCCGCCCTTCTTCATGCAGTTGCTCAAGGTGGCCGAGTTCCAGGCGCCACTTGAAGCGCTGCGTACGATCACATGCGCCGGTGGCCGGCTGAGTCCGGAGGCGGTCAAGGCCGTGCGCGTCGCGCAGCCGCAGGCGCAGCTCTACCTCATGTATGGGCTCACCGAAGTCTTCCGCAGCACCTTCCTGCCACCCGCCGAGGTGGATGCACATCCGGACTCCATGGGGCGCGCGGTGCCGGGGTCGGCCGTGTACGTGATCCGCGAGGACGGCAAGACCGTCTGCGACGATGGCGAAGTCGGCGAGCTCGTGCACGCGGGCCCGACGGTCGCACTCGGCTACTGGAACGACCCCGAGACCTCGGCGCGTGTGTTCCGGCCGAATCCGGTTTCAAACGGTACCGATGCATCGCTCGCGCGCGCGGCGTACTCGGGTGACTTGGTGCGCCGCGACGCCGAAGGGCGGCTCTACTATGTCGGGCGCCGCGACCGCATGATCAAGACGCTCGGCTTCCGTGTAAGCCCCGACGAGATCAACGACGTGCTATATGCGTCGAAGCAGGTGACCGAGGCCGCGGTCACGTCGGAGCCCGACGAGGCGCGCGGCGAGCGCATCGTCGCGCATGTGGTGCTCGCGGAGGGCGGCACGCTCGAGGCGCTGCGCCGGTGGTGCGGGGTCGAGCTACCGAGGCATATGCAGCCCGCGCGTTGGGACGTGCGGGATGCGTTGCCGCGCAATGCGAGCGGCAAGCATGACCTGGTCGCGCTGAGTCAGCCCGCGAGCTGAGCGCGAATCCAGCGACCGGTCTCGCGCGCCGCGCTCAAGTCCACACCGGTCGCGAATCCACGCTCCTGCATGAGTTGCAGCACGGATTCCGTCGCGACGTTGCCGGTCGCGCCCGGCGCGAAGGGACAACCGCCCAGCCCCGCGACACTCGCGTCGAAGCTGCGGATGCCGAGTGCGAGGCACGCGTCGATGTTGGCGAGCGCGTGGCCGTAGGTGTCGTGAAAGTGGCCGTTCACGCGTGACGCCTCGACTGACGCCAACACCGCCTCCATCACAACCGTCGTCTTCTCCGGCGTCCCCACGCCGATGGTGTCGGCGATGCTGAGTTCATCCACGCCGAGTGCATCGAGCAGGCTGGCCACGCGCGCGACCTGCCCGGGCGCGATGTCGCCCTCGTACGGGCAGCCCAGCGCGCAGGAGACCGTGCCGCGCACATGCATGCCGCCCGCCTTCGCCGCTGCGACCACTGGACGGAACCGTTCCATCGACTCCGCGATCGAACAATTGATGTTGCGCTGCGAGAAGGTCTCGCTCGCCGAGCCGAACACGACGATCGAATCGGCTCCGGCGGCGACGGCTCGCTCGTAGCCCTTCATGTTCGGCACGAGCACGGAATAGCGCACGCCGGCGCGGCGCCGGATGCGCGCCATCACATCAGCGGCGTCCGCGAGCTGCGGGATGCGCGTGGGCGAGACGAACGACGTCACCTCGATAAACCGGAACCCCGCGTCGGACAGGCGGTCGACGAGCTCGACCTTGGTGTCGGCCGGCAGCACCCGCTTCTCATTCTGCAGGCCGTCACGCGGCGAGACCTCGACGATGCGCACGGAGTCCATGCCGAATCTTAGTCACAGGCGGCGCGGAGGGCGCGGCCGCGCGATCGACTGTGCGGCCACATTGCGGCGTGCCGCCCGACCGCCGAGCTTTCACGGATGGCCGACTACACGATTCCCGCGCAGGCGACGGTGGGTCACGTCCACCTCAAGGTCGCCGACCTTGGCCGCGCGCTCGCCTTTTGGCAGGGCATCCTTGGCTTCGAGTTGCAACAACGCATGGGGCCGCAGGCCGCGTTCATCTCGGCCGGCGGATACCATCATCACATCGGCCTCAACACGTGGTCGAGCAAGGGCGGATCGCCACCCGACCCGCGCAACACGGGCCTGTATCATGTCGCGATCCTGTATCCCACCAAGCGCGACCTCGCGGTCGCGGTGAAGCGCGTGCTCGACGCGCGCATTCCGCTGCAGGGCGCGAGCGACCACGGCGTGAGTCTCGCCGTGTATCTCGCGGATCCGGACGGCAACGGCATCGAGCTCTATTGGGACCGGCCGCGCGAGGAGTGGCCGCGCGGCACGGACGGCGAACTGAGCATGACGCTGGATCCGCTCGACCTCGAGGCGCTGCTCGCGTTGGCGGAGTAACCGCGTGCTCCCGGCGCCCTCGCCGGTGCACACCGGGGTCCGCACACGTTGAAGCCGCCAAGTCTCGAATCCGGATTCACGACTCGCTTCGCGCCTGCGCCCACCGGCTATCTGCACCTCGGCCACGCGGTGAACGCGGCGTGGACGTGGGGCATCGCGCGAGCGTTCGGCGGTCGCGTGTTGCTGCGCGTCGAGGATCATGATCGCGGACGCAGCAAGCCCGAGTACGAGGCCGCGTTGCGTGAGGATCTCGATTGGCTCGGCCTCGAGCCAGACGGTTTCTCGCGGCAGTCCGACCGCGGTGAGCGGTACGCCGCTCGGCTGAGTACGCTCGAAGCGGCTGGACTCGCGTATGCGTGCACGTGCACGCGGGCGGATTTCGAGGGTCGGTATCCGGGCACGTGTCGCGACCGGCATGTCGATCCGCACGCGACGCCGGCGCGGCGCGTCGCGATTGAAGCGACGGCAATCGACCGCGTCGTGATTGAACCGACGACAGCCGAGGGAGTTCGCTCCGGCGGCTCTCTCGAGCACTTCTCCGACCTGCGACTCGGCGCGCAATCACAGGACCCTGCGGCGACATTCGGCGATGTGCTCGTCCGCGACCGGCTCGGCAACTGGACGTACCAGTTCGCCGTCGTCGTCGATGATCTCGAGCAGGACGTCGACCTGATCATCCGCGGTGAGGACTTACTCGAATCAACCGGGCTCCAACTGCGCCTCGCGCGACTCCTCGGACGCGCAGCGCCGCCGCGGTTCTTGCATCATCCGCTCGTGCGGCATCCCGATGGCCGCAAGCTCAGTAAGTCATCGAACGACACTGGACTGCGCGAGCTGCGCGCAGCAGGACGTACTCCGGACGAGGTGCTTGGCCTCGCGGCGCACCTCGGCGAGCTGCAAGCGGCGCCCACACCGGTGAACCTCGACGGCCTCGCCGCTCTCGCACGGCGCTGGACGGATCCATCGGCCGCGCGACGTCCCTCCTGACGCGGCCGCGCCCATGACCGCTTCGCTGATCGCGCTCGTCGCGTTCCTCGCACTGCAACTCGCGATCGGCGCCTGGATCTCGCGCCGCATCTCGACCGAAGCGGACTACCTGGTCGCCGGCCGCAAGCTCGGCTATACGCTCACCACCTTTTCGATCTTCGCCACGTGGTTCGGCGCAGAGACGGTGATCGGCTCCGCCGGCACCGTGCACGCCGAGGGACTCTCGCTCGCGTCTGCTGAACCGTTCGGCTACGGACTCTGCCTCGTGCTCACCGGTGCGTTGCTGGCACGGCCGCTGTGGAACCGCGGACTGACCACGCTCGCCGATCTGTATCGGCAACGGTTCGGCGGCCGGGTGGAGCGCCTCGCCGCCGTGATCTTGATTCCCACATCAATACTCTGGGCAGCGGCGCAGGTGCGCGCGTTCGGGCAGGTGATCGCGATCGCCGGCGACGTGGACGTGTCGATGGCAATCGGCGTCGCAGCGGCGTTCACGATCGCGTATACCATGTTCGGCGGATTGCTCGCGGACGCCGTCACCGATGTGCTTCAGGGCGGGATCCTCACCGCTGGGCTGATAACGATGCTGGTGGCCGTGGTCATGCGCGTCGGCGGCGTGCCGGAGGCCGTGGCGATCCTGCGCGTGAGTGACGCGGTGAACCTCACGCCGGCCGCGGCGGGGCCATGGCTGCTCACGCTCGAGGCGTGGGCGATCCCGGTGTGCGGGTCGCTCGTCGCGACGGAGGTCGTCGGACGGGTGATCGCGGCGCGTTCACCCGTCGTCGCGCAGCGGTCGTCGTTTGCCGCCGGCGGGCTGTACATCCTGATCGGCTGCATTCCCGTCGTGATCGCGCTGCTCGCGTCGCCGCTCGTCGGCACGATGGCCGACCCAGAGCAGATCCTGCCAACCGTCGCCAGCGAACTCCTCTCGCCGTTCTTCTTCGCGATATTCGCCGGCGGGCTCGTCTCGGCGATCCTCTCCACGGTGGACTCCACACTGCTAATCGCCTCGGGCCTCGCCTCGCACAACATCGTCGTGCCGTGGCTGGGCATCACCGACGAGGCCCGCAAGGTGCGCGTCGCCCGCGTGGGAGTGTTGACGTTCGGCGCCGTGGCGTACATTCTCGCGCTGCACGCCGAGGGTGTGTTCGCACTCGTCGAACAGGCTTCGGCGCTCGGCAGCGCGGGCGTGCTCGTCACAACGCTGTTCGCACTCTACTCGCCGTGGGGCTCGCCGCGCACGGCGGCGGCGACGCTGTTGGCCGGTCTTGTCGTGTACGTCGCAGCCGTCGCGTTCGGTCTCGCGACGCCATTCCTCGTCTCACTCGGCGCTTCACTCGCAACCTGGGGGATCGGATGCAGCATCGACTACGCGGCGTCCTGATCGGCGCCGCGTTCCTGATGGCGACGTCCGCCATCGGCCCCGGCTTCCTCACGCAGACCGCCGTCTTCACGGAACGACTGGGCCCGGCCTTCGGCTTCGCGATCCTGATGAGTGTCATCATCGACCTCGCGGCGCAGCTCAATATCTGGCGCGTGATCGCCGTGAGCGGCAAGCGCGCGCCCGACGTCGCCGACCAAGTCGCGCCCGGACTCGGCACCACGCTCGCGGTGCTCGTCGCGCTCGGCGGCCTCGCGTTCAACGTCGGCAACGTCGCCGGCGCGGGACTCGGCCTCGAGGTCGTGTTCGGCATCCCAGTGGCGCTGGGCGCCGTGATCAGCGCGACCATCGCCATCGGCATCTTCATGGTGAAGGAGGCCGGCCGCGCCATGGACCGCTTCACCACGCTGCTCGGCATCGTGCTCGTCGCGCTCACGTGGTATGTCGCGTTTGCGTCTGGACCGCCGATCGCCGACGCGGTGCGCGAGACGTTCGCGCCGAGCCGTGTGGATATGTTCGCCGTGCTCACCATCGTGGGCGGCACCGTGGGCGGCTACATCACGTTCGCCGGCGCGCATCGGTTGCTCGACGCCGGCGTGACGGGCGTGGCAAACGTGCGCAAGGTGACGCAGTCCGCGTTCTGGGCCATCGGCATCGCGACGCTGATGCGCGTGGTGCTGTTCCTGGCCGCATTGGGCGTGGTGAGCAAGGGACTCGCGCTCGACCCGGGCAACCCGCCCGCGTCAGTATTCCGGCATGCGACCGGCGAGGTGGGTTACAAGATCTTCGGCGTCGTGATGTGGTCGGCGGCGATCACGTCGGTGGTCGGCGCGGCGTACACGTCGGTGTCGTTTTTGCGCGGCCTACACGCGAGTCTCGACGCGCGCTGGACGCAGATGGTGACCGCGTTCATCGCGTTGTCGACGGTGATCTATGTGCTTGTGGGCCGGCCGGTGCGCACGCTCGTGTTGGTGGGTGCGCTCAACGGGCTCATCCTGCCGCTGGCGCTGGCGACCATGCTCGTCGCGGCGCACCGGCGTGGGATCGTTGGGGACTACCGGCATCCGAAGCTGCTGACGGCGCTGGGTGCAGTAGTCGCCTTGGCGATGGCGGCGGTTGGGGCGTATGTGCTCTGGCGGGACTTGCCGGCGCTCATGGGAGGGTGAGCGGCGCCTTAGCGCTCCATCGCCACCGCCCGCACCAGCCGCACCAGCGCGTCCATATCC
>JAKFFA010000104.1:0-10449 GCA_036675455.1 Gemmatimonadaceae bacterium | reverse complement strand
CGCCACGGCCGCGTCGACGCCGCCCTACAACTTCAAGATCGTGCTGCAGACGATGGTGCAGCAGGGTGGGTCCGACCTGCACCTCAAGATCGGCCGTCCGCCCACGATGCGCGTCAACGGACGCCTGTCGCCCATGGACCTGCCGCCGCTCAGGCCCGAGGACCTGCGCTCGATCGGTGAGCAGATCATCCCGCCCAAGCAGCGGCGCGAGTTCGACGAGGCCAAGGACGCGGACTTCGCCATCGGCGTGCCGGGCATCGGCCGCTTCCGCGTGAACGTGTACCAGCAGCGCGGCTCGCTCGCGTATGCGTTCCGCTCGATCGCGTTCCAGGCGCTGTCGATGGAAGAGCTCAACCTGCCGCCCGTGCTCAAGGACCTCGCGCTCAAGCCGCGCGGCCTCGTGCTCGTCACCGGCATCACGGGCTCGGGCAAGTCGACGGCGCTCGCCGCCATGCTGCAGCACGTGAACGAGGAGCGGCACGCGAACATCATCACGATCGAGGACCCGATCGAGTTCCTGCACCGCGACATCAACTGCCACATCAACCAGCGCGAGGTCGGCACGGACACGACGTCGTTCGGCCAGGCGTTGCGCCGCGTGCTGCGTCAGGACCCCGACATCATCATGATCGGTGAGATCCGCGACATCGAGACGCTCGAGATCGCGCTCAAGGCCGCGGACACGGGGCACATGGTGTTCTCGACGCTGCACACGATGGACGCGTCGCAGACCATCAACCGGATCCTGTCGTTCTATCCGCCGCACCAGCAGGCCGACATCCGCTTCCAGCTCTCCACGGCGCTGCAGGCCGTCGTCTGCCTGCGTCTCGTGACGCGCGCGGACAAGCCGGGCCGCATCCCGGCGTGCGAGATCCTCGTCAACAGCGCGGCCGTCGCCGACAACATCCGCGACATGTCCAAGTCGCTTGAGATCCCGGACCTCATCAAGGAAGGCACCGTCCAGTACGGCATGCAGTCGTTCGACCAGTCGCTCATGAACTGGTACAAGCAGGGCGTCATCTCCTACGAATCGGCGTTGCAGGCCTCGACGAGCCCCAGCGAGTTCGCACTCAAGGTGCAGGGCATCGCGGGATCCTCCGACGGCGACTGGAGCCAGGTCAAGCAGGACGCGCACTAGTGTTCAAGAAAGTGTTGATCGCCAACCGCGGCGAGATTGCGCTGCGGATCATCCGCGCGTGTCGGGAACTGGGCGTCCAGACGGTGGCCGTGTACTCCGAGGCCGACCGCGAATCGCTGCATGTGCGCTTTGCCGACGACGACGTGTGCATCGGCCCAGCGCCGGCGCGCGACTCGTACCTGCGCATCCCGCGCCTCATCGCGGCCGCCGAGATCACGGGCGCTGACGCGATCCATCCCGGCTACGGGTTCCTCGCCGAGAATGCGGAGTTCGCGGAGACGTGCGCGGCGAGCCGCATCGCGTTCATCGGCCCGACGCCGGACCAGATCCGCACGATGGGCGACAAGGCCGCCGCGCGCGCGGCGATGATCGCCAACGACGTCCCCGTGGTGCCCGGCACGCCGGGCCCCGTCGAGGACGTGGACGAGGCCTTGGCGTTCGCCGAGCAGATGGGCTTCCCCGTGATCATCAAGGCGGCGGCGGGCGGCGGCGGCAAGGGCATGCGCGTCGCGCAGGACAGCGACGACTTCGCGCGCTCGTTCCAACTCGCGCGCTCCGAGGCGCTCTCCGCATTCGGCAACGGCTCGGTGTACGTCGAGAAGTATCTCGAGCGGCCGCGCCACGTGGAGTTCCAGATCCTGGGCGACACGCACGGCAACGTGGTGCACCTGGGCGAGCGCGACTGTTCGGTGCAGCGACGCCACCAGAAGCTCGTCGAAGAGTCGCCGTGCCCGGTGATGACGCCCGACCTGCGCAAGCGCATGGGCGACGCCGCGGTCAAGGGCGCGAAGGCGATCAACTACGTCGGCGCGGGCACGATCGAGATGCTGCTCGACGAGGACGGCTCGTTCTACTTCATGGAGATGAACACGCGCATCCAGGTGGAGCACCCGGTGACGGAGATGATCACCGGCGTGGACCTGGTGAAGGAGCAGATCCGCGTGGCGGCGGGCGAGAAGATGTCGATCACGCAGACGCCCGAAATGCGCGGGCACGTGATCGAGTGCCGTGTCAACGCGGAGGATCCCTCGCGCAACTTCCAGCCGAGTCCGGGGAAGATCGAGGTGTTCCACATGCCCGGCGGCATGGGCGTGCGCGTGGACACGCATGCGTACGCGGGGTACTCGGTGCCGCCGTACTATGACTCGATGATCGCGAAGTTGATCGTGCAGGGGCGGGATCGGGGGGAGGCGTTGGCCAAGATGCGGTTGGCGCTCGACACGTTCATCATCGAGGGCGTGACGACGACGATTCCGTTCCTGGGGACTTTGATGAATCATCCGAAGTTTGTTGCGGGTGATGTGCATACCAAGTTTCTCGAGACCGAAGGCGCTGATCTGTTCGGCTGAGTTTGCTTGGTTTGGGTTTTGTGCTTGGGTCCGGTCGGCCAGCGGAGGGCTCGCTCCGCGCGCCCTACGGCGCTTACACGCTTCGAGCCAGCGGCTTCGCCGCTGTCTCTCGCTACGCGCCAACGGGCGCGCTGACGCGGATGTCGCGCTCGCTGGCGTCCTCGCGTGACTGACCTGCGGACCTTCGTGCGCTGGCAGGATGTGGATCCTGCTGCCGTGGCGGGGCGCACGGTGGTGGTGATCGACGTGCTGCGCTGGTCGACGGTGGTGGTGACGGCGCTGGCGCATGGGGCGGCCTGGGTGGAGGCGTTCGCCTCGGCTGCGGAGGCGGCGGCGCGCGCGGCGGAGTTGCGCGCGAGCGCGACCGGCGCGGTGCTCGGCGGCGAACGCGCGACGCGGGCGTTGCCGGGGTTTGATGTCGGCAACTCGCCGGGCGAGTACACGCGCGAGCGCGTCGCGGGGCGCGTAGTGATCACGACCACGACGAACGGCACGCAGGCGCTGGCGGCCGCGCGGGGCGCGCATGAGGTGCTGGTTGCGGCGTTCGTGAATGTCGACGCGGTGGTGGCGCAGCTGCGCGACGCGCTCGCGGCGGGGCGGGGGATCACGCTGGTCGCAGCAGGGACGGAAGGCGTCGAGGCGAGCGAGGACACGGGCTGCGCGGGCGCCATCGCGGCGGGCGTGCGCGACGCACTGTCCCTCGACGCGGCGAGCCTGCGCGCGATCGCGCGGTGGGACGCTGCGGGTCGCGACGCCGCGCGACTCGTCGGCGACGCACCGCACGCGGCCACGCTCGTGGCCAACGGATTCGCCGCGGACGTCGCGGCGGCGGCGCGGCTCTCCGTGCCGGACCTGCTGGTCGTGCCCAAATGTGACGCGCGGGCGCATCAACGCAGTCGTCTTTCGCTGGCCAGGCAGGTGTGAGAAAGTGACGGCAATCGCGCGCGGCGGTGGCGTTCGTGAGAGCGAACCAGCGCGCGCGATTTTCCGTGCCTTCCCATGCGCTGCCTCGTCACCACAGAGTGTGATCACGGTTACCAAAAATCGGACCCCTTCCCCTGACCGCACCCGCCAAACCCACCGCCACGGCTGTCCCCTTGCTCGAGCGTATCCGCCGGGCAACGCTGGGGCGTTTCGACGTGATGACCGCGCTCGGCGAGGGCGGCATGGCGACGGTGTTCCTCGCGCGCGACCTCGCGCTCGACCGCCAGGTCGCGATCAAGGTGATGAACCCCGCGCTGATGTCGTCGCCCGCCGCGCTCGGGCGATTCCGCCGCGAGGCGCGTGTCGCCGCGGCGCTCGACCATCCGCACATCATCAGCATCTTCGCCGTCGGCGAGGACGCCGAACTCGCGTTCTACGTGATGCGGTACATCGAGGGACGCTCGATCCACGACCTCCTCAAGGAGGAGGGCGCACAGACGTTCCGCCGCGTCGAGAGCATCATCTCCGACGTGGGCCAGGCGCTGCACTACGCGCACCGCCGCGGCGTCATCCATCGCGATGTCAAGCCGGCGAACATCATGCTCGACCAGGACGACTGGCTCGTCGTCACGGACTTCGGCATCGCGAAGCTCGACGAGGGCGACCGCCTCACGTTGTCGGGCCACGTGTTCGGCACGCCGCATTACATGAGCCCCGAGTACTTCAACGGCGGGCTCATCGGGAGCGCGTCCGACCAGTACGCGCTCGGCGTGGTCGCGTTCGAGTTGCTGACGGGCGGCGCGCCGTTCCCCGGCGAGACGATCGGCGAAGTCATGCGCGGCCACCTGTTCGACCCGATCCCGCCGCTGCGCCAGTTCCGGCCCGACCTGCCGCAGGCCGTCGAGGACTGCGTCATGCGCATGCTCTCCAAGGAGCCCGCGCTGCGCTTCCCGACCGTGGCGGATGCCGTCGCCACACTGCGCGCCGCGGGCCGCAGCGGGGAATCCGGCGTCGCGACGGAGATCATCGAGACGGCGTCGCGCTCGCCGATCGCGGTCGCGCCGTCGCGCCGTCGCCGCACGCCGATCTGGACGAATTCGTGGTCCTCGCGCATGACGTTCGGCATCGGCGTGATCGCGACCATCGGCACGATCGTCGTGCTCGGCATGAGCAGCATCTGGTCGGACGGTACGTTCACCACGCCGCCCGCGGGTGCCACCGAGCTTGCCACCAGCAACGCCAGCGTACCGACCGCCAACCCCGACGCACCCGACCAGCGTCGCGGCGCCACGACCGACACGCGCACCGCATCGCGAGACACTCGCGTCCCCGCAAACACGCCGCCGCCCGTGCAGCCCCGCTCGCGTGAGACCGCGCCGTCGGGAACCAGTTCTTCGGGCGTGTCCACCGGTGCGCCCGGCGTCGTGCGCATCGGCAGCCGCCTGCCGCTCGCCATGCTCTACGTCGCGAACGAGCCGCCACGCAATATCGGCGAGCGCGGCATCCAGACCTTGAGCGTCCCGTCCGGCCGTGTGCGACTGCAGATCAAGCTCGACCAGTGCGCGCCTTGGGACACGACCGTCACCGTCCAGCCCGGCGACACGCTCACCGTCGGCTTCCGCGCGCCGTCGTGTTGACGGCGCTCTGGAAGAGTCACCGCCTGCTCTGCGCGCTGCTCTCGCTGCTGCCGCTCGCGGTCGGGGCGCAGCGCAGCGCTGAGTCGAATGTCGATGTGCTGCTCGACCGTGTCGCGGCGGACATCAACGACCTCAAGTACGGGGAGGCGATCCGGCGCGGCCAGTCCTTGGCGATCTCGGCGACGGCGATGTCGACGGCGCACCGCGTGCGCTGGCGGCTGCTCATGGCGGCGGCGTTCTTCCCCGAAGATCCGGATCTGCAGAACGGCGATTCAGCGATGCGGCACCTCGAGGCGGCCGTGCAGTTGCAGCCCGACGCGCGCTACGATCCGGCCATGCGCTGGCGCGGCCTGGATTCGCTGCTCGATCGATCGCGCGCCCGCACGCTCGGCGTCGCGCTGCGTCCAGTGAAACCACAGCAGGCCGATGGCGGCGACGCGCCCGCGCGCGTCACGGTGATCGCCACGCATGCCACTCGATTCCGCCTCAATCTCGTCGATCGCGCGACCGACAAGACGGTGCACGCCGATACGGCCACGGGCGACAGCGCCGTGTTCACCATCCCGGCGCACGACGGCCGCCGCGTGATCCTCGCGCCCGGCACCTATGTGCTGGAGATGACCGCGGTCGATGCCGGGGTCGCCGCGCGCACGGTGCGGCATGAGGTCACGGTGCGCGGTGAGCTGCCAACACTTGAGGCGGAACCCGACCTCGACCAATCGAGTCTGCTGCCGGAATTCACGCCGGTACCGCGGCGTCGCGCGATCCTCACGGGCCTCGCATTCTCGGGCGCGACGTTGGCGGTGGCGTCGATGGGACGCTCCGACGGCGCGCTGGCCGACCGGTTTGACACGGACGCGCGTGCCTATGCCGTGAGCGCGGCCATGCTCGTCGGTGTCACCGCCGTGCTGTGGAAGCAGAAGGGCGCGCCGTTGCCGAAGAACGCCGTTGCGAATGCCACGCTGCGTACCAGGCACCAGCAGGCGCTGGACGCCGTCATCGCGCGCAACCGCGCGCAGCTGCGGCGCTACCGGGTCGAGGTCAGTATCAACGCGCAGCCGGAGGCCGGGCGATGAGGCGCGCCGCGCATCGTACGCTCTTGGTGCTGCTTGGCCTTTTCGTCATGGCGCCTTTGCGAGCGCGCGCGCAAACGCCGGTCGACTCCACGGCCTTCGGCCGCGTGCGCATCGGTGTGCTCGTGCAGTCCGCGAGCGTGCGCATGGCGCGCACCGGCACGGTGGTCCCCGAGCGCGACGTGGCCCTGCGTGGGCTCGACGCGTCGTACCATTTTCCGCGCGCGCGCTATGGCGTCGCGTTGCGCGTGCAGCAGTCCACGCTCGGTGGCGACGACCTCTCGTTCGGCGACCTCACGGCCACGTATGACTGGGGACTCGGCGTCGGCCTCGCACCCGAGTTGGGACTCGGTTGGCGAACCGGTTACGAGCCGGCCACCGGCCTCGCACACGGGAAACAGATGACCTTCGCGCGACCCGGCCTGCGCGCCAGCGCCTCGGTGGGCGGCTCGCCGCTGTCGCTCGAGCTGCGCGTGAGCCGTTACGTCCCGATGTCGGGCGGCGGCGACGGTGACGACGCCATGTCGGGTTGGGACGGCGAGACCGGGCTGCGGTGGTCGTTTCCGTATTGGCCGATCGATCTGGCGGTCGGCTATCGATTCGAGCGCTTCAGCGTGTATCGCGCCGAGCAAGAAGTGTCGAGCGTGAGCGCGGAGATCTCATGGCGCCGGGTGTTGGGGCGCAAGCCATGAGGCGATGGAGACCCGTTGTGGGCGCACTCGTGCGTGTGGGCGCACTCGTGCTCGTGGGCGCATGCACGACCGACCCGCCGACGGAGCCGCTGATCCCTGTGTTCCGGGTGGCGATCACCGGCGCGCCGGCGGACAACGTGGTGCTCATCGATCGCACGATCCAGCTCGACGCGGCGGCGCTGGGACCGGGCGACGAGCCGCTCCCGGATCGTGACATCGCCTGGTCGTCGCTCGCGACCGACATTGCCACCGTTGATGGCGATGGCCGTGTCGATACGCACGCGCTGGGCAGCGTCGACATACGTGCAACGAGCGACGGCGTCACCGGCGTGCTCCCGCTGTCTGTGCGCGAGGGCACCACCGTGCCGGGGCAGGGCAACACGCGCTTCGTCACACTGCTGGGTGGCAAGCTGCACCTGGCGATCCGCGTCGGCTCGGCGCCCGGCGGCACCGTGGTACACGTGCGTGAGGCCGTGACTTGGCCCGCCAACGAGCGCATCATCCCGGGTACTGTCGTGGAAATCGGCCCGCTTGGCACCCAGTTCGCGGAGCCGATGACGACGGGCGTCTCCTTCGTGCCGACCGAAATCCCAGCCGCCGAACGCGACCAACTGCGTCTCTTCGGCGTGGACGCGAGCGGCGAGTGGGTCGAACTGCCGCAGCCCAACGTGGACCTCAATGACTTCATTGTTGAGGCAGACCTCATGCGGCTCACGACTGTCGCCATCTTTCGGCCGACCCTGACGCCTTAAGCTGTACGGCGATGCGCACGGCGATGCGAGGATTCCGTAGGGCGCCTCGCACCGCAGTACCGGGTTTCCCGAACGTCTCCCGAATCGTCCTTGTACTGTCCCCGTTAGCACGCAAAAAGCACGCACCAGAGAAGGCCAATGGCTCGGAAGCCCCCGCAAGACGATCCGCTGATGCTCGATTCCCCGTTGGCCCCGTCGCCGCGGCGCACACGCGCGCGGCGTCCCAAGGCCGACGATGCATCGTCGGGCCCCGCGCGTAAGGACGGGCCGCGCGGTGGCGAGGCACCGGTGCCGACACCCGAGCAGGTCGCGCGCGAGGCGCGCCGCATCCATCTGCGCCGCGAGATCGCGGGCATCACGCTGCTCGTGGGTGCGCTCTTCATCGCCGGCGCGTTGTTGTTCGGACGCACGCCCGGTCCCGACGAGGGCTGCGCGGTCGCGGGAGGGCCCTTCGGCCCCGTGGGTGGTTGCCTGCGCTGGAGCATCCTCGGCCTGCTTGGCGGCGTCACGGCGGCGATCATCCCGCTCGTACCGGCCGCATACGGCCTGCGGCTGCTCGGGCAGGTACCGGACCGCGACGACCGGCGCTTCTTCTTCCTCACGCTCGGCCTCGCGGTCATCGTGCCCGTCGCCGTGGGACTCGCCCGCGCCGGCGCGATGCCGCCCGGCGCGCCCGATCCGCTCAGCGGCCTGTGGGGTTCGTTCTCGGCGTTCTATGTGGTCGAAGTCGTGGGCAGCGGCGGCGCGTGGTTCATCGTCGCGATCGCCGTCAGCGCGCTGTTCGCGGTCACGGTGGGATGGAATCCCGTACGCGCGGCGATCTCGGGCAGCAAGCAACTCGCGCGCGGTCGCACCCCCGATGCGCTCACGCGGGCCGAGCAGCTTGAGCCGGATGCGGCCGACATGCCGGCAATGGATGCATCGCTTGCGAACGGCGAAGGCGACGCTGGCAATGCGTCTGAGCGCGATGGCGTCGCGTTCGACGCGCGTACCGCCGCGCGTGGGATCGCGTCGTCGCCACCGGGGTCACGCGCCGCGCGCGTGAAGGCGTCGCGCGATCGCGCGCAGGGCTCGCTGCCACTGGATGAAGATGCGGATGCCGAAGCGCGCCTGCCCGTGATCACGGTCGAGGACGAGTCGGAGCTACCGACGGCCGACTTGCTCGCGCCGGCGGTTGAACGCGACCGCGAGGCCGGCCGCGCGCAGCTCGACGCGATGGGCGAGAAGCTCATGGAATCGCTGCGCACGTTCAAGGTGGATGGCACGCTCACGGGCCGCACGAGCGGGCCGACGGTGACGCAGTACGAGATCGAGCCCGCGCCCGGCGTGAAGGTGCGCCAGTTCGCGAACCTCGCCAACGACCTCGCACTCGCGATGCGCGCGGCGAGCATCCGCGTGGTGGCGCCGATCCCGGGCAAGGGCGCGGTGGGCGTCGAGGTGCCGAACCCCGAGCCCGAGATGGTGGCGTTCCGGGACATGATCGAGAGCCGCGATTACCAGACGCGGCCGATGGCGTTGCCAATCGCGCTGGGCAAGGATTTGGAAGGCAGTCCCGTCATTGCCGACCTCGCCAAGATGCCGCACCTGCTGATCGCGGGCGCCACGGGCAGCGGTAAGTCGGTCTGCGTGAACACGATCATCACGTCGTTGATCTACCGCCACACGCCCAAGACGCTGCGCTTCCTCATGGTCGACCCGAAGATGGTCGAGCTCAGCGTGTACAACGTGCTGCCGCACCTGCGGCATCGCGTGGTCACGGACAATCGCGACGCGGCGTACGTGCTCAAGTGGGCCGTGCTGGAGATGCAGGAACGCTACACGCTGCTGGCCAAGAACGGCGCGCGCAACATCCAGGACTTCAACGCCAAGGTGCGCGACGGCGTCGAGCTCAAGCGGCCGAAGGATCCGCACGCGGGGCTGGAAGAGCGGCCGTACACCGATGGCGTGCTGCCGTACATCGTCGTGATCATCGACGAGCTGGCGGACCTCATGATGACGGTGGCGGCCGAAGTGGAGACGCCGCTGGCGATGCTCGCGCAGAAGGCGCGCGCGATCGGCATCCACCTGATCCTCGCGACGCAGCGTCCGAGCGTGAACGTGATCACGGGCCTGATCAAGGCGAACTTCCCGAGCCGGATCGCGTTCCGCGTGGCGAGCCAGATCGACAGCCGCACGATCATCGACGGCATGGGCGCCGAGAGCCTGCTGGGCAACGGTGACATGCTGTTCATCCCGCCGGGCAAGAGTGAGCCGAGCCGTCTGCAGGGCGCGTACATGTCGAACGAGGACACGGAGCGCCTGATGACGTGGTACAAGGAGCGCAAGGAAGCGCGCAAGGCGGCGATGGAGGCACAGGGCTTGATCCACATCGACGAGCACGGCGCCGAGGGCGACATCCTGGAGACGGTGCGCACGCGCGAGGCGCTGGAGTCGCACAGCGGGGACGACGCGTCGGAGGAACCCTCGGACCGCGACAAGCTGTTCCGCGAGGCGGCGGAGGTGTGCGTGCAGCATCAGGGGGGGAGTACTTCATTGCTGCAGCGGCGGCTCAAGGTGGGGTATGGGCGCGCCGCGCGGATCATCGACCAGCTGCATGCGGCGGGCGTGCTTGGGCCGCCGGATGGTTCGAAGCCGCGCGAGGTCTTGGTCGGGCTCGAGGATCTGGATCGGATTGCGGGGGATCGGTCGGCGGCCTGATTTCGGCGTGCTTGCGCTCGGCCGGCTTTCGTTCTGCGCGCTTTTTGGGATCGTGCTGCGGGTCGGCCAGCGGAGGGCTCGCACCGCGCGCCCTACGGCGCTTACACGCTTCGAGCCAGCCGCTGCGCGGCTGTCTCTCGCTACGCGCCAACGGGCGCGCTAACGCGAGCCCTCCGCTGGCCTCCCT